>DATHPU010000022.1:0-505872 GCA_035483595.1 Solirubrobacteraceae bacterium
GGCCGGCGAGGTCAATCCACGCTCGCAGCCGGCAGGCGAAGGGCTCTCGCCGGCGGCGTGAGCGGTCAGTCCGACGAAGAGGCGCCGCCGGCCATCGCCGGCAGGATTACCAACGTGTCGGACTCGCCGACGGCGGTGTCCAACCCGTCGAGCACGCGCACGTCCTCGTCGTTGAGATAGACGTTGACGTAGCGGTTGAGCTCGCCGTCGGCGGAGAACAGCTGGTCCTGCGTGGCTGGGTGATTGGCGGCGAGGTCTTTGAGCACGTCGCCGACGTTCTCGCCGGAGGCGCTGATCGTCTTCTCGCCGCCGACGGATGCACGCAGCACAGGTGGGATCTTGATCGTGGCCATGACGCTCGGCGCGAGACTACCGACTAGCCGGCTGCGGCGCAGAACGCCTCGTAGTCGGGGAACACGCCGAGCTCGTCGTCGCGGATCTCGTCGGGATCGCGCGAGCAGATCGGGCACTCAGGATCACGGTGGACCTTGACCTCGGTCAGCGTCGCGCCGAGCGCGTCGTAGAGCAGGAGGCGCCCGATTGCGGGCTCGCCGATGCCGACGATCAGCTTGACGACCTCGGTTGCCTGCAGCAGGCCCATCGTGCCGGGGAGCACGCCGAGCACGCCGTTGGCACCGCATGACGGTGCGAGCTCGGCGGGCGGCGGCTCGCGGAACAGGCAGCGGTAGCACGGGCCCTCGTAGGGCTTGAACACGGACAGCTGCCCGTCGAAGCCGAGGATCGAGGCGGACACGACGGGGATCTTCAAGCGCACGGTCGCATCGTTGAGCAGGTAGCGCGTGGGGAAGTTGTCGACGCCGTCGACGATCACGTCGTACCCCTCGATGATCTCGACGATGTTCGTGGCGTCGATCCGCACGGGGTACTTGACGACGTTCACGTCGGGGTTGAGCGCGTGGATCGCCTGCTCGGCGGAGTCGACCTTCGGCGTACCGATCCCGGCGGTGTCGTGGATCACCTGTCGTTGGAGATTTGATAGGTCGACGACGTCGTCGTCGACGATGCCAATCGTGCCGACGCCGGCTGCAGCCAGATAGAGCGCGGTCGGAGAACCGAGGCCGCCTGCCCCGAGCAGCAGTACCTTCGCGTCGAGCAGCTTCTGCTGGCCCTCGATGCCAATCTCGGGCACAAGCATGTGGCGCGAGTAGCGCTCGCGCTGTTCTGCTGTCAGCGAACGCGGAACGTCGACCTCGTAGCCGCGGTCCTTCCACAACGTGATGCCGCCTGTCATCGAGGAGACGTTCGTGTAGCCGAGGTCCTCTTCGAGCGTGCGCGCGGCCCACGCGGAGCGGTTGCCGGACTGGCAATAGAGCACGATCTGCGCGTCCCGATCTTGGACGACGCCCTCGATGCGGCTCTCGAGATAGCTCTTGGGGACGTGCTTGGCCCCTGGCAGATGCCCGGCGCCGAACTCCTCTGTCTCGCGCACGTCGATGATGGCGACGCCCTCGTCCACCAGCTCGTGCACCTTCGAGGGATCGATCTCCTCGATCCGACTCTTGATTTCGCGGAGAAGCTCAACTCCAGAGGGACTCATCGTGAAACTCCTAAACCACGGTCGGGTTTTATTGACTTCACAAAGTATAGCGCCGATCGAGCGCCACCCAGATGGCCCCTGCACCACCGCCGAAGCCCTTGAAATACGCTGCGCAGGTGCCCAGGACCACCCCTCGCGCGCTTCGCTGCGTGCCGGCGATATTGGCCTGCGCACTGCTCGCGAGCAGCGCTGGATGCGGTGGCGCCTCGTCGCATGACTCGGACAGCTCGACATCAGGAGGCCCCGCACCGACGTCGACGACTGGCTCGTCGGGCTTCGACGGCGCTGCGCTGCCGCCGGGCGTCACCCCCCCGGCTTTCACGCTGCGCGATGAGCGCGGCGCGCCGGCCTCGCTGAGCAGCTATCCGGGCCAGGTCATCGTGGTTGCGTTCCTATCCTCGAACTGCGGCGCGACATGCGTCGTGATCGCCCAGCAGATCCGCGGCGCGCTCGACGAACTGCCGCAGGCGGTGCCGGTGCTCGTGATCAGCGCCGACCCCCAAGCCGACACGCCGGCGCACGTCGCGCACTTCCTCGCCCAGACCTCGCTTACGGGCCGCGTGCGCTGGCTCAGCGGCACGCAGGCGCAGCTGCGCCGGGTCTGGCACGCCTTTCGCGTGCTACCGGCGAGCGCTGGACATGCCGCCTTCGCACGCTCGACCTCGGTCTTCGTGATCGACCGAGACGGACACGAGCGGGTGATCTTCCAGCTCGAACAGCTGACGCCGGAAGCGCTCGCGCACGACGTAGGCAAGCTGCTCGAAGCATGAAGCCGTATGGCAGCTGGTAGGACGCCCCGGGTCTACTTCCTCGCCCTTCTCCCTCACGGGACCGGAGGCAACCCCTTACCGGCAAGGTCGACCAGCTGCGCGTGAACGCTTGAGTCCACTGGCGCGTTGATACCCTAGCGCCCAGGTAGGTATTCGAAACGATGATGTTCTCAACCAAGGCCGAGTACGGCGTGCGCGTGATGGTCGAGCTGGCTCGGCGAGCCGGCGATGACCCGATCCCGCTGGCGGAGATCGCGGAGCACGACGGCCTGCCGCTGGCATATCTGGAGCACCTCGTGGCACGCCTGCGCAAGGCGGGCCTGGTCGACTCCAAGCGCGGCTCGCGCGGCGGCTACATGCTCGCGCGCTCTGCAGTTGAGATCACGATGGCCGAGGTCGTCGAGGCGCTGGAGGGGTCGATCGCGCCGATCGAGTGCATCTCGGAGGCCTCAGACGGAAGGATCGTCTGCTCGCGCGAGTCAGACCCTGACCACGTGTGCCCGACGAAGCTGTTGTGGACGAAGGTCCGCTACGCGATCGTGGACACGCTTCAGCAGACGACGCTTGCCGACCTCGTCCTATCCCCTGCGCTCGCAGACGGCCCGATGCTTCCGGGCACGTGGATCGACACGCAAACACAAACCCTCACGACTGGAGCCTGAAAAGCGAACATGGCTGACCTAGAGATCAGAGACCTGCACGTACGCATCGAGGAGCGCGAGATCCTCAAGGGCGTCGACCTGGACATCTCGCGCGGCGAGATCCACGCGCTGATGGGACCCAACGGCTCGGGCAAGTCGACGCTGGCGAGCACGCTGCTCGGCCACCCCACATACGAGATCACGCAGGGCACGATCACGTTCAAGGGCGAGGACATCACGGAGGCCGAGCCGCACGACCGCGCGAAGGCCGGGTTGTTCCTGGCGTTCCAGTACCCGGTCTCGATCCCGGGCGTGTCTGTCGCGAACTTCCTGCGCATGGCGATCAACGCCAAGCAGGAGGAGCCGATCCAGGTGAAGGAGTTCCGCAACCAACTGCAGCATGCGATCGAGCTGCTCGACGTCGATCGCACGTTCACCTCGCGCCACCTCAACGACGGGTTCTCGGGCGGCGAGAAGAAGCGCGCGGAGATCCTGCAGATGGCGATGCTCAAACCGGACGTGGCGATCCTCGACGAGACGGACTCGGGCCTTGACATCGACGCGCTGCGCACGGTGGCGGAGGGCGTGCAGAAGCTGCACGACGAGCAGGGGCTGGGCGCGCTGATCATCACGCACTACCAGCGGATCCTGCACTACGTGCAGCCGCAGTTCGTGCACATCCTGATGGACGGTCGGATGGTGCTGGAGGGCGGCGTGGAGCTGGTGGAACGCCTGGAGCGCGAGGGCTATGACCAGATCCGCCAGGAGGTTGCTGCCGCAGCCGGTGCCAGCGGTGTCTGAGCCGGGAGAGGGGACGAGCAACGGCGCCGCGACCAACGGCGCAGCCCCGGTCGTGGTCAAGCCGGGCCGCCATCGCGAGGCGACCCTGTATCACGCGCTGGCGGGCGCGGGTGCGGGCGGCAAGCGCACGCTGGCGGAGCTGCGCGAGGCGGCGCTGCGCGCGTACGAGGAGCTGGAGCTGCCGGTATGGCGGCGCTCGGGCTTTTGGTCGACGAGCGTGCAGACGCTGGATCTGGATGCGCTGGAGACGAGCGTGACGGAGGACGGCGTGCCGGACGTGGTGACGCGCACGCTGCCGGGCGCAGCGCGCGCGGGGCGGATCGTGCAGAGCGCGGGCGCGGTGGTGCACGTGGAGCTGGAGGAGGCGCTTGCGGAGCGCGGCGTGATCCTGTGCTCGCTGGAGCAGGCGTTTGAGCAGCACAGAGAGCTGGCGTCGGAGTGGTTCTGCAAGCGCCTGCCGATCGACCGCCACAAGCTGGAGGCGGCGAACGCGGCGTTGTGGACGGGCGGCGTGTTCCTGTACGTGCCGCAGGGCGTGGTGGTGGAGGAGCCGTTTGAGATCGTGTACGCGATCGACCGGCCGGGCGTGGCGCAGTACGGGCGCACGCTGGTGGTTGGCGGCGCGACGAGCGAGTTCCGCGTGCACGAGTACGACGTGGCGGAGGACTTCACAGGGCAGGCGCTGCACGCGAACGCGTTCGAGCTGTATCTGCAGGACGGCGCGCGCTGCCGCTTGGCGCAGTTCCAGGATTGGGGCCAGGGAGAGGTGTACGACGTGTCGACGCGCTTCGTGGGCGTGGGCCGCGACGCGTACTGCCACTGGCTGCCGGCGCTGCTGGGCGGCCACCTGGTGCGCCAGCACCTGGAGCTGGCGGTGATGGAGAAAGGCGGCGACATGGCGTTCCGCGGCGTGTTCTTCGCGGAGCAGCACGAGCACCTGGACGTGTTCGCGGTGGACCTGCACGAGACGGGCCCGTCGGGCGGCGACGTGCACTGGCGCGGCACGGCGACGGGCGAGAGCCGCGCGAGCTTCGAGGGCCTGATCAAAATCGACCCGGGTGCGCAGCAGACGCACACGTACCTGCAGATCCACACGATGATGCTGTCGCCGAAGGCGCGCGTTGACGCGATCCCGTCGGTGCTGGTGTCGGCTGATGACGTGTCGGCGTCGCACGGCGGCACGGTGGGCGAGCTGGACGAGACGGCAATCTTCTACATGCAGACGCGGGGCCTTGACCGCGCGGCGGCGGTGCGAGTGATCGTGGAGGGCTTCTTCGAGCCGCTGATCGCGGAGCTGCAGGACGAGGCGCTGGAGCAGCTGGTGCGCGAGCGGATCGAGCGGAAGCTGGCGGCGGCACGCGCGGACATCGAGGCGTATGCCACCAGTCGCTGAGAACGACCTCTTTATAGAGACCTCCTCCGGAGGTCGGGCGGGCGTGCGCGGTGACTTCCCGATCTTCTCGCGGACCTTCGGCGATCGTCCGCTGATCTACCTGGACTCGGCGGCGAGCTCGCAGAAGCCGGCGGTGGTGATCGACGCGCAGGCGGAGCACCTGCGCACACACAACGCGAACGTGCACCGCGGCGTGTACGCGCTGGCGCAGGAGGCGGACGCGGCGTACGACGGCGCGCGCGCTCGCGTGGCGGCGTTCGTGAGCGCAGAGCACGACACGACGATCTTCACGAAGAACGCGACGGAGGCGATCAACCTGGTGGCGTATGCATGGGGCCGCGCGAACGTTGGCGCGGGCGACGCGGTGCTGATCACGCAGATGGAGCACCACGCGAACATCGTTCCGTGGCAGGTGCTGTGCGGCGAACGCGGCGCGGAGCTGCGCTACCTGGAGGTGGACGAGCACGGCGAGCTGTCGCTGGAGCAGCTGGACGTGGAGCTGGCGCGCGGCGACGTGCGCCTGTTGGCATTCGCGCACGTGTCGAACGTGCTAGGCACGATCAACCCGGTGGCGGGCATGACTGCGCGGGCGCGCGCTGCTGGCGCGGTGACGCTGGTGGACGGCGCGCAGGCGGTGCCGCAGATGCCGGTGGACGTGGCGGCGCTGGGCGCGGACTTCTACGCGTGGACGGGACACAAGGCGCTGGGGCCGACGGGCATCGGCGTGCTGCACGGACGCCGCGCGATCCTGGAGGAGATGCAGCCGTTCCTGACGGGCGGCGACATGATCTCGTCGGTTGACTTCCAGTCGGCGACGTGGAACGAGCTGCCGTACAAGTTCGAGGCGGGCACGCCGCCGATCGCGGAGGCGGTGGGCCTGGGCGCGGCGGTGGAGTACCTGGAGGGGCTGGGGATGGAGCGTGTGCGCGCGCACGAGCAGGCGCTGACGGCGTACCTGCTGGAGCGCCTGGCGACAGTGCCGGGCCTGCGCGTGGTGGGCCCCCCCACGGCGGAGCGCCGCGGCGGGCTGGCGTCGTTCACGCTGGAGGGCATCCACCCGCACGACGTCGCCGAGCTGGTCGATCGCGGCGGCGTGTGCATCCGCGCGGGCCACCACTGCGCGCAGCCGCTGATGCGCTGCCTGGGCGTGAGCGCGACGGCGCGGGCGAGCGTGGGCGTGTACAACGACGCGTCGGACGTGGACGCGCTGATCGACGCGCTGCTGGCCGGCCGCGAGGTGTTCGGGCTGTGAGGCGCGACGCATCACCGTGTGCGGGAAACCTTTGTATAGCCATGTCCATACACCGGTCGCCGAGTGCTAGGTAGTTCGATGGACGACCTGTACCGCGACTACATCCTCGATCACTACAAGCAGCCGCGCAACTTCGGCGAGCTGGAGCCGCACGACCTGGAGGCGCTGGAGCACAACCCGCTGTGCGGCGACGCGCTGGGCGTGCACATCCGCGTGGTGGACGATCGCATTGAGGACATCCGCTTCCATGGCCACGGCTGCGCGATCTCGCAGGCGTCGGCGTCGATCGCGTCGGAGGAGCTGAAGGGCATGACGCTGGAGGAGATCGGCAAGCTGGACGCGGACTGGATGATCGACCTGCTGGGCATCCCGGTGTCGGCGACGCGGCGCAAGTGCGCGCTGCTGAATCTGAAGGTGGTGCGCGGCGCGGTGACGGGCGACAACGCGTGGCCGGCCTGAGCGGCGTCGGCGCGAGCCGGCGCGTCGGTCGATGGTCGAGCGACGCGCGGCTGTGACGATCAGCCGCTGGGCGCTGACTCGGTGACGCGAGTCACGCGACCGTCACGGTCGAGCGCGAAGCCGCGCAGGCCAAAGCGCGTCTCGAGCAGGTGCGGAATCTCCTCACGCGAGACGGGCGTGACGTCGGCGCCGGCTGGCGTCTGCTCGGTGAGCGCGAGCCCGCTCCAGTCCCTGAGGTCGATGCGCGTGCCGTCCGGGCGCTGCGTGCTGACGACCAGGCCGGTGACGAACGGCGATTTGGGATGAGCGGAGGTGAACCAGTTGGCCACCTCAATGTCGCTCATGGGAACGGGTTGCGGGATGAAGCCGTAGACCTCCACCCATCCAGATCGGCTGTCGGTTTGCAGAATGTGTTCGAAGCCGTCCTCGACGATGCGAAACCGCCAGCCGGACAGCTCATGCACATCGCCGGGACCGAACGGGATCGGCTCGGGCAGCGTGCCGAGCCCGAATCCGGCGTCGGCGAGCCACTGCCCGCCGTCCGCTTGAACGCGCAGCACGAGGTGGGTGCGCGGGCGCACGACACCGGGCGGAGCCCCGAGCTTGACGCGTGCGAGCATCGGCTGGACCTGCGCGCCGAGCGCCTCTAGGGCTCCTTTGAGCAGCAGGTTCTGCTCGAAGCAGTAGCCGCCGCGGCGCTCGCCGACGAGCTTGCGCTGCAGATCCTCCAGTTCGAGCGACACGGGCAGGCCGCCGTGCGGGTCGAGGTTCTCGAAGGGAATCGACGTAACGTGCGCGCGATGCAGCTCCGCCAGACCTGGACGCCCGCTGAGGCCAACTCGCTCGACATACGCGTCCAAGCCGAACACGCCGGCAATGTAGCAAGCCGCCCGCTGCGGCTCATGGCCTCGCAGCGTACGCGACTGCTACCCCGCGCCGCCGCTCCGAGCGCTGGGCTCGGTACAATTCCTACTCCGGAGCACAGGATTCACAAGCGACTGCCAGCGAGGAGCCTCATGGCCACGATTGACCGCACGAAGATCGACAAGCCAAGCCCGATCGTCGAGGACGAGCAGGGCCAACTGCGCGCCCGCCAGGGCATCTCCCGCGAGGTCGTGACGGAGCTCTCGAAGATCAAGGGCGAGCCCGACTGGATGGCCGACAAACGCCTGAAATCGCTGGAGATCTTCGAACGCAAGCCGATCCCGACGTGGGGTCCGGACCTGGGCGGCCTGAACCTGGACGACCTCGTCCTGTACTCGCCGCCCACGGCGGGACGCTTCAACAGCTGGGACGACGTGCCGGCGGACATGAAGCAGACCTACGAGGACCTGGGCATTCCGCAGGCCGAGCGCGAGCACCTGGCGGGGGTCGTGGGCGTGTGGCGCCAGGAGCCGGTGTACGAGGGCCTGAAGGAGGAGTACGCCAAGCAGGGGATCCTGTTCTGCTCGATGGACACGGCCATCACCGAGTACCCGGAGCTGGTCCAGAAATACTTCATGACCAAGTGCGTGCCGGCGCAGGACAACAAGTTCTCGGCGCTGCACGGCGCGGTGTGGTCGGGTGGAGCCTTCTGCTACATCCCCAAGGGCGTCAAGTGCGACCTGCCGCTGCAGTCGTACTTCCGCATGGAGGGCGCCGGCGAGGGCACCTTCGAGCACACGCTGATCATCGCGGACGAGGGCTCCGAGGTGAACTACATCGAGGGCTGCACCGCGCAGACCTACAGCGTCAACTCGATGCACTCGGCAGTGGTGGAGATCTTTGTGCACGAGGGCGCCAAGGCGCGCTACACGACCGTGCAGAACTGGTCCAAGGACGTCTACAACCTCAACACCAAGCGCGCCGTGGTGGAGGCCGAGGGCACGGTCGAGTGGGTGGGCGGCTCGATGGGCGCCAAGTACGTGATGCTGTACCCGGGCTCGTTCCTGATGGGCGAGGGCGCGCGCGCCGACCACCTGAACGTCGGCGTGGCGGGCAAGGGCGTGCACAAGGACACGGGCGCGAAGGTCGTGCACCTGGCGCCGAACACGACGTCGAACATCCTCGCCAAGTCGATCTCCAAGGACGGCGGCATCATGGGCTACCGCGGCCTGGTGAAGATGGGCCATAACTCCTCAGGCTCGAAAGCGCGCGTGCAGTGCGACGGCCTGATGATGGACGGCGAATCGAAATCGGACACGTGGCCGGACATCCAGATCCAGAACCCCAACGTGACGGTCGCGCACGAGGCGACCGTGGGGCGCATATCGGACGACCAGCTGTTCTACATGGGCTCGCGCGGCTTCACCGAGGACGAGGCGGCGGCGATGATCGTCAACGGCTTCATCGAGCCGGTGACGAAGGAGCTGCCGATGGAGTACGCCGTCGAGCTCAACCGTCTCATCCAGTTGGAGATGGTCGGCAGCATCGGCTAGTGCGCGCTCGATCTTGAGAGCGCCGGTAGACAACATCGTCGCGCCGCTGTTCCCGACGAAGCTGCCGTGGGTGAACGGCGGCCCGCAGTCGATCATCCAGCAGGGCAGGCCGATGCTGGTCGAGTTCTGGGACTTCTGCCGCCCCAACTCGCTGCGCACGCTGCCGTACATGAAGGCGTGGCACGAGCGCTACGAGCCGGCGGGCCTGCGGGTGATCGGCGTGCACTGCCCCGGTTTCGAGTGCTCGCGCGACGAGCAGGCGGTCAGAGATGCGGTGGCGCGCCTGGAGATCTCCTATCCGGTGTTGATCGACAGCGAGCTGGAGGTGTGGCAGGAGTACGAGAACGAGGGCTGGCCAGCCCGGTATCTGTTCGACGGCCGCGCGCGCCTGGTCGACTACCACTTCGGCGAGGGCGCCTACGCGGAGACCGAGCTGGCGATCCAGGAGCTGCTGGGCGTCGAGCGCGAGCCGCTGGCGCCGCTGCGCCCGGAGGACGCGCCGCAGGCAACGCTGGCGCCCCAGACCCAGGACCAACAGGGCGTCTACTCAGGTCGCTACGAGGCCGGCGGCGTGTGGGCGGTGCTGGACGGCGCCGGCGCGGTGCTCGTGAACGGCGGCGAGGCGGCCGGCGGCCGCGAACTCACGGTCACACACCCCGGCGCGTATCCGCTACTGGAGCATGAGCGTCACACCGCAGCAACGCTCGAGATGCACGTCGGTTCCGGCGTCAGCTGCCTGGCCACCTGCTTCACCGCAGGACTCGCCTGACGAACGCGCTCGATGATAGGAGGGGAAACACCATGGGAGCGAGCCGGACAATACTCGATGGAACGGTTCCGAATCAGGACACGGGGCGCGGAGGGCCCGGTTCCACCTGTGCGAGCGTGCGGTCCAGCAGCAGGCGCGTCACCACCGGCGGGCCGTCCTCCTCGACGAGCACATACGTCCCCGGCCAATACGGGCTCTCGCCGGGCGTGGGCGTGACGAACGCGCGCGAGTAGGTCCAGCTTCCGGCGTTCACGAGCCGCGCGCCGCCGCGCCCGAGCCACTCCTCGGGCGCGTCGCCGGGAAGCGGCCCCGGCCTGTGCGTATGACCGAAGACGACGTACGCGTCGCCGAGGTCGACGCGCGCGGCGACCTCGCCCATCGCGCGCAGCCCCGCACGACGCAGCTCGCTCATCGAGATGTTCGCGCTCAGCGGGCCGATCCCGGCGCGGTTCAGCGCGGCCACCGCCAGCGGGAAGCCCGCGACGATCGCGCGGCTGCGCAGCCAGCGCACCGGCGCTCGCCAGGCGCGACCGCCGCGCGTCGCGCCGGCGCCCCTGAGCGCGTCCCACGCGCCGATGGTCGTCGCGCCGTTCAGCACCGCGCCGGTGGGAGCGTCGCGGGCGACGCTGTCGCGCCACGCGAACATCGGCGCGCCCACCGCCTCGTAGTCGCCGACGCAATCGAACGCGCTCGCAGGCTTGCCCACCAGCCGCGTCATCGCGCCCACCGTCAGGCGCTCGAGCGTGGGGATCGTCAGGTGCGAGTCGAGGTAGTGACCGTGTGTGGCATACACGTCCGGGCGCACCCACAGGCCGGGGTAGGCGACGCGCATCCGCGCCGGCGCCACCCAGCCCGCGATGCGCTCGAGCGCAGGCGACGCCTGCGCCGGCTCCAGCAGCTGCTCCACGCCCAGCGGCGGGGGCGCCTGCACTTCGCCCCGTCGCGCCAGCCACGGGTCGACGAGCGCGTGATCGTGGTTGCCGGCGAGCACGACCAGATCACGACCCGCCAGCGCACGCCCGAGGTCCTCGAAGAACGGCCGCGCGGCAGCGATCGCGTCTCGCATCGGACCGTGGCGGAGCTCCAGCACGTCACCGAGCAGCACCACCCGCTCGACGTCCGCGACCACGTCCAGCAGCGGCGCGCGCAGCTCCGCCCGGCGCAGCAGATCGGAGCCCGAGCGGCTGCCGAGGTGCAGGTCGGAGACGATCAGCGTGCGCACGAACGACCCCGGTCGCTCAGGCTGGTCGCACCAGCGTGCGCCAGCAGCCCCGCTTCACCGCCTGTGGATATCAGGCTGCCCCGGCCACGCCGTCGGCGCGGGCGGCGCCCGCGACCGCCTCGCGTATCTGCTTGGGGAGCATGAAGCGCACGTCCTCGCGGATCACGTCGAACTCGGAGACGTCGCTCACGCCGCGCGCGCGGAAGAGCTCCACAAGCTCGGTGACGAGCTCCTCCGGCGCGCTCGCACCCGAGGAGATGCCCACCACGCGCCTGCCCTCCAGCCACTCCTCCTTGACCTCGCGCGCCGCGTCGATCAGATACGCCTCGGTGCCGCAATCGCGCGCCACCTCCACCAGGCGCACGGAGTTGGACGAGTTGCGCGAGCCGATCACCAGCATCAGATCGCAGCTCGCAGCCATCTGCTTGACCGCGGCCTGGCGATTGGTGGTGGCGTAGCAGATGTCATCGGTGCGGGGACCGACGATCTTGGGAAAGCGCTCGCGCAGGCGCTCGAGGATCGCGCTGGTTTCATCCACAGCGAGCGTCGTCTGGGTGACGTAGGCGATCCGCTCGGGATCCTCGACGTGCAGCTCGTCGACGTCCTGCTCGCTCTCGACCAGCACGATCTGCTCCGGCGCCTCGCCCATCGTGCCTTCGACCTCCTCGTGGCCGCCGTGGCCGACGAGCACGATCGTGTAGCCGTCTTTGGCGAAGCGGACGGCCTCGCGGTGGACCTTGGTCACCAGCGGGCAGGTCGCGTCGATCGTCTGCAGGCCCCGCGCGCTTGCGCCCTCGCGCACGCTGGGCGCGACGCCGTGCGCCGAGAACACGCACACCGCGCCCTCCGGCACCTCGGTCTGCTCGTCCACGAAGATCGCCCCCTGCTCGCGCAGCTGCTCGACGACGTGCTTGTTGTGCACGATCTCCTTGCGCACGTACACGGGCGCGCCGTGGATCTGCAGCGCGCGCTGCACTGTCTGCACCGCGCGGTCGACGCCAGCGCAGTAGCCGCGGGGCGCCGCCAGCAGCAGCTTCTCGACGCTGTTGGACACGCCTGTCATTGTAGGGGGCGCCCCGCTACGCTAAGCCCAATGAGCCAACGTCACCTCGACCGGCTGACTCCGGTAGACGCCTCGTTTCTGCATCAGGAGAGCGCCGTCTCGCACATGCACATCGGCGGCCTGACGATCATCGAAGGCCCGCCGCCGAGCATGGAGGAGTTCCTCGAGCAGATCCGCCGGCGCCTCCACCTGGTCCCGCGCTACCGCCACAAGCTCGCGTACACCGCGCTCGACAGCGGACGCCCGGTGTGGATCGACGACCCCAGCTTCAACCTCGACTACCACGTGCGCCACACGGCGCTGCCCGCCCCCGGACAGTGGGAGCAGCTGCAGGACCTGACCGCGCGGATCTTCTCGCAGCAGCTCGATCGCACCAAGCCGCTGTGGGAGATGTGGCTGATCGAGGGCCTGGAAGACGACCGCTTCGCGCTGATCACCAAGACCCACCACTCCCTGATCGACGGCATCGCCGGCGTCGACCTGGCGACGGTGCTGTTCGACCTGTCACCCGATCCGCCACAGAGCCACTACTCGGGGCGTCCGTGGC
The DNA here is from genome assembly GCA_035483595.1 of Solirubrobacteraceae bacterium. Classification (GTDB taxonomy): domain Bacteria; phylum Actinomycetota; class Thermoleophilia; order Solirubrobacterales; family Solirubrobacteraceae; genus Palsa-744. The sequence goes on from DATHPU010000022.1 coordinate 12,893, forward strand.
AGCCCCACCCCGAACCGGGGACCGCGCATCTGCTCGCCGCCGGCCTGCTCGGCGCGGTGCGCGCGGGCGTCACGCTCGCCGAGGGCGCGATCGACGCGCTGTCGCACCCCGAGCGCGCGCTTTCGCACGCGCGCGAGGCCGCCGAGGGCATCGGCGAGATTGCGTGGGCGGGCCTGAACCCCGCCCCGGAAACCCCGCTGAATGTGCCGATCGGGCCGCACCGGCGGTTCGTCGGGATAACCAGCCAACTGGATGACTTCAAGACGGTCAAGAACGCCTTCGGCGCGACCGTCAACGACGTCGTGCTGGCGGTCGTGGCCGGCGCGCTGCGCTCGTTCCTGATCTCCCGCGGCCGGCACACGGCGGGCGTTGAGATGCGCGCGCTGGTGCCCGTGTCGGTGCGCACCGAGGGCGAGCACAACGAGGGCGGCAACCGCATCGTGGTGATGCGCGGACCGCTGCCGATCTACATCAGCGACCCGCTCAACCGGCTGCGCTTCGTCTCGAACGCGATGGACGGTCTCAAGGAGTCCAAGCAGGCGCTCGGCGCGGAGGTGATCTCGGGGGCGCAGAACTTCGCGCCGCCGACGATCCTCGCGCAGGCCTCGCGGCTGAACTTCTCCACACGGCTGTTCAACCTGATCGTCACCAACGTGCCCGGCCCGCAGTTTCCGCTGTACGTGCTCGGACGCGAGATGCTGCACGCGATCCCGGTGGCGTTCCTACCCGAGAACCACGCGCTGGCGATCGCGATCATGTCCTACAACGGGCAGATGAACTTCGGGCTGCTCGGCGACTTCGACGCGCTCCCGGACATCGATTCGATCGGCGCGGACATCGCCGACGAACTGGCCACGCTGGTGCGGCTCGCGCGCGAGTCCGCGGCCGCTCCGGTCTAGTCTGCGGCGCCGTCCTCTGCGGCGCCGTCCTCTGCGGCGCCGTCGTCTGCTGCCAGCAGGTGACGGCGCAGGAACGCCAGCTGGTCGGCGACCACCAGCTCGTGGCACGGTCCGTCGTAGACGTCGAAGTGATCGACGCCCGGGTAAGTGCGCAGCGCACCCAGCGGCGCGCGCCTGGCGGCCGAGATCGCCGGTCCGGGCTTTGCCACCCGATCGGCCTCGCCCACGCACACCAGCCACGGGCAGTGCAGCGTCGCCGCGTGTCGCACCGGTCGGTATGGGCGGCCGAGCAGCCAGCGCGCCGACACGCGATCCCGCCAGCGTGAGTCCTCGCCGATCGCCACCACATGGCGCCAGCCGGCCTCGCTGCCGGGCGCGTTGATGAATGCCGCCTCGTGCGGCTGTCCCACGGCGGGCAGATGGCCGCCACGCACGGCGGCGAGAACCATCTTCGCCATCACTCGGGGCGAGGCGCGGTGGGCCTGGCGCCACATGTCCAGAAACGGCACCTGGCTGATTGCCGCCGCGACGCGAGGATCGTCGGCGGCCGCGGCGAGGGCGTTGCCGCCGCCCATGGAGGACCCGAATGTCGCCACGCGGTCGGCGTCGACGCCCGGCAGCGAGCGGGCGAACGCGATCGCGGCGCGCCAATCGTCCAGCTGTCGTGCGGGCTGGAACAGATCCGGCTCACCGGCGCTGTCCCCGAAGCCGCGGTGATCGAACACGAGCGCCGCGATTCCCGCTGACGCGAAGCGCTCGGCGAAGACCCCCAGCCGGTCGCGGCGCGTACCGGACAGGCCATGAGCCATGACCACGATCGGGCTGTCGGGCGCGTCGCGCGCGGCGGGATAGAACCATGCGGCGCACGTGTCGCCCCCGCACGAGAACGTCAGATCTTCGCGGACCACTACAGCCATAACGCTACCCCTCCCCCAAGCGTGAGATCCGGGGAGCTACCATCGCTCGATTCAGTCCGGACATGACGAATTGATCGAGGAAGAGGGAACTCTCACATCCGAAGAACAGAGCGATGCCGCTCGCCGCGATTGCGGCCGTCGTCGTGGCCGCGGCGGCACCCGCCAGCGCCAGCCTGCAGTAGTGGAGGCTGAAGCGTAGAAGACCGATGAGGACGGCTGCGGCTCCCAGGCGGGGGTCGCAGCCGCTCAGTACCCGAGCGCGAACTTGGCGTCTTCGCTCATCATCTCGGGCGACCACGCCGGCGTGAACACCATCTCGGACTCGACCGTCTTGACGCCGTCCAGTTCGCCCACGAACTCTTCGATCTGTTCGTTGACCTGCGGGCCGATCGGGCAGCCGGGCGTGGTCAGCGTGAACGTCACGCGCACGTTGCCCTCCGCGACCTCCACCCCGTAGATCAGCCCCAGCTCGACGAAGTCCAGCCCGAGCTCTGGGTCGATCACGTTCGACAGCGCATCCATCACATCCTCCTCGGTGGGCACTGCGGCTGTCTCGGTCATGCTGCCAGCGTAGCGCGCCGGCCCACGGCGTCCTAGTTGTCGCAGCCGAGGCGGTCCCACATATACAGCTGGATGCACTCGTTGGCGAGCTCGATCGCCCGCTCGTTGGACAGGCGCGGGAGCACCGTGTCGAGCGCCTGGTCCTCGGCCACGCCCGCCTGGAAGGCCTCCTCGCCGCGGAAGCCCGCCGCGATCTTGAGCGCCTCTCGCCGGTTCTCGCCAAGACTGGGGAACACGCCCACGAGGAACTCGGTGTTGGGGATCGGCTGGCCGACCTCGAGCGACGCGTGCCATGCCGCCAGCAGGTGCAGGTCGTCCTCGTCGAGGTCGGCGATGGCCTTGGCGTAGTGGACCGAGAGTTCCTGGTCGGGGATGTCGTCCACCCACGCGCGCACGACCTCGCCCACGAGCTGGCGGCGCGCCTCGCGCCCGACGGACTCGGCTATGACGCGGATCGCGTCCTGAGGCTCGATGAAACAGAGTGGCATCAGCAACTCCCGTGGGGTTTGGAACAACTGTCTGCGCGCACTGTAGGCGGCCGTGTGGACGGCACTTTTGCGCGGCCGAGCCGCTACTCCAAACGGGTGGGCGTCGCGCCGATGGCCCTTTGCATCTCCGCGGCGAGCGCCGGGTTGGCGTACGGCCCGGGAGCGCACAGCGCGTCGAGGACCTGCCGCTGGCTGTGCGCGTCCTTGTCCTGGCTCATCTTCACCTTGCACACGAAGCGCGCGATCGGCACGCGCACGCCCACGGTGCCGGCGGCGATGCGGGCGCCGAGCTGACGGTCGAGGAGCACCGGCGCCTGCACGCGCCGCTCGAAGCGCTCCACCAGGCGGGCGAGCACCTGCAGGTTGCGCTCCGCATCCAGGATCTCGGGGACGCCGTGGCAGTGGGCAACGCTGAAGTTCCATGTCGGCACCGGCGTCGCCTGCTCGCTGTACCAGCTCGGCGAGATGTAGCCGTTGGGTCCCGCCACGATCAGCAGGATCTCGCGCGAGCCGAGGCGATGCAGCTGCTCGTCGGGGCGTCCCACGTGCGTGAGCACGGCGAGCTCCTCGCTCGCGTCGTCCAGCAGCACCGGATAGTGGGACGCCACGAGCCCGCCCTCGCCGTCGCTGACGATCGTCGCCCACGGGTTCTCCTCGATCAGCGCCCGCACGACGCGCTCGTCGTCGACCGCGTAGCGCGGGTTGGGGCGCATCAGAGCCCGAGCGCGGCGCCCGCGCGCTCGTAGGAGTCGCCGTCCTGGGCGTCGCCGGGGAAGCCCAGCGTGGCGCGCTCGCCCACCTGCCAGTTGGCGAGCGCGAGGTCGAGCGTCTCGATCGGCACCGAGGCGTCCTGTGCGAGCGCGGTCGCGCGGCGCTCCAGCAGCAGCGGATCGCCGATGCCGAACACGCGCTTGGCCGCCAGCGTCGTGGGGTCGTCGGCCGACAGCCCGCGCGCGCCGCCCAGGTGAAGCGAGTCGGGGCGCAGCTCGTACAGCCCCAGGCGCCCCAGCACGACCAGCAGCTCGTAGCGGCCCATGCGCGCGAACCCCGGCAGCGCGAGCCGCTCGAACACGCGCTCGAAGCGCCGCGCCGGGCTCCACGCCGGATCGCCCGTGAACGCCGCCGCCTGCGTGCCCTCGGGCGATGCCACCGACGCCGCGACGCTCGCCTGCCCGCCGCGCGCGGCCCACTGGCGGTAGGCGATCAGGGTGTCGGCGCCGCGCCGCGGGTCGTGCGAGCTGCGCGGGCCCAGGGGAATGCCGTCGAGGTCGGGGAGCTCGTCCGCCGGCGTCGCGAGCGCTTGACGGATGCCCGCGAACGGGTCCTCGCCCTCGAGCGGACACAGGTAGGCGATCAAGAAGCACGTCCACGTGGCGCGCTCCAGGTCCTCGTGCGCGAGCGCGCGCGCCTCGCCGTACAGCCCGGCGGGCTCGGCCGCCAGCGCCAGCAGGCGTCCGTTCGCGAATGCGATCTCCTCGACCAGCCGCAGCGCGTCGGCGGCGGCGCGCAGGCCCAGCACCAGCTCCGAGCGGTAGCCGTCGTCCTCAGCGCGGCCCTCGCGGCGCACGCGCACGCTCTCGACCCGCGCGCGTTGGCGGTGGCCGTCGCCCGCACGGGCGCGGCCGGGGGCCTTGGAGCTCTTGGCGCGCGGCGCTGATCCCGTGGGCGGGCTGGCGGGCAACGTCCTGCTGCAGATCGGGCAGCGCTCTACGAAGCGATTGTGGCGGCAGAAGGTCGGCATGACGCCGGTGGGATATACCCGTTTGTGCGCGCGCGTGCGCTGCCCGCATGCCGCTCCTTGGCCAGCGCGTGCAGATAGTCCTCGAAGTCGACCTGGATCGTGTGGCGCTTGGAGGCGACGTAGCGGGCGCGCATCGCCGCCTGGTCGGCCCCGATATCGGCGCGCATCTCGGCTTTGGACGGCAACGCGTAGTCGCCTACCAGGTAGTCGCCCACCCATGCTCCCTGCGCCTCAGCGAGCGGCATGATCGCGCCGAGCGGCTGCAACAGGCCGATGAAGAACACGTTGGGGATGTCCGGATGGAAGACGCGCCTGAACAGCTCGATGTGGTTGTCTGGCGCGGAGATGAAGTCCTCGTCGAAGAACGGGAACGTGATCTTGTAGCCCGTGCAGTACACGACCACGTCCGCCTCCACCTCGCTGCCGTCGGCGAAGCGCACGCGCGAGCCGTCGAAGCGCTCGATGTTGGGCTTGGGCGCGATCGTGCCGTGCTGGATGCGGTCGAGGATCCGCCCGGAGACCGTCGGGTGGGCCTCGCCGAAGCGGTGGCTGGGCTTGGGCAGGCCGTAGCGCTCGGGCGGGCCGGCGTACGCGCGCACGACCTGCTGGATGATCCGCTGGCGGATCTTGAACGGGACGCGCGGATCGTTGCGCATCTGGTCGACCGGTTTGCCGAACACGTACTTGGGGATGATCCACACGCCCTGGCGCGCAGCCAGGTACGTGCGCTCGGCCACGTAGGAGGACTCGACGGCGATGTCCATCGCGGAGTTGCCCATGCCGAGGACCACCACGCGCTTGCCGGCGAAGATCGAGTTCTCGACGTAGGAGTGCGCATGCAGCTGCGTGCCGGTGAAGCCGTCCGCCCCCGGGAACGCCGGTTCGGGCCAGCGCGGGTTCCAGTGGTGGCCGTTGGCGACGATCAGCGCGTCGTAGGTGCGCGTCTCACCGGTGTCGAGCCGGACGCTCCACACACCGTGCTCGTCGCGCTCGGCGTGCTCGACGCCGGTCTCGAACGTGATCCGGTCGCGCAGGCCGAAGTGGTCGACGTAGGACTCGAAGTACGCCGCGATCTGGGTGTGGTGCGGGAAGTCGGGGTAGGAGTTGGGCATCGGGAAGTCCGAGTACTCCATGCGCGGGCGCGAGGTGTTGATGAACAGGTCGCGGTAGGCCGCCGACATGCCGTTGCGGTTTTCGAACACCCAGTTGCCGCCCACGCGGTCGGACTTCTCGAAGCAGTCGAACGGGACGCCGCGCTCGTGCAGCGCCTTCAGCGCGGTGATGCCCGAGGAGCCGGCGCCGATCAAGCAGACCCTGGGCGGCCGCGAGCCGCCCGACCCGCCGTCGCCCGCCAGATGCCCATTTGCAGACATCGTGTTCACCTCAACTCTAGCCTAGCTGTCGGAGGCGGCGATGCCGGGGCCGACGTGCTGCGGCGGACCCTCGGAGCCGTCGTCGGCGTCCGCGTGGCCGGCCAGTCCGCCGTCCTCGGGCGCGTACTGCGCATGCCCGTCGGCCACGTGTCGCCGCGCCGCCAGATAGCGGTCGACCATGCGCGCGCATTGGCGGCCCTCGTTGATCGCCCACACGATCAGCGACTGCCCGCGGCGTGCGTCGCCGGCCGCGAACACCCCGTCCACGGACGTCGTGTAGGGCTTGACCGCCTTGACGTTGCCGCGGTCGTCCTTCTCGACGCCGAGCTGGTCCAGCAGCCCCTGCTCGGGGTGCAGGAAGCCCATCGCCAGCAGCACCAGCTGCGCCGGCAGCTCGCGCTCTGAGCCCGGCAGCGGCGCGAACGGCGGCTGCGGCGCCGCCTGCGCGATCCGCAGGCTGGCGAGCGCGCCGTTGCCGTCGTCGGTGAACGCGGTCGTCGTCACCGAGTAGTCCTGCTCGCCCAGGCCAAGCTTGCGCGCCTCCTCCATCGCATAGCTGAGGCGGTACTTGAGCGGCCACTGCGGCCAAGGCGTGCGATCGTCGGGGCGCTGCGCGGGCGGCTCCGGCAGGAGCTCCAGCTGGGCCACCGAGCGGGCGCCCTCGCGCAGCGAGTTGCCGACGCAGTCCGCGCCCGTGTCGCCGCCGCCGATCACGATCACGTCCTTGCCGGCGGCGCTGATCTCGCGCTCGATCGCGGGCTGCGCGACACTCGGAGCGGGACCGTGCTCGCGCGCCACCCAGCGGTTGCGCTGGTAGAGGTAGTCCATCGCGAAGTGCACGCCGTCGAGCTCGCGGCCCGGCACGGGCAGATCGCGCGGGACGCGCGACCCGGTGGCCAGCACGACCGCGTCATAGCCGTCGCGCAGATCCTGCACGGTGACGTCGCTGCCGACCTCCACGCCACAGCGGATCTCCACGCCCTCGGCGGCGAGCTGCTCGACGCGCCGCTGCACGACGGTCTTCTCGATCTTGAAGTCGGGCACGCCGAAGCGCACCAGCCCGCCGATCGCCTCGTCGCGCTCGAACAGCGTCACGCGATGCCCCGCGCGGCGCAGCTGCTGCGCCACGGCCATGCCCGCCGGCCCCGAGCCCACGACGGCCACCGCCTGGCCGGTTTCGTGGTCGCGGCGCGGCGGCTGCGGCATCACCCAGCCCTCCTCCCACGCGCGGTTGACGATCGCGTTCTCGATCTGTTTGATCGTGACCGCGTCGCCCTCGCGGATCTCCAGCACGCACGACGCCTCGCACGGCGCCGGGCACAGGCGCCCGGTGAACTCGGGGAAGTTGTTGGTGGCGTGCAGCTGCGCGATCGCGTCGGCGAAGCGGTCGCGGTAGACGAGGTCGTTCCAGTCCGGGATCAGGTTGCCCAGCGGGCAGCCGTTGTGGCAGAACGGCACGCCGCAGTCCATGCAGCGGGCGCCCTGCTCGCGCAGCTCCTCGACCGGGCGCGGCAGCAGGAACTCGTGGTAGTCGTGCGTGCGCTCGAGCGGATCCCGCTGCGGGATGCCATGTCGCTCGATCTGCAGGAAGCCGCCGAGCTTGCCCATCAGGCGCCCGTCCCACCGACTGCGTCCAGCGGCCTCGAAGCGTCCGCCTGCGCGGGCCCGGCGCCGTTCTCCGTGGCGTGCGCCGCGAGCGCCTCTTCCTCGGCGAGCTCGCGCAGCACGCGCTTGTAGTCGTGCGGCATCACCTTCACGAACGCGCCCGCGTCGAGCAGCCGCTGCCACTCGCTCAGCACGCGCGCCGCCACCGGCGAGTCGGTGCGGCGCTGGTGCTCTTCGATCATCGCGCGCAGCTCGATCGCGTCGGCCTCGGAGAGCTGCTCGAAGCCGACCATGCCCATGTTGCAGCGCTTGGGGAACATCCCGTCCTTGTCGAGCACGTATGCGACGCCGCCGCTCATGCCGGCCGCGAAGTTGCGCCCGGTGGGGCCCAGCACGACCACGCGCCCGCCGGTCATGTACTCGCAGCCGTGGTCGCCGATGCCCTCCACGACCGCCCACGCGCCGGAGTTGCGCACCGCGAAGCGCTCGCCCGCGAGACCCCGGAAGAAGGCCCTGCCGCCGGTCGCGCCATACAGCACGGTGTTGCCGACGATCACATTGTGCTCGGCCTCGAAGTGCTCGCCCATGCCCTCGCGCGGGCGGATCGCGAAGACCCCGCCCGACAGGCCCTTGCCGGCGTAGTCCTGCGCGTCTCCGTGCAGCGTGAACGTGACGCCGGGCGCCAGCCAGCCGGCGAAGCTCTGGCCCGCCGAGCCCTCGAAGTCGACCACGATCGAGTCCTCCGGCAGGCCCTCGGCGCCGTGGCTCTTGGCGATGTGGCTGGAGAGGATGCCGCCGACGCAGCGGTTGCGGTTGCGGATCGGCAGCTCGAGCTTGACACGCCCGCCCGTGACCGAGGGGCCGGTGCGCTCCCTCAGCGCCGGCTGCGCGCGCTCCACGAGCTCCCAGTCCAGGGCGTCGTCGAGCACCGCCGGCGGCGATTCCACGCGCCGGCGCGGCGCGGGGTGGGCGGGATCCTCATCCAACTCCACGTTCGTGAGGATGTGCGTCAGGTCCACGCCGCGCGCCTTCCAGTGCTCGATCGCCGCGCGCGCCTCCAGTAGGTCAACCCGCCCGATCGCCTCGTCCAGCGTTCGCAGGCCCAGCGACGCGAGGATCTCGCGGACTTCCTCCGCCACGAAGAAGAAGAAGTTGACGACGTGCTCGGGGGTGCCCTTGAAGCGCTTGCGCAGCTCCGGGTCCTGCGTCGCGATGCCCACCGGGCAGGTGTTCAGATGGCAGGCGCGCATCATGATGCAGCCGGTGGCGATCAGCGGCGCGGTTGAGAAGCCCATCTCGTCGGCGCCCAGCATCGCCGCGATCGCCACATCGCGGCCGGTCTTCAGCTGGCCGTCGGTCTGCACGACGATGCGCGAGCGCAGGTTGTTGAGCAGCAGCGTCTGCTGCGTCTCCGCCAGGCCGATCTCCCACGGCACGCCCGCCGCCTGGATCGAGGACAGCGGCGAGGCGCCGGTGCCGCCGTCGTGCCCGGCGATCAGCACGCGGTCGGCGTTCGCCTTGGACACGCCCGCCGCGACCGTGCCGACGCCCACCTCGGAGACGAGCTTGACCGACACCTGCGCGCCCGGGTTGGCGCAGCGCAGGTCGTAGATCAGCTGCTTGAGGTCCTCGATCGAGTAGATGTCGTGGTGCGGCGGCGGCGAGATCAGGCCCACGCCCGGAGTCGTGTGGCGGATCGAGCCGATGTACGCGTCCACCTTGTGACCGGGCAGCTGCCCGCCCTCGCCGGGCTTGGCGCCCTGGGCCATCTTGATCTGCAGCTCGTCCGCGTTGACCAGGTAGTGGATCGTCACGCCGAAGCGCCCCGAGGCGACCTGCTTGATCGCCGAGCGCCGCCTGTCGCCGTTGGCGTCCGGCGCGAAGCGCACGGGGTCCTCCCCGCCCTCGCCAGTGTTCGAGCGCCCGCCCAGGCGGTTCATCGCGATCGCGAGCGTCTCGTGCGCCTCGCGCGAGATCGAGCCGAGGCTCATCGCGCCGGTGCAGAAGCGCTTGACGATCTCGCTCGCCGGCTCCACCTCCTCGAGCGCGATCGCCGCGCGCGAGCCCTCGCCGTCGCCGCCGCTGATCCGCAAGAGGCCACGCAGCGTCGCTTTGCGCGCCGCGTCGTCGTTGACCGCATCCGCGTATTCGCGGTACTTGGCGTACGCCTCGCTGCCGCGCACCGCCGCGAGCGCCTCGCCCTCGCCCTTCAGCGCCGCCGCCACGTCGCCGTTGGCCGCCCGCACCGCGTGCTGCACGAGCGCGATCGTGTCGGGATTCCACATGTGGTGCTCGCCGTCGCGGCGCCACGCATACACGCCGCCGACCGGCAGCAGCGGATCCAGTGCCCGCCCACCCGCGGGGTAGGCGCGCGCGTGGCGCTCGAGCGCCTCGACCGCGAGCACGTCCATGCCGATGCCGCCGACGCGCGAGGCCGTGTACGTGAAGTGCTTGTCGATCAGCGCCTTCTCCAGGCCCACCGCCTCGAAGATCTGCGCTCCCCGATAGGACTGGATCGTCGAGATGCCCATCTTGGAGATCGTCTTGAGCAGCCCTTTGCCGATCGCTTTGACCACGTTCTGGGCCGCCTGCTCGGCGTCGAGCGCGACCTGCGCGCCGTCCGCGCCGGTGCGCACGACGCGGCCTTCGGCGACCAGCTCGTCGAGCGTCTCCAGCAGCAGATACGGGTTGATGGCGCTGACGCCGTAGCCGATCAGCGTCGCGAAGTGGTGCACCTCGCGCGGCTCGCCCGACTCGAGGATGATGCCGATGCGCAGGCGCGTGCCCTCGAGCACCAGGTGGTGGTGCACGGCGGCGGCCGCCAGCAGCGAGGGGATCGGCGCGCGGCGCGGGCCGATCTGGCGGTCGGAGAGGATGACGATGTTGACGCGTTCGGCGATCGCCTCGCGCGCCTGGCGGCAGATCCGGTCGATCGCGTCGCTCATCCCCTGCGGCCCCTCCGCGACGGGCCAGGTGGTGTCGATCGTGCGCGCCGCGTACACCTCGTGGTCGACGTGGCGCAGCGTCTCGAGCTCGCGATTGAGCAGGATCGGCTGGTCCAGCAGGAGCTTGTGCGCGTGCTCGGGCGTCTCGTCGAAGAGGTTGCGCTCGTTGCCCAGGCTCGTCGCCAGGCTCATCACGATTTCCTCGCGGATCGGGTCGATCGGCGGGTTGGTGACCTGCGCGAACAGCTGCTTGAAGTAGGAGAACAGCGGCGGCGCCTGGTCGGAGAGCACCGCCAGCGAGAGGTCGTTGCCCATCGAGCCGATCGGCTCGGCGCCGTCGATCGCCATCGGCGCGAGCAGCACGCGCAGGTCCTCCTGCGAGTAGCCGAACGCGCGCTGGCGCAGGTGCAGCGGCTGGTCGGACAGCGTCACCTGCTCCGACGGCGGCAGCTCGGCGAACGGCACGGCGTTGCGCGCGAACCACTCGCCGTAGGGGTGAAGCGTCGAGACCTCGCGCTTGACCTCCTCGTCCTCGACGATGCGCCCGCGCTCGAGGTCGACGAGGAACAGCTTGCCCGGCTGCAGGCGCCCCAGCCGCCGGATCTGCTCCGGCGGGATGTCCAGCAGGCCCGACTCCGAGCCGAGCACCACGTGCCCGTCGGTCGTCTCGACCCAGCGCCCGGGACGCAGGCCGTTGCGGTCGAGCGTCGCGCCGACCACGCGCCCGTCGGTGAACGCCACCGACGCGGGCCCGTCCCACGGCTCCATGATGCACGAGTGGAACGCGTAGAAGCCCTTCAGGTAGTCGGGCAGGTCGTCGCGGTCGCGGTAGGCCTCGGGGATCATCATCATCGCCGCGTGCGGCAGCGAGCGCCCCGCGAGCATCAGCAGCTCGAGCACGTTGTCGAACGTCGCCGAGTCGGAGTTGCCGGGCGTCACGACCGGCAGGATCTTCTCCAGGTCCGCGCCGAACAGCTCGCTGCGCAGCTCCGACTCGCGCGCGCGCATCCAGTTGACGTTGCCCATCACCGTGTTGATCTCGCCGTTGTGGCAGATCACTCGGTACGGGTGTGCGAGCTCCCAGCTGGGGAACGTGTTGGTGGAGAAGCGCGAGTGCACCAGCGCGAGCGCGCTCTTGGTGCGCTCGTCGCTGAGGTCCTTGTAGAACTTGCCCAGCTGGTAGCTGATCAGCATGCCCTTGTAGTTGATCGTGCGCGAGGAGCTGGAGGTGACGTACAGGCCGGGCTCGCCCGCCGTCAGGTCGCTGATGCGGCGGATCACGTACAGCTTGCGCTCGAAGGCATCCTGGTCCTTGGCCTGTGCCTCGCCGGCGCCGACGAACAGCTGGCGGATCGTCGGCGCGCAGGCCGCCGCCACCTCGCCCATGTGCCGCTCGTCGACCGGCACGTCGCGCCAGCCGAGCAGCCGCTGGCCCTCGGCGCGCACCGTCCGCTCCAACAGCGCTTCGAGGCGCTCGCGCGCCGCCGGCTCGGTCGGCAGGAAGCACATCAGCACGCCGTACCGGCCCGCCGGCGGCAGCTCGAAGTCGACCACCGCGCGCAGCAGCTCGTCGGGCATCTGCATCAGGATCCCGGCGCCATCGCCCGTGCACGGGTCCGCGCCCGTGGCGCCGCGGTGCTCGAGGTTCTCCAGCGCTGTGATCGCCCGCGTGACCACCTCGTGCGTCGGCACGTTGTCCAGTCGCGCAACCATCCCCACACCGCATGCGTCGTGCTCGAAGCGGGGGTCGTAGAGTCCGACGGCCTTTGGCGGCTGCATGTTGTGCGAGTTCATGGAAGTGCTCCCTTGGGGCGGTGCATCCCGAGCAGCGGCGGGCAGTCCATCGTTCGGGGATGCCCGCCGTCGCGCCGGCAGGCGGGCACCTGAGGCGGAGCGGAAAGCGTAGCAGCGCAACGGCTCCGCGAACCACCAGACTTACGCGAAGTAAATGGACCGGAGCGCGAGCCAAAAACGCGGCTGTCAGGGCTCCTCGCGCAGCGTCTCGCGCTCGCCCCACGAGCACAGCCCGGCGCGCCCCGGGCACGTGAGGCACAGGCCCCGGTGGGGCTGCGCGCTGACCGCGAAGCCGCGCTCGCCGGCGCGTGCCACGCGCTCCGCCAGCCTCCGTTCGAGCCCGTCGCGATCGGCCGCCGCATAGCGGGCGCTGACCCACTCGCGCGGGCGCTCCAAGAACCAGTGCACCACCTCCACGCTCGCGGCTCCGCCACGCAGCACCGCCAGCGCGTACAGCAGGCGCTGGACTCCGTACTCGCCTTCCACCGCCGCCTCCAGGTCGGAGTCGGCGCCGACCCGGTCGCTCTTGTAGTCGACCACCAGCGCGCCGCCGTCCGCCTCGCTCGCCAGAAGATCGATCACGCCCGTGATCAGCGGCCCGCTCGATCCCACCGGGAACGCGAACGGATGCTCCCGCCGTGCGCTCCTGGCGCGCGCGAGCCTGTCCGCCAGCTCCACCGTCGCGGCCGTGTCGATCAGCCGCGCGATCGCGGCGCGCTCGCCCTCCGCCACGCGCATGCCGAGCTCCGCCGCCGCGCGCGCCACGTCGGCCGGCGATACTGGGCGCGGACGCGCGAAGTCGTACAGCTCCATCAGCCGGTGGACCAGCGTCCCCCGCGCGCGCGCCTCCAGGCCCTCGTGTCCGGGGGACTCCGCCTCGTGTCCAAGGGACTCCGCGCGCGCTGCCGCGCGATCCTCCGGCAGCGCGAGCACGCGTTCGAGGTAGTAGCGGTAGCCGCAGCGCTCGAGCTCGCTCAGCGACGTGTAGCTGAGCGTCGCGGCCGCGAGCGCCGGCGCCAGCGCCGGCGACGCCCCGCCCTCGACGCAGATCGACAGCTGTTCCCCCGCAACCGGCTGCGCCGATGGCTGCCCACTTGGGACCGGATGCACCAAGGGCTGCCCGCCCGCGACGGGCTGCTCCGGCGGGCTCGCCACGCGCCCGATGCGCTCGAGACGGAGTACGTCGCCGACCGTCGCAGGAGCGTTCAGCCGGCAGCGAACGGTCAGGCCGGCGCCGTCGCCGATCGTCAGATCGTGTACCGCCGCGGCCCCGTCCCGGACGAGCGCGGGGAGCTCAGCGGACAGCGCCGGAGCAAGCCACGAGATCGCCGTCGGCGCCTGGCGCGACTCCGGCCAGCGCGCGAAGTCGACCGCGCCGCTCAGCAGCAGGCGCTCGCGCGCGCGCGTCATCGCCACGTACAGGATCCGATCCTCCTCCTCGGCTTCGCCGGCGCGGCGCTCGCCGGCGAGCTCGTCGTAGTCCAGCGCGGGCTTCGAGCGGGCGCCGTCGAGGCGCATCAGCCGCAGCCCCACGCGCTGGCCGTCCACGAGCAGGTCGGGCGTCTGCGTATTGGGCTGGCGCCCGAGGTCGGCGACGCACACGACGGAGAACTCGAGCCCCTTGGCGGCGTGGATCGTCATCAGCCGCACCGCGTCGGGCTCGACGCCCTCGACGGGCGCGTCCGGCTCGACCTTGACCGCCTGCTGGAGGTACTCGACGTGGTCGAGGAAGCCGCGCAGGTCGCGGCCCTCGCTCGCTTCGAAGCGCCGTGCCAGGCGCAGCAGCTTGTGCACGTTGGCCAAGCGGCGCTCGGGCCAGTCCAGGCCGAGCACGCGCTCGCGGTAGCCGCTCGCGTCGATCGCCCGCTCGATCAGCTCCGAGAGCTCTCGCCGGGCCGCCTGCGCGCGCTCGTCCTGAAGCAGCGCGCAGAAGGTCGCGAGCGCCGCGTCGTCGGCCGGGGCGAGCCCCAGCGCAAGCTCCGGCCCGCCGCCGGCAGCCGCGAGCGCGATCTCCCATACCCCGCGCCGCTGCGTCCGCGCGGCGCCCGCGAGCAGCGCCAGGCAGTCGCGCGAGCACCCCGCCAGCGGCGAGGCCAGCGCGGCATACAGCGCCTGCTCGTCCAGCGGGTTGGCGAGCGCGCGCAGATATGACAGCAGGTCGCCGATCTGCTGGTGTCCCCAGAACGTGCCCACGGCGGCGAGCGTCCGCAGGCCCTGCAGCTGCAGAGCGCGCTCGAACACCTCGAGGTCACCGCTGGCGCGCAGCAGCACCACGACCTCGCCGGCGCGCGTGTGCCCGTCATGCACCAGCTCGGCCACCCGCTGGGCCAGCAGCCTGGCCTCCGCCTGGCGCCAGAGCTGCGTGTGCGGCAGCTCCGCGGCGATCGGCCCGGCCAGGTCCTCGCGCTCCTCCCAGCCGCGGACGTCCGTCAGCAGCAGCTCCACGGAGGGTTCCTCTGTCGAGCCGGCCGCGGCCGGCGGCGCTGTCCGCAGCCCGAGCTGCGTCCCGGGAGCCGGAGCCTCGTCGCGCCCGGCGACGAGCGGCGCGTAGTCGCCGAAGCGCCCCGCGAACACGGCGTTGACGACGCCCAGCAGCGACTCGCGGCTGCGGAAGTTGCGCGTCAGGCGGACGCTCGCGCCGATCTCCTCCAGCTTCGCGCGCCGCGCGCGGAACAGGCTCACGTCAGCATGCCTGAAGCCGTAGATCGATTGCAGCTCGTCACCCACGGTGAACAGGTTGCCGCGGTCGAGCGCCCCGAGGATCGCAAGCTGGCGCGGGTTGGTGTCCTGGAACTCGTCGACCATCAGCAGCTCGAAGCGCTCCGACCACGCCGCGCGCACGCCGTCGCGCTCGGCCAGCAGCGCACCCGCGAGCAACTCCAGGTCGTCGAAGTCCACCGACTCTCGCTCGCGCTTGAGACGCTCGTAGGCGCGGCCGAAGCCGTGCAGCAGCTGGTCCAGCAGCGCGCACGCCCGCGCCGCGTCGGCGTCGATTTCGCGCGCGCGGCCGGCGTCATCGCCGTCGCAGTCGTCGCCGTCGGCATCGTCGCCATCGGGCCGCGACCTCGGCTGCGCAGGCGGCAGCCGTGGCAGCCGCTGCCCGCGGCTGCGCAGCTCCGCGTGCGCCTGCTCGATCATCGCGCGCACACGGTCGACGCCGTAGGCGGCCAGCAGGTCCACCGCCTCGCGGCGCCCGCCCGCCAGGAGCTCGCGCAGCGCGAGCGCGAACGCCCGCTCGCGCAGACGCCCGGCGAGCCCCTCGTCGAGGATCGCGAAGTCCGGGTCGAGCCCGGCGGCGAGTGGATGCACGCGCAGCAGCCGCGCACAGAACCCGTGGAACGTGCCCACGTACGCGGCCTCCGTGTCGCGCGCCGCCTCGCGCTCCTCGAGCTCCAGCAGGCGGTCGCGCACGCGCGCCCTCAGCTCGCCCGCGGCGCGCTCGGTGAACGTGATCGCGAGGATTCGCGCGGGCGCGATGCCATCGTCGCGAACGGCCGCCACGAAGCGCTCCACGAGCACCGAGGTCTTGCCGCTGCCGGCCGCCGCCGACAGCAGCAGCGGCTCGGATCTGCGGGCGACCGCGTGCCGCTGCTCCTCGGTGAGCGAGACGCCGTCCGTGCGAGCGCTCATCAGCGCTCGCACCGGCAGATCGTGGGGTACATGCAGCCGCCGCGGAACGCGCACGTGTGCGGTCTCGGCTCGAGCTCGCCGCGGCCGGCCTCGCCGGCGGCCTCGAGCGCGAGCGCCACCGTCTGATCGAGCAACTCGCGCAGCTCGTCGTGCTCGAGCGCGTCGGAGCGCACGGTGTCCAACTCGATCCCGGCGTCGCCGTCGAGCACGCCGCGGGCGCGCAGGTCCTCGCCGGTGAGCGGCTGGTAGAACCCGCCGGCGATCGGCCGCCGCAGCAGCGTCTCGACGGCGCGCATGTACAGGGCCACCTGCACGCTGCCGTCCTTGACCCAGCGGGCGCCGGCTGGCGCGCGCCCGCCCTTGTAGTCGTACACGACCGCCTCGCCGTGCTCGCCCACGTCGACGCGGTCGATCCTGCCGCGCAGCCGCACGCCGCCGCCGAGATCCAGCGCCGGCAGCTCCTCCCCCTCCCCCGGCTCGCCCGCCCTCGCCAGCGGTTCGCCCTCGGCGAAGCCGAAGCCGAGCTCCAGCTCCAGCGGCTCCAGCGGGCTGGCGGGGTCGGCGGCGTGCTCGAGGTAGCGCTCGAGATCGCACTGCAGGCGCCGGCGCACCGCCACGCGCCGCTCCGGCGTCACCGACAGCTGATACTGCGCCTCGTTCTCGACGAGCGCCCGTGCGAGCAGCTCGCGCGCGCGGGGCAAGCTCGCGGGCGTGAGCCGCGCGGAGCCCGTCTCCAGGCGCAACTGCTCGAGCGTGGCCTTCAACGCGGCGTGTGCGAGCCCGCCGCGGGCGAGCGGCTCGGGGTCGGCCTCGAACGCGTCCGGGCGCAGCATCCGCTCCACGAACCAGCTGACCGGACAGCCGATCCAGCGCTCGAGCGAGGACGGCGACCAGACGTGCTCGCGCAGCTGGGTGAGCAGCCGCTCGTCATGCAACACGCCGTCCGCGGTCGGCTTGCCGGGTGTTGATCGTGGCGTCATGCCCTGTGCGACGCCGCCCCTCGCGACCTGCGCAGGGCTCGCGTCGAGCGCCCCCAGCGGCCGCTCCAGGCGCGCGTCGCGCAGATCCTCGGAGAACAGGTCGCAGACGTCGTCGACGAACAGCGAGCGCGACGTAGCCTCGCCTTCGTCGTCCGCCACATGCCAGCTGAGATACAGCCGCTCCTCCGGCCGCGAGACTGCCGCGTAAAGGAGGTAGCGCTCGGCCGCCAGGACGTCCTCCTGCTCGCCCAGCCTCAGCCCCGAAACCTCGGCCAGCCGCCGGCGCTCCTCCTCGCCCAGGAACGGCTGCGGCCGCGCGCGCGCCGGGAACACGCCCTCCTGCAGCCCGCACACGAACAGCACCCGCACCCGGCGCGCGCGCAGCGCCAGCGGGTCGAGCACCGCCACCGCCCCGGCCTGCCCGTGCGGGCCCGGCGCGGCGCCGGCGCCCGCCGCCTGGCCCGGACCCTCGGCGCCGCCGGCGCCGCCCGCGAGCTCGAGCCGCCCCAGCGTGCTCGCCAGCTCCCGCGCGGTGGCCGGCGCGAGCGCTGAAGCCATCCGCGCCAGCTCGCGCAGCTCGCCGAGCGCACGCCGCCCGGCGGCCAGCGCCTGCGCCTCGCCGAGCTCGTCCGCCTCGAGCACGCTGGCGGCGGCGCGCCGCGGAGCGCAGAACAGCCAGTACAGCTCACGCGCGGCGCGCTCGCACAGCGCCCCCGGCCCGCGCGCCTGCGCCTCGGCCAGCCGGTCGATCGCCTCCAGGGGCCAGTTGCGCTCCTCCCACAGCGCCCGGGCCTGCGCGGCGCTCGCGGCGCCGGCTCGACGGGCGGTGATCTCCAGGCGGTCGGCGAGCGTCGGTCCGGCGCCGCGTGCCGAGCCGTGGGCGAGCAGTCCTGGCGCACGCAGCCACGCGAGCAGGTCCTCGAGCTCGCCGGCGTGCGGCTCGGCGCCCTCCTCGGGGCCGTCGGCCTGCGTGTCGGCGAGCGAGGGCTCCGGCGCGGGGACGCAGCGCAACAGCCCGATCAGCGCGCGGCCGATCGCGGAGTCGGCGAACGGGTGCGGGCGCCGCAGCGCGAACGGGATGGCGCAGGCCGAGAAAACCTCTTCGAGCAGGTCCGGATCGGTGCCGCCGGCGCGCACGAGCACCGCGATCTCCGCGGGCGCCATCCCCTCGCCGAGCAGCGCGCCGATCTCCGCGGCGACGAGCTCGAGCTCCGCGCGCTCGCCGCCGCCCTCGAGCAGCCGCACGGCGTCGCCCGGCTCGACGCGGCCGGCGGCGGGCGCGCGCGGCTCGAACAGCGAGCGCTCGAGATGGCTGAGCGCGCCGCGCGAGCGCCGCGCGTAGTGCTCAGCCCGCGGCGGCAGCTGGCGCTGCTCGGACGCAAGCGGTGCGAGCGCATGGAAGCTTGCGGCGCGTCCTGCGAACGCGGTGCGTCCGGGCTCGTACGCGAGCGAGACGGTGACGTCGGCGTCGACGACGCGCCCGAGCGTCTCGATCGCGTCGAGCTGCAGCCTGGTGAGGTCGTCGAAGCCGTAGAACAGCACGGGCGTGCGCGACCACAGGGCAGGCCGCTCGCGCAGGGCGTCGAGCGCGCGCACGGCGCGCTGCTCCGCGTCCACGCGCCCGAGCCGCCCGAGCGTGGCGCGATACTCGGCGAACAGCGGCCCGAGCCCCGCGGCGTGCGCCTCCGCGCCATCCGCGCCGCCGGCACTCGCGCCCGGCTGCGCGTCGGGCTGTGCGCCGGACAGGCTCGCGAGCGCGCGGCTGAGCCGCGGTGGCGTGACACGCGCGACCTGCAGCTCGGCGAACACCTCCCCCAGCGCACGCACGAACCCAGGCGTCGAGGGGGCGCCGGCGCGGGCGGCGATCGCCTCCAGCACGCGCTCGCGCGCGACCGCGCCGAGCGGCGGCTCGGCGATCCCGGCGCGGCGCACGGCCTCGGCGGTCAGGCCGGCGAAGCGCTCCACGCGCACACCCATCGCGGAGCCGGAGCCGGCGAGCTCGCGCAGGTAGTGCTCGGCGTCGGCCCGCGTGGGCACGACGAGCAGCGGCTCCTCACCGTGCGCCACGTGGCGCCGCACGGCATCCATCACCAGCTCGGCCTTGCCCGCGTTGGCGGGGCCGCTGATCAGCGTGATCGGCATGCCCGCCCATCCTGGCGCGAGCGCCCGACGCTACGCAGCGCTGCGGGCCTCGACCTTCTCGCCGGCCGTCTCGGCCTCCGCCTCGGCTCCAGCCTCGGCGTCGGGCGGCTTGGCGCCCTCCTTCGCCCACAGCTCGTCGAACTCGACGCGCCATCGGCCCTCGTCCGTCTGGGCGAGCGCCAGGTGCGCGCGGAAGCTGCGCCCGCTGCGCCCGCGAAAGCCCGTCACCGCCTGGTCGGTGTAGCCCTTCCTGATCAGCTCGCGCGCGATCGCGATCGGCAGCGTCTTGCCGGCTTTGGCCTTCCAGATCACAAAGCCGCAACCTGGATCGTCGCGCGCCCAGCACGAGTAGCCCTTGCGGTTCTCCACGATCTCGTGCCCGCACACGGGGCACGGGCCGAGCTTCGCCCGCGGGATGCGCACGTCTTTGAGCGTCTCGTCGAGCTCTTTGACGGTCTCCTGCGCGAAGCCGGCGATGTCGCTCATGAACTGCTTGCGCGAGTCCTCGCCGCGCTCGATCTTGCCGAGACGCTGCTCCCAGCTGCCGGTCAGGCCCGGAGAGGTGAGCGCGTGCTCGTTGAGCAGGCGGATCACGTTGAGGCCCTTCTCGGTGGCGACCAGCGCGCGCCCGTCGCGCTCGATGTAGCCGACGGTGATCAGGCGCTCGATGATCGCCGCGCGCGTCGCCGGCGTGCCGATCCCGGAGTCCTTCATGGCCTCGCGCAGCTCGTCGTCGTCGACGAGCTTGCCGGCGGTCTCCATCGCGCCGAGCAGCGACGCGTCGCTGTAGCGGCGCGGCGGTTTGGTTTCCTTGCGGGCGCTTCGCAGCTCGCGCGTCTGCACCTGCTCGTCGGCGAGCAGCCGCGGCAGCTGCTGGTCGGTCTCCTCCTCGTCGTCGCCGCGCTCCTGCGCTTCCGCGGCTTTCGCGTCGGCGGAGATCTCGTCGTAGACGCCGCGCCAGCCCGGCACGATCAGCAGCTTGCCGCGCGTGCGGAACAGATGGCTGCCGGCGTCGTCGCCGCCGTCCGCCTGCGGAGACGATGCGGCGACGACGGTGGTCTCCACGCGCGTGTTCTCGAACACCGCCTCGGGGTGGAAGACGGCGAGGAAGCGCCGCACCGCCATGTCGTAGATGCGCCGGTCGTCGGAGCCCATTTTCTCGAGGTTGTGCTCGGAGCGCGTGGGGATGATCGCGTGGTGGTCTGTGACCTTCTCGTCGTTGACGACGCGCGTCAGCGGCAGCACGTCGAGGCCGACGACGTACTCGGCGCCTTTGCTGTACTCCTTGTGCGCGCCGACGAGCTCGGCGATCGGCTTGATCTCCTCGACCATGTCGGTGGTCAGGTAGCGCGAGCTCGTGCGCGGGTAGGTGAGCGCCTTGTGCTCCTCGTACAGGCGTTGCGCCGCCGCCAGCGTGCGTTTCGCGGTGAACCCGAAGCGGTTGTTGGCCTCGCGCTGCAGCGTCGTGAGGTCGTACAGCATCGGCGCTTTCTCGCGCTGCTCTTTCTTCTCGAGCTTGGTGATCGTGCCCGGTCGGCCTTCGCAGGCGGCGACGATCGCGAGCGCCTCCTCCTCGGTGCCGATGCGCGGGCCCTTGGTGTTGCCGGGGCTGCCGGCGGGGGCCTGGTAGTTGCCGATGTAGACGCGCTCGCCGGCGGACTCGCCCTCCAGCGGCCCCGCTGCGAAAGTCGCGTCGACCAGCCAGTACGGCTCGGGCACGAACGCCTTGATCTCCTCCTCGCGCCGCGCCACGATCGCGAGCGTGGGCGTCTGCACGCGTCCGAGCGAGACGGCTCCGTCGAAGGAGCTGCGCAGCCGGATCGTGGCCGCGCGGGTGGCGTTCATGCCGACGATCCAGTCTGCCTCCGAGCGCGAGCGCGCGGCCTCCTCCAGGCGCTCGAACTCCTGCGCCGGGCGCAGCGACTCCAGCGCGGACTTCATCGCGGCGCTCGTCATCGAGTTCAGCCACAGCCGTTTGACGGGCTTCTTGCCTTTGGCCTTCTCGAACAGGTAGGCGAAGATCAGCTCGCCCTCGCGGCCGGCGTCGCAGGCGTTGACGACCTCGTCCACGTCCTCGCGGCCGAGCTGCTTGGTGACCACGGACATCTGCTTGCGCGAGCGCTCGTCGCGGACCTCGAGTTTGAAGCGGTCGGGCACGATCGGCAGGTCGGCCATGCGCCAGCTCTTGTATTTGGCGTCGTACGCTTCTGGTTCGGCCAGTTGCACGAGATGCCCGACGGCCCACGTGATCACGTGGTCGGGGCCCTCCAGGAAGCCCTCCTGCTTCTTGAACGGTCCCGGCAGCACGCGCGCGAGGTCCTGCCCCACGGAGGGCTTCTCGGCGACCAGGAGCGTCTTCGACATGGCGGTCAGCGTAGCGGGCGGCCGGCGCGCGAACGTTCTGCACACCCGGAGGAGGGCCGCCGGCTCAGCCGCTGGTGCACGCCCCGGTGCTCACCTGCACGCCTTCGCGCTCGTGCGCGTCGGCTTCGTGCAGCACGCTCGCGACGGTTTCGTTGGCGACGCCGTAGCCGCCGTGCACGCGGCTGTCGACGGTAGCGGCGAACACCGTCGTCAGCACCTGCCCGTCGACGTTCACCAGCGGACCGCCCGAGTTGCCCGGCCGCACCAGCCCGCGCAGCGGCGTCAACAGCCTCGACACCGGCCCCTGACCGTAGGCGTTCTGGGTGGCCACCGTCTGCGTCGTGCCGATGCGCCCCGGCTGCACGTCGAACGGGCCGTTCTCGGGGTAGCCGAGGATCGCGCCGGGCGTGCCCGACGCGGTGCCGGCGGCGAAGCCGAGCGACGGCAGGTTCAGTTCGGGCACGCGCAGCACCGCGAGGTCCCGCTGCGGTTCGAACGCGATCGCCTCGGCGGGCAGGCTTGGCGAGCTGCCGCCCACCTCCACGCTCGTGTCCGTCTCGCCGGCGACGACGTGCGCGTTGGTCACCACGACGCCCGGTTGCGCGACCCAGCCGGAGCCCTCGATCGCGAGCCCGCAGGCGGTGCCGTCCACGCGCACGACGCTGCGCGAGGCGGCCGCCACTCCGGGCGCGTGCGCGATCGCCGGCAGCGGCGCGGCGACGTCGGGTGAAGGCCCGCTGATCGAGGGGATCGGGTCAAGCCGCGACAGCGCGTTGAGGATCGGCCCGGACGGCGGCAGCACCTTGTTGAGCCGCTGCAGGATCGCCGATCGCTGGATGTCCGCCTGCAGCTGGCTCTGCCCGGGCGTCTGCCCGGCGACGGCGGCGACGATCCACACGATGCCCATCGCCAGCACGCAGCCGAGCAGCGCCCCGAGCAGGCCGTCGAGCAGCCCCATGCCGGGGATGATCAGCACGCGGCGCAGCCTGAAGCCGACGCCCTCCAGGCCGCTCGCGAGGATCGCGCCGCCGACCAGCGCCCCGAGCAGGCCGAACGCGGGAGCATACGGAGAGGCGGAGCCCTGCGGCAGGATCAGCGGCGCCAGCCGCGTCCCGAGGAACGCGCCGAGCGCGAATCCGCCGAACGACAGCACCCCCACGATGAACCCCTGCCGGAAGCCGAAGATCGCGAGGATCGCCGCGAACGCGACGATGAGCCAATCCAGCTGAGTCACCTGTCATGTTCTACAAGCTCTGTGACCGAAAGCCGCAACCAGCGCATGCGACGCGCGCGCCCCGTCCTCGTGCTGGCCGTCGCCGCCTTCGCGACCGGCGCGATCGTCGGCACGCGCCACAGCGCGCCTCCCGGCTACGCGCTCGCGGACCAGTTCGTGTCGGCGTGGACGCGGCGCGACTACGAGCGCATGTACTCAGACGTCACCGCCTCCTCGAAGCAGTCGACGCCGGTGAGCGAGTTCGCGCGGGACTACCGGGAAGCGCTGACGATCGCGACCGTTACCCGGATGCGGGTCGCCGGCCGCGCGCGCGGGGGGCATGCGGGCGCGGTGACGGTGCCCGTGCGCGTCGACACGCGCCGCTTCGGCGTGCTCTCGCTGAGCTTCACGCTGCCGATCGAAGCGCCCGCCGGGTCGGCGCAGGGTCCGGGCATCGCGTGGTCGCCATCGCTCGCGTTCCCCGGCATGCGCCCCGGCGAGCGGCTCAGCCGGGTCACCTCGCTGCCGCGCCGCGCGCCGCTGCTGGCGCGTGACGGCAGCGTGCTGGCGGAAGCCGCGCCCGGCGACGTCACCGACGCGCCCGCCGAATCGACGCGCGACTCGCCGCTTGGCAGCATCGCGGACTCGGTGCTGGGGACCGTCGGCCCGATTCCGGTCGCGCGCCGCCAGGCACTCGAAGAACAGGGGCTGCCGGCGCAGGCGATCGTGGGCCTGAGCGGCCTCGAGCTGGCGCTCGACAGCCGCCTGCGGGGCACCCCCGGCGGCGAGCTGCTCGCCGGGTCGCGTCCGCTCGCGTTCGCAAGGCCCCAGCCGGCGGCGCCGGTCCGCACGACCGTGTCGCCGACGCTGCAGCGCGCGGCCGTAACGGCGCTCGGAGGCCAGCTCGGCGGCGTCGTCGCGATGCGCCCCAACGGCGAAGTCCTGGCCGTCGCCGGCCTCGGTCTGAGCGGCCTGCAGCCGCCCGGATCGACGTTCAAGATGGTCACCACGACCGGTGTGCTGGCGGCCAGGCTCGCGACCGAGCACACGGTGTTCCCCTACGCGACGTTCGCCACGCTCGACGGCGTCAAGCTGAACAACGCCCACGGCGAGGAATGCGGCGGCTCGCTCGAACTGGCGTTTGCGGTGTCGTGCAACTCGGTGTTCAGCCCGCTGGGCGTGAAGCTCGGCGCGACGCGCCTGGTGGCGATGGCGGAACGCTTCGGCTTCAACCACGATCCGGGGATCGTCGGCGCGGCCGAGAGCACGCTGCCGCCTGCCAGCGAGATCCAGGGCGAACTCGACCTCGGCTCGACGGCGATCGGGCAGGGCGAGGTGCTGGCCAGCCCGCTGGAGATGGCCACCGTCGCCGCGACCGTCGCCGACGGCGGGCGCCGGCCCGAGCCGACGCTCCTGCCGGACCCGCCCCGATCAGCCGTGCGCGTGATGAGCGCGTCGGTGGCCCGCACGATGCGGCACCTGATGATCGCCGTCGTGCGCGAGGGCACGGGCACGTCCGCCGCGATCCCCGGGGTGACGGTCGCCGGCAAGACCGGCACCGCCGAACTCAAGACCGCGTGCACCACCGCCACCGCCCCGGAAACGGGCACCGGCGAAGCCGGCGAATCGCATGAAGCGAACGGGGAAGGCTGTCAGAGCGGCGGCGCCGAAAGCGAAGCCGCCAACACCGACGCGTGGTTCGCCGCCTTCGCGCCCGCCCTGCACCCGCGGATCGTCGTGTGCGTGCTGCTCGTCAAAGACGGCGCCGGCGGCGACACCGCGGCGCCGGTCGCCCGCGAAGTGATCGAAGCGGGCCTACACGAACACTGACCGCCCGGGGGGCGACGAGACGCCGTCAGATCAGACGTCGAGCTCGGCGGATGCCGATTCGCTCGGGTCTTCGGGGTCGAGGATCTTGAGCACGAGCGGCCGGTTGTCGAGCGAGACGATCTGGATCTTGTAGAGCAGCACCTGGCCCTGAGCGGGATCGTCGTCGGCGATCGTGCCGGGCAGCGGCAGCTGGTTTTTGGGCTGGACCGTCCCCGCGCGGTAGGCGAACTGGTTGACCTCACCCGGTTCGATCGGCGTGTAGCTGTTTTCCTGTGTGTCTGTGATCGTCATGCTCGTCGCCGCGGGGTGCGGCTGGTCGCTGTTGTTGTAGACCTGCACGAACACCGCGAACCACTCCTGGCCCGGTTCGAGCTTGCGCTGCGCGGCGGTCAGGCCCTGCAGGTATGTGGCGTCTTCGCTGTTGGCGGGGTTCAGCTCGCGCGAGAGCTGGATCTCGTAGACGAGCGGCCCGACGTCCAGGTACGGCGCGTTGGCGCCCGACTCGCCCGCGTAGGTGCCGGTCGTGACGCGCGTGTGGGAGTCGCCGCAGGCGCTCAGCGCGAGCACGGCGAGCAGCGCGGGCAGGACGAGGGGAAGCTTGCGCAGGCGGCGGCTGAACATGCGACGCGGCAGTCTATCCGCCGGCGACCGTGACGCGATTCCCGCGGCCCTCCCCGCGCTCGATGATCCGCCGCAGGCGGTGCATGGCGCGCCTGTTCTTGCGCCTTGTCCAGGCGCGCGCGCCGAACCCCTCGAGCAGCCGATCGGACAGCGTCGCAGGCACGGTCTCGAGCGTGAACTGCACGCGCGTCGAGCCGTGGGACGCGGGCGCGAGGTCGTACACGCCGAGCGTGCGGATGCGGTTGTTCTTGCCGGTGCGCCCGACCTCCACGATCCGATGGGGGCGCTGCACCTCGGCGAACGTGACGTCGCCCCAGCTGAAGCGGTTGCCGGGGGCCTTGACGCGAAAGCGGGCGCCGGCGCCCGCGCCGACGCTGTCGATCCTCGTCAGGTGCCAGTCGACGAGGTAGTGGTCGGTGAACTCGGGGTGGTTGGCGATGTCCTGCAGGTAGTCGAAGACCTGCTCGCGCGGAGCGGAGACGACGATCGAGACGGTCACGGGATCCATGCGGAGCGCAAGTCTAATGACCGCCAGCGCGCCGGCGCGGCGCCGCTCAGGCCGCGCGCGCGGTGAGCCGCACGGCGTGGCCGTGCTCGCAGTGCCTGACGATCTCGCTGGCCACGGGCGCCTCGCGGTGGCGCGGACGGCACAGCTCGCAGACGATCCGCTGCTCGCGCCCGGCGTAGAGGTGCACGTGCTCGCCGGTCAGCGGCGTGCGCCCGCAATCGGCGCAGCGGTGCCGGTCGGCCTCCAGCGCTCCGACCCCGCGGCGCAGCAGCACCCGCTCGAGCAGCTCGATGTGGGTTGAGGATGACGTCATGGGTCCCTGATTTCGCCGCCTGCGCGCCCGCTCCTGCCCTCGCAAGCCCGCCTGCCGGCCGGCACGCGAGTACCGATGGTCACCGTTTGCGCTCGCCGCCGTGCGGGTAGTGGCCTACCGGGGCTGTGGCAGGCGAGCCGGTGCCGATTTCCCCCGTAAGATACGATTATTCAGAACTCCAGTCACGCTTGACACCCTTGTTATGATCGCCACGAGTTTCCCCCGACCCGCAGGATCGTCCCCCCGGGCGCGACCCCCGGGAGCAAGTCCGGCAGCAACTCAGAGGGAGGAGCACAGCATGAACTCAGTCACTTCGGGAGCATTCGTGGGAGGCGGCTCGTTTCGCTGCACCCACTGCGCCTACACGCTCACGCTCAACGGCTCGGAGAACCTCGGAGACTGCCCCGGCTGCGGGGGACGGGATTTCGTTCGCGCGTCGCTGTTCAGCACGGTGCGGATGTCCGCGGGCGCCAGCTCTGCGCAGAGCGACGAAGCGACGCTGCTGGTGACGCCCGAACCGGACCGCGACGCGCACCTCGCGCAGGCGCGAGCGAGGATCGAGGAGCCGGGCGAGTACCTCTGCTACGAGGAGAACGACGAGGTGCGGATGGTCGCGCTGACGCGCGAGTGGACCCGGATCGGCCGCAGCCTGGCCGCGGACGTGCGCTTCGACGACCCGACGGTGTCGCGACGGCACGCGCTGATCGTGCGCCACCCCGACGGCGTGCGGCTGCTCGACGACCGCAGCCTCAACGGCGTGTTCGTCAACGGCGCGCGCGTCGACGGCAAGGCACTGCGGGACGGCGACGAGATCATCGTGGGGCGCTACCGGCTGATGTTCATGAGCGTGCCGGCGGAGGTCGACGCGGTCGGCGTCGACGCCGGGCAGAGCTCACTGCACCCCATCGTCTGAGGCGAGCCAGAGCAGGACGCGGTGGCGCGCACGCGCGGGCGCTGCGGCGCGTAACATCGCTGCGACGATGGCTCACACGATCGCCGTGCTCTCGCAGAAGGGTGGCACCGGGAAGACGACAACGGTGCGCACGCTCACCGACGTGCTGCGGCGCAGCGGCCTGCGCACGCTGGCGGTCGACCTCGATCCGCAGGGCAACCTGTCCGACTACTTCGACCTGCCGACGGACGTCGAGCCGACGATCGCGGATGTGCTCGCCGGGCGCGCGGGCGCGAGCGAGGCGATCCACCAGGACATCATCCCCGCCAACCTGAGCCTCGCCGAGGCAGAGCTGATGCTGGGCGGCAAGATGGGCCGCGAGCTGACGCTCAGGCGGGCGCTGGCCGAGACGGCCGACGCCTACGACGTGATCCTGATCGACTGCCCTCCCTCCCTGGGGCTGCTCACCGTGAACGCGCTGGTGGCGGCCGATCGCGCGCTGATCACCGCGGAGGCGCAGTACTTCGCGCTGCAGGGCGTCGAGCAGGCGATCGAGGTGGTGGAGCTGGCGCGCGACAGCCTCAACCCGCAGCTGACGCTGCTCGGCGTGCTGCTGAACCTCGCGGACATGCGCACGGTGCACTCGCGCGAGGCGCTCGTCTCGCTGAAGGAGCGCTTTGGCGAGCAGGTGTTCGACTCGGTGATCCGCACCTCGATCGCATACGCGGAGTCGGCCGAGCGCGCACGCTCGATCCTCGATCACCGACCGGACCTGGGCGCCGACTACCTGGCGCTGGCGGCCGAGGTGCTGGCGCGCCTGGACGGGCTGAACGGAGCCGGCGAGCGTCTCGCGCGGCTCGCTCAGAGCTCGCCTACGTAGGCTCCCTGCAGCTCGAAGGACACGCGCAGCAGACTCGCCCAGCCGTCGATCAGCGGGGCGAGCGCCTCGGCGACGGCGCCGGTCTGCTCGTAGAAGCACCACACCAGCACCGTCGGGCCGGCGCCCGAGATCGTCGCGCCCAGCGCCCCCAGCTCGCGCGCACGGCCCGCGAGCTCGAACGAGCGCGGGAACAGGCTCGCGCGCTGGCGCTGGTGCAGCCGATCGTCGAGCCCGCGCGCCACCAGATCCCAGTCGCCGCTGGCCAGGCCCAGCGTCAGCATCGTCGCGTGCGCGACGTTGAACACGGCGTCGGCCATCGGCACCTGCTCGGGCAGCGCGGCGCGCGCCGCGCGCGTGCGCACCGCCTCCTCGGGGACAACCGCGAGCGCCTCCAGGCCGGTGGGCGGATCGAAGCGCACGGCCTGCCCGTCGGCGCACACCACGAAGCCGCCGTACAGCGCCGCGGCGACGTTGTCGGGATGGCCCTCGAGCTCGGTCGCAAGCGCGAGCAGGTCGGCGTCCAGCTCGAACACATGGTCGGCGGCCATCAGCCCGGCGACGATCGCCGCCGCGCTGGAGCCGAGGCCGCCCGACAGCGGGATCTCGGACTTGATCCTGAACGTGAAGCCGTCGGCGGGATGCAGCCGCTCGAACGCGCGCACACACAGGTTCTCGCGGCCCCTCGCCACCGGCAGGTCGGTCTCGACGGCGAACTCGCCGGTCTCCTCCACCTCGACCTCGAGCATCAACGCGAGCGCCGCGGCCATGCAGTCGAACCCTGGACCGAGGTTCGCCGAGGACGCCGGCACGCGCACGACCCTTTTACGGATCACCCAGAACCGCTTCCTCGATCGCGGCCGTCTCGGCCACGCACGAGATGACCATGCCGTCGTTGTTGGCGATCGCCGTCTCGGGGTCCTTGAGGCCGCGGCCCGTAAGCACGCACGCGATCTGCTCAGCGCCGTCCGCGCCGTACTTGAGCAGGCCCGCGACGGACGCGGCGGAGGCAGGCTCGCAGAACATGCCTTCCCTGGACGCGAGCAGCTGGTAGGCGTGCAGGATCTCGGCGTCGGAGACGACACGGATCGAGCCCCGCGAGTCGGTCGCCGCCGCCATCGCGTCCTCCCAGCGCACGGGGTTTCCGATGCGGATCGCGCTTGCGACCGTTTCGGGATGCTCGACGGGATGCCCGAGCACGAGCGGCGCGGCGCCCTCGGCCTGGAAGCCGAACATCTTCGGCGCGGCGCCCAGCTCCTGGAAGCCGCGCCAGTAGGAGGTGATGTTGCCGGCGTTGCCGACGGGGATGCACAGCGCTTCGAGGCCGCCTTCAAGTCCCTCGTGGATCTCGAAGGCGGCGGTCTTCTGGCCTTCGATGCGGAACTCGTTGACGGAGTTGACGAGCACGATCGGGTGCGTGTCGGTGAGCTCGCGCACGAGCGTCAGCGCTTCGTCGAAGTTGCCCTTCAGCGAGATCACGCGCGCCCCATGCATGAGCGTCTGCGCCATCTTGCCCTGCGCGATCTTGCCGTCCGGCACGATCACAGCGCAGGTGATGCCGGCGCGGGCGGCATATGCAGCGGCGCTCGCCGCGGTGTTGCCGGTGGAGGCGCAGATGACGGCCTTGGCGCCGTCGCGCACGGCGGCGGAGACGGCGCAGGTCATGCCGCGATCCTTGAACGAGCCCGTCGGGTTGGCGCCCTCGAGCTTCAGGCGCACGGTCGCGCCCACCATCTCCGAGATCAGCGGCGCGCGCAGCAGCGGCGTCGAGCCCTCCTGCAGGCTGACGAGCGGGTCGCCGAGCTCGAACGGAAGCCGCTCGCGGTAGCGCTCGATCAGCGGCACGTGCGCCCCCGTCGGCGGTATCCCTTCGATCTTCGGCACCTTGATGCTCGTCTGGCTCATACGAACTCCTCTTCGATCACACGGATTGTCCTGGGGGTGGAGCGCACGAAGTCGAAACTGGCGAGCCGCTCGATCGCGATCCTCAGCCCAGACTCGATCACCGGGTGGGTGATCATCACCAGGCGCGCACGCTCCCCCATGCCGCGCTGCACCACGGACTTGATCGACACCTCGTGCTCGCCCAGCACCTTAGTGACCGTCGCGAGCACACCCGGCCGGTCGGCCACGTCGAGGTGCAGGTAGAACGCGCTCTCGACGTCCTCGACCAGCGGCAG
Source organism: Solirubrobacteraceae bacterium (assembly GCA_035483595.1). Classification (GTDB taxonomy): domain Bacteria; phylum Actinomycetota; class Thermoleophilia; order Solirubrobacterales; family Solirubrobacteraceae; genus Palsa-744. Next base: position 42,766 of record DATHPU010000022.1, read on the forward strand.
CGCCAGCGGCGGCGCGGGCGGACGGGCGCCGCCGGTCATCACGCTGACGACGTCGCCGAGCACCGCGCTCGCGGTCTGACGGCCGCCGGCGCCGGGTCCCGAGATGGTGATCTCGGTGATCGGCTCGGACTCGATCGTGACCGCGTTGAACGGTCCCGACACGCCCGCGAGCGGGTGTCCGGCATACAGGAACGCCGGATGCACGCGCACCGACAGCCCGCCGTGGCGGCGCTCGGCGGTGCCGATCAGCTTGAGCCCCAGGCCGAGCTCGCGCGCGAACTCGAGATCGTCGCCGTGCAGATGCTCGATGCCCTCGTAGCGCACGTCGTTGAGGTGCACAGGCGAGCCGTACGCGAGCCGCGCGAGGATCGCCATCTTGGCGGCGGCGTCGCGGCCCGAGACGTCGTCGCTGGGGTCGGCCTCGGCGTAGCCCACGCGCTGCGCCTCCGCGAGCGCCTCAGCGTAGGTGGAGCCGGCGGTCATCTCCGTGAGGATGAAGTTGGTGGTGCCGTTGACGATCCCGTGGATGCGCTCGATCGGCGTCGCCGACAGCGACTCCTCGAGCACGCGCACGACCGGAACGACGCCCGCCACGGCGGCCTCGAAGCGCAGCCGCACGCCGTGCTCGCGCGCCGTCTCGAAGAGCTCCTCGCCGTGCTGGGAGAGCAGCTGCTTGTTGGCGGTCACGACGTCCTTGCCGAGACGCATCGCGGCCAGCAGATAACCGCGCGCGGGTTCGATCCCGCCCATCACCTCGACGAGCAGATCGGAGCTGTCGAGGATCTCCTGGAAGTCGCCGCGGCTGCGCGTCAGCACGCCGCCGATCACGGGCCTGCGGCCGTTGAAGCGTTCGATCTCGTCGGCGCGTTCCCCGAGCAGCACGGCGAACGCCGCGCCGACGGTGCCGTGGCCGAGCAGGCCGACGGTGAACGGAGGCGAGGACATCGGCCGTTCAGCCGCCATCGCGCGTGCTCGCCTGCCTACGCAACATCGCGCGCCGTCAGATCCTCGTAGCGCTCGCGCCTGACCACCACGCGCGCGTCGCCGTCACGGCAGAAGACCACCGGCGCCCGCGGCACGCCGTTGTAGTTGCTCGCCATCGCGTAACCGTACGCGCCCGTGGCGGGCGTCACGATCACGTCCCCCGCGCGCGGGTCCGCGAGTCGCGCGTCGCGCAGGATCACATCGCCCGACTCGCAGTGCTTGCCCGCGAGCACGCACTCGGTCTCCCCGCCCAGGCGGTCGGCGACATGGGCTTCGTAGGGGGCGCCGTAGAGCATCGGGCGCATGTTGTCGGACATGCCGCCATCGACGGCCACCCAGCGCGACACGTTCTGCTTGACGCTCTCGACCGTGTAGAGCGTCACCGCCGCGTTCGCGCACAGCGCGCGGCCGGGCTCGATCAGCAGGCGGCTGTCGGCGCCGATGCCGGCGGCGTGCGCGGACTGCACGATCGCGCCGACGTACTCCTCGATCGTCGGCGGCGAGGGCTGCTGCTCGGTGTATTGCACGCCGAGGCCGCCGCCGAGGTCCCACATCGGGAAGTCGCCGAGCTTGGCGAGCTCGGCGGCCTCGCGGCGGAACGGCTCCAGCTCGAGCAGCTGCGAGCCGATGTGGGCGTGCACGCCGCACAGCGACAGCCCCTCGGCGTCGCGCAGGCTCGCGATCGCCTCGCCGGCGTGCGCCATCGCAAAGCCGAACTTCGAGTCGGCCTGCCCCGTGGAGATCTTCTCGTGGGTGTCTCCTTTGACGTCGGGGGTCACGCGCACGAGCACCGGCTGCCCCTCGCTGCGGTCCGCCAGCTCGCCCTCGGCCACGAGCTGGCGCAGTCGGTCGATCTCGTCGAAGTTGTCGACCACGATCGCACCCACGCGGTGACGCAACGCCATGCGCAGCTCGGCCTCCGACTTGGCGTTGCCGTGCAGCACGATCCGCTCCGGACGAAAGCCCGACTCCAGCGCCAGGTACAACTCGCCGCCGGAGGCCGCGTCGCACCACAGCCCCTCGCGCGCGAACAGCGCCAGCACGGCCGTGCACGGAAACGCCTTGGACGCGAACACCACGTGGAAGTCGCCGTGGCCGGCGTCGCGGCCCGCCCGCACGAACGCCCGCGCGCGTGTGAGCAGATCGTCCTCGGCGACGACGTACGCGGGCGTGCCGAACTCGCGCGCCAGCTCGATCGTGTCGCAGCCCCCCACCTCGAGGCGACCGCGCTCGTTGAGGCGGCTGCCCAGGGGGAAGACGTTGGAGAGGCTGGTGCCGGTGGCCATCGACGGTGATTATCGCTGCCGACCGCGGAAAGCGGCAGTCGACGGCGTTCAGCGGGTTCCGCCGGAGCGATCTCGCTCAGAGGCAGCCCCCAACTCACGCATGAAACTCCCCCAACGGGCGCCTCTGCCGAGCTTCGCCGTCGAAGTTATCGGGTGCGAGCCATGCTTCGAAATCGCCGCGGACCGCCGGCCGCTGCTCATCGGGCATGCGAGGGGAGTAAAGCAGGGCGGTCGCACGGCTCTGTGGCACGATCCGGCCGGTGGAGGAGCAGACGAGAGCCGAGGCGATCCTGCGACGCGTGCGTGCGATCCCCCCGGGCTACGTGCGCACCTACGGCGACGTCTCGCCGGGCGCACCGCGCCTTGCGGGTTCCGTGCTGAGTCGAACCGACTCGCCCGACGTGCCGTGGCATCGTGTCGTTCGCGCCGACGGGTCGCTCGCAAAGGGCGCGCGCCAGCGGCGCCTGCTCGAAGCCGAGGCCGTTCCGATTCGCGGTGAAAAGGTGGTACTTGCCAGTGCACGACTCGACGATCTCGATGCGATGTGAGGCGCCTCGGCAGACGACGGTGTCTCAATTGCACTCCAGCCCCGTTCGGCCCCCGGCACCCGCGTGAAGTGGAATCTCCTACATGCGCGCCGCTGGTGGCCTGACCGCTCAATCGAGTCTCCGCGCGACCGAACCAACTCGTCGAGGTGATCGTGGACCTGCGACACGACCCCTCACGCAGCGTCCGGCCGCAGCCCGGAGATCCCTCGGCGTCGCGTCATCAGCCCGATCCACGCCAGCCCGATCGCGAGCAGCACGAGGCTCTCCACCTGCGGCGCGGTGAGCCCCACGAGCACCTCTTTGTTGCGCCTGATGAACTCCACCAGGAAGCGCTCCAGCCCGCTGCCCACCAGGTACAGCGCGAACACCACCCCGGGGCGCACGCGGTCGCGCAGCTGCCACAACGCGTAGGCGAGCAGGCACATGGCGACGGTCTCGTAGATGGGGGTCGGCTGCACGCGCACGCCGGGCGGCGTCGGCAGCGTGCCGTGCGGGTAGCCCATAGCCCACGGCAGGCTGGAGCGGATCCCGTAGTCGCCGTCGCCTGCGACCTGGCAGCCGATGCGGCCGATCGCGTAGCCGAGCGCGAGCGCGGTGGCGCACATGTCGAAGATCCGCAGTTCGAGCACACCGCGCCAGCGCATCCATCCGATCACCCCGATTGCGCCGCCGATCGCGCCGCCGTACCAAACGAGCCCGGAGCCGGAGAAGATGCTGCCGAGCAGGTCGTGTTCGACCTGGCTGTAGTTCTGGATCAGGTAGTAGGCGCGCGCGCCGACGACGCCGCCGATCAGCGCGGCGAACGTGATCTCGTACGCCCAGTCGACCGGCCTGCCGAGCTCGCGCAGGCGGCGCGCGACGACGGCGCCGCACGCGAGGAAGCCCAGCGCGAACACGACGCCGAACGTCTTGATCGAGATCCCCAGCAGTTCGACGTCGGGCTTCATCGCTCGCGCGCGAACTTTAGGGCACGTGTAAGCGCTTCTGCGACAATCAGCGTCATGGCGGCCAGACGATCGAGCTTCGGCAGGGACACGGGACTGCAGGCCCGGATGCTGCTGACGATGTTCCTGCTGGGGCTCCTGTATGTGGCGTTCGTCGGCGCGCTGTTCGCCGCCGGCGCGGCCGCGGGCCTGATCGTGGTGGTGGCGGTCGCGCTGCTGCTCGTGCAGCTGTTCGCGTCGGACAAGATCGCGATGGGCACGATGGGCGTCAAGGAGGTCACGCCCGCACAGGAGCCTGAGCTGCACGGGATCATCGAACGGCTATGCGTGCAGGCAGACCTGCCCAAGCCGCGCGTGTGCGTGATGGAGACCTCGATGCCGAACGCATTCGCGATGGGGCGCTCCAAGAAGTCGACGACCGTGTGCGCGACGCGCGGGATCCTCGACCTGCTCTCCCCCGCCGAGCTCGAAGGCGTGATGGCACACGAGCTTACGCACGTGATCAACCGCGACGTGATGGTGATGACGCTCGCGAGCTTCTTCGCGACGCTCGCCTCGCTGATCATCCAGTTCACGTTCTTCTTCGGCGGCGGCTTCGGCGGCGGATACGGCCGCGGCAGCCGCGAAGAGGAGGAGGGCATCCTCTTCGTGCTGATCGTCTCGGTGATCGTGTACGCGGTCTCGTTCCTACTGCTGCGCGCGCTGTCGCGCTACCGCGAGTTCGCCGCCGACCGCGGCTCCGCGGTGCTGACGGGACGGCCAAGCGCGCTCGCCTCGGCGCTGCTGAAGATCAGCGGCACGATGGAGCGGGTGCCGAGCCAGGATCTGCGCAGGGCGGAAGGCATGAGCGCATTCTTCATCGTCCCCGCGCGCACGAAGCAGTCGCTGATGAACATCTTCGCCGACCACCCGCCGCTCGAGCAGCGACTGGCCGCGCTGGAGCGGCTGGAGTCCCAGCTGCAGGGCACCGCCTGAGCAGTGGGCCTGCGCGACATCCTCACGGGCCGCCACGAGGTCAAGGGGCCGGCGCCCGATCGCCTGTTCGCGATCGCGACCGCGTACGTGACGCTGCAGGCCGAGCATCAGATCGAACCGGCGGGCAAGGCCGCGATCGTCTTCCAGGCGCTCGCCACCAGCGAGTTCGAAAGCACGCTGCACGAAATGGAAGAAGTCGTGACCGCCACCGGCAGCGAGAGCGGCACCAAGGTCTCGACCGAGGACGACAGCTACGGCTACCGCTGGATGGTGCTGCACAACCCCGACGGCGCGCCCAGCGTCGAAGACCTGGCGGTCGGCATCAACGCAGTGTCCAGCTCGATCGAGACGGCCGGCTACGGGGCGCGGCTGCTGTGCGCCGTGTTCGCGTTCGTGGACGCGCGCAAGCAGCGCATCTACTTCATCTACAACTACAAGCGCGGCTACTGGTACCCGTTCGTGCCCGCCGGCGCCGGCGCCGGCGCCGGCGGTGATGCTGCGGCGCAGCAACGCTCGACCGAGCGCGAGCTGCAGATCAAGGCGCAGATGGCCTCGGAACTGCCGATCGAGCCAGAACTGGAGCGCTGGTTCCCCTTGTGGGGCATTCCGATCTGAGGACACCGCCGGGGGTGCGGGCCGTGTTGCTCCTTCGACGCGCCGTATAACTATGGCTATACGGCGTCGGCGGCGGCACCAACGAACGGTGTCAGTCCGGGATCAGGCCCTCGCCGGTGAACTCGCGTCCGGCCTCGTCGAAGCTGAAGTCGGCCGGCGGCAGGATCACGTCCGAGCCCTCGAGCTCGTCGTCGCCCAACGCGGTGCCCTGGGCGCGCACGTAGTCGAGCAGCGCCGCGAAAGCATCCGCGAAGCCGTCCTCGTTGCCGCTGTCGACGATCGCGAGCGCCTTGCTGCGCAGCTCGTCCACGCGCTCTGCCTCGGCGTCGTCGAGTCGATACTGGCCCTCGCCGGAGATGCGGACGATCATGCCTGGCCCCCCGTCTCGCTCGGCTGCGCGTCGCCGGCGGTCTCGCCGCCACTCTCGCCGCCAGCCGCGATCTGCGGCGCGGGGGCGGGTGGGTGGGCACCCGACCCCAGTTCGCTCTTCATCTTCTCCAGCTCGTTGTCGACCGCCGGCTGGCTGGAGAGCTGCTTGAGCTGGCGGTCGATGTCGTCTTCGCCGCCGCCCAGCTGCGTGATGTCGTCGAACGTGCCCGCCGCTTCCAGCTCCGAGACGGCGTCCGCGCGCGCTTTCATGTTTTCGGTCTTGTCGACGGCGCGCTGCATCGCCAGGCCCACGTCGGCCATCTGCTCGCCCACGCCGGTGGCCGCCTCCGAGATCCGCACCTGCGCCTCCGCCGCCGAGTACTGGGCCTTGATGACCTCCTTCTTGGTGCGGAATGCTTCGATCTTGGCGCGCAGTTTCTGCTCGGAGTCCGTCAGCTTCTGCTGCTGGTCTTCGAGTTCCGCGACCTGCGTATCGAGACCCTGGAGCTCGGTCTGCGCGACGTTCTTGCGTTCGAGCGCGGTCTTCGCCAGCGGTTCGTTGCCGGCCGCGAGCGCCTGGCGGGCCTGCGTGTCGAGCTTTACGACGCTCTGCTGCAGCGAGCTCTCCTGCATCTGCAGGCGCTTCTTCGCGGTCACCACGTCGGCGATGCCCTTCTTGACGTTCTGCAGCTGTTCGACCTGCTTCTGGTAGCTGTAGTCGAGCGTCTCGGCCGGGTCTTCGGCCCGATCCAGCAGTTTCGAGACCTTCGCCTTCACCACCGTGGACATGCGCCCTGTCAAGCCGGCCATCTGATCCTCCTATTGCTGTTCTGAGAGGCGACCGACCTGAGCTCGGCCAACACCGTCAAGCGTAGCCGACGCGGCGCCGTCCGTATGCGGGTGCGCTCGCCCTGCGGATGCGATCGGCGTCAGAGTCCGAGCGGGTGACGAACGACGAAGCCGCCGTTGGTCTGGCGCAACGGACGCCAGCGCGGACCCTGCAGGTCGGCGGGGTCTTCCGCGGGGCTCGTGTCGAGACGCAGGCCAGCCACGGTCATGTACGCGTGGCCGGGGTTGGAGAAGATCGCCACCCAGCGCCCGGCGCCATGCGAGCCCCAGGCTTCGAATTCGGAGGAGTCCTCCGGGGTGACGAGCAGGGCCGCGCCATGAAGCGCAAAGGACACCGTTCCGGAGCAGTCATAGCCGGGCGAGGTGAACGAGGCGTGGCCGCCGCCATAGATATAGGGAAGCCCGATCAGCTCGTTGCCGGCCCAGATGATCTGCTGGACGGCCGCTGGAACCCCCATCGGGGCTGCGGCCAGGCCGTCGACGAAGCGCGCGGTGATGCCCGGGACCAGCAGCTCCGGCCGCGGCGTGGGGCCTGTCGCAGAGGTCATGCCGTCGCCGGTCGTCAGTTCGCCGGGGATGCTCGACGCGAGCGTGCTTTCGGCCGGTTCGCCCGCTGCGGGGGCGATGCCGCCCGTGCTGCTCGCGGCGGTGCCCGTCGTGGTGCTGGCTTTCGCCGGCGCCGTGTAGGCGACGACTTCGCCGGTCGCGGTCTTCTCGTAGACCGGGCCCTTGTAGGCGACGCTGGGCGTCTTGGCGGTCGTGGGGAACAGGTGAACCGCTGTAGCGGGCTTGGTGGTCGTTTTGGTCGCCGGTTCCGCGGCGGCGACGCCGCCGGTCCCGCTGGCGAGGGCACTCGAGGCGCTCACTGCCGCGACCAACAAGCTGCAGACCATCGCGCTACAGGTACGCGTCCACACAGCCACAACCTCTTTCGTCGGCCTGCGGGGTTAGCTGACGGGCTAGCGCTGAAAGAGCCTGCGCTTCTCACGTGTCCTACCGCGGGATTCGCCCCAACAACTTGGGTCCCCCGTTCCCTGACTTCTGGTCAAGGACTCGGCATTCGGGCGAGGACGCTAGCAGAGTGCAAGGACGCTTGCAGGACGTGCATCGCTTTTCGCAGCTTTTCCCGCAAATGCCGCGCTTTTCCCCGGATCGCTAGTGTGCCGGCCATGCGCGCCGCGCGGGGACCGCTCCTGGCCATGCTGGTGCTCGCCGCGGCGAGCGTGGCCGGCTGCGGCAAGGGCGGCGAAGAATCGGCCGGTGGCGGCCCGACCCGCAAGCTCGTGCCGGTGTCCCCGCAGGGAGCGGTGAGCGTGGCGACGCGCAACACGACGCGTCTCGGCGGCAGCGAAGTCGCCGCCGACGCCGCCGCGGTGGCGCGCGCCGTGTATCCCGGCCTCACCGCGGCGACGCGACCGCTGGCGGTGGTGCTCGTCAACGACCGCGACCGGCTGCCCGCGCTGGCGGCCTCGGTGCTCGCGAGCGCCCCCGCGGGCGCCCCGATCGTGTTCAGCGAAGGCGAAACGCTGCCCGCGGTCACCCTGCAGACGCTGGAGGCCGTGCATCCGCTGGGGGACCCCGCGCTGGACGGCGCGCAGGTGATCCGCATCGGCACCGCGGCGGCGGTGCCGGACGGCTACCTCACGCACGACGTTCGGGTGGGCGTACCGACGGTCACGGCCGCCGCCATTCAGCAGTTGGCGCAGACGCTCGCGGGAGGCGCCGCGCCGCATCAGGTGATCGTGCTCGCGGCCGACACGCCCGCGGCGCTGGCGATGCCCGCGGCGGGTCTCGCGGCGGAGAGCGGCGCGCCGATCCTGTTCGTGACGCCGGCGCGCGTCCCCGCGCAGACGGCCGCCGTGCTCAGCGCCCTGCACCGGCCCTCGATCTACGTGATCGACAGCAGCGCGGTCGGCCACCACACGCTCGCGGAGCTGCGCGGGTTCGGCACGGTCAAGACGATCACGAGCGGCGACGGCGCCAGCTCCGAAGCCGCGCAGGACTCGATCGAGGTCGCGCGCTTCACCGACGGAGCGTTCGGCTGGGGCGTCAAAGAACCCGGCCATGGGCTCGTGTTCGCGAACGCCGGCCGTCCGCTGGACGCTCCCGCGGCCGCGCTGCTGTCGGCCAGCGGCGACTACGGCCCGCTGCTGCTGCTCGCGAGCGCGGGACAGGTGCCGCCCGCGCTCGCCTCCTACCTGTCGGACATCCAGCCCGCGTACAGCGACCCCCAGTTCCCGCCCGTGCGGGGCGCCTACAATCACGGCTGGCTGATCGGCGGCGAAGGTGCGATCTCCAGCATCATCCAGGCCGAACTCGACTCGCTGCTGGAGATCAGCCCGCAGTCGCACACATCCGAAGAACAGTCCGTGTCGCAGGTCGAATAGTGTCGGCGTCGCAAGCAGCGCAGCCGATCGCAGAGAGGCGAGATTGAGCCAAGCCGAGGACCCCAGACGCCTGAGCCGCAAGGCCAGCGCCCAGGACGTGAGCGTCGTGGACGTGCGCCAGCTGATGGGCGCCTCCACCCCGCACTTCGCGCTGCAGCTGCGCAACCGCATCGCCAACCTGATCGCGGACCTGCCGCCGGAGCACCCGGCGCGCGTGGAAGGCGAGCGCGAGATCGCGCGCCTGCAGCGGCTCGGCTTCGATGGCGAGACGCGCGGCGAGGGCGCCGCCGAGGGCGAGCGGCCGCTGCCCTCGCTCAAGCTCTAACGCCGCTTGGCGCTGCCGCTCAGCGCAGGCCCGCGAACGTCCGCTCGCGACGCGCGTCCACGTAGCGCGCGCGCAGCAGTTTGAAGCACACGACCACGAGTCCCACGTCGATCGGCAGCAGCGCGAGGTTGAGCCAGCTGGGCGCGCGGTTGGCCGTCGCCAGCACCGCCACCACGACCACCGAGTGGAACACGATCGCGGGCAGCGCCGACAGCATCGCCGTGTGCGAGCGAAAGCCGCTGAGATGCTCGCGCAGCGTGACCTCGATCGTCCCCAGCACAACCGCGCCGATCCCCGCCCCCAGCAGCGCGCCGTTGCTCTCGACGCCCCGCAGCCACGCCACCAGCGCGCCGATCGCACCGGCCAGGATCAGCAGCTCGGACAGCGGCAGCGGATGCCACGGCGCCTGCGGGCGATCGCCGACGGCCTTCAGGTCACCCAGCGCGCCGGCGGCGCGCTGCGACGGGCTGGCAGCCGATCCACCGCGCTGCGCGGGCGCATTCGCGCGCGATCCCGGCTCGCCGGCGCGCTGCCCGGGCTCATGCTCACGCTGCGGATTCGGACGGCGCTTGCGCGAGCGTCCGCGCCGGCCGGGATTGCGCTTGGCCACGGGAGTCGGTCAGGAGCCGGGCGGGAGCTCGTGTCGGCGCATCGCCGTCGATGCTAGCGCCTATGCTGATTTGCGTGTCCACGCCAGCTTCGCCAGCCTTGCCGTCGCCCGCGGGCATCCCCGACAGCGCGCTGCCGGGCCCGTTCCCGGTGGGCGAGTACGCAGCCGCGCTGCGCGGCAGGCTGCGCGGGTTCGCGCGCGTGCAGCTGATGGGCGAGCTCGTCAACCTGCGCCCGTCGCGGGCGCGCGTGTACTTCGAGCTGCGCGACGCCGGCGGCGCGATCCCGTGCGCGGCCTGGCGTGGCGACTGGGATGCGATGGTCGCGCGAGCGGGCACGCCGGCGGAGGGCATGCAGGTGGTGGTGGCGGGCGGCTGCGACTACTACCCCGGCAGCGCCACCTCCTCCCCCGGCTTCTCCTTCTCGGTGCTCGACCTGCGCCTCGCCGGCGACGGCGACCTGCTCGCGCGGATCGAGCGGCTGCGCAAGCGGCTGGACATGGAGGGGCTGCTGGAGATGCAGAAGCGCCTGGCCCTGCCCACGCTGCCGCGCACGATCGGCGTGGTGACCGGCGAGGGCGGCAAGGCGCGCGACGACGTGTTGGCGGCGCTCGCCCGCCGCGGCTGGGCGGGGCGCCTGGTGTGGGGCTTCGCCCCCGTGCAGGACCGCCACGCGGCGCCCGCGATCGTGCGCGCGCTCGGCGAGCTCGTGGCCGTGGCCGGCGTCGAGGTGGCGATCGTCGCGCGCGGCGGGGGCTCGCTGGCCGACCTGCTGTGCTTCTGCGACGAGACGCTGTGCCGCACCGTGGCGCTGCTCGGCGTGCCCGTGATCGCCTCCGTGGGCCACCACACCGACCGCACGCTGCTCGACGACGTCGCGGCGGTCAGCTGCTCGACCCCCACGCACGCCGCCGAGGCGGCCGTGCGCGTGGACTGCACGCGTGCGCGCGCCGAGCAGTCGGCTGCGGCCGCGCGACTGCGCGAGCACGCTCGTCGCGCGATGCAGCCGCGCGCCGCTCTCGCCGCCACGGCGGCGCGCCTGCGCGAGCACGGTCGGCGGGCGGTCCTCACGCGCGCCCGTCTGCTGGCGTCGCTGTCGCGCGCGCCCGCCGCGCATCTGGATCGCCAGCGCACGCGCCTGCACCAGCAGCTGCGCGAGATCCGCGCCGGCTCGCGCCGGCGCGTCGAGTCCGAGCGGCGCGTCACGGAGCGACGCGCGGTGGTGCTCCAGCGCAAGGCGGCCTCCTCGGCGCTGGACTGCCGCGAGCGGCGGGCGCGCGAGCTCGCCCAGCTGGCGCTGGTGCTGGCCGGCCACGACCCGCAGCGAACGTTGGAGCGCGGCTACGTGCTCGCGCAGTCCGCCACCGGCGAGCCCGTGCTCACGGCGGCGAGCGCGCGCGAGGCAGCGGAGCTGCGGCTGCGCTTCGCCGACGGATCGCTACCTGCGAGGATCGTCGAGTGACGAGGACCCCGCGATGAGTGGCCCGCCCGAGGGCGCCGCCTCCGCTGCCGCGCAGCCGCCCACGTACGAGGCGGCAGCCGCGCGCGTTGAGGAGATCATCCGCCGGCTGGACTCGGGCGAGGCGAGCCTGGATGAGACGCTCGCGCTGGTCAGCGAGGGCAAGACCCTGATCGAGCTGTGCGCCACCCAGCTCGCGGCGGTCGGCGACGCGCTGGAGGAGTTGCGCCTGGACGAGCTCGTGGCGCGCCTGGAAAGCGAGGCTGGCGCGTGAGCACCTGGGAGACGCTCGCGCAGCTCGAGCTGGAGATCGACGGCTACGAGCTGGAGCCGCTGCAGGCGACGGTCTCGAGCGGGTTCGAGCGCAAGAGCACCGTCATCAGGCTGCGCGGCGGCGGCGAGGAGGGGCTCGGCGAGGACGTGACCTACGACGCCGTCGACCACGACCTCCTGCAGGCCGCCGGCCCGGCGCTGGCGCTGGCGGGGCGCTTCACGCTCGCGTCGTTCTGCGCTCGTCTGGCGGAGCTGCAACTGTTCCCCGAGCCTCCGCAACGCGAGGTGTCGGGCCGCTACCGCACGTGGGCGTACGAGTCGGCGGCGCTCGATCTCGCGCTGCGCCAGGCGGGCACGACGCTGCATGCGGCGCTCGGACGCGAGCCGCAGCCGGTGCGCTTCGTCGTCTCGCTGCGCCTCGGCGAGCCGCCGACGCTGGAGCCGCTGCAGCGGCGGCTCGCGCTGTATCCCGGCCTGCACTTCAAGCTCGACCCGACGAGCTCGTGGGACGAGCGCCTGATCGGCGAGCTGGTGGCCACGGGCGCGGTGGACTCGGTCGACTTCAAGGGCCTCTATCACGGCTCGATCGTCGACCAGCCCGCCGATCCGCTGCTCTACCGCCGCGTCGCCGAGGCGTTCCCGGATGCCTGGATCGAGGACCCGGCGCTGACGCCGGAGACCGACGCGGTGCTCGCCCCGCACCGCGAGCGCTTCTCGTGGGATGCGCCGATCCACTCGATCGCGGATATCGAGGCGCTGCCCTATCCCCCGCGCATGGTCAACATCAAGCCGTCCCGCCTGGGCGGGCTGCGCAACCTGCTGGACGCCTACGACTACTGCGCGGAGCGCAGCATCGGCAACTACGGCGGCGGGCAGTTCGAGCTGGGCGTGGGGCGCGGCCAGAACCAGTACCTGGCGTCTGTCTTCCACGCCGACGCGCCCAACGACGTGGCGCCGACCGGCTTCAACCTGCCCGACCCTCCCGCCGGGCTCCCGTCCAGCCCGCTGGCTCCCGCGCCCGCCTCCGTCGGCTTCCGCTGGGGCTGAGAAAGCTCTTCAAAACGGTGCGGCGGCGCAACTTCCGTGCCAACATGCGGTTTGCGAAGCCATAGTCGATAACGTCGGGGGCCGCCGGCCGGGCGCGGATCTCGCCCACCGGCCCGAGGGCGGTTCCGCTCGAAGGAGCTCTAGGTCTTGGCGAGCACAGGCGCCCACAAGCGATCGCGAAGCGCCCTCCAGGGGGTGGGATTCGTTGCCACAGCAGCCATCACGGCGGTGCTGTACATGCTCGCTGCCCACGCGCTGCCCGCCGCCGCAGCGAACGCGGGGGGCACGCAGGCCGGCGGCGGCGGCAGCTCCACGACCGGCAGCCACGGCACGAGCACGAGCCATGTGAAGGCGAGTTCGCCTCACGTCACGAGCGTGCGCATCACCGGCGTCAGCTGTGTGCCCGCCGCTCACTGCAGCGGCAACCCGCATCAGGTGTCCGCGCGGGGAATGCTGCTGTTCGGCGGCGTCGGCCTCGCGCCGGGGATGGTCGTCGCCTTCCCCCGGTCCCCGGGCGCCCACATCAGCCGCGTCTCGGCGACGGCGCAGCCGGCCGCGCACCTGCGCTACGCGATCGCCGGCAAGCCCAGCTCCGGCCTGGTGGCGACCGTGCCCAAGAACGCGCACTCCGGCCACATCATGATTCTCCTCAATGGCGGGCGCTACACGAGCTCCTACGGCCCGATCTACGTGTACACCCACGCGCTGCATCCGCCGCCGCCCAAGGACCCGCCGCCCGTCACCAGCGCCGCGGTGGGCGGCACGGGCTTCGAAGGCCAGGGCATGTGGATCTGGTACGTGAACAGGTCCGACGGCGGCTCGGTCGCGGCGATCGCGGCGCAGGCGCACGCCGCGGGTGTGACGACGCTGTTCATCAAGAGCTCCGACGGCTCGAGCAACTACTGGAGCCAGTTCTCGCCGCAGCTGGTCGCCGAACTGCACGCCAACGGGCTGAAGGTGTGCGCCTGGCAGTTCGTGTACGGCAGCGAACCCGTGGGCGAGGCGGCGCTCGGCGCGGAGGCGGTGGCCAACGGCGCGGACTGCTTGGTGATCGACGCGGAGGGCGAATACGAAGGCCGCTACGCGGCCGCGCAGACGTACATCACCGACCTGCGCGCGAAGATCGGCCCGACCTACCCGCTGGGCCTGGCCTCGTTCCCGTACGTGTTCGACCACCCCTCGTTCCCCTACTCGGTGTTCCTCGGGCCCGGCGGCGCGCAGTACAACGCGCCGCAGATGTACTGGAAGGACATCGGCCAGTCGGTCGACACCGTCTACGCCAACACGTACATCACCAACCGCGTCTACGGCCGCCCGATCTTCCCGCTCGGGCAGACCTATGGCGGCGTCTCCTCCTCGGATCTGCTGCGCTTCCGCGAGGAGGCTGTCGACTACGGCTCGCCCGGGGTGTCCTTCTGGGACTGGCAGGAAACGGGCGCGAGCGGCTGGAACACGCTGGCGGCGCCGCTCGCGCCGCTGACGAGCGTCACGCCCAACACCGAATACCCGGAACTGAAGAAGGGCGGCAAGGGCGATCAGGTACTGTGGATGCAGGAGCATCTCGCCGGCGCCACCCCCACACAGGAAACAACGGGGCTGTTCGGCTCGCAGACGCTCACCGACGTCGAGGCCTTCCAGACCGCCCACGGGATCGCCGCCAGCGGCGTCGTCGAAGCCGCGACGTGGACGGCGCTTTTGGCGCTCGCACCGGTTGCCGTCGACTGGACGGGCGGCGGCCCCAGCGACTGAGCGCCACCGCCGCTCGCCGGCCGCGCTTCGACCGACGCGGGCTTCGGTGGCATCATCGACAGCCCATTCCCCGCAAGAAGGAGGCCGGACATGCCACTGGATCAGGCGATCATCGGCCAGGTCGTGACAGAGCAAATGGAGGCGATCGAACACGATCACGGCGACGACGAGGACGTCGAGATCGGCTCCGTGATCACGATCGTCGAGGTCCTCAAACACCACGGCGAGAACCAGTACAGCTCGAGCGTGCGCATGCGCTACAACGTCACCGACCCCTACCGGGTCCTCGGCCTGCTGCGCGCCGCCGAACAGAACATCATCCAGGGCTTCAACACCAGCGAGTAGGGGCGAATGACTGATCGTTGCGAGTCGTAAAGGCGACGCTCATATCGTGCTCAGCACCATTGGACGCCGCTAGGATGATCCCGCTTTGCACCCCAAGCGCCTGGCCAATCCCAACGCCAAACGACCCAAAGTCCATAGCAACGACATGGATGCGCTCGTCGCAGCCGCGTGGAAGCAGGGGTGGTGGTGCGAACGGGGCGGGAGGAACTACGTCAAGTGCTACCCGCCTAACGGGAGCAGAATGATCCCGATACAAAGCACGCCAAGCAATCCTCGCCGCGCGAAGGCGAACAAGCTAGCGGCAATGCGGCGTGCGGGCTTGGAGCTGTAGGCGCGTTCAGCCGGTATTCTTACGGCTATGCGCTCTAGTAGTGATAGGCCGCAATCGGAGGCGCGCGTGCCGGGCGAGGAGTTCACCGTGCGCGTGAGGATTCTCGCGACAGACGATGTATCCGACGAGTTCCTCGAGGAACTTACGATCCTCGTCGAGGACGCGATCTCCGAGGACGCCGCCGAGATCGCCCCCGGAGGGTCTGCGTCAGCCAACTTCGAAACGCATACCATCGAGCTGGATTTCACAGTTGCGGCCGCGTCGCCAGAGGAAATGCACCAGAAGGTCGGCGAGGTCGTACGCATCGCACTGGCAGCAGTGCCGGAGCGTGAGCCACAATCGGTGATGTTTGCGGATAGCGCCACCTCGTCGGTGCTGGCCGCCGCCTGACGACCTTCCCGTGAAGGGAACCGCGGCTTCGTATTCGCCGCCACAAACGCAATCACGCGCGGGCGCACCACCGCGGCGCTCGGTCAAAGCCACCCCGCAACCGCGCGAGGCCGGCCCGAAGGCCGGCCCCTAAGACAAGTCCGTCAGACCCGCTGAATGAGGGTGCCCGTCCCGAGCCCCCCGCCGCAGCACATCGTCACGAACCCGATCTCCTTGTCGGAGCGCTCGAGCTCGTGCAGCAGCGTGGTGATCAGCCGCGCGCCGGTCGATCCGAGCGGGTGCCCGAGCGCCATCGCGCCGCCGTTGACGTTGACGCGGTCCATGTCGGGCGAGAGCTCGCGACGCCAGGCTGCGACGACGGGCGCGAACGCCTCGTTGATCTCGATCAGGTCGATGTCGTCGATCTGCATGCCGTTGCGCGAGAGGATCTTGCGCGTGGCGGGGATCGGACCCTCGAGCATTTTCACCGGGTCGCAGCCGACGGTCGTCTGGTCGACGATCCGCGCGCGCGGCGTCAGGCCGAGCTCCTTGGCCTTGTCCGCTGACATCAGCAGCACCGCGGCGGCGCCGTCTGAGATCTGCGAGGCGTTGCCGGCGGTGATCTTGCCGTCGGGCTTGAACGCGGGCTTCAGCTGCGAGAGCGCCTCGAGGTTGGTGTCCGGTCGGATGCCCTGGTCGGTGACGTAGGTGTCGCCGTCCACCGTCATCGGCACGATCTCGCGCTCGAAGCGGCCCTCCTGCGTGGCCTGGTTGGCGAGGCGGTGCGAGCGCACGGCCAGTTCGTCGAGCTCCGAGCGGGGGATCTCCCACTGGTCGGCGATCATCTCCGCGCCGAGGCCCTGGCCGACGATGTTGTGCTTGGCCATCAGCTCGGGCGGGAACGCCAGCCCGAACTCGCCCTGGGTCTGCGCGACGGCGGAGAACGGCAGGTGGCCCATGTGCTCGACGCCGGAGCCGATCATGGCGTCGTGCACGCCGGCGGCGATCAGGCCGGCGGCGAAGTTGACCGCCTGCTGCGCGGAGCCGCACTGGCGGTCGACGGTCGTGCCGGGGGTCTCGATCGGCAGGCCCTCCTGCAGCCATGCGTTGCGCGCGACGTTCAGGCCCTGCTCGCCGAACTGCGACACGCAGCCGGCGATCACGTCTTCGACCTGCGCCGCGTCGATGCCGGCGCGCTTGATCACATCGGAGTAGACGGCCCCGAGCAGCGTGTTCGGGTGGACGTCCTTGTAGTAGCCCTTTTCCTTGTGCCCGCGTCCGATCGGCGTGCGCACTGCCTCGACGATCACGACTTCGCGGCCCTCTGGTTGCCTCATGTCAGGAGTCCTCCTACGGAGTGTTGCGCGACGAATATGGAGACGATCGGAGCCCGCTCACCTATCCACCTACGCGCTCGCTGATCGAAGGCCCGCCCAGGCGCGTCTGAATAAGATGCCCGGACCCTGCATCAGTAATTCTACCGCGTCGACCGATTGACTGGTCAGTCAGCCAGTGGTCGCGACGCCCGAGAGAGGACAAGGAAGACCTTGAGCAAACGCCTTGGGATAGCCGGCAGCGGCGCGATCGCGTGCGGCCTCGCCGCCGCGGCAGCGCACCACGGGCCGGTGCTGCTGCTGGCCCGCTCGGAGACGTCCGCGGATCGCGCGCGCGCGACCGTCGAGAAGACCCTGCACAGGCTCGAAGCGGAGGTGGATCCGGACCACGTGGAAATCGTCACCGACTCCGCGGCGCTGGCCGAGGCCACGTTCGTGGTGGAGGCGGTGATCGAGGACCACGACGCCAAGGCGGCGCTGCTCACCGAGCTGCACGCGGTCCTCGACGAGGACGCGATCCTCGCGAGCACGACCTCCTCTCTGTCGATCGAGCGGCTGGCGCAGGAGAGCGGCCGTCCGCACAACTTCCTCGGCCTGCACGTCTTCAACCCGGTGACGAAGATGCAGCTGGTGGAGCTGGTCTTCCCGAAGGCGGCGAGCGAGCAGACGCGCAGCCGTGCGCTGAAGCTGTGCGAGACGTTCGAGAAGACGCCCGTGGAGGTGCCCGACGTGCCCGGCTTCGTCGTCAACCGGCTGCTGTTCCCGTACCTGTTCAGCGCGGTGCGCCTCGTGGAAGAGACCGGAATGGACCCGGCCGACGTGGACACGTGCATGAAGCTCGGCGCGGGACATCCGATGGGCCCGCTGGCGCTGCTGGACCTCGTCGGGCTGGACGTCTCCAAGGCGATCGGCGAGACGATCGGCGAGCCGGTGCCCGCGCGCGTGCAGGAGCTGGTGGCAGAAGGGGCGCTCGGGCGCAAGAGCGGACGCGGGATCCACGCCTACTGAACTTTTAGCTGCGGTTCATCAACATCGCGATACTTGTTCATGCGACGTCAAACGTCGCATCGCACACCCGCCTCCTCCCAGTGCGCACGATCCGGTCCGCTCCCCCCGCGGGCCGGACGTGTTTAAGGGTCCTCCCGCGGCACGAGACGCCGCTCGCGGATGCGCACCGCCTCGATGCGGTTGTCGCGCACCGACTCGACGCGGACCGAGAAACCGTTCGCGGTCACCGTGTCGCCGCGCTTGGGCAGGCGCCCGAGCTCGGCGAACACGAGCCCGCCGATCGAGTTATAGGCGTCGCTGTCGACCGGCAAGTGCAGGCCGTAGTCGGCGAGATCGGTGATCGCGACGTGGCCACGCACGAACCAGTCCCCGTCCGCCAGCCTGCGGATCTCCCCCGCCGTCGGGTCGGTCTCGTCGGCGATCTCGCCGACGACCTCCTCGATGATGTCCTCGACGCTGACCACGCCCACTACGCGCCCGTACTCGTCGACCACGACCGCGAGCGAGGTCCGCTCGCGCTGCAGATCGGCGAGCAGGTCGTCCAGCGGCTTCGTCTCGGGCACGATCAGCGCGTCGTGGACGACCGGCTCGATCGGCGTGCTCGGCCCGTGCTCCATCAGCTGGCGCACCAGCTCCGACACGTGCACGAGGCCGCGGATCCGGTCGCGGTCTTCCTCCTCGGTGACCAGCAGGCGCGTGTGGCCGCTCGACACGCACAGCTTCAGCGCCGTCTCCACATCCTGGGAGACGTCGACCGTGACCACCGCCGGCGCCGGTGTCATCACCTGGCGCGCCTCCTGCTCGTGCAGGTGGAACACGCCCGTCAGCATGCCGGCCTCGCCCTGGTCGATCTGCCCGCCCTCGTGGGACTCCGCGATCAGGCGCTTGAGCTCGTCGGAGGAGCCGCCGCGCCGCTCCTGGCTCATGTCCACGCCCAGCAGCCGCAGGATCCGATCGGCGACGGCTGTGAGCGCGACGATGAACGGATGGAACAGCGCGCTGAACGCCTGCAGCGGCCGCGCGACACGCCGTGCGACGGCCTCGGCGCGGTCGATCGCATAGAACTTGGGCACCATCTCGCCCGCGATCAGCTGCGCGGAGGAGATGATCGCGAACGCCACGATCACCGCGACAGCGACAGCCACGCCGTGGCTGATCGTGTTTCCCAGCGCACCCTTGAGGATCGAAGCGAGCGCGGGCTCGCCCAGTGCTCCGATGCCGATCGAGGTCATCGTCACGCCGATCTGCACCGCGGAGATGTACTCATTGACGTTGTCCAACTGTGCGAGCGCCAGCGTCGCGCCCTTGGCGCCCTCCTCGCGCAGCAGTTCCAGGCGCGCCTTGCGCGAGCGCACCAGCGCATACTCGGCGATCACGAAGAAGGCGTTGATCGCGACCAGCAGCGCCGCGAAGATCAGCTTGAGGCCGTTCACGTCGGGCGCGCTTGGGCGACGCTACTTCGAGGAAGTTCTTCGTCGTCAGTCATCGTGTGCTCGACCCCCCAACCGTAGCAAGCGCGCGGGTCGTCTCTACGCGAGACGATCGAGCTGCGCTGCCAGCTGGAAGTCGGCGTCGGTGAGGCCGCCCTGCGAGTGCGTGGAGAGCGTCAGGCGCACCTTGTTCCAACCATGTACCAGGATGTCCGGGTGGTGGTTGGCGGCTTCGGCGGCCTCCGCGACGCGATCGACGAACGCGACCGCCTGCGCGAAGTCGGCGAACGCGAGGTCGCGCACGATCGCCGAGCCATCGCGACGCCACTCGGATGCGCCCGCCAGGCGCTGCTCGATTTCGGCCTCCGCCAACGCTGCCACGAGGCGAGCTTACCCCTACAGTCAGCGGGATAAGCGCCTCCGCCTACTTCTCCAGGCCGGGGCCGCGGCTGATCGACGGCCTGGAGCTGCCCGCGCAGATGCTGCATCCGGGGTTGCGTCAGCGAGACGCCGCCCGCGGCGGCGGCGCTACCGGTGCCGGTCGCGGGCACCTGAGCCGCTCAGGGTTCGGGCGCCTGCGTGAGGACCGGCGCCGACGCTTCGGCTTCGTTGGCCTTCGACGTGGCGATCGAGCCGGCCACGGCGGCGATCGCGATCGCCGCGCAGCCGGCATAGGAGAGCGCCTGCATGCGACGCTGCTGGCCCTGTTGAAGCAGAAATGCCGCGAGCGCGCCGCCGATCAGTCCGCCGACGTGCCCGCCCCAGGAGATGCCGGGGATCGTGAAGCTGATCACGAGGTTGATCAGGATCAGGCCGCCGACGCCGCCCATCATCCCCTGCATCAGCGGCAGCTGGCGCGCGCGCAGCTCGACCGCGAACGCGCCCATGATGCCGAAGACCGCGCCGGAGGCGCCAACGGTGACGGCGTGCGGCGAGACCAGCAGCGCACCCAGCGAACCGGTCAGCAGCGACACGGCGTAGATCGCGCCGAACTTGACCTTGCCGAGCACCGGCTCGAGCTGGATGCCGAGCACGTACAGCACGTACATGTTGAAGCCGATGTGCAGCAGGTTCTCGTGCAGGAAGCCGCTCGTGACGATGCGCCACCACTGCCCGTGGGCCACGCCCAGGCTCGGGAAGCCCGGGTAGCTCCCGAGCAGGGCGCCTTCTTCGTAGACCTTGTTGGTCGGCTGGCCGCCGAACGACACGTTCCCCTCGGCGAGGAACGCGGCGACGTTGATCGCGATCAGCGCCAGCGTCACCTCGGGACGCCTGGCGGTGTTGCGCAGCGTCTTGACGACCGTGCGCTGGCTAGCGCACTCGGGGCAGCGCATGCCGACGGGCGTGGTGGTCATGCAGTCGGGGCAGATCGGGCGCCCGCAGTTGGAGCAGGAGACCCCCGTCTCGCGCGAGGGGTGGCGGTAGCAGGTGGCCATGTGCGGGACTCAGAGCCTATCTCGACGACTGGCGAGTCAAGGTGCGGACGGTCAGGTGAGGACGATCGCCGGCGCGCGCTCAGCGATCGCCGAGCAGCTTGCGGGCCTCGCGCCCGAGGTCCGCGACGGTGCGCTCCGCGGTCTCCAACATGCCGTCCAGGCCGCCGCTGGAGCCATGCGCCCGCCGGCGCGCGCGCAGCAGCACGAGCGCCGCGCCGGCGCTCGTGCCGACCACCAGCGCAGCGGCCGGGCGAACCCAGTTGCGGGGGTCGCGCATCGCCGACAGCTCCCACGCCTCGAGCTCGTCGGCGGCCATCTCGGTGATGCTCGTGAGCGTGCTCTCGAGGCGCTCGGCGAGGTCCGCGGGCGGCTCCACGGGCGCGAGCGCTTCGCGCAGCAGCCCCTCGAAGCTGGGTGCGGCCTCAGTCATGGACGATCTCCTCCAGCTGCTTGATCGCGCGATGGATCAGCACCTTGGTGGCGCCGTCGGAGCGCCCCAGCGCACGCGCGATCTCGCGGTTGTCCATGCCGAGCGCGAAGCGCATGATCAGCGCCTCGCGCCGATCGTCGGGGAGCAGCTGCACCCCGACGAGCACGCGGCTGAGCTCGTCGCGCCCCTCGACCAGCTGCTCGGTCGTGTGCATCGCGGTGAGGGTGGTCGTGTCGTCGATCGGCGACACGGGCTTGCGCGAGCGGTCGCGGTAGAGGTTCGCGGCGAGGTTGTGCGCGATGCGGATCAGCCACGGGCGCAGCGGGCGACCGTCGGATTCGCGCTGCGCGCGCTCGAAGTGGCGGTAGGCCTGCAGGAACGTCTGCTCGGTGAGGTCCTCTGCGTCGTGATGATCGCCCACGCGGTAGTAGGCGTAGCTGTACACGTCGCGCAGGTGCGCACGGTAGAGCTCCGAGAACTCCGCATCGAGCTGCGCCTTCGGCTTGTGACTGGTCTGCTCGCCCACTCATTGCACCCTACCCCCGCGCATGACCCGAGCCCGCGCCGCCGCTACGCCGCGCGCGAGATCTCGCGCTTGACGGGCTCCGCGGCGAGCGCCGCGCCCGTTGCCTTGGCGCCGCCCAGCCAGTCCCACTGCAGGCTGATGCACGCCCAAATACGCTCGGTCACGCCGGCGGCGAGCGCCGGCGAGCAGTTCTCGACGATCGGGTAGCGCAGCGGACGGCCGACGCGCAGGCGCACCTTGCGCGGGCGGATGCGCCAGCCCCTGCGCACGGCGTCCGAGCCGATCACGGCGACCGGCGCCACGGGCGCGCCCGTTTCGAGCGCCAGGCGCCCGATGCCGCGCCGCGGATCGCCCAGGCCGCCGCGGCGCACGCGGGTGCCCTCCGGGAACAGCACCACGCAGTCCCCTCGCGCGAGGATCGCGCGGGCCGTGGCCATCGCGTCGCCGTCGCCGGCGCCGCGGTCGACGGGAAACGCGCCGAGCGCGTTCAGGATCCACGCCTGCCAGGGCTTCTCGAACAGCTCGCGCTTGGCCATGTAGTAGACCGGCCGGCGCACGAGCGTGCCGATCACGAATGGATCCAGGAAGCTGCGGTGGTTGGCCGCCAGCAGCAGCGGCCCGCTGCGCGGCAGGTGCTCGCGCCCGACGCGCTGCATGCGGAAGTACACGAGGAAGAACGGCACGAAGATCGCGCGCACGATCCAGTAGATCACCGGGTTCACGCCGCGTTGCAGCGAGCGCTCGCGGAAGACGCCCAGGTCGACCGGCGGGGCGGAAGCGGGCATGTCGGGCAGAGACTCCATGCCTTATGTACACCGTCCGCGAGAGCGGTGTTACAGCACGAACACCAGGCCTTACACTGGGTTGCCCCGTGATTCGCCACAGCAGGTCGATATGAGCAGGCCGCGAGCTCGCCGGATCGAGGTGCCTGAGTCCATCCGCTCGCGCGAGGATCTGGCCGGGTGCCAGCGGGTGCTGTCGTATGAGCTGCGCATCGACGACGCCGCCTCCACGACACCGGAGCAGTGGGCACGCGCGACCTTCGAGGGAGCGCCCACGCCGATCCCGTGGTTTCTCGCACTCGGCTTCGAACTAGGGCTCGGGCTGAAGCTGCAGCGACGCGAGCCCGACCGCGTGCTCGGCTGGCAGACGCACACGGAGCCCGCGAACACGGTGACGCTCGCAGCCAGCTCACCGCTGATCGACGGGTACAACGTCGTCACGGTCAGCGACGCGTGCGTCGTGTGGACCACGCTGGTGCGCTACCGGAAAGGCATCGGCCGCCCGATCTGGCGACTCACGGAGCCCCTGCACAGGGTCCTCCTGCCGTACATCCTCAGCCACGCGGGGCGGACGCGAGAGGGTAGGCCAAGCGCGCCTTGACGCGACCGGGCCCCGAAAGCATCAGAGCCACCCAGCTTGGAGCCGACGTACATCCCGTACGCGTGGTTCTCTGCACCGCGATCGGAAACGACGACCGCTACGTGCTCCAGCGCCCGTTGGAACTCGGCCGGGAGCTCGTCGAGCGCCGAGCTCACGAGTGCCTCGAATTCCTCCTCGCTGTAGTGCAGGCGGTTGCTCATCGCTTCGTGATCGAGCCGAGCGTAGCTCACCGAGCGGGACGCGCTGCGGCGGTACGATGCCCACGCCAAGCCGACGTAGCTCAGCTGGTAGAGCACCGCTCTTGTAAAGCGGATGTCGCCGGTTCGATCCCGGCCGTCGGCTCTGCTCCCAACCCGTGAGCCCGCGCGTCGATCCGGCGGGATCGCACGCGCACGCCGCGCAGTCCATACTTGCCGCATGGACACCCAACACGCCCGCGAGATCCTCGCCCGCGAGCGCGCTCGCATAGAGCATGCGCTCGGCGAGCAGGCTTCCCACGACAGCGAAGACGTGGTCGACCCGTTCGAGGCCGCGGACGTCGGCGGGGACCTGTTCGACGAGGAGCTCGCGCAGGCGCAAGGCCAGCGGCTGCGCGACGAGCTGGACGCGATCGAGCGGGCCGAGCGCCGGCTCGAGGAGGGCGCTTACGGGATCTCCGTGGAAAGCGGCGAGCCGATCCCGGACGCGCGCCTGGAGGCGATCCCGTGGGCCGAGCGGACCGCCGAGGAGCAGGCCGCGTACGAGTCGCGCGGCTGAGCGAGCGCTCGACGCTCGCTACAGCCCGGCGTCGGCCAGCGCGCTACGCGTCGCGGCCGCGGCGCTCTCGCCGGCCACGCGCAGCGGCTCGGTGCTGCGCATCGCGCGGCAGAACACGAACGCGCCCTCGAGCAGGCACAGCATCGAGAACGCCAGCTCTCGCGCGCGCCCTGGGGGGATCCCGGCGGCGCTGAAGTACATGGTGGCGCCGGTGATCCAGCCGTCGAACACCTCCGCGCAAGCCTCGCGCAGCTGCTCGTTGGTGCTCGACACCTCCAGCGCGACCGTGGCGATCGGGCACGCGTCCGCGTAGTCGGTCTCCACGAGCGTTTCCGCGGCGCCGCTGAAGAACTCGCGGACGGCGGTGGTCACGTCCGGCGCCTGCGCGGCGATCGTCGCGAACAGCTCCGCGTACAGCCGCCCGGACGTGCGGATCGCCTCCGCCCCCAGCTGCTCCTTGCCGCCTGGAAAGAAGTGGTACAGCGAGCCGAACGGCGCGTTCGCGGCGGCGACGATCTGCTTGACGCCGGTGCCGGCGTAGCCCTGGCGGCGGAACAGCTCGGCGCTGCTGTCCATGATCCGATCCCTCGTGCCCGGCATTGGGCCTCCCCTGGTTCGCGCTTGCCGCTCCAATGATAGGCTCCAGATCCACTAGAGCGATCTATCTAGTCGACGATCACGATCAGGAGGTGCACGATGCCCCAGGTGGAGCTGTCGAGCGGGACGATCGAATACGAGGACACCGGCGGCAGCGGCCCCGCGGTGGTCCTCTCGCACGGCCTGATGATGGACGGCTCGCTGTGGCGCCACGTGATCGCCGATCTGCGCTCGGACTACCGCTGCGTCGCGCCGACGCTGCCGCTGGGCGGCCACCGCCACCCGATGCGCGCCGACGCCGACCTGTCGATGCGCGGGATCGCGGAGCTCCTGGGAGAGCTGCTCGAGCGCCTTGACCTGCGAGACGTGACGCTCGCGATGTGCGACTGGGGCGGCCCGCAGCTGCTGGTCGGCAGCGCCTACGACGAGCGCATCGCGCGGCTTGCGATCTGCTCGTGCGAGGCGTTCGACAACGTGCCGCCCAAAGGAGCCGCGCGGCTGATGCCGTACATCGCGCTGGTGCCCGGCGGCATCGCCGCGATGATGCTGCCGTTCCGCTTCGACCGGCTGCGCAGGCTGCCGCTCACATACGGGCCGCTGAGCAAGACGCCGGTCCCGCGCGAGATCATGGACCGCTGGTTCGGCCCCGCGATCGCCCAGCCGGAGATTCGCCGCGACCTCGCGAAGTACGTGCGCGGCGCCGCGCAGGGACGCCGCGACCTGACCGCGGCCGCGGACGCGCTGCGCACGTTCGACCGCCCCGCGCTGGTCGCGTGGGCGATCGAGGACCGTCTGATGCCGCGCGAGCACGGCCCGCTCTTGGCGGAGCTGCTGCCGCAGGGCACGCTCGTGGAGATCGCCGACTCCTACACGCTGATCCCCGAGGATCAGCCGACGACGCTCGCCGCGCACATGCGCGAGCTGCTGGCGCGGTGACGGCGATGCGCAACCGGCGAGCGTGGGCCGGCGCCGGGCTGGCGCTCATCGCCAGGCCGCTGCTCGCCAGAGCCCTGCTGCTCAAGATCCGCCGCGACGTGCGTGCGCTCAACTCGGGTGATATCGAGCCGCTGCTGTCCGGCTACGCCCACGATGCGGTCATGCGCTTCAACGACGGCGAGCACCGCTGGGCCGGCGAGCACCGCGGCAGGGACGCCATCGGCCGCTTCCTGCAGAGCTTCGTCGACGCCGGCCTGCAGGGCCACGTCAGCGAGCTGTTCGTGGCAGGCGCGCCGTGGCGGCTGACGCTGATTGCGCGCTTCGACGACCACGCACGCGACCCCGCGGGCGAGGTGATCTACCGCAACCGCACCGTTCTGCTCGCACGCACCCGCTGGGGGCGCATCGTGCTGCACGAGGACTTCTACGAAGACACCGAACGCATCGTCGCGCTGGAGCGCCGTCTGTCCGAGCGCGAGACGGGTCCTTCCGGCTGACGCGAGACGCGCGCACTAGGATCCGCTCCGTGAGCTGGACGGGTCCCCGTGTGCGTGCCGTGGTCGCGCTCGCCCTATCCATCTGCGTTGTGAGCGCTACCGGCGCGCTCGCCGCCGGGCCGCCGGTCCCCAAGCCATTCCGCGGCACGGCGCTGTGGGTGAACCAGCTCGCCCCCGGCGGAAGCGGCGTAGAACTGGCCGCGCGGGCGGCAGCCGCGGGCGTGCGCACGCTGTACGTCAAGGCGGCCGACGGTGCGACGCCCGAGCTGCAGTTCTCGCCGGTGCTCGTGGCCGAAGCGCGCGCCGCCGGCGCGACGCTGTGCGCGTGGACGTTCGCGTATGGACAGAACCCGATCGGCGAAGCGGCCGCAGCGGTCGCGGCTGTTCGCGCCGGCGCGCAGTGCCTGGTCGTGGACGCCGAGGCCGAATACGACTCGCTGTACGGCGCCGCGCAGGCATTCGTGGCGGTGCTCCGCGCGCAGCTCGGCGCCGCGTTCCCGATCGGCCTGGCCAGCGAAGCGGAGGTCTCCGAGCACCCCAAGTTCCCCTACTCGGTGTTCCTCGGCCCGGGCGCCTTCAACGTGGTGCTGCCGCAGATCTACTGGCGCGACTTCGGCGTCAGCGTGGATGCGGCCTTCGCCGCCACGATTGGCGCCAACTCGATCTACGGCCGCGCGATCCTGCCGCTTGGGCAACTGTACGGCGGCCCCGCGCCGGCCGAAGTGACCCGCTTCCGCGCCCTCGCCCTCGCCTACGACGCGCTCGGCTCGAGCTTCTTCGACCTCGACGACGCGCAGCCGGAAGCGCTGAGCGCGCTGGGCGCGCCGCTGCCGGCGCCCGCGCGCATGAAGGCGACGCCCCCGACGCTGCACGCGGGCGCCGACGGCGATGAGGTCGTGTGGGCGCAGGAGCTACTTAACGCAGCGGGCGCGCACCTGCCTGTGGGCGGTTTCCTGGGAGCGCAGACCGCACAAGCGCTCGCCCACTTTCAGCGCCGTCACCACCTGCACGCGAGCGAAGTGCTCGGCCCAGCCACATGGAAGGCTCTCATGCGGCTGCGTCCGCACGAGCCGTCGTTCGCAACGGCTCCGCCCGACAGCGCGCTGTGAGCTCACGGCGGCGGATCGCGGCTGGGCTGGCGGCGGCGCTGATGTCGCTCGCGGGCGCCGCGACGGCAGCTGCGGCGCCGGGCCTGCGCGTGTCGATCAGGCGCATCGAGCTACCTGACGGGGACGACAGCGGCTCGCGCGCGCTGGCGCCGGGCCTGTCCGGAACGATGTGGGTGGTCGGTCCGCGTGAAGTCCTGCAGCTGGCGCCGTCGAGCCGCGTGCTCGAGAACGTGGCGGTTCCCGAAGGCGATGACCACGAAGGCAGGGCGGTGGAAGCGACCGCGACCGCAACGCCCGACGGCGGCGTGTCGTTCTTCGGTGGCTTGGAAGGGCACGCCGAATCGGCAAGCCCGCGGCTCGATCACGTCTCGCCCGCCGGCGTCGCCTCCAGCACGCTCCTGCCGGGCCTCGCCGGCACGCCGTCCAGCCCCCTGGTCGCCGCCGCGGACGGCGGCCTGTGGGGCGTGTGGTCGCAGGTGAGTCCGCCCGGTGGCGCCCTCTTCCGCATCGACCCCGTCACGTATGCGATCGCGAGCTACTTGACCGCGCTGGAACCGTACGCGATCGAGGACGGGCCAGAAGACGACTTCTGGATCGTGGGACGCTCGACGAATGCGAGCGGACGACTCGTCGTGAGCCTCACCACCGCCACGGGCGCGAGCGTGAAGACGCTCCCCGTGCCCCACTCCCTGTATCCGCTTCAGGACGAGGTGCTCACCGCGGCGGCCCCCGGCGGCGCGGTGTGGATCGCGGTCCCCGGACATGTGGCGTACGTGAGCGCGAGCGGCGCGATCAGCAGCTTTCGGCTGCCGTACGCGTGCGAGAGCCCCTATGCGATCACGTCGGGGGCGAGCGGCGAAGCGCTCGTTCTCGGCACGTGGCCGGGTCGCACGCTGTGCCGAAGGACGAGGGCGTTTGCGATGCAGCTGACGCGAATCTCGACCGACGGCCACATCGCCTCGACGGCTCTGCGCCTCAACGACGAACTCGCCACGCCGCTGCCGGCGTTCGCGGACGGCAAGCTGTGGGTGCTCGCCAACGACAGGCGCGCCCCGAGGATCAGCAAACCGGCGGTGTACGTGATCGCGCTGCACTGACCCGCGACCCGCGATTCGGCGCCGGTGGCCAAGCGCCGCTGGGGGTGTCGTGCCGCGGCTACCCCGCGTACATCGCGTCGATCGCGCGCTCGTACTTCTCGGCGATCGGCTTGCGCTTGAGCTTCATGGTGGGCGTCAGCTCGTCGCCGCCGGGAAGCCAGTCGCCGCTCACGATCTCGAACTTCTTCACCTGTTCCACGCGCGCGAGCTTGGTGTTGGCGGCGTCCACGGCCGCCTGCACCGCGGCGCGCACCTGCTCGTTGCCGGCGAGCGACTCGAGCGTCGTGCCCTCGATCCCCTGCTGCGCGGCCCACGCGGGCGCGAAGTCGGCGTCGAGCACGATCAGCGCGGTGTTGTACGGGCGCCGGTCGCCGATGCAGCACGCCTGGCCGATCAGCGGCGAGCTGCTCTTGATCGTCGCCTCGATGTTCGCGGGCGACATGTTCTTGCCGGCGGCGCTGATGATCAGCTCCTTCTTGCGATCGACGATCGTCAGATAGCCATACTCGTCGAACGCGCCGATGTCGCCCGTGCGCAGCCAGCCGTCATCGGTGAACGCCTCGCTGGTCTTCTCCGGCAGGTTGCGGTAGCCGAGCATCACCACGTCGGATTTGACGAGCACCTCGCCGTCGACGTCGAGCTTGATCTCGATGCCGGGGGCGGGCGGCCCGACGGTCCCGAGCTTGATCTTGCCCGGAGGGTTGACGCTGCCGGCGCCGCACGTCTCGCTCATGCCCCACAGCTCCGAGAGCGGCAGCCCGATCGCGTGGAAGAACTCCAGCACCTCCACGGGCGTGGGCGCCGCGCCGACGTTGATCGCCTCGACCTGGTCCAGCCCCAGCATTGCCCGCAGCCCCGAGAAGATCTCCTCATCGGCCTTCGCCACCTGCTCGGCCAGCTCGGCCGGCACCGGTTCGCCTGACTGCTCCAGGCGCACCTTGCGCACGGCGGCATCGAGCGCCGCTTTGAGCTGCTCGCGGCGCTCGTCGGGCTGCGCGGCGACCATCGTCTCGAGCCCCGCCTTGAGCTTCTCCCAGATGCGCGGCACCGCGAAGAACCAGCTGGGACGCACCTCGGGCAGATACGAGAGCACTTCGCGCGGGTCGTCGCAGCACGTGATCTCCAGGCCGAACACGATCGGCAGGTAGTGATGGGCGTTGCGCTCGGCGATGTGCGCCGCGGGCAGCCACGAGACGACGCGCCCATCGCGCGGGAAGTCGATCAGATCCTCGATGCCTTTGACGGTCGCCAGCAGGTTGCGGTGTATGAGCTGCACGCCCTTCGGCGGGCCGGTCGTGCCGGAGGTGTAGATCAGCGTGAGCACGTCCGTCGACTCGATCGCGGCGACGGAGGCGTCGACGTCGAAGTCGGGGTTGGAGCCCTCGACCTCCGACAGCGGGAGCGTGCCCAGCGGCGCCTCGCCGTCGATCACGATCACGTACTCGAGGTTCGGCAGCTCGCGGCGCGCCTCGCGCACCTGCGGCAGGTAGTGCTGCTCGCAGATCAGCACCTTCGCGTCGGCGTCCGCCACCACGTAGCGGATCTGCTCGGGCGTGTACGTGTTGTAGATCGAGAACGGGGTGGCGCCGAGCATCATCGCGGCGAGGTCGCAGAGGTGAAACTCGGGGCGGTTGCCCATCATCAGCGCGACGCTGTCGCCGTGGCGCACGCCCAGCCTCGCCAGCCCGCCCGCGAGCGCGTCCACGCGCTCGCGCAGCTCGCCCCAGGTGATGGTGAACGCGTCGCCCTTCGTGCGGATCGCGACCTCCTCCGCGCGCTCGGCCGCGGTGATGCGGAACGCCTGCGCGATCGTCGGCGCGCCCAGGGCCTCGCGAGTCATCGATTCCGTGACTTCGACCTCCATCGCACGCCACCTCCCTCTCGACTCTCCCCATCCCCATGGGACCTGACTCCGCGGACACAACGTCCACAGCGATCATACCTGCCCGCCAAATAGTAGCCCTAGGCTGAGAGCCCGCCATGCGCCGATCCGAGGGAGGCTCCCGAAGACCTACGAGACGACACCGACGAAGCGATCGCGACGATCACGCTGAACCGGCCCGAGCGGCTGAACACGATCGTGCCGCCGATGCCCGATGAGCTGGAAGCGGCGGTCCACCGCGCGAGCGCCGACCCGCAGGTGAAGGTGATCTTGCTGCGCGGCGCCGAGCGCGCGTTCTGCGCGGGCTTCGACTTCGGCGGCGGCTTTCACCACTGGGACGCCGTGTTCACCACCGACGGCGTGTGGGACCCCGGCAAGGACTTCGCGCTCGCCGCCTCCGACCAGGGCGCGGTGCCCAAGTTCATTGAGCCTGTGGCGCTCGCCCAAGCCGGTGATCGCGCAGGTGCACGGCTGGTGCGTGGGCGGCGACAGCGACATGGCGCTGTGCGCGGACCTCGTGATCGCCAGCGAGGACGCGCGCATCGGCAGCTCTTACTCGCGCATGTGGGGCTGCTACCTGACGGGCATGTGGCTATACCGGCTGGGGTTGACGAGGGCCAAGGAGTACGCGCTGAGCGGCAGGCCGCTGTCCGGCGTGGAGGCCGTGGGGGCGGGCCTGATCAACGCGGCGGTGCCTTTCGCGCGCCTGGAGGCGGAGGTGCGCGAGCGCGCCGAGCAGCTCGCCGCGATCCCCGCCTCGCAGCTCGGATGCGCGTGGACTTGCGAAAGTTTGTTATATTTTCGCAATGGTGCGTCTAGACAATCGTCCTTTGCTCGGCACGGTCGACCGCGATCTCTTCCTTGCTCCGCGTATCATGCCCGCACTCGAGGCCGCAGTCGGTCACAAGCTCAATGCGCTCGTTCTCGGGCCACCGGGGTCGGGCAAGACGACGCTTCTGCGAGCAATTCAGGGTGACCACAACGATGACGCGAGGCCGGCCGTGTATATCGATCTTGGGCCCGCACAGGACGCTGGGCAGGCGCTGATGGTCATCGCCGATGCCCTCGGCCAGCGCTGGGGGGCATTTGGCGACACGCTGCGGTCAAGCGTGGTCCCCGAGACGACACCGTCCGGTGCGCTTCTTCGCCTCGCCCGGCGCCTGGGGGAGGCGCCCGCCTCATTGATTCTGGTCGATTCGCCTCCGGGAGAAGGCCACGCCCACACGCTGTTCGGCCGCCTACGTGACGAGCTATGGCAGCAGGATCACCAATGGGTAGTCGCGGCCAACGACGTGCTTCGCGACGAGCTGACCCGCCCTCCAGCTAGCGCCTTCTTCGACGTCCAGTTCGAACTCGCTCCTCTCTCTGCCGCCGAACAGCGAAAGTTCCTAACCCGGCGACTGGCGGGTGAGCCCAGAGTCGACATTGACGCCATCGTCAATGAGACCGACGGTCTGCCACGGTCGCTGCTTGAGCTAGCGCGTACAGCGGTTCTCTCATCGGAGCCGGTCGCCGAGCTGTTGGCGAAACGCGAGCACCAACGCCAACTTCTGGCGAAACTCCCGCGCTCTGCGTCGACAATCGCCCGCTATCTCGCTGATCACGGACCTACATCTGGGTCTGACCCTCAGCTGCTGGCCACACTTGGGGTTTCAGGTCAACGCGCTCGACAACTACTGCGTGAACTGGAGGAGGAAGGGCTTGTACGGTCATTTCCCGAACAGCAGGAACGCATTGGCCGCCCGCGTAAGCTCTACGAGCTCTTCGAGAGCAATCACTGATGCGTGACACGCTGCAAACGCTCGACACCGAGTTCGCCTTTCAGACTTCAGGGCGCTTTGACCTGCTCGCCGGCGAACACGTTGGCTACTCAACTCTCGGAGCACCGGACGTAGATGGCGCACTGCGCCGCAGCATCGAGCGCGGTGAGGGCGTCACCACCGTGGTGGGACGCATGGGCTCCGGGAAGTCTAGTCTGATTGCAGCTGTCGCAAACAGTCTTGACGAGGGCTTCCTACCGCTTCGCGTGAGCGTGATTGGTGTCGAGGCTGGAGATCCGGCGGCTTTCGCGCGCCACGCGATCACCGAGATCCGCGATGTTCCCGACGCACAGCTCACGCGTCATGAGGCGCAGGCGCTTGATCGTGCATCAGCCGAGCACAGGTCGCAGACCAACACACGCGAGCTTAGAGCTGGGTTCGAGATCGCTGGGGGCGCCGTACTCACAGGCAAGGTAGTCGCCGACATCAAGCGGGCGGCGGGCGACGAACTCGCCCGCGTCACCGACCCGTCCCACGTGCTGCGCGGAATGCAGCGCCTGTTCGATGTCTTCTGGAAGCTCAAGCGTTGCCCCGTCATGCTCGTGGAGGACACCGATCATTGGGGAGGCTCACCGGAGGTCGCCGATGCGTTCTTCGATCACACGTCGCGCGTGTTTGCGAACTTTGACGCTGTCATGGTCGTCGCCACACAGAGTGACTACACACGCCTTGAGGGCTACCAGCGGGTGCGCGACAGGTTGACCTCTGAGGTTTCGCTTCCCCAACTACCTGACGTTGAGCTCGGTCTAGCCATCCTGCTTGAGCGGCGGATGAGTTCAGCTGGAGTCGACGCATCCCTGCAGGACGTTCTGGAGCATCCAGGGCTACAACTGCTCTCGCAGAGCTACCTCGAATCGGTGACCAATGGCCAAGCTGGTGACCTGCGTCGCACGCTGGCCATAATGCGGGCAGCACTCGACGTCGCCCTCTCGGAGCCCACCGCGCAGATCGTGAGCACCGGCCACGTCCAGGAGGCGATCGCCAGAACGCCCGTCACTCCATCCAGCGCCCTCTCATAGAGCGGACCGCTACGTTGGGTCGTGTTGTGACCGCACTACGCCTTGCATGCCGGACACAGCCCAAGTCCAAGGTCATCACGAATCCGCTGTCATCGCCTGGGGCGCCCACCGTGGTCGCGACCATACAGACCGCCGGCGAACCGCATCGAATCCCGTCGCGGCGGGTTACTCAAGACGAAATCAGCGGGAACCCGAACCGCACGACAAGGAGAAGGCAAAGATGCGATCTATCAAGCTGACCGTGGCGATCGTGGCCGCAGCCGCGTCGCTCATGCTGGCCTCCGCCGCAGCGTCGGCGCGGGTTGCACACGAACGCCACGCGCACAGGCACGGGGCCGGATGCCACGTGACCCTCAACGTCGCGCCGCGGCTCGTCACATCCGGTGAATCCGTGCTCGCCTTCGGACGCCTTCGCTGCGCCAGCGCAGGCGAAGAAGCCAATCAGACGGTGACGCTCTACCAGAGCTCGGTGACCGCGCCCGGATTCGGCGTCGCGGGCACGACCACGACCGACGTGAACGGCTACTACCAGGTGACCGCGAGCGATCTGACGACCAACAGCGTCTTCTACGTGACCGCCGGCACCGCGCAGAGCGGGCACCGCGGCGTGCGCGTGGCCGCGCAGGTGACACTCAGCGGCCCGCCCGAAGGCGTCGTGCCGACGTCGCTGCGAACGGGCCGTCACAACTCCGTGACGTTCACCGGAGCCGTCAGCCCGGCGGACGGTGGCGCGATGGTGGTGCTGCAACGCCAGAACGCGATCAAGGGCAACGAATGGCACCGCATCGGCTTCGGCGTCGTCAGCAAAGAAGGCAGCTTCACGATCCCCCACACGTTCGTGGTGGCCGGCGACGCGAACATCCGCGTCGTCGTGCGCAGCGGCAAACGCAACGTGGCCAGCCCGTCGAACGTGCTCGGTTACGAGATCGTCCAGGCGCAGAACCCGCAGCTGACGATCGAAAGCTCGGCCAACCCGATCTCATATGGCCAGACGGCGACGATCAGCGGCACGGTCGCAGGCGCCGCGAACGCGTCGGTGCAGCTGCTGGCGCGCTCGGCGCAGACGGCCGGTTTTACGCAGGTCGGAGAAGCCAAAACGGACGGCTCGGGCCACTACACGTTCGCGCCGCAGACGCCGCTGGTGAGCACCTTCTACCGCGTGCAGGGCACCGGCAAGAAGTCGGCGGTGCTGTACGAGGGCGTCAAATACGTACTCACCGCCGGAGCCTCCGCGACGACGGTCCAGTCAGGCCAGGCGCTGACGTTCTCGGGCACGGTCACGCCGGATGAGACCGGCCACGTGATCTACCTGGAGCGCGAGAACGCGGCCGGGACCGGCTTCCACGTGATCGAGGTCGGAACCGTGAGCGCCGGATCGACGTACTCGATCGCGCACACGTTCTACAACGTGGGCACGAGCGTCGTGCGGATCAAGATCCCGGGCGGGCCGCTCAACGGCACGACCGACAGCACGCCGTTCACGATCACGGTCACGCCGACGCCGTCCGCGTCGCTGCTGCCCGAAGCTCCTGGCAACTCGACGCAGCCGCCCGAAGGCCAGGTCTAAGGCCGGGGGACGCCCCCAGGGTGCCCTGTGGCCGTCCCCGTCGGGGCGGCCACAGCGGCTCCTGGATCTCTGCTCGTCGGGGAGCGCGCGCGCCCGCCAGCGGTGCGCGGCTCAGGCGGCTACGGCGCGTGACTGCAGGTGCGCGCCGACCTTGCGCTTGACCCGCTGCAGCGCGTTGTCGACGGTCTTGGTGTCGCACGAGAGCCGGCTGCCGACCTGCTCGTATGAGTAGCCATCCAGGTACAGCGACAGCACGCGGCTCTCGAGCTCGGAGAGCGCGGTCGACAGGCAGCCCACGAGCGAGCGCAGCTCCTCGGAGGAGATGACCTGGTTGACCGGGTCGTGCACGGTTGGCCCCGGCAGCATCTGGTCGAGCGTCGGCACGTCGTCGCCGGTGCCGGCGGGCGTGGAGGAGAACGACACGTACTGGTTGAGCGGTGTGTGCTTGTTGCGCGTGGCGGTCTTGACGGCGGTGATGATCTGCCGCGTGATGCAGAGCTCGGCGAAGTTGCGGAAGCTCGACTCGCGGTCCGTGCGGAAGTCGCGGATCGCCTTGTACAGGCCCACGAGCCCCTCCTGGATGAGGTCTTCGGAGTCGCCACCCGCGAGGAAGTACGAGGACGCCTTCAGGCGCACGAATCCGTGATAACGCCTGACGAGGCGGTCATAGGCATTGCGGTCGCCCTGCTTTGCAAGGGCGATCAAGAACACATCCTCAACCTTGAGTTCAGAGTTAGAGTTATACGAGATTCGTGCCACGAGCAAATCCTTTCTCGGCGACTGCCTCCCTGGCAGCGCCAAACGTGCTCAGTGGCGCACTCCTCCCCTGGCGCCAAAGCTATGAATTGCGCGTCCCCCCAAGCCTTTCTCAACCTTAGGTTCAGCGTTATGTCGGCGCAGCCTTACACAGTTATGGAACCTTGTCAAGGCCGCAAATTGCGATGTTGCAAGATCTCGTACAGGATCGCGGCGGCGGCGGCGCTGACGCCGAGCGACTCGACCCTCCCCAGCAGCGGCAGCGCGATCAGCTGGTCGCACGCCCCCGCCACGCGCGGGCGCAGGCCCGACCCCTCGCTGCCCAGCACGAGCACGACGCCGGAGCCGCTGTAGTCGGGGGCGTCGTAGGCGACGCTCGCGTGCTCGCGCGCGCCGTCGGCTGCGCTGGCGCCATAACACCAGCATCCGGCCTTGCGCGCGGCGGCGAGGAAGTCGGCGAGGTTGCGCACGCGCGCCACCGGCAGATGCTCGACGGCCCCGGCCGACGCCTTGCACACGGCCGGCGTGACCTCGGCGGCGCGGCGCTCGGGGATCACCACGCCGGCGGCGCCAGCGCACTCCGCGGTGCGGCAGATCGAGCCCAGGTTCTGCGGATCCTGGACCTGGTCCAGCGCGACCAGCAGCGGGCTGTCCTCAGCCAGCAGCTCGTCGGCGCTCGCGTAGTGATAGGGCCCAGCGTCCGCGCACATGCCCTGGTGGGCATCCGAGCCGCAGCGCTGCTCGATCTCATCCGCGGTGACCGTCCGCACCTTCACGCCCGCGAGCCACGGCTCACGGGCGGCGCCGCCCGTCGCCCACACCTCCCCCACGCTGCTCGCCCGCCGTCCGCGCAACGCCTCCCTGATGGGATTGCGCCCGTACAGGATCACAGCGGGATCAGCTCGAAGCCGCCCGCCACGTCGCGAACCTCCCAGCCGAGCGCCGCGATGTCATCGCGCAGCCGGTCCGCCGCCGCGAAGTCGCGCTCGCCGCGCGCCTGCTCGCGCTGCACGGCCAGCTCGCGCACCTGCTCGGGCGCCTGCTCGGCAGCGGCGAGCAGGGACTCCAGGCCGAGGACGCCGAGCATCTCGCGCAGGTGCGCGTTGCCCGCGCTCGAGTCGTGCGCGGCGCCCGTGGCCGCGCCGATCCACTCGTTGAGCACGGCAAGCGCCTCGGCGGTGTTGAAGTCGCGAGCGAGCGCGTCGAAGAACCTGTCGCGCAGCGCCTCCAGGCCGGCCGGCGAGTCGCCGTCGGACAGGCGCCTTCCGGCCTCGCGGATGCGCTTGACGTTCGCCTGCGCCTGCTCGATCGCGGCCGCGGAGAACGCCAGCGGCTGTCGGTAGTGCCCGGAGACGAGGTACATGACCACCGCCTCCGGCCCGTACTCGCCGAGCACCTCGTGCAGCAGCGCGATGTTGCCGACCGACTTGGCCATCTTCTCGCCGGTGAACTGGATCATGCCGTTGTGCATCCACAGTCGCGCGAGCTCCTCGCCGCGGGCGGCGCGCGTCTGCGCGGCCTCGTTCTCGTGGTGGGGGAACACCAGATCGGAGCCGCCGCCGTGAACGTCGAAGCCGACGCCCAGGAACTGCTCTGCCATCGCCGAGCACTCGATGTGCCAGCCCGGCCGGCCCTCGCCCCAGGGCGCCGGCCAGCTGGTGTCCTCGCCCGGCTTGTGCGCCTTCCACAGCGCGAAGTCCAGCGGGTCCTCCTTGCGTTCTGCCCCCTCCACCCCCTCGCCCTGATCCAGGTTCTCGAGCTGGCGGTGCGAGAGCGTGCCGTAGCCGGGGTCCGAGCGCACGCGGAAGTACACGTCGCCGTCCACCGCGTAGGCGTGGCCGCGGTCGATCAGCGCCTGGATGTAGTCGACGATCGGCCCGATCGTCTCCGACGCGAGCGGCTCGCGATCGGGGCGCCCGAGACCCAGCGCATCGGTGTCTGACGTGTAGTGCGCGGTCATCTCCGCCGCCAACTCGGCGCTGGGACGGCCCTGTGGGCGCGCGGCGTCGTAGATCTTGTCGTTGACGTCGGTGACGTTGATCACGAGCGTCGTGTCGTAGCCCTCGTGCTCCAGGAAGCGCTTCAGCAGGCTGAAGACGACGAACGGGCGCGCGTTGCCGATGTGGATGCGGCTGTACACGGTCGGGCCGCACGCGTAGATGCCGACCTTCCCCGGGTCGCGTGGACGCAGCGGCATGACCGCGCCGCTGAGCGTGTCGTGGAGCTTGATCTCGCGCATCGCCGCGCGATCCTAACGGTCGCTGCAGGTTGCGCTGCTGCGCCCGCGGTCGCCGAACGGCCCGGGGTCGCGCTCGAGCGCCGTCGACGCAGGTCGTCTGCAAGCCGAAGTCGCTCCCGATGGCCGACACGCGACTGACCGGCAGCGTGCTCCGTGGCCGCGACGCGACCCTTGAGCAGTAGGCTGGACTCGATGGGAAAACAGGCCGGCATCGTCCTTTATGTGCTCGCGCTGATAGCCGTCGTCGTCGGCGTGGACGTCTTGTTCTTCAGGCATCGGTTCTGGGAGCGCCTGATCGCAAACATCGGGATTGTCCTGGTTTTCGCGGCGTTCTACTTGAGATTCCTGAAGCGAGGATGAGCGGGACGCCTCGCTCGCGAGGCCATGCGCCGGCGCCGGGCGCCGCCGCGGGTGGCCGGTCGATGGTTGTGGGCGGCCGCTTCTCGAGCAGGGCGCAGGTGGTGGCCGATCCTCGCGGCGGCGGGCGTCGAGATAAACGAGCCGATGGTGGCTCTGGTTCACAACGAAATCAAGGGCTGACCGGCTAAGCCTAAAGCGAGCGCGCGACTACACGCTCAGCGGCCTAGCTGGTCGAGATCGTCCTCAACCGCCGTAGACTCGACGTCGGCCGGATCTGCCGTGCCGCCGCGTGAGGTGAAGCGTCCGGCACCCGCAGCGAAGCTCATCACGCGGCCGGCGAAGTGGCTGGATATCCGCCCGCCCACAAGTCTCCGGGCGGGCGGCAGCAGTAGCAGCGCACCGAGTGCATCCGTCACGAACCCGGGGATGACGAGCAGCAGGGCGCCGATGAACCCGAGTGCTCCTTCGACCGCGGCACGGCCAGGAGGACGACGCTCGGACACCGCCAGCGAGATCCCGTCGATCGCCGCGCGACCCTGCACGCGAACCAGTCGTGTGCCGAGCAGCGAGACTCCGAGCAACAAGATGACCGCCCAGAGCCAGCCGATCGCCTGCCCGACCTCAATGAACGCGAACACCTCCAGAACTGGCGCAGCGATCAGGAGGAGCACGAGCATGCCCGGTGTCACGCGCCGCGAAGCGACTACTCGCCGCCGCCGCGCCGCAGCCCCGCAACCGCCAAGACCGCAACGCCCTCTCCCCGCCCGACGAACCCCATCCCCTCGCCGGTGCTGGCCTTGACGTTGACGCGCTCGAGCTCCAGCCCGAGCGCCCCCGCCAGCCGCTCGCGAATCGCCTGCCGGTGCGGCGACAGCTTGGGCGCCTCCATGACGACGGTGCAGTCGACGTTGACGAGCTCCATGCCGGCCGCGCGAACGCTCCGCGCGACGCTCGCGAGCAGCTGCATCGAGTCGGCATCGCGCCAGCGCTGGTCCGTGTCGGGGAAGTGCTCGCCGATGTCGCCCATCCCGGCGGCGCCGAGCAGCGCGTCGGTGACCGCGTGGGCGAGCACGTCGGCGTCGGAGTGCCCGTCGAGACCCAGCTCGCAGGGGATCTCCACTCCGCCGATGACGAGCCTGCGCCCGGCGACGAGGCGGTGGGAGTCGAAGCCGATGCCGACGAGGGTCATCGGCTGGCGGCTTCGCTCGAGCCGGCGGCCGCCTCGCTCTGCCGGCTGCACGCACCGATCGGCTCCAGACGCCGCTGGCGCCCTTCGAACACGCACAGCTCGCGCACGCCGGCGGCATCGAGCGCCTCGAACGCGCGATCGTAGTCGGCGCCCACGTCCTCGGGACGGTGCGCGTCGCTGGACAGCGACACCGGAATGCCCGCGTCGACGCACATCTCCAGGAACGCCTGCGCCGGATACAGCTCGCCGGCGGGCTTGCGCAGCCCCGCGGTGGACATCTCGACGGCGATGCCGCCTTCGGCGATGCCTGCGACGGCGGGCTCGTAGTAGCGGCGCAGATCGCCTTCGGGGGTGCGCCTGGGGTCGGCCGCGCCGGGTGAGTTGGTCGGGTGGGCGGGGCTCCAATACTTGACGAGGTCAGGGTGCGCGGCGATGTCGAACAGGCCGCTGCGCGCCGCCTCGCCGATCTCCTGGAAGTAGCGCGTCCACACGTCCTCGACGCTCTGCCCGCTGCCCCACACGCTGTAGTCGTCCATGTCCACGGCGCCGCCGCGCATGAAGTGCACGGAGCCGACCACGTAGTCGAAGTCGCGCGCCTGCAGCAGGTTGGCCATGCGGTCCTCGGCGCCCTGCACGAAGTCCGCCTCGACGCCGAGCCGCAGGTCTGTGTGCTCACGCACGAACGCGCAGTACTCGTCGAGGTCGTCGTGCGCGAAGGTCTCCCAGAACGGGTGCCGCCACACGTCCAGCGCCTGCACGAAGCGATACACGTGTTCTGAGACCCCCAGCTCGGCGATCCCGCGCTCGTCCGCGGCGGCGCGGTAGCGCTCGACGTTGTCGGTCGTGTGGTACTTGGCGACGTCCGCGTCGTGGCCGTCGGGCCGCAGGTGCAGGTGGTAGTCGGTGAGCATCGGCGGCTGCGATTCAAGCAGGAATCACGACGGCTCCCAGCCGCCGAGCAACAACTCCGCAACACGCAGGTCGAGCGGCGTCGTCACCTTGAGGTTCTGGTCGCTGGCGCGCACGACGATCACCCTGCCGCCGTCGCGCTCGATCAGGCCCGCATCGTCGGTCGCGCGCGCGAGCTGCTCCGCGGGCACGTCGAGCGCGCGCTGCAGCGCCGCACGGCGGAACACCTGCGGCGTCTGCACGGCCCACAGCTCGCTGCGATCGAGCGACTCCTGCACGGCGCCCTGGGCGTCGACTCGCTTGACGGTGTCCGTGACCGGCATCGCCGCGATCGCCGCGTCCGCGTCGAGGTCGTGTGCAAGCGCCGCGATCACCGACTCCGCCAGCGCGGGGGTCAGCAGCGGGCGCGCGGCATCGTGGACCAGCACGAGGTCGTCCGGCCCCGAGGCGACGGCGCCCGCCGCGTCGCGCGCGCCGCCAGCATCGCCGGCGCTGCTCGCCGCGTCGAACGCGCGCCGCACCGACTCCGAGCGCGATGCGCCGCCGTCGACCGTGCTCACGCGCGCATCGGCCACGAGCTCCGCCGGCACCGCCGCCCCGGGCGGCGTGGCGATGACGATCCGCTCGACGCCGGCGGTGGCGAGCAGCGCGTCGATGCTCCAGGCCAGCAGCGGGCGCCCGGCGACCTGCACGAGCGCCTTTGGCTGCCCGACGCCGAGGCGCTCGCCGCTGCCGGCGGCCACGATCAGCGCGACGGTCATCGCCTGGGGCGCTCGCGCACGCGGCATTGCGCTGCCGCGTGCGCGAAGGCCTCGCCTACTTCGCTCCGGCGGCCGCCATCTGGCTGTTGGCCGAGTTCTCGAGCAGCTCGTCGAGGTAGCTCTCGGCCTCTTCCTCGTCCTTGTCGAGCGCGTACATCAGCTCGGAGGCGAGGATCTTCTTGGTGCGCGTGAACATCTGCTTCTCGCCGGTCGAAAGGCCCTTCTCGCTCTCGCGCAGGGAGAGGTTGCGTACGACCTCAGCCAGCTCGTAGATGTCGCCCGTCTTGATCTTGTCGCGGTTGTGCTTGAACCGGCGGTTCCAGTTCTTGGGCATCTCCGAGACGTCGTCGCGCAGCACGTCGAGCACCTTCTTGACGGTTTCCTCGTCGATGACCCTGCGCAAGCCCGCGATGGCGGCGTTCTCGGTGGGAACGCGAACGGTCATGTCGTTGTGCAGGATCTTGATGGTGAGGTACTCGCGCCGTTCTCCGAGGATCTCCATCTCCTCCTTCTTGAGCACCTTGCCGGCGCCGTGATGGGGGTAGACGACGTGGTCTCCGAGCTCGAACTCGATGAACTCGACTTCACGTGTGACCTCGAGCTCCTCCGTGAGCACTGCTTCTTCGGTTGCTTGTGCGGGAATGATGTCCTCCTTCGTTGCGAGCGACCAGTGGGTCGGCCCTTGAATCAAGTCTGTAGGTAGCGGTCCACGAGGTTCAGCTCCTGCAGCCTGCGCAGGCCCTCGCGGATGTCCTTCGCGCGAATCTCCCCCACACCCT
Source organism: Solirubrobacteraceae bacterium (assembly GCA_035483595.1). GTDB lineage: Bacteria > Actinomycetota > Thermoleophilia > Solirubrobacterales > Solirubrobacteraceae > Palsa-744. Next base: position 84,049 of record DATHPU010000022.1, read on the forward strand.
CGACCGCCTCGAGCTCGGCGTCCGTAGCCGCCAGCAGCTCGTCCAGCCCACCGAACTCGGCCACGATCTGCGCGACGACGAGCTTCGGCAGCCTGGGGATGCGCCCCAGGACACGGTAGCCGCGCGGCGATACGGGATAGTCGAGCGTGTTGAGCTTGCGGTCATAGCCGAGCAGCTCGGCGAGTCGCCCGAAGTCGAGCAGGTCCTGGTGCACGAGCCGCCCGATCTCCTCCAGGGCGGCGGCGAACGCCTCGTCGGAGTAGCTGGAGAGGTAGTCGCGCACGAGCGCGGACTTCTCGGCGGCGGCGCCCACCATCGTCTCCTCCAGCTGCATCTCGATCAGCCGGCCCTCGCTGCCTAGCTCGACGATGTAGCGCTCGATCTCGACGGCCATGCGCGTGACCAGCTCGGAGCGCTGCAGCACCGTGAGCACGTCGTGCAGCGTGGCGCCGCCCTCGAACTCGAGCGCGGTCAGGCGCGTGGAGACCTGGTCCAGGCGCGTGCGGAACTTGTCGAGCGTGGCCAGCGCCTGGTTGCCCTTGGCGAGCACCACGGGGATATCCTCAAGGATGTACTTGACGCCGTCCACGTACACCGAGACGACCTCGCGGCGCTGAGAGATCGCGATCACGAGCGCGTCGGTCTGCTTGGACACGCGCTCCGCGGTGCGATGCCTGGTGCCGGTCTCGTGCGAGAGGATCGTCGGGTCGGGCATCAGCTGCACGTTCGCCATCGTGATCTTGGTGGCGTTCGCGTTGAGGATGATCGCGCCGTCCATCTTCGCCAGCTGGTACAGGAACGCGGGCGTGTAGTCGATGTCCAGCTTGATCCCGCCGGAGTTCAGGAAACTGAGGTCTTCGGGCTCGCCGATGACGATCAGGCCGCCGGTGCGCGCGTGCAGGATGCTCTCGATGCCCTCGCGCAGCGCGGTGCCGGGCGCGATCATCTCCAATGCCCTCATCAAGCCTGGATCCGGTCGTACCTCATTGTCTAGGTCTTCGCCGGATCTTGGAGCCACGATCCTCAATTCTAGGGCATTTACTGATTCTTTAGCGGTCTCACCCGACCGCGGCGAGCGTCGGGACGGTACGCGGACGCCCCTCCGGCGGCCCCTTCGGCAGCGCCGCGGCCAGCGCCGCGCGCAGCGTCGGAGCCTCGCATGCCGCCGGCCCGCTGCCCGCGGGCGCGATCACGCCCTCGAGACCGTGCTTGGCGGCCTCCTCCAGGCGTCGCTCCGGGTGCCCCACCCAGCGCAGCTCGCCGGTCAGCCCGAGCTCACCGAAGCACGCCCGCGGAGCGCCGCTGACGGGCACGCCGCGGCTGGCGCTGGCGACCGCCAGCGCGACCGCCAGATCGCAGCCGGGCTCGTCCACGCGCACGCCGCCGACGACGTTCACGAACACGTCCGCGCCGCCGGTGCGCACGTGGCCGTGGCGGCCGAGGATCGCGAGCACGAGCGCGAGGCGGTTGCGGTCGAGCCCGGAGACAACCCTGCGCGGCTGCTCCAGCTCCGAAGGCGCGACGAGCGCCTGCACCTCCACGAGCAGCGGCCGCGAGCCCTCCATCGCCGCCAGCACGACGCTGCCGGGCGCCCGCGTGGCCTCGGCGACGAAGCGCGCGGAGGCGTCGAGCACCTCCACGAGGCCGCCGCTGCGCATCTCGAACAGCCCCGCCTCGTTGGTCGAGCCGAAGCGGTTCTTGAGCGCGCGCAGCTCGCGGTAGGGGCGCTCGCGCTCGCCCTCGAACTGCAGCACGCAGTCGACCAGGTGCTCGAGCACGCGCGGGCCCGCCAGCGCCCCCTCCTTGGTGACGTGCCCGACGAGGATCACGGCGACGCCCTGCGCCTTGGCCAGCTCCATGATCCGCGCGGCCACCTCGCGCACCTGCCCGACCGATCCGGGCGCGCCCGACAGGTCGCCGGCGCGCAGCGTCTGCACGGAGTCGATCACGCACGCCTGCGGCTTGTGCGCCGCGAGCGCGTCGAGCACCGCGTCGAGGTCGGTCTCCGCGAGCACGGGCACCTGCAGGGCGTGGTTTACGACTCGTCCCGCCCCGGCGCCGACCTCGATCGGCCCGGCGTGCGCGGGCGCGAGGCGCTCGGCGCGCAGGCGCACCTGCTCGGCGGACTCCTCGCCGCTCACGTACAGCGTGCGGTGGCCGGCGTGCTGAAGGTGCCCGAGCACCATGTTGGTGAGCGTCGACTTGCCGATGCCGGGCGAGCCTCCCAGCAGCACGAGCGAGCCCGGCACGAGCCCGCCGCCGAGTACGCGGTCGAGCTCGCCGACGCCGGTGGACATGCGGCTGACGGGCGCGGCGCCGACGTCCGCCAGCGGGACCGGCGCAGATCGCGGCTCGGCGCCGTCAGCGACCGCCGAGCCGCCGCGCGCACGGCGGCCGGCGCCGCCGCGAACGCCCTGCGCGCGCGGCGCGAGACGCTCCTCGACGAGCGTGTTCCACTCCACGCACTCGGGGCACTGGCCGTGCCACTTGGCGAACTGGGAGCCGCACTGGGAGCAGCTGTAGACGGTGTCGCGAGGCATCCTCGGAGCCTACGGACCGACGGGGACGGCGCCGGCGAGAGCAGGCACAAAGACCACAAAGACCACGCGAACTACAGATTTGGACTTGGATTTGGAGTTCCTGCTACCATTCAACTCCAAGATCTTGGACAAATTTGGATTTCGCTTGGAGATCGATGTTCGTCGCCGCCCCCCCAGACCCTCAGCAGATCTTCCGTGACCTCGACGGCGAGCGGCTCGCCCGGGCCATGCAGGCCGCCGCAAGCCACCCTCGCAATGACTATGTCCACTGGGACAAGCTGCGCCACCTCGCCACTCCAGACGACCTGACGCACGCGGAGTGGTGGTTTGCGATCAAGCTCAAACGCGAAGCGGTCCCGTTCGAGCTGCGCGACCCGGCAGGACACTCGTTCACGTATGGAACCCCGCCGCAGGTGCAGCGGCTGCTGCATTACGTAGATCGACATTGCAGCGGGGAGATCGCGATGCCGGAGGTGGTGACGAGCGACGAGCACGCGCGCCACCACTACCTCGTGAACTCCGTGATGGAGGAGGCGATCCGCTCGAGCCAACTAGAGGGAGCTACTACGTCGAGGCGCGTCGCCAAGGATCTGCTGCGCTCAGGGCGCCCTCCGCGCGATCGCAGCGAGCTGATGATCGTGAACAACTACCGGGCACTGGAGCTGATGCGCGAACGGATGGGAGACGAGCTCAGCCCCGAGCTCGTGATGACGCTCCAGCGCATCCTGACCGAGGGGACGCTCGACGATCCCACGGCCGCTGGACGCCTGCAAAGCCCAGACGAGGAGCGCGTGGTGGTGCTGGACACGAGCACCGGCGAGACGATCCACGTCCCGCCCCCGGCCTCCGAGCTTCCCGCCCGCCTCGAGGCGATGTGCGCGTTCGCGAACAGGGCAGACAACGACGCGGGCGCATTCCTCCATCCCGTCATCCGAGGGATCCTCCTTCACTTCTGGCTCGCGTACGATCATCCATTCCTCGACGGAAACGGACGAACCGCCCGCGCCCTGTTCTACTGGTACATGAAGAGCCGGGGGTACTGGCTGGTCGAGCTCCTGTCCATCTCACGGATCCTCCGACAGGCCCCGGGCAAGTACAACCGGGCGTTCCTGCTGACCGAGACCGACGAGGGCGACACCACCTACTTCCTGCTGCACCAACTGGAAGTCATCCAGCGGGCGGTCAAAGAGCTCCAGAGCTATCTCGCTCGCAAGGTGCGCGAAATCCGCGACGTGGAAAGGTCGATCCGCGACGCGGGAGATCTCAACCACCGTCAGCTGGCGCTGCTAAGCGATGCGATCCGCCACCCCGCCCGCTCTTACACGTACGACTCCCACGCGGCGAGCCACGGCGTCACCGGCGAGACCGCGAGGACCGACCTCGGAGACCTCGCCGCGCGCGGCCTGCTGGTACGCCGCAAGGCGGGCAGGCGACACGTGTTCAGCGCGGTCGCCGACCTGCCCCAGGTGCTACACCCTCCGGTCTAGGAGCCTTCGGGCGCGCCGACGTCCGGCACGTCGCCCTCGACCTGCGCCTCGCCCTCGGCGATCTCCTCGGCGCCGGCGCCTTCTGCGCCCACCGCGACGGGGGTCTTCTGCTTCTTGGGCTGCACGATCGTCAGGCGCACCTCGCCCTCTTCGTCGCCCTCGGCCGGGTCGACCACGACGGTCGCGCCGGGGGTGAGCTGCTCGCGCAGCACGAAGTCGGCGAGCGGGTCCTCGATGTAGCGCTGGATCGCGCGGCGCAGCGGGCGCGCGCCCATCGCGGGATCCCAGCCCTTGTCGACGAGCAGGTCCTTGGCGGGCTCGGTCAGCTCCAGCTGCAGCTCGCGTTCGGCCATCGACTCGCGGATGCGCAGCAGCAGCAGCTCGACGATCTGCTTGATCTCCTCCTTCTGCAGCTTGTGGAAGACGATCACGTCATCGATGCGGTTGAGGAACTCGGGGCGGAACACCTTCTTGAGCTCGCCCATGATGCGGTTCTTCATGTCGTCGTAGGTGATGCCCGTCTCGTCCTCGGACACGGCGAAGCCGAGCGGCGTGTTGCGCGCGATCTCGGCGGCGCCGATGTTGGAGGTCATGATCACGATCGCGTGGCGGAAGTCGACCGTGCGCCCCTGCGCGTCGGTCAGGCGTCCGTCCTCGAGGATCTGCAGCAGGATGTTGAACACGTCCGGGTGCGCCTTCTCGATCTCGTCGAGCAGCAGCACGCTGTAGGGCTTGCGCCGGATCGCCTCGGTCAGCTGGCCGCCCTCGTCGTAGCCGATGTAGCCGGGGGGCGAGCCCACCAGGCGCGAGACGGCGTGCTTCTCCATGTACTCGGACATGTCGATGCGGATCAGCGCCTCGTCGTCGCCGAACAGGAACTCGGCGAGCGTGCGCGCGAGCTCGGTCTTGCCGACGCCCGACGGTCCCAGGAAGATGAACGAGCCGGTCGGGCGCTTGGGGTCCTTGAGGCCCGCGCGCGAGCGGCGGATCGCCTTGGAGATGACCTCGATCGCGGGATGCTGGCCGATCACGCGCTTGTGCAGTTCATCCTCCATGCGCATCAGCTTCTGCGTCTCGGCCTCGGTCAGCTTGAACACGGGGATGCCGGTCCACATCGAGACGATGTCCGCGATCTCCTCTTCACCGATCGACGGGCGCTCGCCGGACTCGCCGGATTCCCACGCCTGCTCGAGCTCGCGTTTCTTGTTCGTGAGCTTGCGCTCCTTGTCGCGCAGCGCGGCGGCCTTCTCGAACTCCTGCGCCTCGATCGCGGCCTCCTTGTCGCGGCGCGTGGTCTCGACTTCGCCCTCGAGCTCGCGGTTGGCGGGCGGCGAGGTCATCGACTTGATGCGCATGCGCGAGGCGGCCTCGTCGATCAGGTCGATCGCCTTGTCGGGCAGGAAGCGGTCGGAGATGTAGCGCGAGGCGAGTTCGCCGGCGGCGCGCAGCGCCTCGTCGGTGATCTGCACCTTGTGGTGCTGCTCGTAACGGTCGCGCAGGCCAGTGAGGATTTCGACGGTCTGGTCGATCGTGGGCTCGTCGACGGTGATCTTCTGGAAGCGGCGCTCCAGCGCGGAGTCGCGCTCGAGGTACTTGCGGTACTCGTCGAGCGTGGTCGCGCCGACGGTCTGCAGCTCGCCGCGCGCGAGCGCGGGCTTGAGGATCGAGGCGGCGTCGATCGCGCCCTCGGCGGCGCCCGCGCCGACGAGGTTGTGGAGCTCGTCGATGAACAGGATGATGTCGCCGCGCTGGGTGATCTCCTTCATCACCTTCTTCAGGCGCTCCTCGAACTCGCCGCGGTACTTCGAGCCGGCGACGAGCGCCGCCAGGTCGAGCGTGTAGATCTGCTTGTTCTTGAGCAGCTCGGGCACCTCGCTGCTCGTGATCCGCTGGGCGAGGCCCTCGACGACCGCCGTCTTGCCGACGCCCGGCTCACCGACCAGCACAGGGTTGTTCTTCGTGCGCCGCGAGAGGATCTGCATGATCCGCTCGATCTCCGTCTCGCGTCCCACGCACGGGTCGAGCTTGCCTTCGGCTGCGAGCTTTGTCAGGTTTCTGCCGAACTGGTCGAGCAGCTTGGAGGACTTCTTGCCCTCGCCCCCGCCCGCGCCGGCGCCCGCGGCCGCGCCGCCGCCACCCTGGCTCTGGCGGCGTCCGCCGGGCCCGGAGAGCATGCGGATGACCTCGTTGCGGATCTTCTCGGAGTCGGCGTCGAAGTCGAGCAGGATGCGGGCGGCGACGCCCTCGTTCTCGCGCACGAGGCCCAGCAGGATGTGCTCGGTGCCAATGTAGTTATGTCCCAGGCTGAGCGCCTCGCGCAGCGCGAGCTCGAGCACCTTCTTGGCGCGCGGGGTGAACGGAATCTGGCCGGAGGTGACCTCCTCGCCGGAGCCGACGATCCGCACGACCTGCGCGCGCACCCGCTCGACGGTGATGTCGAGGCTCTCCAGCACACGCGCCGCCAGCCCCTCCTCCTCGCGCAGCAGGCCGAGAAGGATGTGCTCGGTGCCGATGTAGTTGTGCTTGAGCGTGCGCGCCTCCTCCTGCGCGAGAACGACGACCTGCCGGGCCCGTTCTGTGAATCGCTCGAACATGGTTGATTCCTTCCTGCTGGGACGGTGCCTCATCGGCTTCGAAACCCAAATGACGCCTTGCGGAGCAGTCTACCAACCGGCCACCCGGCCTCTCCGGGGTCATCGGCAGCATGTGCCCGCGCCTTGATCGCCGTCGCTGCGGGCGTCAGTCGCGCATCGCCGGAAACAGCACGACCTCGCGGATCGAGTCGCGTCCGGTGAGCAGCATCACGAGCCGGTCGATGCCGAGGCCGACGCCGCCGGCGGGCGGCATGCCCTGCTCGAGCGCCTGCACGAAGTGCTCGTCGTAGGGCTGCGCCTCCTGCTCGCCGAGGCTCGCGAGGCGCTGCTGGGAGGCGAAGCGCTCGCGCTGCACGTCGGGATCGATCAGCTCGCTGAAGGCGTTGGCGATCTCCATGCCGCCGGCGAACGCCTCCCAGCGCTCGACGAGGCCCGGCTTGGAGCGGTGCTCGCGGGCTAGCGGCGAGATCTGTATGGGATAGTCGAGCACGAACGTGGGCTGGCGCAGATTGGGCTCGACGTACTTTGAGAGCAGGTCGTCGGCGAGCGCCGACCACGGCAGGTCCTTGGTGGACATCTCCAGGCCCTGCTGCGCGATCGCGGCGGCGAGCTGCTCGGCCGCGGGGTGCGCCATCACGTCGATTCCCGTCTGCTGCTGGATCGCCTCGACGAAGCCGACGCGCGCCCACGGCGTGGAGAAGTCGAGCTCGCCGGAGTAGCCGACGGCGGCTGCGGCCCCCGCGACGATCGCCTCCAGACGCGCGGCCTCGTCGTCGTAGTCGGCGTACGCCTCGTACCACTCGACCATCGTGAACTCGGGGTTGTGCTTGTGCGAGAGCCCCTCGTTGCGGAAGTCCTTGCCGAGCTCGTACACGCGCTCGAGGCCGCCGACGATCAGGCGCTTGAGATACAGCTCGGTGGCGATGCGCAGGTACAGGTCGCGGTCGAGCGCGTTGTGGTGGGTGGTGAACGGGCGCGCCATGGCGCCGCCGTAGAGCGGCTGCAGCACGGGCGTCTCGACCTCGACGAAGCCGTTCGCATCCAGATAGGAGCGGACTGCGGTGATGATGCGCGCGCGGTCGACGAACAGCCGCCGCGCGTCGTCGCTTGAGATCAGGTCGAGCTCGCGGTGGCGGTAGCGCGTCTCCACGTCGGCGAGGCCGTGGTGCTTGTCGGGCGGCGGGCGCAGCGCCTTGGCGAGGATCTGGACGCTCTCCACGCGCAGCGACACCTCGCCGCGGCGGCTGCGGATGGCGCTGCCGTCGACGCCGATCAGGTCGCCGAGGTCGAGCGAGGTGATCCACTCGAAGCGCTCGCGGCCGAGCACGTCCACGCGCGCGTGCAGCTGGATCTTGCCGGTGCGGTCGAGGAGGTCCAGGAAAGCGGTCTTGCCGGAGATGCGCCGCGCGGCGATGCGCCCGGCGACGCGGTGGCGCTCGTCAGTTTCATCGCCCGGCTGCAGGTGCTCGTAGCGCGGGAGCACCTGTGCGATCGGCTCGGCGCCGGCAAACGCGTACGGGAACGCGTCGGGGTCCTCCGCGCGCAGGCGCTCGCGCTTGGCGCGGCGCTCGGCGATCAGCTCGTCGAGGCCGTGCCTGCTCGACTCCTGCGACGATCCGGCCGCCGGGTGCTCCCCGGTTTCGCTCATCGGAGAGCGAGCCTACTCGAGGCCGACGTCGATCTTGGTGATCTTGAGCTTGCGCGCGGGGCCGCGTGGGACGGTCACGGCGACCGTGTCGTTGCGTTTGTGGCCGAGCAGCGCGCGGCCGACGGGCGACTCGTTGGAGAGCTTGTGCTCGTCCGGCTTGGCCTCGGCGGACCCGACGATCGTGTACTTGACCGACTTGCCGGTCTTTTCGTCCTTGACGTGCACGACCGAGCCGACCTGCACGACGTCGGTCGAGAGGTCTTTGGCCTGGATGACGGTCGCCATGCGCAGCTTCTCCTGCAGCTGCGCGATGCGGCTCTCGACCATCGCCTGCTCGTTCTTGGCGTCGTCGTACTCGGAGTTCTCGGCGATATCTCCGAATTCGCGCGCCTCCTTAATGCGTTCGGCGACCTCACGGCGCTTCTCGGTTGACAGCAGGTCGAGCTCGTCCTGGAGCTTCTGCAGGCCTTCTGGGGTGAGGATGACGTCCTTCGGCATGTGGGTGGGTGGCCCTAGTTTCCGGTTGGTGGTCCGGCGGCGGCACACAAAACCCCGCTGCGAGCGGGGATGTCGCCGGCCGGGAGGCATCAGCGAGCGCAGCAGTATAGCGGGGCGCCCTCCCCCGGTCAGACGGGCCCGAGCGCCTCCGCGGGCGCCCATGCAGCCAGGGCCGCCGGCACGCCCGCGGCTGCCAGCAGCTCTCGTGCCTGAGCCAGCGTGGCGGCACTCTGCAGCTGCGCTTGCAGGTCCTTGGCGGCGCCCGGATCAAGCCACAGGCGGGGGACGTACCACGGATAGAACTTGCGCAGGTAGCGCGTGGCGCGCGGCTCGCCGAGATGCTCAACGGCGCGCTCGATCGTCCACTCGAGCTCCGCGAGCACCTGCTCGCGCGTGGGCGCGTGCGTCTGCGCGGGTGCGGCCGGGTCCGGGTGGTCGAGCAGCTCGGCGAACAGCCACGGGTTTCCGAGCGCGCCGCGCGCGAGCATCACGGCGGCGGCGCCGGTGGCGGCGAACGCCGCGCGCACGCTGTCGGCGTCGTCCATGCCGCCGGTGAGGATCACGGGCGCGGGCAGCGACTCGACGAGACGGGCGGCGAGCTCGTAGTCGGGCGTGCCTTTGTGGTGCACGGCGGCCGAGCGCGGGTGAAAGGCGATCGCGGCGACACCCGCCTCGGCGACGAGCCGGTGCGCGAGCTCGAAGCCGCTGTCATCGCCGGGGCGCAGACCGGAGCGGAGCTTGACCGTCACCGCCAGGCCACCGCCGCCCTCGACGGTCGCGCGCGCAACCGCGACGGCCAGGTCCGGGTCGTCGAGCAACGCGGCGCCGGCGCCGGTCTTTCGCACCTTGGGCACCGGGCAGCCCATGTTGATGTCGATCGCGTCCGCGCCGCGTGCGCGCACCACCGCCGCGGCCTCGCGCATCACGGCGGGGTTTTCGCCGAACAGCTGGATCGACACCGGGCCGCCGGGCGCGGGCGCGGCTCCAGGGGTGGGCGGGCCTGGCTGGCGCTCGCGCGGGTCGATGCGCAGCATCTCGCGACACGTCTTCTCGTTGCCGTGATGGATCGCGTGCGAGGAGACCATCTCGGAGACGGCCATGCCGGCGCCGTAGCGCTTGGCCTGCAGGCGCACGAACCAGTTGCCGATGCCGGCGAGCGGCGCGAGCAGCACGCGGTTGGGCACGCGCAGGGAGCCCAACTGCCAGCTTTCGTCGAGGCGAGCCGTCACGGCATGAGCTTAGGAGTTGCGCTCGTGCAGCAGGCGCAGCCCGGTGAGCGTGAGCAGGTCGTCGACCTCCTCGATCTCCTCGGTGAAGGGCACCACCAGCCGCGCGAGGCCGCCGGTGGCGATCACGTCGGTGCGCTCGCCCAGCTCGTCGTAGAGGCGACGCAGGATCGCGTCGATGGCGCCCGCGTAGCCGTAGACGACGCCCGAGCGGATCGCGTCGATGGTGTTCTTGCCGATCACGCTGCGCGGCGGCGCGAGGTCGACCTTGGGCAGCCGCGCGCCGCGTTCGGAGAGCGCTTCGAGGGAGATCTCGATCCCGGTCATGAGCGCCCCGCCGACGTACTCGCCCTCGCGCGAGACGACGTCGAAGGTGGTGGCGGTGCCGAAGTCCACGCACACCGCGAGGCCGCCGAAGCGCTCGCGGATGGCGACCGCGTTGACGAGCCGGTCGGCGCCGATCTCGCGCGGGTTGTCGTAACGGATCGCGAGGCCGGTCTTGGTGCCGGGGCCGACGGCGATCATGCGGTGGCCGAGATAGCGCTCGGCCATGGCGGTCCACTCGGGCTCGAGCTGCGGCACGGTGGAGGACACGATCGACGCGTCGAGGTCGCCGAAGCCGTAACCGCGCAGCTCGAGCAGGTTGCGCAGCGCGGCGCCGAGCTCGTCGGCGGTGGACACGCGCACGGTGGCGAAGCGCCAGTGCTCGAGCAGCCGCTCGCCCTCGAACGCCCCGAAATGCGTCTGCGTGTTTCCGACATCGACGGCGAGCAGCATCGGCGACCATTATGCTGGCCGGCACGATGGCAACGGCGGAACCCAAGCTGTATGCGCTCCCCGGATCGCACCCGTGCGCGGCGGTGGAGGCCGCGCTGCGGCTGAAGTCGATGCCGTACAAGCGCGTGGACCTGCTGCCCGGCGGCGAGGTACTGCTGGGGCCGCTGCTGTACGGCGGCAGGACGGTGCCCGGCATGCGCGTCGACGGTCAGCGGCTCGTGGGCTCGCGCCTGATCATGCGCCGCCTGGACGAGCTCGCCCCCGAGCCGCCGCTGCTGCCGGCGCCCGGCAGCCCCGAGTACGCGCGCGTGCTGGACGCCGAGCGCTGGGGGGACGAGGTCTTCCAGAGCGTGCCGCGTCGGCTGATCGATGTGGCGTTCATACGCCGTCCGGCGGCGATGGAGAGCTATGCGGCGGACACCAGGCTGCCGCTGCCCCGTCCGCTGCTGCGCCCGGCGCTGCCGCTGAGCGCGCGGCTGATGGCGCTCAAGAACAAAGCTCGCGACGACAGCGCCCGTGCCGACATCGCGGCGCTGCCGCGCCAGCTCGAGCGGATCGACGGCTGGATCGCCGAGGGCCTGCTGGGCGGCGAGCAGCCGAACGCTGCCGACCTGCAGATCGGCAGCACCGTCCGCATCCTGATGAGCATCGGCGACGTGTGCCCGCTGGTCGAAGCGCACGCGGCGGCGCAGCTGACGCGCTACTTCCCGCCGATGGTCGGCGAGGTTCCCCCGGGCGTGCTGCCGGCCGAGTGGCTGGAGGCACCCGCGCGCGAGTAGGGCGCCGCCCCGCTCGCCGGACCACGGCACGCGCAGACCGGCGGAGTGCCCGCTCAGCCGCGCAGCACGACGCTGCGCGCCGCTTACCCGCGCAGCACCACGCTGCGCGTGATCGTCACCACCGAGCCGTGCGCCGGTGCGAGCACGATCTTCACGCTCAGCGCGAGCCGCCCGTGAGCGCGCAGTGCGTGCCTGGCCCGCGCGTCGACGGCCACCGCGAACGAGACCCTGCCTGCGCGCAGCGAAGAGCGCACGACGCGGCCGACGACCATGTGCGCGGAACGACCGGCGCCAGCGAGCGACGCGCTGCTCGCCAGCAGCCGCACTTCCAGGCGGCCGCCCGCGGCCCCCTGCGCGATGTCGACCGCACCGTGCACCGACTGGCCGTGCTGGGTCGCGCCGAGCTTCACAGCCGCGGACGCGCCGCCCGCGAGCAGCGAGCCGGCGGGGGTGCCGGAGCCTGTCGATCCGCCGGTCTGCGTCGGCGAGCCCGAGCCGGACCCGTAGTTGTAGGGGTTGGGGTAGGGGTTGGTCGAGCCGGTGGTCGTGGTCCCGGTCGTCGTGGTCCCGGTGGTGGTGCCTGTCGCGGGCGCTTCGACGACGATTTCGTATTTCGTGTACGCGAAGTACAGGGTCGAGCTTTCGAACTTGTAGTGGCCCGGCGTTTCGAACTTGCACGTGCCTTCCCAGCCCGCCTTCGCCGGCGCGGGGCTCACCGGCACCGAAGCCGAGCACGTCGGCGCGGCGCCCGTCCACGCGAGATTCGCGGCGGTGCCGGTGTTGTCGACGAACGTGACGACGCCGCCGGGAGCGATCGTGGTGACGGTGGTGGGCGGCGGATTGGAGCCGGGGGACGATGTCCAGCAGGGCCAGACGGCCTCGACGCAGTTCTCGTTGACTTCGAGCTTGGCTTCCGAGGAGGCGGCGAGCGCGGGCAGCACGACGACCGCCGCGCCCAGCAGCGCGACCAACGGGACCAGCAGACGCATACGCAGATTCACGGCGAACCCACCTTCCTTTCGCTCGATTTCCGACGAGCACCCGATCGGCACCCGGCCGGGAGGGGTGCCGACGCCATTTCCTGCAAGGACGCCACCGCGGGCGATTCCTTCCCGTCGGGTCGGAGCGCGACCGCGGCGCTACAGTCGCGGTGGCGGATGCGGGCAACGCCCAGGATGGCCGACGCGCCGCCGACCTCATGCGCACGCTCGACCCGCAATCCCTGACCCAGCACGTGGACCGCCTGTACCGCGCCGCGTGGGCGCTGTGCGGATCGCGCGAGGACGCCGAGGACCTCGTGCAGGAGACGTTCGCGCGGGTGCTGTCGCGTCCGCGCGTGCTGCGCGGCGACGACGAGCTGTACTACCTGATGCGGGTGCTGCGCAACACGTTCCTGACGGGCCTGCGCACGGCATCGCGGCGACCGGTCACGGCCGCCGCGATCGAGGACGTGGTGGCCGCCGACCCCAGGCCCACGAGCCGTCCCGAGCAGGCGTACGAGGTGCAGGAGGTGTACGCGACGATCGCCCAGCTATCCGACGACTTCCGCCTCGCGCTGGTCGCGGTTGACGTGCTGGGCCTCTCCTATCGCGAGGCCGCGCGCGCGCTTCAGGTGCGCGAGGCGACGCTGACGACGCGGCTGTTCCGCGCGCGCAAGCAGGTGGCCGAGCGGCTGGCGCCCGAGCCGCCGCCGTCGCGGCGGGGCGCAGCGATCGACAGGGCGGAGCTGGACGGTGGGGCGACTCCGGATCGCGCGAGCGAGCTGGACGGCGCGACAGAGATTCGCCGGGAAGACACGGACTCCGGCGGAGTCCTATCAAGCGAAGGAACACCACCATGACCGAGCAACCCCCACGCACAGAGTCGGAGCTGGTCGAGTTCGTGCGCTCGATCGACGTGCCCGCGCCGCCGCAGCTGCACAGCCGCATCGAGACGATGGTGGCCGAGCGCAGCGTGCAGGGCACCGGTCGCCGGGCGGCACCGCTGCGCCTGGGCTTCGCGGGCGCGTTGGCCGTGGCCGCGATCGCGGCGGCGATCGTCGTGGGCCTGTCCGGCGGCGGCGCGGGGCTGACGCTGCACAAGGCGGTCGCGCTGACGCTGCGCCCGGCGACGACCGGCGCCCCGGCGCAGGACCCGAGCAACCAGACGGAGCTCGCCGCGGACGTGGAAGGCGTGTCGTTCCCGTACTGGGACGACCGCTTCGGCTGGCGCGCGACAGGCGCGCGCGCCGACCGCGTCGCCGGCCGCGAGGTGCGGACCGTGTTCTACGCGGCCGGCCACGGCCAGTGGATCGGCTACGCGATCGTCGCCGGCAGCGCGCCGAGCGTCGGCGGCGGCGTGATCCGCCGGCGCGGCGGCACCTCCTACCGTTTCCTGAGCGAAGACGGGGCCAGCGTGGTGACGTGGATGCGCGACGGGCACCTTTGCGTCGTGACCGGCCACGGCGTCAGCGACGCGACGCTGATGGCGCTCGCCAGCTGGCAGGGCGGCGGCGTGCACGCCGCCTGAGCGGCGTGCACCGGCCGCTCCGGCGGCGACACATACGGGCGGACCGCATGAGCGAACTCCACGCTAGGATTGCGATGCATCAGGTAAGTACACGCCGCGAGATGAGCCGGCGATCGGTAGACACGGCCGCCGATCTCGACCGATGAGACGACCGCGCGCGGAATCGTGAACACGAACACGGGCCGGACACGCAGGGTCTCGCTGATGGTTGCCGTCAGATACTCGTCCCCGGCGCCGGCGTCGATCTCGTCGGTCAAACGATCCTGCACGTGCGGATGGTGAGCGAGCAGCTGCAGCGCCCAGCCGAGTTGGCCGGCCGTGGTCTCGTGACCAGCGGTGATCATCGAGATCAGGTCGTCGCGCACTTTCACGTTTGACCCGGATGCAGACCGCCGGGCGGCAGCCCACGTCGAACGCGTCGCAGCAGTGTCAACCCAGCACCGTGTGTCTGCCGCCAGCACACGCTCGCCTCTCAGTCGCGGCGGGAAGAGGTGAAATCGGTGCTTGGCGACGTAGCCCCAGGCGGGACCGGTTGTCTGCCCAGCCGACTGACGTCGATCCGGCGACGCTCTCGCCGCTCCAGGCGTACCAGCGAGCCGGCGTGCGGCGTCACGATCACACCGCGCCAACGCGGTCGCTCGATACGATCGGCCACGGGACGCACGCTGACTTGCGTCAGCGCCTCACGGAGCACGATCTTCATCTCCATGGTGGCGAGGTGAAGACCCGGACAGCGCTTGTGGCCGCCGCCCCATGGCAGCCAGGCGTGTGGGGGCGGCGGGCTGTCCAGAAAGCGCTCGGGCTCGAAGCTGTGGGGCGCCCGAAAGAAGGCGGGATCGTGGTGCAGCAGATGAATGCAGCCGACGATCGCCGCAGGTGGTGCGATCTTCCAGCCGGCGAGCTCCGTTGGGCGCAGTACCGCTCGAGGCATCGTCAACGGAAATACGGGCCGAACGCGCATGATCTCCTGAACCGTCGCGGTCAGGTAGACATCGCTCTCACCGCGGTCGATCTCACGGTGCAGTCGCGCTTGGGCGTCCGGATGGTGCGCAAGCAGCTGAAACCCCCACGCCAACTGCGCGGCGGTCGTCTCATGGCCGGCCACAATAATCGACATAAGGTTGTCTCGGAGCAATCGCTGCGGCTGTGGTGACCCTGCGGCCTCAACGGCGAGCCTCGCCGGCACACCTTGCCAACTGTCTGCCCACCGGCATTCCTCGATCGCGAGATCCATCAACTCGCCGAGCAGTTCGCGTTCCCGTATGAATCGCCGCCAGCGCAGTCGCCCCACTGTTCGACGTACTGTCGGCTCCAGGTAGGCGGGCGAACTCGTGACGTTCATCATCCTGAGAATCGCGTCACGCATCTCCCAGGGCTCGCCTGGCGCCGAGCTCCCCAGCCTCTCGAAGACCTTGCCCAGAATCACCTCGAGCGTCAGCGAGCGCAGACTTGCGTGCAGTGGGAGCGGCTCGCCCAGCGGCCAGCCCGCGACCACGCACCGGGTCATCTCGCGCACGGTCTCGGCGTGTGCGCACACGGCAGCCTTGCGGAACTCGTGGAGCACTGTTTTGCGTGTCTCGGTGTGCGTATGATCGTTTTGGAGCATGAACGAGCGCTCGCCGACGAGCGGCTCCACGGCGCTGGCGCCTTTGCCGGCATCCAGCACGTCGGGCGCGGCGGCGAACATCGCCTTGACATCGTCCGCGTCGGACAGGACCACGAGCGGCGGATACGGAGTGGTTCTGACTGTGAAGCTGGTGCCGTAGCGCGCGCGGCAACGCTCGAGCAGCCCCGACACATCCCTGTGCAGCAGGTACGTCTGGGCGCTTCGCGGAAGTCGCGGACCCGGCGGGAGCGAGCCTGTGCGACGGCACGCGTCGCTTTCTCTACCCACCATTGCGCGGCGGCGGTGAGAGGGTTGAGTTTGTGAGCTCACGCCGCACACTGGTCATGGCAGATCCGCCAGAGCCGGACCACGGGCGACAGCATTCGCGGTAGTGGTCCGACGCGCGCAAGGATTGCGCGCGTCCTCCAGCGATTGCCAATGCATTGTCGCCAGCGTGCTGGCCCACGGCCAGTAGATGCGGTGAAGCCGGTGCAGTTCCTCGTCGGCGGCGTCGGCGTCAGCCGCCAACGCCAGCAGCGCGAAGATAGAGAGGGAGGCCCCTGCTGCGGCGGCCAGCTCAAACCACGAAGCCTCGTGCTCGTCCGGGAGCTCGCGTGCGACCCACTCGCGTAGCTTCGCTTCACGCGGTGCGGGCCGTGAATCGTGATTCACGGCCCGCACACCTGCGCGGGTCGCATCCACCACCAGAAACGGCCTCACCCGCTCAAACGAATCCAGCGCCAGGCAGTGCTGGCGACACGCGCGTACAAGCTTGCACAGGTAGCCGGCGTCCCCTTCCCTAGCGTCGTGCAGGTAGTAGTCGCGCATCGGTAGCGCAGGCTCGAATGCGTCGACCAGCGCGGTGTGAAGCTGCAGCCGGCCGATCTCCTCGCCCGCGAGTGCGCTCTCGCTTGCGCTGTCGAGGAAATCCCACATCACCTGATAAGCGACGAGGAGACGGAGCAACGTCATGCTGCGCCCGCTGGCAAGGATGGAGAACAGCGCCGCGCCGTGGATGTTCCCGCGCCTCACGCGTGTAGCCGCACCGTCGGTCATGCCTGCGCCGGGACGGCCGTCGCGCGATAGCCCGACAGCGCAACGATCGCGCCAGCCGCCAGCACCACGAGGGCGAAGCTCTCGAGCGCGGTTGGCAGGGCGAGCGAGATCACGACGGGAAAGCCGGTGACGATCATCAGCGCGTGGCTGACGAGCAGCTGTCCGTAGATGCCGAACGTCACGCCCACGAGGCTGCCGAGGCCGAGCACGACCACGCTCTCCCACACCATCGAACGCCACAGCAACCCCCGCGTCAGGCCCTGCACCTTCAACCGGGCGAGGACGCGGCGGCGCTGCCAGACGCCGGCGCCCATTGTGGTCGCGCTCGCGAACACGCCGGCGAACAGAACCAGTAGAGCCATGTCCGTCAGCCGAGCAAGTCCCTGGCGCCCGTTGGCGATCTCCAGCTGTTCGTGCTGGCGCTCGGTCTGCACGGCCAAGCCCGTGTAGCCCATGCGCGCGAGCGTGCGGCGGACCTCGGTCGCCACCCGCGCCGGCGAGGCGCCGGGCGCCAGCATCACGTTGTAGGCGGACGGTTCCGTGCCGCCCCACCCCCGAACGTAATCCGCGGGGCTCACGATCATCGCGCCCGCGGGCCAACCCAGGTCGGTGCTGAGCGCCGCGACGCGCAGCGTCACCGGATGCGGGCTGGGCAGCGTGAAGCGCTGGCCTACCTGGACATGCTGGTCGCTGGCGAGCGCGGTCGAGAGCACGACCGAGCCGCCGCTGCGCAGGCGCGCATCGGTGGTCGCAAGGTCCCCTTCCGGGAGCTGGATCGCGCTCAATGGGCGTGTCGCCGTGCCCGGTGGCGCCTCCACGAAAACCCGCCTGTCGCCGACGTTCAGGAAGCTCGCCCGATAGGCGCTGACCGCGCGCACGCCTGGCAGTCCACGCAGCGGCCCCAGCGGTATAGCGTGAAAGGGGATCGTTGCGAACAGATTGTCGCCGGTCCCGGGCGACACCCATAGGTCGGCCGCCGAGGAGATCGTGTGGAAGGACGCAGCCAGGCCCGCCTGCAGGTTGTTGCGCGAACCCTCGATCATCGCGCCGCCAACCACCGCGACCGTGGCAGTCGCGGCGATGGCGAGCATTCGTGTGCGCGCCCACGGCGAGCGCAGCTCGACGACCGCAAGCGCAGCCGCAGGCGTGCCGAACCGCCCCTGCAGACGCTCGAACACGCCGACGCCGGCGTCGATCAGCGACGGGAGCAGGAGCAGCGCCGCAAGCACGAGCGTCACGATCGCAATCACCGACGATCGCGGCTCGGCAAGCACGATGAGGGTCGTCACCGCCAAGCAGACGATCCCGGCCATAAAGCCGCCACGGATCGAGCGGCCACCCTCAGGGACGCCTGCCACGGCCGGCTGCGCCCGCGTATCCCTGCGAGCGTTCCACAACGGCACGAGCACGCCGACCGCCGCTGCCAGCAGGCCGGCGACGACAGCCAGCGCGACGCTGTGCCAGGTGATGATCCGCTGCGAGCTGACCGGGAACGCGATCGAGAGGAATTCAGGGCTGGCGTTGAAGACGAGCACCGACAGGAGGTCTCCGATCGCCAGGCCGATCAGCGCTCCGCACACGCCGATCGCGGCTGCGTCGAACAGCAGCACCTTGACGATCTGACCTGGTGGCGTGCCGAGCACGCGCAGTTCGCCCAGCAGCCGTCTGCGCAGGTGCGCGGTGAGCAGCACCGCGCAGTAGGCGAACATGAATCCGACCAGCGCACAGATCGCCGCGAACACGCTGACCGACTGGTTGATCGGGATCGCGGCCTCGTCGAACAGCGCCGTGTCGAAGTTCGCCGGCTCGACGTTCACACGTTCCGGCGGCGATCCGCCGCAGACCGCGCAGCGCTTCAGCGTCCCGTCCGGGGCGCACCTGTACGAGCACGCGCGAGAGTCGCCCCCGCATCCCGGTGAGACTCTGCGCGTAGCCAAGCGGCGCAACCGCCACCTGGCTGTTGATCAACGGCCCGACCTCGGAGCGCGTCAGCACGGCGCCGAGGAGCGTGGGCACGAGACGGGCACCGACCTGCGCGTCGATGACCTGCAGCTGCTGCGCCCCGATCGCCGCCGCCAGCGGCGCCGGCAACACGATCGCCCGCTGGCCCGCCAGCTGGTCGCGCGTGAAGTGGCGCAGCAGCGCACCGGTGAGGCGCACCTCACGCGGGTCGGTGGCGAGCAGGTAGACCGCACGTCTGCCGGCCGGGCCGACCAAGCCGATCTGAGCTTCGAGGACAGGCACCGCCGCGCGCACGCCCGGCAGCGCGCGCGCCTCAGCGAGCACCCGCTCGTCGAAGCCGTCGGCCGAGCGCGCCTGAAGCTGGTAGCGCGACTGTCCGATGATCCCGCTTGTCAGCTGCGCCACCGAGCCGCCGAAGCTCGCTGTCGCGACCTGCGACGCGAACAGCAACCCCACCCCCACGGCGATGCCGAGCACCGCGAACAGCTCCTGCACGAGCACGCCCCGCGCGCGCAGACGCACCCCATACAGGTAGGCGACGTCGTAGAGGCTCATCGCGGCGTCGCGGACGCGGGGGCCGTCGCCGGTGCACCCCCGGTCGGGAAAGGCTGGCCAATCGCCTCGTCGAGCTCCGCGAGCCGCCCGTCTCGCAACACGTGCACCCGGTCGGCGTACGCCGTCGCCTGCGGGTCGTGCGTGACGAGCAGCAGCGCGGTCCCGCGCTCGCGGCAGACCTCACCGAGCAGCTCGAGAACCTCGCGGCTGCGTTGCGTGTCGAGGTTGCCCGTCGGCTCGTCGGCGAGCAGCAGCTTCGGCTCGGTGGAGAGCGCGCGGGCGATCATCACGCGCTGGCGCTCCCCCATCGACAGCGAGTCGGCGCGGTGACGCAGCCGCTCCCCGAGCCCCAGCCGCTCCAGCATCGGCTGGATCTGGCGGTTGCCGCGCCGTACTCCAACGGTCACCCACAGCTTCATCGCCGCGTTCTGGATCACGTTGCCGCCCGGCAGCAGCTCGAGCGACTGGTCGATGTAGCCCAGCTCGTGCAGCCGGTAGCGCGCCGCCTCGACATCCGAAAGCCCGGCGATGTCGCGGCCGTCGACCAGCGCTGCACCACTGTCAGGCGCCACGAGCGCCGCGACCAGAGTCAGCAGCGTCGTCTTGCCGGAGCCACTCGGACCGTACAGCGCGACCATCTCGCCCGCGCCGATCTCCATCGACACACCGTCCACGGCGCGCACCGGCTCGCCCCCGCCGGTGGAGTGGTGCTTGACGAGTTCGCGCAGCTCTAGCATCCAGGCCCGCCTCGTGTGGATTCGACCGCGAGCGTCCCACGGCAAGCGCCCGCCGATGCCGCCGTGCGGAACGATGCCGGAATCTGATGCCGGCGTCGGCGTGGACGCAGAATGACCTCTGATCCGGCGTGCGGTGTGAGCATCGCGGTTCGCCACCTGGGGCGCTCGATGTGGTCTTTCGCCGGCTGTACACGCCATCTCGACAATGCGTGACGGAGCACCGTGCGGACCTCCAGAAGGGCGAACTGCCGCCCGGGGCAGCGCTTGCGTCCCAGCCCCCAGGGCAAGAACGTCCCCGGCCGCGGCGCTCCCCCCAGGAACCGCTCGGGCATGAACGTGTCAGGGTCTGCGTAGAGCTCTGGATCGTGGTGCAGCAGATAGGTGGCGGCGAGCAGCTGGCCCGGGGGGTGGTATTCGTGGCCACCGATTTCGATCGGCTCCTTGACTGCTCGAGGCGGGATGAAGAGGAAGGGTGACCTGTGTCGCAGCACCTCCTGGATCACCGCGTTCATGTAGGTGTCGTCCGCACCCTCTTCGATCTCTTCGCTCAGTCGCTCCTGCACCGCCGGGTTTTGCGCCAGCAGCTGAAAGGCCCACGCGAGCGTCGCAGCGGTCGTCTCATGTCCCGCGACGAGCACCGATGTGAAATTGTCTCGCACCTGCCTGTCCGAGAGCGGAGAGCCGTCCGGGTTGCGGGCGGAGATGAGAAGGTCCAGCAGGTCCGCCGCTTGTCGAGCGCCCGGCGAATGCTCAGATCGATACCGTCGGGTCGTGATGATCCGCGCGACGATCTCATCGAACGCTTGACGCTGGCGCTCAAACCTTCGCCATCTGCCTCGCCATCCGGGAAGGCGCCGCAGTTGCGGCTCGAGCAGCAAAGGCGTCACCATCACCGAGAGCATGTCGAGCATGCATGAACACAGAGCCTCGCGCGCTCGCTCCGACGATCCACAGATCGAGTCTCTGTGCTGCCGCTGTTCGTCGATCGCGATCGCCAAGCTCACCCGCGACGTCAGCCTGTCGATGTGCGACGCCAGCGGGCACACGGTCTCGACCGGCCACGATGCAAGCGCTCGATCCACGATCTGGGCGATCATCGCCGCATTGCCCTGCACGGCGCGGGTGTGAAACGCGGGCATGATCGCGTTGCGCACGCTCGAGTGCTCCTCTTGCTCGAGGAGAACGAATGCGCTCTCTCCCATAACCGGCTGCATGAGCGCTCCGCCCTTCCCCGCATGCAGATGCTCCTCAGAGGCCGTGGCGATGGCGCCTATGTCCGCAAGGTCCGAGAGCACCACCAGCGGCGGCATGTCGACCACGTAGACGGTGAAGCGGCGACCGTGGCGCGCCCGTCCTTGCTCGAAGGACTCTATTGGCGATCGTCGGATATAGACCGCCTGCCGCAGAGGCGATAGACGCAGCGAAGGTGGGTAGTCTTGCTTGTATCCGAGCGGACCGGCCCAGCTTCTCAGAAATGAGGTCTTTCCTCTTTGATCGACTGTCACGGCCATCGCACTCGCCCTTCAAGCTGCGCGCAAGCCGGTGGCGATACGCCACAACCGGAGGGTCGGGAGCAGGAGCTTGACGAGTGAATCAGCAACGACCATGGGGCCAGCGCGGACGCTGGTCGCATTGCTGTGAGCGTTGTCTTTGGACAGGTACATCGCGACCATGGAAGCGACGATCAGTGCATGCCGCTCGCCGCCCGGCAGGGCGCGTGCCTCGGTCAAGCTTCGCGCTATCAGCCACCGGATGCGCTGCAGCGCCACGTGCGGCGTGGCGTAGTGAGCGATGTAGCTGTGATGCCCACTTGCCGCATCGTCACTTTGGTCCACATAGCTGTCGAGCATCGTTGTGGCCGCCGCCGCCCACGGAAAATAGATACCCCGGACTCGCGTGACTTCCCACGGGTTGCACGCAGATTCGGCCGCGAGCGCGAGAAGCGCGTGAATCACGAGCATTCCGCTCGCTGCCGCTGCGATCTCGAACCAAGCGAGGCCCTCGTGCAGATCGTCCATCTTCTCGGCGTAGCCCCTCAGTGCCGCATCCCGGAGGACCGGCTCGGGCTCGTGATTGACGCCGAGAGCACACCGCGTGCGTGCGGCCTCCGCGGCCAGTGCCACACGAACCCCCTCATATGAGGGAAGCTGTGAGCAGTTCTCACGACACGCTTTCACCAATGCCTGTGCATAGCCACCGTCGTTCTGCCACGGGTGATAGCGGTAGTAGTTCGCGATCGGCCTGTTGAGGTCCACAGCATCGATGAGCGCGAGATGCAACTGGCAACCATCTACGTGTCCTGTGACGGCCGAATGCTCATCGATGTCGTCGAGAAAATCTATCAATACCTGGTAGGCGACAAGCGCGCGCAGCAAGCGCAGATCCCGCGCCGGTGGAAGCGTCCAGAAGAGCGCCGCACCGTTGATGTTGGTGCGCTTGCGGGTGAGGGCACTCAACGCGTCTTCCCGGAGTGGCCGGTCAGGGATCCGTGCTGCCCGCGCACGCCAAGCATCCACCTCTCGCGCGACGGCCGGCGAGCCCCAAAGGAGTTCACGCGTAGCCCCGCGAACAACAACGTCGACCTCTCGCATTGAAAGCAGCACGGCGGTCCTATGGGCATGGCACGGTGGTCTTTGCGTGCGCGCGTTCGCCGCCGAGAAAAGTGAACGTGGCGGCGAATGGGAACCCGCCGCGAGGGCAGCTTTCCGGTAGCCGCAGCCCGTTTGGGTGGTAGCCGACGCGTTTACCGCGGTACCAGCTGTAGTAGGTGACGTCCAGCGGCCCGATGGTGGCCGTCATCTGTGTCACCGCCGCGTCGGGGCCGCCCGGCAGTGTCGGGATGAGCGGGATGCTGGTCGCCAGCTGCCCGCCGTACGGTGGCGGGGCCTGGAGGAGTTGGGCGGTAAAGATCAGCCCGGCGTTGACGGGTGTTTGGCCTTCGGCGTAGAACAGCATCGCCAGGCGCCCGTCCTGCACGGGCGCCATCCAGGTGGTGATCCGGCCTTCCTCGGTGAACACCTCCGGGCCGAGCGGCAGCTCGACAAGGGCGTGCCCGTAGCCCATCAGCGAGTCCGCGGGGCAGCGGCCGAAGAGTTCGAGGTTCGACGCGCTGCATGTCTCCAGCCCCAGGCCGCTTGTGACCAGCCCGATGTTGGCGGGGTAGTCCAAGCCCATGGCGGTCAACGGCGCCGGGATCTGCTGGCCGTGAGTGACGATGCGGAAGCTGAAGATGATCGTGCTGCGTCCACCCAAACGCTCGGGAGCGAGCTTGACGTGGAGCTTGACCGACGGCAGGGCGAGCGCCGCTGCGGGAGCCGCTGCGAGCAGCAGACCGAGCGCGAAGACCAGCTTTGCCAGCGTCACGCGCACCGGTACTCTAGTAGTTGAGGTTTCCGGTGGTTTGGACGGTGGCAGCGTAGGTGCGGCGGTTGATCGTTCCGTAGAAGCCGCCATGGCCGTGCGCGTGCGCGAAGCGGCCGGCGCCGTGTGAGATGGTCATGGTTCCGCCGAAGCTCGCGAACGTGCCGGTGCCGTGCAGCATCCCGGTGCCGTGGCCGCTGATCGACCAGCCGCTCGCGTAGATCGTGAACGAGCCCGTGACCGTCGCCCCGATGTTCAGCCAGACCTTGACCTTCCCCGGCAGCCCACCGGTCGCCGCGCCTTCCTCGAACAGCTGCGAGCCGGGGCTGCTGACGTAGTGCAGACGTGCGCTGTCCGCCACGTTCTGGGTGCGGGCGATACGTGCCGGCGCGGGAGCGCTTCGAGCGAACCCGGCCAGGCTGAGGAAGGGGGCCGCGACAGCAGCCAGCCCGAGTAGCGCTTTGAGCGCACGATGCCGAGGGGCCGACCTGTGTCGCTCCGAGTCACGGCTCTGACCTGCAGCAATACTCTGGTTCATTGTTAGACCCTATGTTCACTGTTGTCGATAGAAGGGAACAGTTCGAGCAAGCTAAACCGTAGCGCATGAGACCGCCCGGATGGTGGCGTTTGCGCCACTTCAGTACCGGGTCGGCTACGAGTACGCGGACGGCACGTCGAGCGGCGGGCCGGCCCGGCGCACGCCCTCGTCGAGCGGTAGCGCGGCGAGCGCGTCGGCCAGCCGCACGGCGCCGCGCTCGCCGGCTGGCGCGCGCAGCTCGAAGTCCAGCTCGAGCGCCGGGATCAGCACGAAGCGGCGCACGAGCAGCTGCTCGTGCGGCAGCGTCATGCGCTCGTGCGCGAGCTCCAGATCGCCCAGCATCAGGATGTCGACGTCGATCGCGCGCGGGCCGTGACGCAAGAAGCTCTCGCCGCGCCCGAGCTCTCGCTCCACGCGCTTGACCGCATCCAGCAGCTCCAGCGGCTCCAGCGCGGTGCGCACGCGCACGCACGCGTTCAGGAACGCGGGCTGGTCGGTCACCTCGCCCACCGGGTCGGTGTCGTAGGTGGAGGAGCACGCCAGCACGGTCACGCCGGCGGCGGGCAGCGCGTCCACGGCCGCCTGCAGCTGCGCGCGGCGCTCGCCCAGGTTGCAGCCGAGCCCGAGCAGCCCGAGCCGCTGCTCCACCGCGCTCACCCGCCGGACGCCGGCGAGCGGCGCGTCTGGAACCTGCTGGCGCGCATCAGGTGCGCGTCGTGTGCACGCCCGCGGCCGTGGCCTTCTCGCCCATCGCCTGCGCGAACGGGATCAGGCCCGACAGCGGGCGGATCATCACCGTGAAGTCGTCGATCACGCCATGCTCGTCGAAGCGCAGCAGGTCGATGCCCTCGAGCTCCCTGCCGGCGACGTTCGCCCTGAAGATCAGCGCGTGCGTGCCGTCGCCCGCCAGCTCGTCGGTGTAGCGGAAGTCCTCGAACGTCTGCGACACCAGCCTCAGCAGCGCCATCACCGTGTCACGGCCGACGAACGGGTGGAACGTGACAGGGCTGTGGAAGACGATGTCCTCGGCAAGCAGCTCGCGAACGGCGTCGATGTCGTGGCGCTCGACCGCCGCGCGGAACCTGTCAGCGGTGCTCGCCATCAGCCTTCCGCTTCTCGCCACACCTCGACGGATACCTCATCGACGCTCAACGCTATCGGAGGCTCGGGCTTGGCCGCCTTCACCCACACGCCCTCCAGGTCGTAGTCGGCGAGCAGCCTGTCGGCGATCGCGCTGCACAGGCGCTCGAGCGTCTTGTGCGAGCGCTGCTGCGCGATCAGCGCCACCAGCTGACACACCTCCGCGTAGTCGACCGTGTCCTCGATCGAGTCGGTGACCGTGGCGTCGGTTTCGCCGATGTCCAGGCGCAGATCGATCACCAGTCGCTGGCCGACCTCGCGCTCGGCCTCGGTGACGCCGTGGTTCGTGTACAGCGACAGGCCGGTGATCTCGATCGTGACCGACTCGGCGCTCTGCTCGCGCTCGTCGTCGAGGTCGCCGTCGTCCTCTAGCTCGTCTGCGTCGTCGTCCCCCTCGCCGTCCATCGCCCGCCCAACGTAGCAGCAGCCACGGCCAGCGCGGCGCGCACCGGCGCGACGTCGTGCACGCGGAACACGCGCGCGCCGCGCTCCAGCGCGAGCACGTTCGTGGCGATCGTGCCCGGCAGCCGCCGCTCCGTCGCCACCGGCTCGTCCTCGCCGGCGGCGTCGGCGAGGATACGCCCGAGGAAGCTCTTGCGCGAGGTGCCCACGACCAGCGGACGCCCCAGCACCGTCAGCTCGTCGAGGCGATCCAGCAGCTCGAGGTTGTGCGCGACCGTCTTGCCGAAGCCGATGCCCGGATCGAGCATCACCCGCTCCTCCCCCACCCCCGCGCGCACCGCGAACTCGAGGCGCTGCTCCAGGAACGCCTTCACCTCGTCGACCACGTCTTTATATCGAGGCCCACCCGCCCGGCCCGCGCGCTGCATCGTGCGCGGCTCGCCGAGCATGTGCATCAGGCAGCACTCCACCTCGCTCTCGGCGACCAGCTCCACCATCCCCGGATCGCCGCGCAGCGCGGTCACGTCGTTGACGATGCTGGCGCCCGCGGCGATCGCGGCGCGGGCGACGTCCGCCTTGGACGTGTCGATCGACAGCTGCACGGCCTGGACCTCACCCGCGGCCGCGATGCCGTCGAGCACCGGCAGCACGCGGCGCAGCTCCTCCTCCGCCAACACCGGCTCGGCACCCGGCCGCGTCGACTCGCCGCCGACGTCCAGAATGTCCGCGCCCTGCGCGACCAGCCCGAGCGCATGTGCCACCGCGGCGCCCGCGTCCAGGAACGCGCCCCCGTCGGAGAACGAGTCCGGGGTCACGTTGACGACCCCCATGACGCGATAGGGCGGGCTCATCTGAGCCTGCAGCCTATGGCCTCTGGCCCGGCCCGCCCCGCGTCGTGGCGTCCTTCAGCGCGTAATCTTGAACACAGCGGCCACGGCGGCGCTCGAGCGTTCTGTGGACGGAGCGCCCTTCTAGACCGGCTCGGGTCGCTCCTGATCCGTCGCGCGGATCTCCGCGGTGCCGCCTGCGAGGCCGGGGCGCGGGATCGTGCGGGGCGCCTCGCGCTCTGTGCGGTCGAGCGGCGCGGGCGGCGCCGGCAGCTGCGGCTTGGGCTCCTCCTCGACGCCGAACACCTCCTCGTCGGTCTTGCCTGCCAGCAGCGCCAGGAACTCCTCCTTCTCGATCGTCTCGCGCTTGACGAGGATCTCGGAGATGTTGCTCAGATCGTGCTGGTGTTCGTTGAGGATCGTGCGCGCGCGGGTGTGCGCGGACTCGATGATGCGCCGCACCTCGTCGTCGATCTCGCGGGCGATCTCATCGGAGTAGTCGGGCTCGGTCGAGAACTCGCGGCCGAGGAACGGCTGGCCGTGGTCGTGGCCGAAGACGCGCGGGCCGAGCTTCTCCGACATTCCGAAGCGCATCACCATCTGCTTCGCGGTGGCGGTCACCTTCTCGATGTCGTTCGACGCGCCCGTCGTGATCTCGCCGAACACGAGCTCCTCCGCGGCGCGACCGCCGAGCGTCATCGCCATCGTGTCCTCGAGCTCCGCGCGCGTCGTCAGGAAGCGGTCCTCCTGGGGCATCGAGATCGTGTAGCCGAGCGCCTGGCCGCGGGAGATGACAGAGATCTTGTGCACCGGGTCGGAGTGCTCGAGGAAGTGGCCCACGATCGCGTGGCCCATCTCGTGGTAGGCGGTCACGAGACGCTCTTTCTCGCTCATCACGCGCGTCTTCTTCTCGGGGCCCGCGATCACGCGCATGATCCCCTCCTCCAGCTCCACCTGCCCGATCTCACGCTTGCCGGTGCGCGCGGACAGCAGCGCGGCCTCGTTGATCAGGTTCGACAGGTCTGCGCCGGTGAAGCCGGGCGTCTGCCCGGCGAGCGCGTCGATGTCGATCACCTTCGCCAGCGGCTTGCCGCGCGTGTGCACCTCGAGGATCTTCGCGCGGCCCTTGCGGTCGGGCCGGTCGACGGCGATCTGGCGGTCGAAGCGGCCGGGGCGCAGCAGCGCCGGGTCGAGGATGTCGGGCCGGTTGGTGGCCGCAATCATGATGATGTTGTCCTTCGCCTCGAAGCCGTCCATCTCGACCAGCAGCTGGTTGAGCGTCTGCTCGCGCTCGTCGTGGCCGCCGCCGAGACCCGCGCCGCGGTGGCGCCCGACGGCGTCGATCTCGTCCATGAAGATGATGCACGGGCTGTTCTGCTTGGCCTGCTCGAACAGGTCCCGCACGCGCGAGGCGCCCACGCCGACGAACATCTCGACGAAGTCGGAGCCCGAGATCGAGAAGAACGGCACGCCCGCCTCGCCCGCGACCGCGCGCGCCAGCAGCGTCTTGCCGGTGCCCGGCGGCCCGTACAGCAGCACCCCGGTGGGGATGCGCGCGCCGAGCGCCTGGAACTTCTTGGGGTTCTCCAGGAATTCCTTGATCTCGTGCAGCTCCTCCACGGCCTCGTCGACCCCGGCGACGTCGCGGAAGGTGATCTTGGGCGAGTCAGCCGACATGCGCTTGGCGCGCGACTTGCCGAACGACATCACTTTCGAGCCGCCGCCCTGGACCTGGTTCATCAGGAAGATCCAGAAGCCCAGGAACAGCGCGAACGGCAGGATGTACGTGAGCAGCCCCAGCAGCGCGCTGCTCTTTTCCGATTCGACGTTGAACTTGACGCCGGGCGTCTTTTCGAGCTGCGCGATCAACTGCGGCGAGGCCTGTTCCGCATAGCCCGTTTCATAGCTTTCTTTGTCCTTCAGCTTGACTTCGAGGGCTTTGCCCTTGTTCTTGAGAACGACGGATTCGACTTCGCCTTTGGGCAGCTCTTTGGCGACAAGCGTCTGGTAGCTGTGCGAGCGGTGGTTGTTATTGCCCGGGTTGACGAGTTTGACCGCGAGGAACGCCAACACCACGACGATGAGGATCGGGAATGCGGCGCTCTTGAAGAAACGGCTCATGGCTGGTTCCTGAGGGTCCGGGCACCGTTTGAAGTCGTGGCCACCAGTGCCCTAGCGTACCATGCAGGGTCTGAATTTCCGGGGGTTGCCCCCCGCCCGGCCGGCCGGGCGACGTCGGGCCCTACCGCTCGAGCGCGGCCACGAACGGCAGGTTGCGGTGCTGCTCGGCGTAGTCCAGCCCGTAGCCCACGACGAAGCGGTCCGGTATCTCGAAGCCGACGTAGCGCGTCGGCAGGTCCACCTTGCGCCGCTCCGGCTTGGTCAACAGCGCGCACACCTCCAGCGTGCGCGGGTTGCGCGAGCCGAGGTTGCGCAGCAGGTACTGCAGCGTCAGGCCGGAGTCGACGATGTCCTCGACGATCAGCACGTCGCGGCCTTCGATCGCCGCGTCCAGGTCCTTGAGGATCCGCACCACGCCCGAGGAGTCCGTCGCCGAGCCGTAGGAGGCGACGGCCATGAAGTCGACCTCGACGGGGATGTCGATGTAGCGCATCAGGTCGCTCAGGAAGAACACCGCGCCCTTCAGCACGCACACCAGCAGCAGCCGCCTGCCGGCGTAGTCGCCCGAGATCTGCTCGCCCAGCTCGACCACCCTGCGCTGCAGGTCCTCCGCGCTCACCAGCACCTCGCCCAACCCCGGCTGGCTTGGGACGCTCGCAATGCCGGGCACGCGCAGTAGTGTACTCGGCTGCCGCGTCCGGCCCGCGGCGCCAGCAGCTCCCGGTGCGGCAGTCACGCCCGCGGCGGAAGCTCGACCATCGTCAGCCGCCCCCCCTCGATCACCGCGCCCGCCTGTCCCCCCACGTGCAGCTCCGCGCGGCCACCGCGAGCGCCGAGCGCGAGGATCTCCCCCACCCGATCTCCAGCCTGCGGCACGTAGGCGCCGGTCGCGGCCTCCGCCAGGCGCACCACGACCATCCGCGCGAGCGCCGCCGGCAGCTCGCGCAGCCGCGCGATCGCGATCTCGCCGCGACCCGCCAACTCCGCGTCGACGAGGCCGTCCAGCAGCTCCGTCTCCTCGCGCAGCAGCGACGCCGTGCGCAGCACGTTCGCCTCCGCCGCCGGGTGCACCGCGCACAGCGCCGGCACCAGCCATTTGCGCACGCGCGCGCGTGCGTAGCGCTCGTCGTCGTTGCTCTCGTCCTCGCGCCACGCCAGCCCGCGCGCCTCGCAGTAGGCGGCGGTCTGCTCGCGCGTGACGCCCAGCAGCGGGCGGATCAGGCGCCCGTCGCTCGCCGCCATGCCCAGCAGCGCGCGCCTGCCCGGGGAGGCTGCGAGCCGGTACAGGATCGTCTCCAGCTGGTCGCTCTGCGTGTGCCCCGTCGCGATCAGCGCGTCGCGCGCCTCGGCGATGCGCGTCGCCTCCGCGTAGCGCAGCTCGCGCGCCCACGCCTGCAGGTTGCCGGACCGCGGCGCGCGCGTCGGCTGCTCCGCCACGTGCGCCTCTTCCGTGTGAGCGCTTAGGGGCCGCTGCGTCGAGGAGCGCTCGGTGCGCACGATCTCCAGCTCGACGCCCAACTGCTCGCACAGCGCCGCGCAGTGGCGCTCGTCCGCGTCGGACTGGTCGCGCAGCCCGTAGTTGACGTGCAGCGCGCTCACCGCCGCCGCGCCCAACAGCGCCACGGCGACGTCCAGCAGGCACGTCGAGTCGCGCCCGCCGGAGAGCATCGCCAGCAGCGGCCTGTCGCGTGCGAACAGGCCGCCGGCGCGCACCGCCTCGCGCACCTGCTCGCGGAGCATCGCCGCGCTACACCTCCCGCGGCTGGGCGGTGAACAGCTCCGTCGGCTCGGAGAAGCCCTTCAGGCGCACCTCGCCGATGCGCGCGAAATCGAGCCCGTCGACGCCCGCCGCCACCTCGACCACGGGGCGCGTCACCAGCACCTCGCCGCCGCCCGCGCGCGCGACCACGCGCGCCGCCTGGTTGACGTCGCGCCCGAAGTAGTCGCCGTCGCGGTACAGCGCCTCGCCGTAGTGGATGCCGATGCGCGGGAGCGGGTCGCCGGGCGCGGCGCCCGAGCGCAGGTCCACGGCCCAGCTGGTCAGCGCGGCCGCATCGGAGGCCACCACCATCACCTCGTCGCCCAGCATCTTGATCACGCGCGCGTCCACCGGCAGCGTCTGTTCGACCACCTGCACGAACCGCTCCACCGCGCCCAGCGCCGCCTCGTCGCCGCGCTCCACCGTCAGGCGCGCGTACCCCGCCAGGTCCGCAAACGCAATCGCCACCCGCAGCCGTCCCTCCTCCAGGGCCTCCTCCGCGAGGTCCGTCTCCATGTGGCCGATCATGTCCTGCTCGACGAACTGCGCCAGCAGCCGGCCGTGCAGGTAGTTCATGAACGGCGTCGCAAACGGCAGCACCTCACGCGCCAGCCCCTCCATCTCGTCCGCGATCTCCACGCTCGGCACACCCGAGCGCATCAGCGGCTCGTGCACGTACAGGTGGATCAGGCGCACCTCCGCGTCCGCGATCTGCGCCACCGCCTGGCTGTACACGCGCATCAGCTGCAGGAACGCCGGCAGCGGCAGGCCCGCGTCGAGCACCGCCGCGCCGTATTTGAAGATCTGCACGTCTTCCTCAGCAAAGTCGTCCGCCGGCAGCGACCCCAGGCCCGTCGTCGTCTGCAGGCGCTCGATCAGATCTGCGTCCAGGCCGCTCAGGCGCACCGCCTCACGCAGCGAGTAGCGGGGCCCCGGACGGCTCAGCAGATTCTCCAGCGGACCCACCGCCAGCTGCCCGTTCTCGCTCGCGCGCTTGATCTGCGCCAGCGTGTGCCCGCGCGCCCGCAGCCGCGCCACCACGCGCGCGTACGCCGCCGACGCCGGAGTCCAGCGCCCGTCGTAGCCGGGGATCAGCCCACCCTCCACCCAGCGCCGCACCGTCGCCGACGAAACGCCCGCGCGCGCGGCGACCTGCGCGAGCGTCAGCTCGCCCGTCTCGCCGACGGGGTCATCCGCGGGCTCGGCCACTCAGGCGCGGGTGGAGACGGGCGTGGGGTGGGCGGGCATCTCATCCAAAGTCTAAAGTCGGCGCCGTTGTCGCACAGCGACCCGATCCACATACACCCCACCGCGCCGCTCGCCGAGCGCGTGCTGCTGCCCGGCGACCCCGGGCGCGCGCTCGCGCTCGCGCAGTCGCTGCTGCAGGAGCCGCGCATGTTCAACCACAACCGCGGGCTGTGGGGCTACACGGGCACCGCGCCAGACGGGCTCGCGCTCACGGTCCAGTCGACCGGCATGGGCGGGCCCTCCGCTGCGATCGTGCTCACGGAGCTGATCGCGCTGGGCGCGCGCCGCGCGATCCGCCTCGGCACCTGCGGCGCGCTCGCCCCCGAGCTGGCGCTCGGCGAGCTCGTGATCGCGCGCGAGGCCATCTGCGCCGACGGCACCTCCAGGGCGCTCGGCGGCGGCGAGCGCGTCGCCGCCGACCCGGCACTGGTGCACGCGCTCGCGAGACATGCGCCGGACGCACCCGTCGGCACGGTCGTCAGCGTCGACCTGTTCTACGGCGGCGACGAGCGCACCGCGCACGCCGACGCGCTCGCGGTCGAGATGGAGGCCGCCGCGCTGTTCGCCGGCGGCGCCGCCGCCGGCGTGCCCGTGGCATGCGTGCTCGCGGTCTCCGACACGTTCGACGCGCGCGCCGCGCGCACGCGCATCGACGACGCCGTGCTGCTCGACGCAGCCGAGCGCATGGGCCGCGTGGCGATCGCCGCGCTCAGCGCCTGAGCGCTCAGGTCCTGCCCGGTTTGGCTTTGCTCGGTTTTGGTTTCGCTTTGCGCGGTTTCGGTTTCGCAGCCGGCTTGGCCGCAGCCGATTTCGCCGACACCGGCTTGGCCGCAGCCGGTCCGTCCTGATCGAGCCTGTCGGTCAGCCGCTTCAGCTGATCCTCGATCGCCGACAGACGCTCGGAGATCTGTGGCTCTCCCGCGCCCGCCGGGCCGCGCGAGCGGTCGAGCCGGTCCACGCCCTCCTCGATGCCCTCGAGCCGCAGCGACACAGAGCGCAGGCGCCGCGTCAGCCGTTCGATATCGGCCGCCGACGGGAGGTTGAGGGCGCCCATCGCCACCTCCTGGGCCTGCACCGCCTTCTCGCGCGCGTCGAACGCCCGTCCGATCGCGCCCGTCAGCAGCGGGTTTTCCAGCAGATCCGACAGCGCCCTGCCGAGCCGCTCCTCGGTGCCGCCGCCGAAGCGCTCGCGCAGGCTCTTCGCGACATTGCTCGGGTCGGACATACGTTGGAAGGATACGGTGCAACGATGCCTCAGCAGCTGTTCGTGTTCATCCAGCTGGAGTTCGCATGGGCGCTGGGCCCGACGGACGGGCGCTACCTGCTGCGCCGCGACGCCGACGGCGACCCGGAGCGCGTCGTCGTACTCAGCACGCTGCAGGCGGGACGCCAGCCGCTGGGCGCGCCCACGGCGCCCCGGAGCAGACCCTCCCTGCTCGCGCGCGTCCTGCGCGGACAGGCCCGCAGCACTCCCACCGGGCCCGAGCCCGCCCCCGTGCCCACCGCGCGCGCGACGGTCATCGATCCGATCTCGCTCTCGGCCGACAACCAGGCGCGGACGTGGCTGGCGGAGCTCGACCGCGAGCACGAGGTGGCAGCCGCGACGGCGATCGTCAACCGCGTGATCCACTCGCACCGCATCGCCGCCGCCGATCCGTACGTGCACGAGGTCTCGCCCGCACAGGCGCTCGTGATCCGGGCCGGATGGGGCGAGGGCGAGCAGGTCGCCGACGGGCGCTGGCTGCACGCCCGCGCGCTCACCTCCGCGGACGGCTGGGCGGCCAGCCGCTCCTCCAGCGGGCCGCCACGCGGCCGGCGCCGCGATCGCTCGTGGGCGCTGCGCCCGCAGGAGCGCCTCGCGGCGCTGCTCGCCGGGCGCGGCACGGCGCTGCTGTGCGAGGAGCTCGTGCTGCGCGCGCGCCAGGACCTCGACCGCGAGCGCACCGCGCACGCGGCGTTCGAGCTCGACCGCGCGTACGCGCTCGCCGTGCCCGAGCTGCGGGCCGAGAGCCGTCAGGACCTCGCGATCCGGATCGCGGAGCTCGAGCAGCTGCGCGCAGGCGTGCAGGAACAGGCGCAGGCGGCGCTCGAGCTGACTGGCCGGGCCGCGGACGAGGACGCGCTGACGCACGCGCTCGAGCGTCTGGAGGCGGCGCTCCGCGCGCGCACGGCGGCCGGACTTTAGGCGACGGCGCTTTACTCTGATGGCGATGGACCCCACCACCACGGCGATCGGCACCTGGAGCGGCGGGCGCTTCATGCACTTCGGCGAGCCGCTCGACGACGAGCGCCTGCGCACGCTGCTGCGCCCCGGCGAGGGCATCGACACGGTCATCACCGCCGACGTGTACGGGGCCGGCGAGGCCGACAGCGCTCTGGGCGCGGCGCTCGCGGGAGTCGACCGCGACAGCTACTGCCTCGTCGGCGCCATCGGGCACGACTTCTACACCGGCCAGCGCGACGGGGCCAAGGGCTTCCCGCGCTTCACCGACCCGCGGCTGCGCGGACCCGACGAGTACGCCGAGTACATCCGCATGGCCACCCAGCGCAGCCTCGAGCGCTGCGGCGTCGAGCAATTCGACGTGCTGCTGCTGCACAACCCCGACCGCGTCGGCTACTCCAGCCCCGCGGTGTGGGAGGGCATGCAGGCGGTCCGCGACGCGGGGCTCACGCGACTGCTCGGCGTCGCGCCCGGCCCCGCCAACGGCTTCACGCTCGACCTGATCGACTGCCTCGAGCGCTTCCACGAGCTGATCGACTGGGCGATGATCATCCTCGGGCCGCTGGAGCCCTGGCCCGGCGAGCTGGTGCTCGAGGCCGCCGCCGCGCGCGACGTCAGCCTGATCACGCGCGTTGTCGACTACGGCGGCCTGTTCCACGACGACGTGCTGCCCGGCCACCAGTTCGCGCAGTACGACCATCGCAAGTTCCGCCCCGACGGCTGGGTGGACGCCGGACGCGAGAAGCTCGAGCTGATGCGCCCGTTCGCCGCGCGCCAAGGGCTCAGCATGCTGCAGCTGGCGTGCGCCTGGAACCTCGCGCAGCCGGCCGTGCGCTGCGTCGCGCCGACGCTGATCCAGGAGTCGGACGCCGACCCCGCCCACCCCGCGCGGGCGATCGAGGACAAGCGCGCGGAGCTGGCCGCGCTCGGCGCGCTCGTAGCCGCAGCCGCCGGCGCGGGCGGCGCGGGCGCCGGCCAGCTGCTGAGCGCCGAGGAGGTCGCGGCGATCAGAGCGCTGGGCGACAACACCGGCTGCATGGCGCTGAAGGGCGCG
This sequence comes from Solirubrobacteraceae bacterium, assembly GCA_035483595.1. Lineage (GTDB taxonomy): Bacteria > Actinomycetota > Thermoleophilia > Solirubrobacterales > Solirubrobacteraceae > Palsa-744. Next base: position 118,692 of record DATHPU010000022.1, read on the forward strand.
AGCCTCGAACACGCCGGCCCGCCGCTGCCGGACCGCTGGGGCATCGATGCGGAGCTGTCCGCGCTCGCCGGTCGCTGGGAGATCGATCCGCGGCAGGACCTGCTCCCGGCCGCCCACTAGCGCCGCGTTCCGCGAGCCAGGCCGATTAGCCTGGGCCGCGGCGGGGCAGATAGGCCGCATGACGACAATGAGCGAGCAGATCCCAACCATCCCCCTCGGCGCCGGCGTCGAGATCCCGCAACTGGGCTTCGGCGTCTTCCAGGTGCCGCCGCCCGAGACCGCAGAGGCGGTCGTGCACGCGCTGTCGGCGGGCTACCGCCACATCGATACCGCCGCCGCCTACCGCAACGAGGCCGGCGTCGCCGAGGCGATCCGCATGTCCGGCCTGGACCGTGGCGACGTGTTCGTCACGACCAAGTGCTTCAACAACGACCACGGCTTCGACGAGGCCAAACGCGCCTTCGCCGCGAGCCTCGAGCGCCTGGGCTTCGAGCACGTCGACCTGTACCTGATCCACTGGCCGGTGCCCGTCCACGACCGCTACGTGGACACGTGGCGCGCGTTCGTCGAGCTGCACGCGCAGGGGCTCGCACGCGCGATCGGGGTCTCCAACTTCCAGCCCGCGCACCTGCAGCGGCTGATCCAGGAGACCGGCGAGACGCCCGCCATCAACCAGGTCGAGCTGCACCCCTACTTCCAGCAGCGCGAGCTGCGGCAGGTACACGAGCGACTCGGCATCGTCACCGAGGCGTGGAGCCCGCTGGCGCAGGGCGCCGTGCTCGACGATCCCGTCATCGTGGAGGCCGCGCGGGCGCACTCCAAGACCCCCGGACAGGTCGTCATCCGCTGGCACCTGCAGCTCGGCAACGTCGTCATCCCCAAGTCCGTCACGCCCGAACGCATCCGCGAGAACGTCGACGTGTTCGACTTCGAGCTGACCCCGGATGAGATGGACGCGATCGCCGGCCTCGACCGGGGCCTGCGGACCGGGCCGGACCCGGACACGTTCGTTGCGCCGTAGTCCGTCCCGTCCTCAGCTTCCCGTGAACCGCGGCGCGCGTTTGCCGAGGAAGGCGCTGATCCCCTCCTTGCCGTCGGCGCTGTTGAAGACCGCCGCGAACGCCTGCTTCTCCGCCTCGATGCCCTCGTCCAGGTCGCCGGCGGCGGACACGCGCTTGATCTGCTCGACCGCCAGCGGCGCCTGGCCGGCGAGCTTGCGCGCCCACTGCAGGGCGGTGTCCAGCAGTTCGTGATCCTCCGCGAGGCGGTTGGCGAGACCGAGCTCGAACGCTTCCTCGGCGAGGATCGGATCGCCCACGAGGTTCATCTCCAGCGCCTTGTTTTCGCCGACGAGGCGCGGCAGCCGCTGGGTGCCGCCGAAGCCGGGGATGATCCCGAGCTTGATCTCCGGCTGGCCGAAGATCGCCGAGCGCGCGGCGATGCGCACGTCGCACGCCATCGCCAGCTCGCAGCCGCCGCCGAACGCCAGGCCGTTGACGGCGGCGATCGTGACGACGCCCTGCGAGCCCAGCTCGCGGAACAGCGCGTGCGCGCCGTTGATCAGCTCCGCGCCCGACGCCTCGTCCATCGACGTGAACGCCTTGATGTCGGCGCCCGCGCTGAACAGGAACGGGTTGGAGGAGGCGATCACGAGCGCGCGCACGGGCGGGCTGGATGCGCTCTTGACGTGGCTCCAAACCTTGCCGAGGTCCTCGATCACCTGCGGGGAGATCGAGTTCATCTGGCCGTTGGCCAGCCACGCGATCGCCACGCCGTCGGCGCGCGTCTCGAGCTTGACCACATCCGCCGGCTGCTCGGCGTCGGGCTGCGGGTAGGCGTAGAAGCCCTGGCCGCGCTTCTGCCCCAGGCGCCCCTGCGCCACCATCCTGCGCAGGATCGTCGGCGGCGTGAAGCGCTCGCCATAGCGCTCCTGCGCGTTCTCCATGCGCTCGAGCACCGCGTCGAGGCCCTCGCTGTCGGCCTTCATGAACGGCGGCATCAGGCCGCGGCGCGGGTCCAGGCCGGCGCCGGCCATCATCCCGAAGTCGATGTCGCGGTGGGTGGCCACGCCCTCCTCCAGCACCAGGCACGCCTCCAGAAACGTCTTCAGCGACAGCAGCTCGACCAGCTCCGCCACGTCGGGCTCGGCATCGCCCTTGATGTTGGGCGCGCCTTGCGGGTCGTAGAAGCCGTCGCCGCCGGTCTTGGCTCCGAGCTTGCCGTCCGCGACGAGCTTCTGCATGCCCTTGGGCACGTAGAAGCGTTCCTCGCCGTAGGACTCCACGAGATGCTCGGCCACGTGCAGCACCGTGTCGAGACCGAGCAGGTTCACGAGGTAGTACGGCCCGACGGGCGTCACGCCGGCGGCGCCGACGCCCTCGTCGATCGCCTTGATCGACAGGCCCTTCTCCTCCTGCTCGCGCCAGATCTCGGAGATGCCCGAGTTGAGGATGCGGTTGACGACGAAGCCAGGCACCTCCACGCACGTGATCGGCTGCTTGCGAATCGCCTGCGCGAACGTGATCGCCGCGGCGACCGTCTCCGCGGAGGTCTCCTCGCCCTCGACGATCTCGATCAGCGGCATGATCGAGGCGGGGTAGAAGTAGTGGAAGCCGACCACCTTGTCGGGGCGCAGCGTCGCTTCGCCGATCTCGGTGATCGACAGCGATGACGTGTTCGAGGCGAGGATCGCGTGGCCGGGCGTGGCGGCGTCGAGCTCAGCGAACACGCTCTGCTTGATCTCCATCCGCTCGGGCACCGCCTCCACCACCAGGTCCACCTCGCCGAAGCGCTCGTATGAGGTCGTGCCGTGGATGCGCCCAAGGATCTCCTCGATCTGCGCCTCGGCCTGCTCGGCTGTGATCTTGCCCTTCTCGACGAGCTTGCCGATCTGGCCCTGGGTCACGCCCAGGGCCTCGTCGAGGCCCGCCTGCACGAGCGCGTCGTCGATATCCTTGAGCACCACGGGGATGCCCGCGGCGGCGATCGTCTGGGCGATCTGCCCGCCCATGGTGCCGGCGCCCACGACGGCGGCTTTGAACACGAACATGCTTTGGTCTCCTCTGCTGGCTGGGGAGCCGGGAGCCTAGCGAAGTGGGTTTGCGCCCGACCAGCTCACCAACGCTCGTCCTGAAGCGAGGTCATGCCCCTTCTTCAGACATCCACCACAGCAGTCTCCGCGCCCGCGGCACCGCCTACGGCCTTGAGCCTGAACTCGAGCTCGAAGCGGTGGTAGCGGCGGCGGACATCTATGACGCCGCGCCTGCTCAGCGTGATCTTGACGTTGTGCACACCAGGACGCATTTTCCGCTGGGTGTACGTGTGGATCCCTGGGCCGGTGATCGTCAGCGAGCCGCTGGCTGACGTGGTGAACCTCAGCAGCAGGCGATCGCCTGACAGCCTCCCCTTGATATGGGATATAGCTGGTTGCGTGGATCGCGTCGCGCCGGTCGCCTTCGAGACTGCTGCCGCGGGAGGGTTCTGGCAGCCGGTATCCGTGAACGGGGTGGACGATTGCACCACCGCCGGCGCATCTCCACTCCAAGACACCATCTGGCCGGTGCTCGTGGCCTGACCGCACGCCTGCGGGTTATCGAGCAGCCCGTGCAGCTTTAGCGCGATGCTGCCGATCGGCAGCTGCGGCACGTCGTCAAACACGATCGTCAGCTGCCCCGTTGCCGGGTTCGCCACGATCTGCCCCACGAGCTTGACCGTCACCCCCGCGGTCACTTCATCGACGTCGAGATACACCGCAAGCGGCGCATAAAGCGGATTGGCATTCTCTGCCGCCAGATAGACATCACCGACGAGCGGCCTCGACTGGAGCGGCGTGTTGATTTCGGCCCTGCCGAGCACTGAGGCGTTCGGGCACGACCTGGGATCGCTGTATTCGAACGCGATCTGCGCTTCGCTGCAGCCTTCCATGCCATTGATGTACGCCAGCGACAGCGACACACCGGCGGGCAGCGTGACCTGCGCGCTCTGCAGCTCGGACGTGGCCAAGCCTCGTGGTCCTTCATTCTGCGGCACACCCAGCTGAATCTCATACGCTGAGGATTCACCGACCCCCGAAACTTCCGGCATGACACCGATCGTGGGTTCAAAGGCCAGCCTGTCGCAGCCCGTCATCGCTGGGAACGAAGCCGGCTCGGACGCCCATTCGTCAGGATCCTGCCACGTATCCGCAAGCGCCGTCGTATGCGTGTCAAGCGCTTCACCGCACGCCGTCGGCAGCGTCACAAACGATCCCCACCCTCCGCCCGAGCAGTCCGTCGCTTCGCCCGTCGCGCAACCGCCACGCAACGCGTTATGGCCCGCTTCGCCCGGGACCCCCCACAACGTCAACCGGATGCCCGCAATCGCCATTGTCGCTCCGATATGGTCCATGCTGAGCGTCATCCCTTCATCACCGGGACGCAGTGCTACAGCGGCCATAAAATGTGTGCCACCGACGACGAACCCAAGCTGCGCCAGCTTCCCCGGTTCGGGCGCCAGATTGTATACCGCCGCGGGATACACCTTCCCTTCCGCAGTTACCATCGCTACACCGACAGCGGTGCCGTCACCACAGCCGCCCCCGTAGGATTCGCACCGGGGAACCGCCCACCCGTTCAGGACGACGCCGGCCGGGAGTTCCAAATCCAGATCCTCGAGCGAGGACGACGGCTGGCTCAAGCCGACATCGGCCGTTAGTTCATAGGGATGCGATCCCGCCTGGGTATCTTCGGACCCACCTTCTTCGGTCGCGGTCAGGCTGTAGCGTTCGATCCCGATCCCCGCCGCCGCGGCAGTCGAACCCGCGGAGACGGCCGCAAAGATCAACAGCGACGCACAGGCCACGAGCACACCACCGACGCCACGCCCACGCGCGATCCTCACGCAAACTCCCGCCCGCCCACGCAAGAACGTTTGCTCATGGCGCCTCCTGAGCTCATCAGCGGGTGCCTCCTTTCTCGGGAATATCACCTGCGCCTTCGCGGCTGCATCGTGAAACGTCTGTCCATCCATTTCCCAGCGCGTCGGCGTAAGTTCAGCATCTGGCCACTCAAATAGAAACGCGATCTTCCCCAGGGGCGGAAGCGGCCAAATCCAAACGATCTCCTGCCAGTGCCCGCGCATCCCTCGTCCGTGAGTCAAGTGCATCACTGGCCGACGCGAGATATCGTCACCCTCGCCGCGGCCCTCGCCGCTCCCTGTGGCGGAACGCTGATTGCTCACCTCAGTCCCATCCGCAAAGCAGAGCCGCAACTTGGGTCCTCCGGTTGGCTCATCATCGTCCCCATTGTCTCCCGGGGGACATCGTTCGGTGTGTCAGGTGCGATAATATATGTACTCCATTCAGTTTTCGCCCTCTCGGGCACATACAGACCTTCGGGGAGGGCGTTCTCTCCACCCATTTCTATGATCGCCGTGATTCTCACCATGCGTTGCAGTAAACCTGGCCAGCTCACCGTCGAGGTCCCTCCACCAGCTGCGCGGCTGAAACTCGCCACCTGACCCAAAAGGTCGTCTCGACATCCCAAAACGCTGGTGCAATCGCACCATCGGGCGTCGTCAACGCGAAGCCCTGTGCCGCCGCAATGGTTGGGAGCGTGATGTGTATCGCGTCGCAACTTCGGGAGACGCTGACCCAATCCGGGTAGATCACGCCTCCTACATACCGCGGGTGGGCACATACGAACTCCGCCCAGCGACTGGCACTCGTGATCTCTGCGACCCTGACCGGCAGAGAGTGGGTGAGATTCCATGTATACCGTGGCAACGGACGAACTGCCGAACCACCCGGCCCGAGAAGTGCCCTCCACATCGAAACCTCGCCGACACACGCCGTCGAGGTATACATGCCTGCATCGGCCGGCTTGATCGCCGCTGATTGATCAGCATGCGGCGTGACGAACGATCTCTTGGTTGGCGGCTCACCGGTGTATGCCGAACGTCCGATTGGTGTCCACTGCTGCATAGCACCGTCCATTGGCCCGGTTACGAGCCTTGGCTCGTCCTGCACGATGGCCGCCAGTAGATGGCTGCCACGAGCCAACTCATCCGCTGCGGCCGGCTCAATCGCCGCCCCAGGCCCAGCTTCGATCTCCACAACCGCATCTGTCCATCTACTCATTACAGCCACAAAATGCCCAATCCGTGAAACTCTGCCGGCGTCGCCGAATCCGACGGCCCCTCCCCACCCGAACTCCGGCCTTGGCGCCGCATCGAGTGCCTCGATGCGGCGTGCGAGCGCGGTTAGCGTCCGGTCCGATCGTCCCGAAACCCGTCTTTTCATAGCTCGCACCGGTTGACCGGGCCACTACTCAGAGCAGCCAGACGCGGCGTGCGGTCAGCTTCGCACCTATAGCCTGCCTCGGTTATCAGGGACACGTGACGTACCGACTGGCTTTCGACCAGCCCCTCGCGCTTGTTCGCCCGACGTACCCCGGCGGCGCAATGAAGCTTACTGAGTACCACGCCGTATACCATCCGGATATGCAAGTTGACTGCACAGATTGTTTTGCAAACATCGTATCACCCTTGGGTACGTAGCCCGTTTCGGAGACCTGTTCGCCTTCCCAGAATAGCGCTAGTCGCATCTGAAGATCCATCACCGCTCCTCCGTTACATGCGAAGCCTAGAACCCAATTGACAAATCCCGGGGTGTGACTTGAGTGGTGCGGCAAGCCTTTCAGTTCACCCACTGCGCACTCAATATGGCCAGCCACGTGTGCATCGTCGCCAGTAGGCGACAAATCGAATTCCGATAGCACATGCCCTTCTTCTTCATCTTCTCCTTCTTCTATTACGGTCAGGCAGTTCACTTCGCAGTTTCCTTCTCCGGGCCCGTCGCCTTTACAGCTCCCGCAGGGTGGTTCGGCGTCTTCGAGTGCTTCTCTGGCTTTTGCTTCTTCGCGTGACGCTTCGTTTTCGATGGCGATTTTTGCAAGCACACCAGAGGTTGACTGCAGGTAGTTGGGCTCAACAACGCCGATCCCACTGGTGCCGTCCGGGAACGCTCCGGGGGAGGCGATCGGGCCTGTCTGGAGTGGCCGGCCGGTCTCGGGGACGTATGATGCGCCGCCTTGGGTACTTACGCCCGACGCGAATGAGGGTTCGCTTGCTACCCCGTTCGCTCCAAGCCACGCGTACTTCGGCGGCGTCGTTCCGGCCTGTGGTACTCCGAATTCGGTGCTGTTGTAGGTGGAGAGGAGTTTCGTTTCGCTTTCGCTGTCCTTGGCGGTGGCGGCGATGTCGCCCTGGAGGTCGTGCAGCTGCAGGGTCGTGGTCCCGCTGCTGGTCTCTATAGCGTCTAGTGTCCCGTCGATTCCTGGGATGTTGCGTGTCCATTTTTCGGTGCCTTCGCTGCTCCACGCGAGCGCTTCGCCGGGACCCGCGTAGTGGGGCACCACTGTCGATGCGGTTTTGCCTTCAGAGACCGTTTCCATCGTTCTGCCGGCCGGGTCGTAGGTGTAATTGTTGGTCTCTCCGTTCTGTTTCTGGCTTTCGACCTGGCTGTCGACGTAGTATTTGCTCGTGAGTTCGTTGCCGCCCGCGTCCACCGCGGGAAGCTTGGTGGTGTTGCCGAACGTTTCGTATTCTATGCCGCTGTCGGTGAGCCTGTTGCCGGCATCGTAGGTGTGGGTTTCGGTCGTTCCGCCTTCGCTCGCGCATGTTTCGGTGGCGGATTCGCGGGTGGTCTGGCTCGTGCGGTTGGATTCTTCGTCGTAACCGTACAGACGCGTTTTGCAGCCTTTACCCGCGGGTGTTTCCTGGGTTTCGAGCAGTCGCCCGACGTTGTCGTAGGCGTAGGTCTCTTTCGCGAGGGTGCTCGTCTGTTGCAGTGTTTCGCCGTAGATCGACGCGACCTCAGTGTCGTTGAACCACGTTTCTGGGCATTTCGACGCGCAATCCACGGTCTTTACGTATTCGATGCCCGTGGGCGTGCCGACAGGATTGTCTGTGTAGGTGGCGGTCATCCCGTTCGGGTAGCTCTCGCTTAGCATCCTGCCTTCCACATCGTAGCTCGCTGTGAATGTGCCCGCGGCGGAGTCCACGAGCCTGGTCAGGAACCCGGTGCTCGGGTCGTAGGAGTAGGCTTGGTTGCTGTGGGCTTCTTCGCCCTTGCCATCGCTCATTTCGAGTAGCCGCCCGTCTTTGCCTTCTTCGTAGACGTATTTCGCGACGTTTCCTTCGGCGTCGGTGTATTCCGTCAGCTGCCCGAGCGTGTTGTACTTGCTCGTGATCGTTTTCGTTTTGCCTTTGATCGTGGCGCTCTGCTTTTCCAGGGCCCCTGTTTGTTCGTTGTATTCGTTCGTGACTCTTGGGAGCGCTGTATCGACCGTCGAGGTCTCTTCACTCGTCAGCGCACGACCCGCTGGATCGTAGGTCTGAGTCTTTTCGCGGGTGACCGCCCCGTATTTTTGCGTGGTCTTTTCGACGGTGTCCCACATGTTGTAGGTCAGTTTTGTGACTGGCAGTTCGGGCAGTTTGTCTGCCGGTTGCGCTACCGGTCGGGTTTCGCAGGACAGGTTTGCCCACTCGGGGTGTTCCCCGCATTCCGGGTATTCTGTGTTGGCTGCGGCCGAGTAGTAGATCGTCTTGCCGTCGTGGGCTGCGGGGTCGCCGCTGGTGCTCGGTGGTGTCCACTTCTCGACCCATTCGTTGTCTGTGACGTAGACGTTGCCTTTCGCGTCGAGCGCGAGACCCATCGGCCAGCCGGCTTTTGCACCGCCGAACTGTTCTTTGCCGTGGCCTTCGCCGCCGAAGCGCCCCACATATTCGCCTTTTTCGTTGAACTCCTCGACACGCGCATTGCCTTCGTCGCTCACCCACACGACGCCTTCCGCACCGACCGCGACAGCGTGCGGTTCCTTGAACTGCCCATTGCCGGCCCCTTCTGAGCCAACGTGTTTTAGTTCTTCGCCTTTTTCGTTGTACTCATAGAGCCCCGCGCTGACAGCGACCCAGAAGTCGCCTTTCGCGTCGATCGTCTCCGGCCCGCCGACCATGCCTTTGACTTCCTTCACGAGTTCAGCGCTTTCGCTATACGCCACGCCGCCGATCCACACATCACCTTTCCAGTACACCATGTAGCCATGCGCCGTTAGCGTTTTCTGATATTCGCCTTTTTCGTTGAAGATCTCGGTACGGCCGTTACCGCTGTCATTGACCCACACATCGCCTTTCCCGTCAACCACGATCCCCGTCGGGCGTTTCAACTGGCCGCTACCAGACCCTTCCGCCACCGCCGCCCGGATGAATTCCTCTTTTTCGTTGAACTCATACAACATTTTCTCTTCATCCAAGCCAACATAATTATTGAGAACCCAGAAATCGCCTTTTTCATTGACTGCGACACCCGTCGCGAGCTGAAATTCATAAGACCCGGGGCCACCAGACTCAAACGCACCCGCATACGTCGCCGTTGCACCTTCGGGTGTTCTGGTTTCGATCACATCTGCGGTGGAGGGGTCATAGACCGTCGTGTGGGTGAGATTCAACCCTTTGGGTTCAGTGGTTACCGCGGTGGGCTTGCGGAGCTTCCAGCCGAGGAGTTCTTGATTGCCCGGGCCAGTGTAGGAATCGACGGTTTCCCGCTTGTCTTCTTCTTTTCCGCTGGAGAGCAGGGCGGCACTGACGGTCTTCGTCAGGAGATTGTAGGATTCGTGGTTCTTTTCTTCGGCTTCTTTGGCGCCTTCGTCGTAGTAGTCGTGTGTGACGCTTCGTGCTTGGACTTCCGCGCCGGAGGAGAGTTTGACTTTGTGTTCCGGGCCGAGGACCTTCACGATCTCGTCGCCTTCGGGGTCGTATTCCGTTTTGGTGTCGAGTAGTTCTGAGGCTTCAGCCGACCGGCATTCTTTTTTCGACACCGACACGCATCCTTCGCTGAGTGCTGTCGCGCGGTTGTCCGCGTCCAGGGTGCGTATGACCTCGTTCTGTTCGTTGTATTCGCGGGTCGCGATGCCGCCACCGGGAGCGACGACGTTGACAGTCAACCCCTTTTCGTTCATATAGTCGATCGTGGCGCGGGCGTAGTCCGATGCAGGCCACCCCTGCGGTTCGTCCGGCGCGAAGATCGCGATGCCTTCCACGGGATCGTTGTCTTCTCGTTCGCTCCTATCCTTCTGTCCCCACTTTTCGACTTCTTCCTTCGTGAGTGTGGGAAGACCTTTGCCTGACACGGGGACGTGGTACTCGATCGTGGCGCCCGGCTGGGGCGTGCCTTCTTCATGTTTTTCCACCACCCCTGGTGTCCACTTCTCGACCCATTCGTTGTCTGTGACGTAGACGTTGCCTTTCGCGTCGAGTGCGAGACCCATCGGCCAGCCGGCTTTTGCACCGCCGAACTGTTCTTTGCCGTGGCCTTCAGCGCCGAACTTCCCTACGTATTCGCCTTTTTCGTTGAACTCGGCGACCCGGTCGTTGCCTTCATCGCTCACCCAGACGCTGCCTTCAGCGCCGATCGCGACGCCGCGCGGCTCCTTGAACTGCCCATTGCCGGCCCCTTCCGAGCCGACGTGTTTTTGTTCTTCGCCTTTTTCGCTGTACTCATAAAGCCCAGCACTGTCGGCGACCCAGAAGTCGCCTTTCGCGTCGATCGCCTCCGGCCCGCCGACCATGCCTCCGACTTCCTTGACAACTTCAGCGCTTTCGTTATACGCCGCACCCCCGATCCACACATCGCCTTTTGAGAAGACCATGTAGCCATGCGCCGCTAGCGTTTTCTCGTATTCGCCTTTTTCATTGAAGATCTCCGTCCGGCCGTTCCCATTGTCATTGACCCACACATCGCCTTTCGCGTCAACCACGATCCCCGTCGGGCGTTTCAACTGGCCGCTGCCAGACCCTTCCGCCACGGCCGTCCGGATGAATTCCTCTTTTTCGTTGAACTCATACAACATTTTCTCTTCATCCAAGCCAACATAATTATTGAGAACCCAGAAATCGCCTTTTTCATTGACCGCGACACCCGTCGCGAGCTGAAATTCATAAGACCCCGGGCCACCAGACTCGAACGCACCCGCATACGTCGCTGCGGCTGTGGCTGCAGAGCTGACGACGCCACTACGAGCGCTCGCGGCGAGCACCGAGCCGCCGCCGTTAGCCGCGATCACCTGCGCGACGAGCGTATGCCCGACATCGCTCGTGGCCACCGTGTAGCTAGGGTTCGTGGCACCCAGGATCGGTTTGCATTCCCCGCCCGCGGTGTTGCAGTCCTGCCATTGATACCCATACACGACCGGGCTGTTCGCCCATACCCCATTGGAGACGGTCATGCGCATCGCCACAACGGCACTACCCGAAAGTTTCGGCGCTTCGCTGTTATGCGGCACTTCTCCGCCCCACAGTCCAGCGGACGCGGAGGCGCGGGTCACCTTCAGCAGTCGGCCACTGTTAGAGTCGCCCGCGATCGTGCCGTATGTCAACGTCCACGACTCCTGCCCAGGAGGCGTCACGGCCGTCACGTGCCCTTCGGCATCGTACCCGTAGACGGTCTTCAGCGGATGTTCTAGGCGCGGGTCCCACTCGGCGCGCAACCGGCCTTTCTGGTCATAGCGGTATTCGGCCACCGCGACACCGGGTTCTTCGATTTTTTTGCTGGCCGGGTTGTACGCCTCGAACAGCACCTTTTCGAGATGACCCTTGTAATTGCCCCATTGGCTCTCGTTTTCGCCTGACGCGGTGGTTTCCGTCGTGTCGTACTTGAATGTCAGTGCGCGGCAGCCACGCACCAGCGGGGTGCAGGAGGACACTCCCGCGGGCATCGGCGCGAGCGCTTCCTTCGGTTGAGCGATCGCCTTGCCTTCCTCTTCCACGACCGTGTATGCATAGGTAGTCGCACTTGCCGCCAGCGGCCCGCCAGTTTCGGTGGGCAGCCACAGCGGGCGCGTCCACTCATCCACGGCGTTCGCGCCGTTGTCGACCACGTAGATACCGCCCACAGCGCTGATGGCTATACCCTGCGGGGTCGTGAACTGGCCCGCACCGCTCCCGGGGGCGCCAAACTTCGTAAGGAACGCGCCCGCCGCCGTGAACTCCTGCACCCTATGATGCCCCGAGTCCACCACGTACAGATCCCCGGACCGCGGATCAGACGCGATGCCATAGGGTCCGGAGAACTTGCCGTTTTCGCTTTCGCTACCGCCTTCACCGAACTGACCGAGATGCGCACCCGCGGTCGAGAACTCTTGGACCCTATTGTTTCGATAATCCGTGACGTACACGTGCCCGCCCGAGAACGCGACCTCGGTCGGCCCTTCGAACTGTCCGGCTTCTTTGCCGGCCGACCCGAACTTCTGCACGTATTCGCCTTTTTCGTTGAACTCCTGGACCCTATTGTTGCCATAGTCAGCGACCCACACGTTGCCGCTCGAGTCGACACTGACACCCGCCATCACATCGAACTGCCCGTTCCCGGCCCCCGCGATGCCCAGCCTGCATTCTTTCGTGCAGATCTCGAATTCGGGTTTGCCGTCGCTCACACCCCACCCGAACATCTTGATGAACGCCCCCGAGGGCGAGAGCTCCTGCACCCGGTTGTTGCCCTGGTCGCTGACGTAGACGTCGCCGTTTCGCGGATCGACAGCGATACCCCACGGGCCCATGAACTCCCCTTCCTCGGTGCCCTGAGACCCATAACTCGCCAACAGGACCCCGCCCGGCGAGTACTTCTCGATCAGATCGCTTTCGTTGCTGAGAACCCACGCGTCCCCCGCCGAATCGACCGCATCGCTAATCGGATGCTTCAGCTGCCCGTTATAGGTCCCGAACTCACTCGCGAACTCCGGCGTGGTGTCCTGCGCAGTCGACGGCTGTTCGAATTTCGTTTTCGTCCCAGCAGTCGTGTCCGTGAGGACGTATTCGCCGATCCCCTTCCCCGGTTCCGCTTCCTTGGCTTCGAGCTTGAGGTTGCTGTCCCCCGGCGGCGACACGAATTCGCCTTTTTCGTTGCGCATAAAGCTCGTGCTCGCGCCACCAGACGCAGCCAGCACCGCACTCCCGTTCCCCAGCACCGACAGGCCCTCGCCGCCACCCAGGTTGATCGCCCACTGCGGACCCAACGGCCCTTCAGCGCCCGCGGTCAAATCACGCGATTGATACGTACGCGACACGCCACTCGTGCCACCCAACGAGACATCACTCGCGTTCAACATCAGCTGCCCGGTATTCGGATCAACCGCGCCCGGCCCGACCGACACCGGACTCGCACGATGCACCGTGAACATGAATTCTTCCTGAGCTACATTATTAGCGTTATCGGTCGCAGTCACCACCAGCGAATGCTGACCGCTCGCATAGCTCATCCCCGCCAACGAGAATTCCGTGCTCGCACTACACGGCCCTTTCGGACACGACGCCGCCGACCCGGACACTTCATGCCCGTCAACGCTCACCTTGATCGACTTCACCCCCGAGCTCGACGTAGCACCTTCTCCATCCTCGGCTTCCACCTTCACCTGGGTTTCTTTCAACGCCAGTTCGTCACCATTGCGGAAACCAGTCACTTTTATAGCGTGCGGCGGCGCGCCATCGACTTTGATCTTCTGCGATTCGATGCGCGCATAGAGTTCGAAAGCGTCTTCCGCAAACGCTTCAAAACTCGCTTCGCCATTGGGCATCCCCGCTTTATACGTGTACGACTGATACACATGCGCGGGACACTGAATCCCTTTGCATTCTTTGAGCCAGTAAAAGGGTTTTTCGTCGCTCCACCCGCCGGTCACCAAGCGGTAATGCTTGATTCCAACCCCAGGATCTTTCGCACGCACTTCAAACGCGCCAGAGTGAGGACCCAGCCAACCACCGCTCCCATACAGGACATTAGCGACGTGTTCTCCCGTTTGCGTGTTTAGGATCATTTCGCTGCCCGTATTGAATTCGACTTCAGGACCTTTTTCCTGAGTGATCTCCACAGACGCCTGCGTCAAGTTGCTAAAGGCATATCCTTCTTTCCCCGGACCTGGACCGGTCGTTTCCTGTCTGTACCCCGCGGTATTCCCGTTTTCCGGTGACGCGCTACCCGCGACCGATTCCGCGCATTTCAGTTCCGGCGAACACACGCCATAGGGACGGCCCGTTTCTTTCGCGTTCAAAGGCAGTTCGTGATAGGCCTCGGTATGCGGTTCTTTCGGGGTTTCGAGCACCATGAAATCAGCGACGCTATATCCCAAGTCATTCCAGATCCCTTCCACACTCGCACTGATGATCTGCGACGCACCCGCCGTCGTATAGAACAAGCCACCGAATTCCCCTTCCCCATGATCCGCATAAGCCCGCTCTTCCCACTCACGTTCCCCCCATTCTGAGGTCCAACGCCCACCGAACCGGTTTTCTTCAGGATGCGTCGTCCGAAATTCCCAGTTCGTGGGATAACCCGCTTCAGGCGAGTAAATGATGTCCGTCATCGTCGGATCCACCATGATTGGCCACTGGTATTCCCCAACATGCGATGCGACCGCCAGCGCAAGCACATCGCCGTTGACAGTCATCGACACCGGCACCGGAGTACCCGCCGCATCCACCGCGCTCGGCGCCCGAACAACGGCGACCACAGAGCCACCGGTAACAATGTTCACAGCTTCCGAGCCATCCGGCGCCCGCACCAAGCTCGCGCCCGCCGGCAGCCCGACGCGGAAAAACAGCTGCGAAGGACTTTCGACCGAACGCAACAGGGTATCCTCCTCAAACCCACTGACAGTCGGCTTGACCAGCGCGTCAGTATCGGTCTCAGTGTTCGCGTACAGCACACTCGCACCGTCCGAAGCGCCTACCGCGCCACTCAACGGCGAGCCTTCCGCACCGACAGGCATAAGCGACACGCCCAGGGTCCCCAACTGCACACCTTCGCCCAGCCGCCTCGGGATCCGAACCCCCACCGCCGGCGTCACCGGCTCAAACACACCCCCCACTTCAAACAAGCCAAGATCAATCGGCACACGCTGCCCCGGCGACGTTTCCACCGCCATCGGCGCCGTCGATTCAACCAGCCCACGCCGACCATCCCCAAGATCAGCCGACGCCACAGTATCCGCAAGATAACCAGTGATCGACTCCCCCGAAGGCAATTCGGGCGGCCCACCAGCAACCCCAGCGACAACCCCAGGGAACGCTTCGCCATCCGCCTTCCCGGCCTGCTCCGCATCAAAACTCTCGAACTTCGTGCGCGATTCTTCCCTCAACCTCAACGCTTCAGGACTCGCCAGCTTCGCTTCTTCCCCCGCCCGCACCTGTTCGCCTTCAGTCGGCGACCCCACGATCACCAACGAGCCCCCCAGCAACGCACCACCAGCAGCCGCACGTTTAGCCGCAAGCCGCCTACGAACAGACGGACGAGACGCGCACCGCGACCTCGACCTCGACCGACCGCGGCCCACCAGCCGTCCGCGCCGGATGGACCCAGCGGCCCGCTCGTGCGAATGGCCACACGGAGTAGCACGATCCCGCAACGACACTCTGTGAGCCGCTGCGCCGCGATGAACTCGAGCCTGTCCGATCGCCGCGCCGGCTACCGACGAGAACGCCACGGCACAGCACAACGCACAGAACAAAAGGCGACGCACAGCGATCGACACAGCTCGGCCCCCTCACTTGCCAGAAATAAGAAGAAATCCGACTACCGGACTCGGCCGATATTTGTAACGCACACCGACCGCAGATCGCCAGATGCGTTTCTGACTCTTTCCTCCCACTCAAATGGGCGTGGAGATAAACACGTACACGGCGCCCTGCGCAAGCTTGCGCCCGACGCGATGGTCTGGCGCGGCGACGACGACCGTGCCCCCGGACACGGCCACCGCGCGGCCCAGGCTGTCGCCGGTGGCGCCGTCGGCGGCGGTCAGCTCCGCGGTCTGGGTGGCGCTGACCCAGCCCGCGGCGGGCCTCGCGAACACGTAGGCCGCGCCCTGGTCGATGCTGTTGGCGACCTCAGTGAACCTCGAGCCCGCCACGACCACATCGCCCGAGATCGCGAGCGGGCGCCCCAGCGCGTCGTCCTTGGCGCCATCCGCAGCCGTCAGCTCAGCCGCTTCAGACAACGGGCCGCCCCAGCCGGAGGCGGGCCGCGCGAACACGTAGACGGCGCCCTGCGCAGCGTTCCCGCCGACCGCGCGTCCGGGCGCGCCGGCGAGGACCGTGGCGCCCGAGACCGCCACCGCTTCGCCCAGGTGATCGCCGGCGGCGCCCGCCGGCGCCGTCAGCTCGGCGGTCTGGGTGGCGCTCGTCCAGCCTCGCGCGGGCTCGACGAATACGTATGCGGCGCCTGCGTCCGCGGCGCCCGCGACCGCATGGCGATCGGCGCCGGCGACGATCGTGGCGCCCGAGATCGCCACCGAGTCGCCGAGAGCGTCACCCGGCAGGCCGTCGGCGGCGCGCAGCACAGCCCTCTCGGTCAGCGAGCCGGACCAGCCCGAGGCGGGACGCGTGAACACGTCCGCCGCGCCCTGCAGAGCGTGCCCGCCGACCGTGCCGCCGGGGACGCCCGCGACGATCGTCGCACCAGAGACGGCGACCGATTCGGCGAAGAACTGATCGGTCGCACCCCTCGCTGCGGTCAGCTCGGCCGCGGGCGTGGCGCTCCTCCAGCCAGCGGCACGCTTCACGAACACGTACGCCACGCCCTGGCCCGCGTGCCCGCCGACGGCGCGGAAGGGCGCGCCGACGACGATCGTGTCGCCGGAGATCGACACGCAGGCGCCGAACAGTTCTTCCGACTGCCCCCGCGCGGCCGTCAGCCTGGCCGTCTGGGTGACGTGCGCCCAGCCGGAGGCCGGCTTCGTGAAGACGTATGCCGCCCCCTGTTCGACGTTGGTCGCGGGGTCGACGTAGTTGGGCGTGCCGACCACGATCGTGTTGCCAGAGATCGCGACCGATTCGCCGAATTCCTCGCCGCTGACGCCGTGCGAGGCGGTCAGCTCGCCGCGCTGGAGGAACGAGCCCGGAGCATCTCGCGCCAGCGCGGCCGCGATCGGCCCTCGCGCTGCGGAAGGCAGCCGCGCCAGGCCGCGCAATACCGCGGGCGCCTGCCGTGCGGCCGCCATGTCGGGTGCGCGCCCGACAGCCACCGCGACGAGGACGAACACAGCCAGCGCCACGAAGCCCAGCGCGAGCGCTCGCCCAGGATGAGCCATCGGGACATCGCCGCCGTGCCGCACCGGGGCACAGTGTACTAGTCAGCTAGCACACTGTGCCATTCGACCGTCTTGCCTATGCCATCGCGGCGGCCGGCTCCTCCACCCGCCGCGGCAGCAGCGTCTCGCGCGCGATCACGAGGCGCTGAATCTGCGAGGTGCCCTCGTACAGCTGCATGATCTTGGCGTCGCGGAACAGCTTCTCGACGGGGTAGTCCTTGATGAAGCCGTAGCCGCCGTAGACCTGCACGGCTTCGGTGGCGGTCTTCATCGCGGTGTCGGCCGCGAAGCGCTTGGCGTGCGAGGAGACGAGCGTGTTGCGTTCGCCGTTGTCGAGCATGAACGCCGACTTCCACGTCAGCAGGCGCGCCGCTTCGATCTCGGTGGCCATGTCGGCGATGATGAACTGGATCGCCTGGTGCATCGCGATCGGCACGCCGAACTGGACGCGTTCCTTGGAGTAGTCGGTCGCGAACTCGAACGCGGCGCGCGCGATGCCGGTGGCCATCGCGGCCACGCCCGGGCGCGTGCGGTCGAGCGTCATCATCGCGAGCTTGAAGCCGCCGTTCTCCTCGCCCAGCAGGTTCTCGGCGGGCACCTCGACGTCGCTGAAGGAGATCGTCGCGGTGTTCGACGCGCGCTGGCCGAGCTTGTCCTCCTTCTTGTCCACGACCACGCCCCAGTCGCGCTCGACCACGAACGCGGAGATGCCGCGGTGGCCGGCCTCCTTGTCGGTCTTCGCGTAGACCGTGTAGTAGTCGGCGTAGCCGCCGTTGGTGATGAAGCACTTGGAGCCGTTGATGACGTACTTGTCGCCCTTCTTGACGGCCGTCGTGCGCATGCCGGAGACATCGGATCCGGCGTCGGGCTCGGTCAGGCAGAAGGAGGCGAGCTTCGGCTCCTCGGTGAGCATGCCCAGGTACTTCTTCTTGATCTCCTCCGAGCCGCCCAGCGCGATCGGCGCGGTCGCGAGGCCGTTGCAGCCGAGCGAGGTCTGGATGCCCGAGCAGCCCCACGAGAGCTCTTCCTCGATCAGGCAGCCGTCTAGGTAGCTTGCGCCCGCGCCCCCGTACTCCTCGGGGATGTGCGAGTTCATCAGGCCGACCTCCCACGCCTTCTTGATCACGTCCGCGGGCCACGTGCCGTCCTTGTCGTACTCCCAGGCGACCGGGCGTATCTCTTTGACCGCGAAGTCGTGCGCCATCTCGCGCAGGCTCTTCTGCTCATCGGTGAGCGTGAAATCGACCATTCTCGGATCTCCTAACGGGCTGGCTGAAAACAGATTGACTGGTCAGTCAACTGCGGGCTCCAGGGTAGCGGAGCGAGGTTCGATCGGCAACAATCACGGGCGGTGCACGACCTCTGCGCGATCGCGATGCTCGGCCTGATCGAAAACGGGCTGAGCCTCGTCGTGTTCGGAGCGGTCGCGTTCTCGATCCTGATGTCGCTGGCGTTCCTGTTCACGCGCGGAGGCGGCGAAAGCGCGTACGACCGCATCGGCGCGGGCGGCATCTCCCGCGTAGGCGACTACGGCGGCGGCCTGCAGGCGCAGGCGCCGGACTCGCCGGCGGCGCAGGCCGAGCGCGAGCGCGAGATCCGCCAGATGCTCGGCGCGCGCAGCGAACGCCTGGTGCGCAGCGGTCAGCCCGCGCTCGACGTCGACGCGGAGGTCGCGCGGCTGCTGGGTGGCGAGGAGGGGCCGCGCAGCCGCGACCCGGAGCTCCTGGCGGAGGTGCGCCAGCTCGTCGTGGCACGCAACGAGCGGCGACTGCGCCAGGGAATGGAGCCGCTGGACGTGGACGCCGAGATGGCGCGAACGCTCGACGAGCTCGACCCGTGAACCGGACGGTCAACACATCCGTCGTGCCGTGGGGTATAAACGGCCCATGACCAACGCCCGCCGCTTCCAGCTCGACGAGATCACGCTCCGCCCCGGCACGTACTTCAACCCGCAGACCGAGATCATGATCGTCGTCGACGACTCCCCGGAGGTCGACCACGAGATCTTCGAGGCGGACAACTTCGAGGGCGACGAGTGGGTGCTGATCTCCGAGGACGCCCCGCTGGACGAGCCCAAGCGCGACGAGCTGGTGGAGCGCTTCCAGCTCTCCCACGGCGCCGCTGCCGGCGAGCTGGAGCTCGATGACGACCTCGACGACGAGGACGACGACGACGACGAGGACGAGGACGATGAGCTCGACGGCGTCGAGGAGCTGGAGCTCGAACCGTAGCGAGCTGCCCCTGCGCAACTGGCGCGGGTCGCGGTGTGTTGCAGGGACGTGCCCTGTTCACAGAGGAGGCGCGCTGCAACGGACTCTGCAGCGACCGCGGCGTCCGCGCGTAGCATCCGCGCCGTGCGCGCCACGCGTATCACGGCGCTTGCCCTGGGCCTGACCGCCCTCGTCGCTGCCGGCACTCCATCCGCCCTCGCAGGCAAGGCCGCGAGCCCCCCGAGACCTGCGCGCACGGCCGCGAGCATCCTCGGACCGGTCCACGGCGACGCGCGCGCCCGCGCCGCCGCCAGCCACGGGCCGAGCGTCAGCGCCGCTCTCGCGAGCCTGCTGCACGGCGCGGCGATCACCGAAACCGCCTACCACCAGGACTACACGGCCTACGTGGCCGCGAAAAGCTCGCTCGGCAGGCTCAGCGGCACGCGCCGGGAAGAACTTGGGTCGGTACTGGCGAACGTCCAGGCGATGGCACGCGCCGGCGCGCTGGTCCCGTCGCGGCTGCCGGTGATCTTCCTGACGCTGGAACGCAACCGCCAGTGGTGGACGACCGAACCGCTGCTCGCTTCCGACGAGCGCGTGAGCTTCCCCGGCAGCAGGATCGTGTGGGAGCACTATCCCGGCCAGGGCATCGAGATCCAGTGGCTGGCGACGTTCGGCGAGGCCAACGGATACTTCCTCTCCGGGCACGAAAACGCCAACCTGCGCCAGCTGCTCGGCGAAGTCCTGCCGCTCGCCACCCAGCGCGCGGGCGGCATCGCCTGGGAGTACATGTTCAACTTCGACGGCGGCGCGCCGCCGTGGACGAGCGGCCTCTCGCAGGGCACCGCATTGCAGGTGTTCGCGCGCGCGTGGTCGCGGTTCAAGGAACCCGCCTACCTCACCGCCGCGCAGCAGGCGCTCGGCATCTTCCAGACGGCGCCGCCGCAGGGCGTGCGCGTGAAGACGGCCGCGGGCGCCATGTACGCCGAGTACACCTACGCGCCCAGCGACAGGATCCTCAACGGCTTCATCCAGTCGCTCGTCGGCCTCTACGACTACACCTCCATCACCAAGGATCCGCTCGGGCTCGCCCTGTTCGAAGCCGGCGACGCCGAGGCGCGCGCGATCGTGCCGCAGTACGACACGGGCGGATGGTCGCTGTACGACCAGTTCGGCGAATCGGACCTCAACTACCACGAACTTCTCACCGAATTCCTCCAGCACCTGTGCGAACGAACGGGCAAAGGTCCGCCGATCGCGCCCGCGCCGGCCGCACCGCCGCCGCCGACCACGACCACCCCGACCACCTCGACGCCCGCGCCGGGCACGACCACCACCACGCCCACGGAAACGGGCGGTGTCAGCCCCAGCGGGCTCCGGGCTCACTCTGCGCAGACGAGCACGCCGATCCCCGGCGATCAGATCTACTGCACGACCGCGCAGCGCTTCACCGCCGACCTTCACACGCCACCCGCGATCGCGTTGCTGTCGAAGACGCTCCCCACCGGGGCGCGCGCCGGCGTGCAGATCTCGCTGTCGAAGATCTCGAGCGTGAAGCTGATCGTGCGCCAGGGCTCGAAGGTCGTGTGGACCAACGGCGCCACGCTCGAACACGGCAAGCCGCGGCTGCTGTGGATCACCCCGGCCAAGGGCGGGACCTTCTCGATCGAGCTCACCGCCACCGACCTCGCCGGCAACTTCTCCACGGCCAACGGCACCGTCGTGGTCGGCCGTCATTAGCCTCTCCTGCCGCGCCTAGACTAGGCGCAAGTGACCTCGATCGAGACGATCCGGCGAAACCGCGAGCGGGCATGACGCGTCTCGTACGCGCGTGGCGCGCGCTCGCGCCCGAGCAGCGGCTCGGCGCGCTCACCGCGCTGGGCCTGTTCGCGTCGATGTTCCTGCCCTGGTACAGCAAGGCCGACACGGTCGTCGTGCGCGGCGCCGCCAAGGCGACCGAAACCAGCCTCAGCGCGTTCCAGGCGTTCTCGTTCGTGGAGGCAGCCGTGCTGCTCGTCAGCGCCGCCGTGCTCGCGATGCTGTTCGCGCGCGCCGAGGGCCGCGACTTCCAGCTGCCGGGCGGCGACGGCGTGATCGTGATGATCGCCGGCGGCTGGACCGCGCTGCTGATCTTCTACCGGCTGCTCGACAAGCCCGGCCTGCAGGGCAACGACCGCTTCACCGCCACCGTCGGCGTCGAGTGGGGGATCTTCATCGCGCTGCTGCTCGCGCTCGGCCTCGCCTACGCCGGCGGGCGCATGCGCGCGCTCGAACGGCCCGCGCCGCCGCTGCGGCGGCAGCGGACCACGGATGCGGCCACGATCGATCTGGATGCCACCGTGGTGACGCCGGCGCGCGTGTCTCGAGCCCGAGTCCGCCCGCCCCGCTCGGCGCCCGTGGCGGCGCGCGAGCCAGGCGATCGGGATCCGTTCCCGCCCTCGCCGCCCGCGCCGTCGCGAACACCGCCGCCTGAGGGAGAGCAGCTGTCGTTCGAGGATCCTCCCGGCCGCCTGGAGTAGCCGCCGCCTATCATTGCCCGGACGATGCCCGCCTCCCCCGCCCCGGCCCCCAGCTCAGTCGCAGACGTGGCCGCGGGTCTGCGCGAGGTCGGCTACCTGCCGGGCGAGTCCACCGCGCTCGTCGCGTTCCTGGCGACGAGGCTCGGCAAGCCGGTGCTCGTGGAGGGGCCCGCGGGCGTGGGCAAGACCGAGCTCGCCAAGGCGCTCGCCTCCTACCTCGGCCGCGAGCTGGTGCGCCTGCAGTGCTACGAGGGACTCGACGAGGCCAAGGCGCTGTACGAGTGGAACTACCGCAAGCAGCTGCTGCGCATCCAGGCCGAGGCGCAGGGCTCGGGCTGGGAGGCGGTGCAGGAGGACATCTTCGGCGAGGAGTTCCTGCTGGCGCGCCCGCTGATGACCGCGATCGCCTCCGAGCAGCCGGTGGTGCTGCTGATCGACGAGATCGACAAGACCGACCAGGAGTTCGAGGCGATGCTGCTGGAGGTGCTGTCCGACTTCCAGATCTCGATCCCCGAGCTGGGGCGGGTGGAGTCGCGCACGCACCCGATCGTGCTGCTCACCTCCAACAACTCGCGCGAGCTGACCGAGGCGCTCAAGCGCCGCTGCCTGTACCTGTGGCTTGACTACCCCGAGCTCGAGCACGAGCTCGAAATCGTGCGCCTGCACGCCCCCGATCTGGACGAGACGGTCGCGCGACGGCTGGTGGAGGTGATCGGCATGGTGCGCGCGCTGGACCTGAAGAAGCCGCCGTCGATCGCCGAGTCGATCGACTGGGCGCGCGCGCTGCTGCTGCTGGGGGCGCAGGACATCGACGCGAATACGTTCAACGAAACGATGTCCGTGATCGTCAAGCACCGCACCGACATGGACGTGGTCGCCGATCGCGTGGGGCTCAAGCTCTCGGCGTCCGCAGATGTCGCCTGAGCCGGGCCGCTCCGCGTCCGACCCGCACCTGCAAGGCCTGCCCGCTCGCATCCTCGAGCTCGGCGAGGAGCTGCGCCGCGAAGGCGTGGCGGTCGGCACCTCGGAGCTGCTCGACGCGTTTGAGGTGCTGCGCGAGATCAGCTGGACCGAGCAGGAGGACTTCCGCGAGGCGCTCGCCGCGACGCTCGCCAAGAGCCAGGAGGACAGGCGCGTGTTCGAGCTGGTGTTCGACCGCTTCTTCTTCCGCGCCGTCGAGATCGCCGCCGCGCGCGAGGGCGTGCGCGAGGAGGACCGCGCGGCGCTGGGCGAGCTCTCGGACGAGCAGCTCGAGGAGCTGCGCGCGCAGATCGCCGCCGCGCTGCGCGACGGCTCGGAGGGCGCGATGCGCGATCTCGCGCGCATGGCGATCGCGGCGTTCGCGCGGCGCCAGGAGGGCTCGGGCGTGATCGGCGTGGACGTGCAGCGCATCCGCCGAGCGCTGGGCCTGCGCGCCGAGCCGCAGCCGGATCTGCCCGAGGACGATCCGCGCCGCGAAGGCCTGCCGCGGGACGCGCTGCGCCGCTTCGAGGCGTTGCTGCGGCGCGAGCTCGAGCGCGCGCAGATCGAGCGCACCGGCAGCCTGCCGCCGGCGCGGCCGCTGGGGGAGCTCGACCGCGCGCTGCCGTCGGGCCCACTCGCGGACCTGGCGGCGGTGCATCGTGTCGTCGCCCAGCTGCGACGGCGGCTCGCGACGCAGGGCATGCAGAATCGCGGTCACCGCCGTCACGCGCACGTCGACGTGCGGCGCACGATGCGCGCGTCGCTGCAGACGGGCGGCGTGCCGGTGGTGCTCAAGTACCGTCCGCGGCGGCCCAAACGGCCCGAGATATACGTGCTGTGCGATGTCTCCACGAGCGTCACCTCCGCATCGGTGTTCTTTCTGTCGGTGCTGCACGCGCTGCACGACACGTTCCGCAAGATGCGCTCGTTCGTGTTCATCGAGCGCATCTCCGAGGTCACCGACGTCTTCGAACACGAGCGCAACTTCAAAGCCGTCAGCGAACGCATCTCCGGCGACGCGGGCGTCGCCGACATCTCCGGCTACACCGACTACGGTCGCGTGTGGTCGGAGTTCCTGGTACAGGTGGAGGACGACCTGCACCCGCGCGCCACCGTGATCGTGCTCGGCGACGCGCGCACCAATGGGCGCGACCCGCGCGCGGAC
This sequence comes from Solirubrobacteraceae bacterium, assembly GCA_035483595.1. Lineage (GTDB taxonomy): Bacteria > Actinomycetota > Thermoleophilia > Solirubrobacterales > Solirubrobacteraceae > Palsa-744. The sequence goes on from DATHPU010000022.1 coordinate 142,660, forward strand.
GTGTTCGCGCAGATCGCCGCGCGCGCCGGGCGCACGTTCTGGCTGAACCCCGAGCCGCGCCTGTACTGGAACTACGGCGATTCGGTGATCGCCGCCTACGAGGAGTTCTGCACCGCGTTCGAGTGCTGGACCACCGCGCAGCTGGAGGACTTCGTGCGGGCGCTGACGCGGCCGGTCGTTTCGGCGTAGATGTCCGCAGCTCCAGCAGGGGCGTGCCCATCGTCGTGGACGAGATGCGGTGCCACGAAGGATATGCTAGTGGGTAGGATCTAGTGGTATTCTAGTGGGTATGGCCTACATCGTCGCGCGTCCAAAGGGACGCTTCGAGATCCGGGAGTCGCTGCACACACCGGATGGCCCGCGGGCGCGCAGTCTCGCCGGGTTCGATGTTCTGACCGACGCGGCTCTCGCCAAGGCCGCCCAGCGGGCGCAACGGCCATTCGACATGGAGGCGGTACTCGCATCGGGGCGCCGAGCGGGGGCGCCGGCGAGGGTCGAGGCCGGACGAGAGGCCGATGATGCGCGCGAGCGCTTCGTGGCCGCCTCGCGTCGGATGGCGCGAGCTCTGCAGCGCCGGCCGGCCCATGAGCCAGCCGATCCGGGGGCGGCGTTGATCGACCTGCTGGGCTTCGCCGACGCCGTCACTCGCAACCGGGGCGCTCTTGCCGGGAAGATCGTGGCGGTACACGAGATGCTCGACTCGATTGGCGTGGCGCATCAGTTCGGCGGCGCCGTGGCCCTCGCGTGGTATCGCAATCCGCGCGCGACGACCGATGTCGACCTCAACGTGACCGTCCCGCCCGAGGACGCGGATCCCGTGCTGGGCGCCATCACTCATCTCGGTGTCAGTGTGTCACCCGCCGATCGAGCCCGGATCAAGCGAGATGGTCAGGCGCGGCTGGATTGGGACGGGTCATATCTCGATCTCTTCTTCGCAACGTTCGAGCTTCACCGGGAGATGGCCGAGCGCTCGCGCCAGGTCAGCTTCGGCCCCGTGCAGATCCCGATCCTCAGCCCGGAGCATCTGATCGTGTGCAAGGTCGTGTTCGACCGGCCCAAGGACTGGCTGGACGTGGAAGAGATGATCGCCTGGGGCACGACGATCGACGCTGACGAGGCGCTCGGCTGGGTGCGGGAGATCCTCGGCGAGGACTCCGAGCAGTACACGCGGCTCGCGACGCTGTTTGGGCCAACGCCGACGGCGTAGACGCCCGCGCCGACGGCCGCCGCGGTAGCATCAACCTGCAACCGAGCAAGACACCAGGGGTGCTGGCGGAAAGCCGGCTGAGATGACGCACAGGAATCCGGCGTCGACCCTTAGAACCTGTGGGGTAATGCCCGCGAAGGGAGCGAAGTGCCCACCGAACTGCAATCTCGCAAGCGCCCCCTCGTTCGGCGCCGAGCGGACGGCGGCAGTCTCGCCGTGGAGCAGGTGTGCTTTTCCTACCCCCCCTCCCACGCGCGCCGCGATGCGGACGCCGTCCAGGCGCTCGACGCCGTCTCGCTGCTAGCCGGCGCCGGCGAGCTGCTGGCGGTCGTCGGACCGAGCGGCTGCGGCAAGAGCACGTTGCTGGAGCTGATCTGCGGGCTGCGCGAGCCGGACTCGGGCTCGATCGACTGCGCGCCCGCGGTGCTGATGCCCCAGCGCGACCTGCTGCTCCCGTGGCTAAGCGCGCTTGACAACGCGGCGCTCGCGCTACGCATCGCCGGACTCTCCCGTGGCCAGGCCCGCGAACGCGCGAACGCGCTGTTCGTCGAGCTGGGCCTCGACGGCTTCCAGCGCGCGCGCCCGCGGGAGCTCTCGGGGGGCATGCGCCAGCGGGTCGCGTTCCTGCGCACGCTGCTGTCCGGCAAGCCGCTGCTGTGCCTGGACGAGCCGTTTGGCGCGCTCGACGCGATCACCCGCGGCGAGATGCAGGAATGGCTGGGCGCAAGCCTCGCGCGCGAGCCGCGCACGGTCGTGCTCGTGACCCACGACGTCGAGGAGGCGGTGCTGCTCGCCGACCGCGTTGTGGTGCTCTCACGTCGGCCGGGACGGGTGCTCGCAGAGCTGGAGATCGACGGCGAGCGGCCGCGCTCGCGCACGGACCCCGAGGTCGTGGCGCTGCGCGGGCGAGCGCTCGAGGAGCTGGCGATCGGCGGGCGGACGTGAGCGCCGCCGTCGCGGGTCGGCGTCACGTGTTGGCGCCGCTGTTGCTGAGCGCGTCGCTGCTCGGCGCCTGGGAGCTCTACGCGGACTTCGCCGGCGTCGAAGAAGACCTGCTGCCCGCCCCGCACGCGGTGGCGGCGGCGCTGTGGAACAACGCCAGCCTGCTGTGGCACAACTTCGCGGTGACCGCCGAGCAGGTGGTGCTCGGCCTGGCGCTGGCGCTCGCCGGCGGCTTCGCGCTCGCGGTGGCGATGCACCTGCTGGCGCCGCTGCGCCGTGCCGTCTACCCGCTGGCGGTCGGCTCGCAGGCGGTGCCGATCCCCGTGATCGGCGTGCTGCTGGTGTTCTGGTGGGGCTTCGGCATCTTCCCCAAGCTGGTCGTGATCGCGCTGATCTGCTTCTTCCCCGTGGTCGTCGCCACCGTCGACGGCCTCGCCGCCGTCGACCCCGAGCAGCCCAAGCTGCTGCGCACGCTCGACGCGTCGCGCTGGCAGGCGTTCCGCTTCGCCGAGCTGCCCGCGGCGCTGCCGGCGGCGCTCAGCGGCGCGCGCATCGCGCTCGCGGTGGGCGTGATCGGCGCGTTCATCGCCGAGACCAGCACGCCCACCACCGCCGCGTACTCGGGCCTCGGGCGCGAGATCATGACCGACGTCGACAGCTTCCAGGCGCCGCGCGCGTACGCCGCCACCGTACTGCTGTTCGCGTTCGCTGTCGCCTGCTTCTACGCGCTTGCGCTCGCCGAGCGCAGGCTCGTCCCCTGGAAGACCCGAGCAAGAGGAGAGATGCCTTGACCAAGCCGCACACGCCGCGCCACCGCAGCGCGCTGCCCCTCGCCGCGTGCCTCGCCTGCGCGATCGCCCTGTCCGCGTGCGGCGCCAAGCAGGACACGGTCTCGGCGGCCTCCACCAAGCCGTTCAAGGTGATGCTCGACTGGTTCCCCAACGCCGACCATGCGCCGCTGTACGCCGCCATCGCCCACGGCGACTTCCGCGCGGTCGGCCTGAGCGTCGAACCGGTCGTCCCGGCGGAAACGGCCGAACCGCTGAAGCTGCTCGCCGCCGGCAGGGTGGACATGGCGATCTCGTATGAGCCGCAGCTGCTGCTCGCGCGCGACCAGGGCCTGAAGCTGGTGTCGGTCGGGGCGCTCGTGCAGCGGCCGCTGACCTCGATCATCGCGCTACCCGAAACGCACATCACGAGCATCGCCGGCCTCGCCGGCAAGACCGTCGGCACCGCCGGCATCCCCTACCAGGCGGCGGAGCTGCGCACCGTGCTGCAACATGCTGGCGTCAATCCCACGACGGTCAAGGAAGCCAACGTCGGCTTCAATCTCGTGCCGGCGATGCTCTCCGGCAAGGTCGCCGCGACGCTGGGCGGGTACTGGAACTACGAGGCGCTCCAGCTGCGCCTGATGCACAAGCGCCCGCTCGTGATCCCCGTCGACGAGGCCGGCGTGCCGAGCTACGACGAGCTGGTGCTGGTCGTGCGCGAAGACGAGGCGCGCAGCCGCGGCCAGGACCTGCGCGCGTTCATGCAGGCGCTGACGCGCGGCGAGCACGAGGTGCGGGCCAACCCCGCGGCCGCGGCCGCGCTGCTGCAGAAAGCCAACCCGTCGCTCGAACCCAAGCTCCAGCTCGAATCGATCAGACAGACGCTGGCGGCAGCGCAACCGAGCGCCACGGGCGAGCCCTACGGGTGGCAGAGCCCGTCGGCGTGGGCCGCGTTCGGCACCTGGATGCAGTCGCACAACCTGCTCCAGCACAGCCCCAACATCGGATTGCCGCCGTTCACGAACGAGTTCCTGCCCGGCCAGGGCATCTGAGGACTACTGCTAGGGGCAATCCACAGGGCCCCTCACTCCAGCCTGCAGCTGCTCCAGCAGCTCGGAGAGCCCAGGCGCGAACCGTGGCTCGGGACCCGCCAGCTCCTGCTCGAGCTCGCGAGCCGCGTCCGCGGCGCTCGTGAAGCCGAACATCCCGAGCGAGCCGCCCAGCGTGTGTGCGGCGCGCTCGGCCTCGCACCGCAGGTCCGCATCGAGCGTGCCGCCCGCGAGCGCCACGAGCGCGTCATCGATCACGCCGATGCGCTCGCTCACCTGCCTCTGCTGGCGTGCCCACACCGCGCGCAGAGCATCGACACCCCATCCGACGTCCGCTGCGTCAGATCGCGTCGATTGGCTGCTGTTCGTGGCCGTACCCATTTGAAGGCTCATCACAGGCGAGTGGTCGCCGTCTCCACATGATCGTGCGTCGGGTCAACACCGAATATCGACCTCTCCCGAGCGGTCGTGAACCGGGAGACGCCACATCGCGGCGCGGCGAAGTACGGACTGCTAGGGCCACCCTCGTGCCGTTAAGGACGCGACATGTCCTTTGTGCGCCTCACGCGCGACGCGCTCGTCAGCGTCCACCGCGCCCTGCGCCCGACCAACTCGCGCAGCCGGGCCTACCGCGCGGCCACCGTCGCGCTCGGCATGTTCCTGCTCGTGTACTGCAGCTGGCAGGCGTTTGGCTGGATTCCCGGCAGCCGCCAGAACGTGGGGGATCTCCTGCTGCTGCCCGTCGACGTCGCGGCGACATCGGCCGCGTGGCATGCATCGCGGCGCTTCGCGCGATCCGATCGGCTGCGATCGTTCTGGTGGTGGATGGCCTTTGCGCTGGCCGCCGAGACGCTCGGCGACGTCGTGCAGGCGGTGTACGACGTCGGCCTGCACCACTCGCCGTACCCGTCTGTGGCCGACCCGTTCTACCTCGCGTTCTACCCGCTGCTGCTGTTTGCGCTGCTGCGCATGCCGGCGGCCGTGATCAGCTGCGGCAAGCGCGCGCAGACAGCGCTCGACGTGGCGACGATCGTCGTCGGCGGAGGCGCCGTCGTCTGGTATCTCGTGCTCGGTCCGACGGTGATCGAGGGCGGTCAAAGCGCGCTGGCGATGAGCGTCTCGCTGGCCTTCCCAGCCGGGGACCTGTTCCTGCTTGCCGCGCTCGCGGTCGTCCTGCTGAGGCACAGCCCGATTGCCGTGCGCGCCCCGCTGAGGCTCATCACGATCGCGCTGGCCCTTGGCATCGTCGCCGACGTCCTCTACGGCGAGGGCCAGCTGCACGGCACCTACGCCTCGGGCAATCTCATCGACACGCTGTACGTGCTCGAGTTCTCGACGTTCGCCCTCGCCGGCGTGCGCCAGGCGCCGCCGGACTTCGCGGATGCGGGCGGCGACGCGGAGCAAGCGCAGCAGCTCGGCTCGCGCGCGAGCTGGCTTCCGTACCTCAGCGTGGCGATCGGGCTCGGCGTGCTGCTCGGCGTCGAGTGGCGCCACCCCTTCTTCCCCGACGTCAGCCTCGTGCTGATCGTGATCGCGCTGGCTGTCCTGGTCGCCGTGCGCCAGTATCTGGCACAGCGCGAGCTCGTGCGAACGCAGTCCGCGCTGCGCCACAGCGAACGGGTCAAGGACGAGCTCCTATCCGTCGTCGGGCACGAGCTGCGCACCCCGCTGACGTCCATCCGCGGTGCGCTCGGCCTCCTGGCGGGCGGAGTTCTCGGCGAGCTGCCCCAAGACGCCGCGAACATGGTCGCGGTGGCCGTCCTCAACACCGAGCGGCTCGGACGCCTGGTTAACGACATCCTCGACATCGAGCGCATGACAGCCGGCGGCCTCACGCTCGAAGCGAGTGCTGTGAATGCCGCCGAGCTCGTGGCGCAATCGATTCAGGTCGTCCAGGCGACGGCCGACGCAGCCGGTGTGTCGCTGCGCAGCGACACGGCAGAGCTCACGGTGCTCGCCGACGTCGATCGCATCGTCCAGGCGCTCGTGAACCTGCTTGGCAACGCCGTCAAGTTCTCTCCGCGCGGCGGCTCCGTGGCTGTCGCCGTCAGACCACGCGGCGATCTCGCGCTGTTCTCCGTGCGCGACAACGGTCGCGGCATCCCAGCCGATCGGCTGGAGTCGATCTTCGAGCGCTACCGCCAGGTCGACGCCTCCGACGCCCGCGAGAAGGGCGGCACCGGCCTTGGCCTCCCGATCGCCCGCGGAATCGTCGAGCAGCACGACGGCCGCATGTGGGCCGAGAGCCCCGGTAGAGGCAGCACGCTCTACTTCACGCTGCCCCTCGTCAGCCAAGCACGCAAGCCCGCCCGCATGCGCGCTGCTGGCACCGACCAGCTCGTCCAAGTATGAGCCCGCGCGTCCTGCTCGTCGACGATGCGCAGGACATCCGTCTGATCGCGCAGATGAGCCTCGAGCGGATCGGCGGCTGGACGGTGGTGCCCGTCGCCTCTGGCGAGCAGGCGCTGCGGGCCGCGGCAGAGGAGGGTCCCTTCGACGCGGTGCTGCTCGACGTGATGATGCCCGGCATCGACGGGCCGAGCACCCTGCGACAGCTGCGCGCGCACGGCCTTCCGGCCGAGGTGAAGATCATCTTTCTCACCGCCAAGGCGCAGGGGGCGGACCTGCAGCGCCTGCGCGCTCTCGGTGCGGCCGGCGTGATCGCCAAGCCGTTCGACCCACTGGCGCTCCCACAGCAGCTCGCCGAGCTGCTCGACACGCCTTCCGGCAGCTGACGCGACCCTCGGTAAAAACACGCAAATGCGGTGGTAGGCTCCAATCGTGGAAGTGGTCGGGAATGTGGAACTCAGGCCTTAGATCCAGCAGCCACGACGAGGCTCGCCAGTGCCGCAGCTGCTGATCGTCGATGACGAGGAGCCGTTGCGGCGCTGGGCGGAACGCGTCGTGCGCGACAACGGCTACACCTGCGATGGCGCCGGCGACGCGAACGCCGCGCGGGAGCGGCTGAAGAACGACTCCTACAGGCTTGCGCTGCTCGACGTCAACATGCCCGGGGAGTCGGGGATCGAGCTGCTCGCGGAGATCCGCCGCGGGCATCCGGAGGTGGCCGTCCTGATGGTCACCGGCGAGGACAGCACCGAGCTTGCGATGTCGGCGATCGAGCTCGGCGCCTACGGCTATCTGGTCAAGCCGATCGGATCGGGAGAGCTCGTCATCAACGTCGCCAACGCCCTGCACCGCCTCAGAAGCGACACCCAGAGCCAGCGCGCGCTGCAGCGCCTGCAGAGCGCCGTGCAGCAGCGAAGCGAGGAGCTCGCGCAGGCGCTTCAGAGCCTCGAGCTCTCCGAGGGCAAGGTGTGGGCATCCCAGGCCGAAACGATCTTTCGCCTCGCGCGGATGGTCGAGTTCCGCGACGAGGAGACGGGCCAGCACGTGCATCGCATGAGCGCCTACTGCGAGATCCTCGCACGGCAGATCGGCTACTCACCCGACGATGCCGAGCGCCTGCGCCTGGCAAGCCAGCTGCACGATGTCGGCAAGGTCGCCGTCCCCGACAGCGTGCTGCTGAAGCCCGGCAAGCTCACGGCGGAGGAGTTCGAGATCATCAAGGGCCACGCCGACGCGGGCCACGAGATGCTGCTCGGCTCGAGCTCGGAGATCGTGCGGCTCGGCGGCGTGATCGCCCACACCCACCACGAGCGCTGGGACGGCAGCGGCTATCCCCGCGGGCTCGGCGGAGAGACGATCCCGCAGGAGGGCCGCATCGCGGCAATAGGCGACGTGTTCGATGCGCTCACCAGCGATCGTGTGTACCGCGCCGCGCTGCCGGTCAAATCGGCCGTCAAGATGATGCGCGACGAGCGCGATCGGCACTTCGACCCGGAGCTGCTCGACGCGTTCTTCCTCGCGCAACCGGAGATCGAACTGGTCCGCCAGCAATATGCCGACTGAGCGCCGCCAGTACGCGCCGAGACGACGCGGCGGCTACGACGCGTCGTCTCTACCGGGGATGCGCAGGGACTGCTCGATCGCGGCCCGCAGCTGCTCGGCCGTGAACGGCTTCGCCAGGGATGCGGCAAACACGATCCCGAGGTCTTCGAGCTCGGCCGGCGGGGCTTCGACGCTCGCGCAGATCACCGGCAGCGACGGGTTGGCCAGTCGCGCCGCCTGGGCGAGCACCGCGCCGATCGGCGCCGCCGGCTCGACCATCAGCACGTCCGCGCCGAACAGCTGCTCGGGCGTCGGCACCGTGACCACGAGCGGCTCGTGACCCAGCCGCTCGAGCATCCGCACGAGCATGCGCCTGACCTCCTCGTGAGGCTCGCTGATCAGTATTCGTGCCATGTGTCGATGATCGGCGCGGCAGGCACGATCTCGGGGTGCCAGGCGGTATGAACGGCGTATGAGCCGCACCCGCATCCTCGTGGTGGACGACGACCCCAGTACGCGGGACCTGCTGCGCGGCATGCTCGAGCGCGCGGGGCACGAGGTGCGCGAGGCCGAGGACGGCCGCGCGGGGCTCCGCGACCTGTATGCCGTAGCCCCCGATCTCGTGATCCTCGACGTGAACATGCCCCAACTCGACGGCTGGGCGACCCTGGAGCGCATCCGCGACCTCTCAGACGTGCCGGTGCTGATGCTGACGGCCCGCGAGGCCGAGCTGGAGCGGGTGCGCGGCCTGCAGGGCGGAGCCGATGACTACGTGGTCAAGCCCTTTGGCCACCAGGAGATCGTCGCGCGGGTACAGGCGCTGCTGCGGCGCACGCGCGCTCGCACCGGCGAGCAGCAGACCTACGCCGACCCCGAGCTGACGATCGACTTCGCCCAAGCCGAGGTTCGCTTCCGCGAGCGCGAGGTGAAACTGACACCGCTCGAGTTCCGGCTGCTGGCGACGTTCGTGCGCCATCCCAACCACGTGCTCAGCCGCGACCAGCTGCTGGAGCTCGTGTGGGGCGACTCGCTCGGGGTCTCGCCCGAGCAGGTCAAGCTGTACGTGGGGTATCTGCGCCACAAGCTCGACCCCGCCGCGCCGCGGTCGACGCCAATCGAGACCGTGCGCGGGTTCGGCTACCGCTACCGGCGGCCGTCCTGAGCCCGCGGGCCCAGGACGCGGCCGCTACAGGCAAGATTTCCCGAGCGTTTTCACCGATCCGGAGGTCGAAGCGGCGTTCCACGACCGGTACACGGCACTGACGCGGTAGTAGTAGGTGCTCGAATAGGCAAGCGAGGCGCTCTGGTCGGTGTAGGACGTTTCGCCGATCGGCACGCTGCCCACCGATGTATACGGTCCGGCGCTGGCCGTCGCGCGTTCGACTGTATACGTGCTTGCGTAGCCGGAACTGGTCGCAGACCAGCGCACCTCGACTTCGGGATTCTTGTTGACGTGGCAGTTGACCTGCGTCGCTGTGGCTTTACCCGGGGCCGCCAGCGTAGACGTCGCGACCGTGAGCGGGCCGCCCGCGGCGGTCTTGCTGAAGACCGCAAGCGCCACCTGCGCGCTCGCCAGCAGCACAGCCGCCAGCAGCGCGAGGGTCGCGCCGGTCATCCACGACCGTCTGGCCGGCATGGCCATCAGGGATGCTCGACCGCGTACTCGCGCCGAAGAATGAGGTTGCCCGACCGTGCGGCACCCTGTTCCTCGCCGTCCGGTCGATCACGCCCATCGCCTGCGAGCCCCCAGATCTCCAGCAGGACGAGCAGCGCCAGCAGCGCTGGGGCGAGAACGATCGCTGCGGTTCGCACGGAGCCGCCGCGCAGCCAGTTGACCACGTAGCCGAGATCGGGGACGACCGCGCGCATGCGCCAAGCGGTTGTGCCTTCGAGCTTTGCCGTCCACGGGTCGGGCCAGTTGTTGGCGTCGCCCTGGGTCTGCACCATGGGGTGCGCTCCACCCTGGAGGATCTTCACGATCCGATGCGTCTCCACCTGATGGACCCCCGTCGGCACCTTGTAGGAGATCACCTGCCCGACGCGCACGGCGCTGACAGGCTCGGACGCCACGATCACCATGTCGCCGGGCGAGAAGGTCGGGCGCATGCTGCCCGAGAGCACTGTCACAGGCCGGTAGAGCCCGAGGCGCGGCAGCACCGCGATCGCGAGGAACAGCGCGACGGCCAGCGCGAGCAGCGCGCGCTGGCCCCACACCCACCCGACGCGGACGGCTCCAGCGGCCGTCCGCGTCCGGTGACCATGACCTGCCTGCCGCCAAGGCTGCTCGGCGGGAATCCTCAGCGTGGTCATGGCAGGACTCCTACTTGTTCCCGGCGACCCGCTGGGTGCCGACGAAGTTGTAGGAGATCGTCGATGTCAGTCCCTGCATCGTGTTCGGCGCCGCGGTCGGCAGCGTCAGCGTCACCCGCAGGTGATCCGTCGAGCCGGTCGTCAGCGACGCGAGCCCGGCCAGGGCGATGTTCGCTCCGATCACAGCGCGGGACGCGAGCGCCGTGGAGGTGGTGCCGCTGCACGTGTAGGTGTAGGCGGGCGACGTGCCCGACTCGGTCCATGCCACCGAGCACTTTTCGATCGTCATCTGCAGGCCGCTGGTCGCTTCGGTATCGAGCAGCGAGCTGGGCGACGCGGTTGTGTTGAGCACGATCGAGGAGAGGTTGTCCGCGCTTGCGCCACCGTTGTTGACGAGGTCGACGGCACGCTGAATCGTGTCGCCTGGAACCACGTTGGAAGCGCCGATCGTCAGGCGATTCGCCGGTCCCGTCGCGCCCAGGGCGATCGAGACCGTGCCCGAGGAGATCGTGTGGCTGGCGGAGGTCGAGCTTGTGAACGTCGCGAACGTGCCCAGTCCCGCCATCGTGGCGGCAACGCCAACCACCGCGAACGAGCCGAGCAGCCTCTTCATTGTCTTCCTGTTCATGTTCTTCATCCTTTGGTCGGGTTTATCCGTCCAGTGGAAGATGGCCCCGCCAGGTTGAGAGCACGGATGCGATCGGTATGAGCCCGGTATGCGACGCCCTCGCGACCGAGGTGCGGCAATCGAGCAGCTGTGGCGTGGCCAACTACGGGCTCGTCAGGGACCACCGTTGTCGTTGAAGAGCTAGAGCCGCCAATCCAGCTACTGACGAGAAGGGACTCACAACCCGATGCCGACAACTGCTGCGCCAAACAAGCCGCGCCATCAAACGGGCGACGGCACCGTCACCCGTGTGAGCATGGCGTTCGACGCGCTGAACACGTTCCCCGCGCTGGCAGAGTCGCGCAGGCGCCTCCTCTCGGCGACCGCCGACGGCAACATGCTCACCGCCGACGTCGTCGCGGCGATCGAGTCCGACGCCTCGCTCTGCATCGCCGTGCTGCGAGCCGCCAACGCCCGCGAGCACGGCCGCGGTCGCGTCGAGACCGCTGTCGATGCCGTCCCGCTGCTACGCCCCCGGACGATCCAGGCGCTCGCCAGTCGCGTTCCCACGTTCGACTTCTTCGAGCGCGTCGGCGTGTGGGACACCGCACCGGAACAGTTCCGCCTGCACGCACAGGCGACCCAGCGGGCCGCCGCCAGAGTCGCCGCAGAGGTCAACTACGCGCATCGCGATCGCCTCGCCGTGACGAGCCTGCTGCACGACATCGGCAAGCTGGTGCTGATCCGCGCCTACCCCGGATATCTCTCACACATTCACCACGACTCCGCAACGCCGTCCAAGCGCGCCGGAGGGGAACGCGCGGAGCTCGGCATCGACCATGCTGCGATCGGCGGAGTCGTGATCCGGCGCTGGGGACTGCCCACATCGCTGGCCACCACGATCGAACAGCACCACAGCCCCGAGGCCGGCGGCGATGCCGCGGTCATCCGCCTCGCCGACATGCTCGCCCACCACGAGCACGGCGAGGCCGTCGCCCCACGCGAGCTTCTCGGCAGCGCTCACGCCATCGGGCTCGGGCCGGACGAGCTGCGGCGCCTGATGTACGAGCTGCCGGGCGCGTCGCACGAGCGCCAGCTGCCGGCCGACCCGTGCCCGCTCACCGGCCGGGAGCTCGGGGTGCTCCAGCAGCTCGGCAGAGGCCGCGTCTACAAGGAGATCGCACACGAGCTCGGCCTCTCCACGAGCACCGTTCGCACCCATCTCCACAACATCTACCGTAAACTCGGCGTCGACAACCGCGCCCAGGCGGTCCTGTTCGCCACGGGGCAGGGCTGGCTGTAGCGGCGAGTCGCGTGCCGCGCGATGCGGAGGACTACGCAGAGCGAGCCGTACGTCTCACCGTCTGCTCGCGCAGAGCACGAGCCGACGAGGAGTCTATGGGTACTCCTTCCCCGCGGTCGGTCGCGCTCACCGGGAGCCGCTCCAGCACGGGTCGGCGCCAGCGGCTGGGCCATGTCCTGGTTGGCGCCGTGAGCTGGGTTGCACTGGCGGCGCTGTGGGTATGGCAGCTCGATGTCTATGTGCCTTCCGATTGGCTCGGTGGCGTTGAGCTGATCCTCGCGCTGCTCGCGGGTTGGACGTGCTTCTCCGTGATGTGGGTTGCGTGGTGTCGCAACATCTACCGGCGCCGGCACCGTCGCACGAGCCCGCTGAAGCGCGAAGTGAACTTCGAGCGTGACGCGCTGGAGCGCCGGATCGTTGCGCCGCCAGGGATCGCCGCGACCCGCGGCCAGGTGGTCATCTCGGTCGACGAGGCAGGCGTCAAGCGCTACCAGCTCGTCGAGCCGCGCGCGCCCCGGCAGGCCTCGAGTGTTCGACGCGACTCACGCCATGTGGAGGAGCGCAGACCGAGGCTGATCGCATGACCGGATGGATCCGTGCGATTGCCGATGCTCCCGTCTACCTCGCCCTGATGGGCTTCCTCGGCCTATATCCCGTCGTGACCGGGCTGTACTGGATCGTCGGCGCCGTGATCTTCTCGGCACACCGCGAGCGCTCTGACCCTGGCTTCTATGAGCTGGAGGAGCACCCGCACGTGTCGGTGCTCGTCGCCGCTCACAACGAGGAGGCCGTGATCGGCGAGACCGTCGCGCGTCTGCTCGAGCTTGACTGGCCCGCGTTCGACGTGACCGTCGTCGACGACGGCTCGACCGATCGAACCTCCGAGTTGCTGATCGGGCTCGCCGAGGCCGGGCGCATCCGCCTGGTGACCAAGCGCGTCAACGAGGGCAAGGCGATGGCGCTCAACGACGCGCTGCCGCTGCTCGACGGGGAGATCGTCCTGATCGTCGACGCCGACGGTCGCCCGCAGCCTGACGTGCTGCGCTGGATGGTTCCCCACTTCGTCAAGGTGCCGCGCGTCGCCGCCGTCACCGGCAACCCCCGTGTCGTGAACACCACCACTCTGCTCGCCAAGCTCCAGGCAATCGAGTTCACCGCCACCGTCTCCGTGCTGCGCCGCGCACAGGCGACGTGGGGGCGGCTGACGACCTTCTCCGGCATCTGCACCGCGCTGCGCAAGAGCGCCATCGAGGACGTCGGCCGTTTCCGCGTCGGGATGGCCACCGAGGACATCGCGTTGGCGTGGCAGCTGCAGACGGCCTACGCCGACGTGCGCTACGAGCCGCGCGCGCTGTTCGCGATGCAGGTGCCCGAGACGCTGCCGGCCTGGTGGAGCCAGCGCACACGCTGGGCTCGCGGGCTCGCGCAGGTGCTGCGCGCCAACCACGTAATCCTGCGCGACGTCCGCGCCCGGCGGATGTGGCCAGTCTGGGCCGAGGGCCTGCTCTCGACGCTCTGGTCGCACCTCTTCTTCCTCGCCGCCGGGTTCTGGGCGCTTGCGCTTGTGACCGGCGTATACGGGTTCGCGGGCAACCCGATCCCGAACTTCTGGGGCCTGTTGATCGCCAGCGTGCTCGTGCTGCAGATCACGATCGGCCTCTCACTCGACGGCCGCTACGACCACTCCGTGCGGCGCTACGCGCTCTGGATACCGATCTATCCCCTCGCCTACTGGATGCTCAGCGCCGCAGCAGCCGTGCGCGGCACGCTGCCCGGACTCGTGCGCGCCCGTTCCACCGCTCCCGTGACCTGGAAGCAGAAGCGCTACCACGCGACGTGACAAGAGCCGAAGTCGATGCCAGACAGACAGGAGTCCGTCCTGCGTCTCGGGTGCGCCCACGCTCACAAACGTCGTTATGCTGATAAGTGGGATATGGCCGAGGATCCGGATCTCGGACCGGAGCACGCAGACGCCACTTCGGTGTGCGCCGAGGAGACCCCACCGCCCGGCGAGCTGGAGCGACCGATCGCGCACCACCCGCTGCTGGAGCTGATTCCGGATGCCTTCCTTGCGATCGCAGCCAGCGGCGAGATCATGCTCGCCAACGCTCAGACGGAGGCGCTGTTCGGGTACCCGCGCGGGCAGCTCGTGGGCAGGCCCGTCGAGCTGCTGCTGCCGGAGCGCTTCGCCGCGATGCACCGCGCCCATCGCGCCGGCTATTTCGCCGACCCGCGCCCACGGCCGATGGGCGCCGGCCTGGAGCTGGCCGGACGGCGCCGCGACGGCAGCGAGTTCCCGGCGGAGATCAGCCTCTCAAGCATCGAGCTCGACGGCACGCTGCTCGCGACCGCAGCGATCCGCGACATCAGCGAGCGCATCGCGGTCGTGTCCGAGAGGGACCACCTGCAGGTGGAAGCCGAGAAGGAGCGCCTGCAGAACCAGCTGCAGCACTCGCGGCGCCTGGAGAGCCTCGGCGAACTCGCGGGCGGCATCGCGCACGACTTCAACAACCTGCTCGCCGTGATCATCAACTACGCGACGTTCGTCGGCGAGGACCTCGACTCGGGCGCCTACGCGCGGGACCTCGACAAGCGCCGCGCGATGCGCGCCGACGTCGAGCAGATCAGCGTCGCGGCCGAGCGCGCCGCGCATCTCACCCACCAGCTGCTCGCGTTCGCGCGCCGCGAGGTCGTCCAGCCCGACGTCGTCGACGTCAACAGCGTCGTGACCGCCGTCGGACAGCTGCTCAAGCGCACGCTCGGCGAGCACATCGAGCTGCGCCACGAGCTCGACCCCGACCTGCGCCCGGTTCTGATCGACCTCGGCCAGCTCGAGCAGATCCTCGTCAACCTCGCGATCAACGCGCGCGATGCGATGCCCGACGGCGGAGTGCTGACGATCGACACCGCCAACGTCGAGCTGGACACGGCCTACACCGCCCAACGCCCCGAGCTGACCCCCGGCCGCTATGTCCGCGTACGCGTCAGCGACACTGGCGTAGGTATGCCGCGCGAGGTGGTCGAGCGCGCCTTCGACCCGTTCTTCACGACCAAGCCCGCCGGCCAGGGCACCGGCCTGGGGCTCGCGACCGTGTACGGGATCGTGCAGCAGGCGGGCGGCCGTGCGCAGATCTACTCCGAGACCGGTGTCGGCACCACCTTCACCGCGCTGCTGCCGCCCACCCAGGAGCCGCCCGCGTCCCCGCCGCGGGCGGTCGATCCTTCGCTCCTGCAGGGCGACGCCACGATCCTGCTCGTGGAGGACGAGCCCGCGCTGCGCGACGTCACGCGGCGGATCCTCACCGGCGGCGGCTACCGCGTGATCGCCGCCGAGGACGGCGTCGCGGCGCTCGCGGTCGCCGGCGAGCTCACCGGGCCGATCGACCTGCTGCTCACCGACGTGATCATGCCCCATATGAACGGCCCTCAGCTGGCCGAGCGGATCCGACGCTCGCGACCGACGACCGTCGTCATGTTCATGTCCGGCTTCGCCCAACCGATCCTCGACTCGGGCGGACACGTGGAAGAGGGCGCGGTGCTGATCGAGAAGCCATTCTCAGGATCCGGCCTGCTTGCAAAAGTCGGCGAGGCCCTCAACCGGGAGGGGAACCAGCCATGACCCACGCGCATGAGGAGCAGGCCGCATCGACACGATGCCGCAGGTCGAAGACATCAGACGCACACACGTAGACTGACCCGCGTGGCGCGCATCGGACTGCTCACCGGCGGCGGCGACTGCCCCGGCCTGAACGCCGTGATCCGCGCGATCGTGCGCAGCGGCCTGCAGGCGGGCGACCACAGCTTCCTCGGCTTCCGCCACGGCTGGGCCGGCGTGCTCGCCGACGACGCCGTGGAGCTGACGATCGAGCGCACCGCCGGCATCCTGCCGCGCGGCGGCACGATCATCGGCACCTCGCGCACGAACCCCTACGCCGAGGACGCCGACGGGACGGCGCTCGTGCGCAGCACGCTCCAGGCGCGCGGCGTCGATGCGCTGATCCCCATCGGCGGCGAGGACACGCTCGGCGTGGCGCTGCGCCTGCACCGCGACGGCGTGCCGATCGTGGGCGTGCCCAAGACGATCGACAACGACCTGGGCGGCACCGACGTGACGTTCGGCTTCCAGACTGCCGTGCAGATCGCCACCGACGCGATCGACCGCCTGCACACGACGGCGGAGTCGCACAACCGCGTGATGGTCGTCGAGGTTATGGGCCGCCACGCCGGCTGGATCGCCACGCACGCGGGCATCGCCGGCGGCGCCGACGCGATCCTCGTGCCGGAGCGTCCGTTCGACATCGAGCAGGTCGTGGCGCACCTGCGCCGCCGCCACGAGCGCGGCCGCAGCTTCTCGATCGTGGTCGTCGCCGAGGGCGCCACACCGCGCGAGGGGACGCTGCAGATCCGCGCGGGGACCGCAACCGACGCCTTCGGCCATGCGCGCCTGGGCGGGATCGGCGTGACGCTCGAGCAGGAGATCGAGCGGCGGACCGGGTTCGAGAGCCGCGTCACGATCCTCGGCCACGTGCAACGCGGCGGTACGCCGGTGGCCTACGACCGCGTGCTCGCCACGCGCTTCGGCGTCGCGGCGATGGAAGCCGTGGCGGGCGGGCGCTCTGGCGTGATGATCGGCGTGCAGGGCACCGAGATCGTCGAGGTCGCGCTCGAGCAGGCGCTGCGCGAGCCCAAGCTGCTGGACCCGCAGCTGTACGAGACCGCCGAGCTGTTCTTCGGCTGAGCAAGCAGGCGAGTGCCGCGCGTCGACTGCCACCCGGAGCGAGGGTGGCGGGACAGGATGTCGGAACGATTCGGCATCCGGTCGTACGTTGGTGTATTGTCCAGTCAGCCAGTCAACTGGCTGAGACGAGGAGCGATGGCGAGCGCGAGCCCAGAGAAGACTAGATGGATGAGGGGACCCTCGACGCCGCTCCGCGGCGCGCTTCTGGGTCTGCTGCTCGAACGCCCCGGGCATGGCGGCGACCTGGCCAACCGCCTGGCCGCGCGCCTCGGGGAGACCTGGCGGGTGGACACCAACGACGTCTACAGGCTGCTCGAGCAGCTGGAGAAGACGGGGCTGGCGGTCTCGCGCGACGAGCCCAAGCGCAACAACCACCGCCGCACGCATCTCGTGTACTACCCCACCGAGGAGAGCTCGGCGGCGCTGACGCTGTGGATGGAGACGCTGCTCCCCCGCGAGCCGGTGCGCCTGGGGCTGCAGGCGAAGCTGTCGGTGGCGCGCGAAGAGGACGCGCATCGCCTGCTCGCCGCGCTGCGCGCGTACGAGCGCGAGTGCCTGATGCTGGCCCAGCTCGTGACGCCGAACGACGGCCGCGGCCGCTCGTGGACGGCCCTGTGCCTGGACTGCACGCGCGACGCCGTGTACGCGCAGCTGGAGGTCGAGATCACCTGGGCGACACGCACCCGCCAGCGCATCAACGAGCACCTGGAACGCAGCCAGTAGGTCACCACCGCGATGACGCCGCTGCTCTCCTTCCTGAACGTCAGCAAGCGCTATCCGGATGGCGGGCGCGACATCCTCGTGCTCGACCGCGTCTCGCTGGAGATCAACGCCGGCGTCTCCGCCGGCGTGCTCGGTCCGCGACGCTCGGGCAAGTCGACGCTGCTGCGGCTCGCGGCCGGAATCGCGCTTCCGGACTCGGGAATCGTCAGCTTCGAAGGGCGCGACGTCGGGCAGATGGCGGGCAGCGAGCGCGGGCGCCTGCTACGAGGCGCGATCGCGTTCATGTCGGCCTCGGACTGGCGTGCGACCGCGGGCGAGAGCGTCGTCGATCACGTGGCAACCTCGCTCGGCAGCGAGGGTCTGACGATGCGCGAGGCAAGGCGCAGGGCGACGCGCGTGCTCGATCGGGTCGAGATCGGCGCGGCCGGCGCCGAGGAGCCGACGACGTCGCTGTCGCAGACCGAGCGGGCGCGGGTGATGCTTGCGCGGGCGCTCGCGCGCCAGCCGAAGCTGCTGGTGCTCGACGAACCCGCGCTGCTGCCGAGCCTGGGCGAGCGCGACCGCTTCTACGCGCTGCTGCGGGACGCGGCGCAGGAGTCCGACATCACGCTGCTGATGGCATCAGAGGAAATGAGCGCCCTGCAGGGCGTCGGCGTGCTGATGTCGATCTGCGACGGCGAGGTGATCTCGCCCCAGGCGCGGGGCACCGTGGTGCCGCTCCACGGGGGCAGACGCGCAGGGGCGGAGCGTTCCTGGCAGTGAGCACGCTCGAACTGCGCGATGTGGTCAAGCACTACACGACGGCGATCGAGACCGTCCGCGCCGTCGACGGGGTCTCGCTGACGGTCTCCGGTGGCGAGTTCGTGGCGCTGTACGGCCCGAGCGGCTCGGGCAAGACCACACTGCTGATGCTAGCGGCCGCGCTCAGCACGCCCGACAGCGGCAGCGTCTCCTTCGACGGACGCGTGCTGAGCGAGCTGTCCGAGCGCGACGCCGCGCTGTATCGGCGTCGGGACGTGGGCTTCGTGTTCCAGTCGTTTCATCTGATGCCGCACACCTCCGCGCTCGACAACGCCACGATCAAGCTGACCGGCGACGGCTGCACGCTGCGCGAGGGGCGCCGGCGGGCGCTGCCGTGGCTCGAGCGGGTCGGCATGGGCGCGCGCGCCCAGTTCCCGCCCGAGCAGCTGTCGATGGGCGAGCGCCAGCGGATCGCGATCGCGCGCGCGCTCGCCAACGAGCCGCGACTGCTGCTCGCGGACGAGCCGACCGGCAACCTCGACTCCAAGCGCAGCCGGGAGGTACTCACGCTCATGCGGGACATCTGCCACGAGCGCGGCATCCCCGGCCTGCTGGTCACGCATGATCTCGACGCGGCGCCATTCGCCGACCGCGTCCACACCCTACGCGACGGCCATATGGCCGACGGGATAGATCCGGAGCTGGCAGCGACCTCATCGTGAAGCGCCCGTTGAACCCCTCGATCGCGGGGGTACGTGTGAGCATGCTGGCGCACCTCTACCGGGCACGGCTGCGCTCGCATGCCGTGCAGGAGCTGCTCGCAGGCAGCGGCATCGCGGTGGCCGTGGCGCTCGTTCTGGGCGTGCTCGTAGCGAACGGCAGCCTGACCGGATCAGCGGGAGGGCTCATCCACCAGCTCGTCGGCTCAGCGCGACTGCAGCTTGCGGCGCGCTCGCAGAACGGCTTCGAAGAACGGCTCGCAAGCGCCAGCGGCCGCCTCGCCGACGTGCGCGTGGAGGCGCCCGTGCTGCGCGAGAACATCGCGCTTCTCGGACCGGGCGGACAGCGCGAGTCGGTGCAGCTGCTCGGCGTGTCCGTCGCCGTAGCGCGCCTGGGCGGATTTGGCACGCGGGATATCGGGCTGGGCGGATTTCACTTCACCGGCGGGCTGATCCTGCCGGAGAGTGTGGCCGACGCCGTGGGCGTCGAACCGGGCGAGCGGGTCACGGTGCTCGCGTTCGGCATGGCACGCACGATCACCGTGGCCGCTGTGCTCAAGAGCTCGCTGTTCGGCGTGCTGGCGGCGAGCCCCGTGGCCATCACGCCGCTGGCCCGCGCGCAGGAATTGACAGGGCTGCAGGGCCGGGTCACACAGGCGCTGATCGAGCCGCAGCCGGGAGCCGATCGCGCCGTGGCGAGCGAGCTGCGAACGCTGAGCGGCGGACACTTGAGCGTGCTGGGGGCAGACAACGAGCTGCGCCTGCTCGCGCAGGCGGTCGCACCCAACGACCAGTCGACCACGCTGTTCGCCGCGATCAGCGTGATGGTCGGCTTCCTGCTGGCGCTCAACGCGATGCTGCTGACCGTGCCGGAACGGCGGCGCTTCGTGGCGGACCTGCGCCTGCAGGGGTACGACTGGCGCCAGATCGTCGTACTGCTCAGCTTCCAGGCGGCCGTCCTCGGAATCGCCGCGTCGATCGTCGGCGTCGCGCTGGGTGAGGTGCTGTCGCACGCGTTCCTGCATCGCGCACCCGCCTACCTGACGGTCGCGTTCCCAATCGGCACCCAGGAGACGCTGCGTCCGGGCACCGTCCTGATCGCGGTCGGCTGCGGTGTCCTCGCAACGCTGCTCGCGTCGGTCTCGCCCGTGCTCGACCTGCGTCCTGGCCGCCCAACCGACGCGGTCTTCAGAGACGGCTCCGGCAGAGGCGAGGTGCTCGCGTCGGGCACGCCGCTGAAGCTGTCGATCGCCGGCGCCGCGCTGCTGGCGTCGATCACCGCGGCCGTGCTGATCGCGCCCTCGCTGACGATCGTCGGAGGCATGACGCTCGCGCTCGCGGCGCTGCTCGCAATCCCCAGCCTGTTCGCCGGGATCGCGCACGTGCTGCGTTGGATCGGCGAGCGGGTGCCAAGCAGCTCGCTGATCGTGGTCGTCTCGGAGCTGCGCGCGGTCACCCTGCGCTCGGTGGCGCTCGCCGGGATCGCCGGCCTCGCGGTGTATGGGAGCGTCGCCATCGGCGGCGCCCGCATCGACCTGATCCGCGGGCTGGACGCCAGCTTCGGCGAATACCTGGGAACCGCGGACGTGTGGGTGACGACCGGCGGCAACGACCTCACGACCAACTCGTTTCCAGCCGACGGAGCCGTCCAGGCGGTCGCACGCGCCCCGGGGGTGGCGTCCGTCCGCGAGTACCAGGGTGGCTATCTGGACGTCGGCAGGCGTCGCCTGTGGATCATCGCCAGGCCCTCAGCCGACCGCGTGATGATCCCGGCCTCACAGCTCGTGGAGGGCAGCCTCACGCACGCCACCCAGCTGCTGCGAGCAGGCGGATGGGCAGCGATCTCACAGGCGTTCGCGGATGAACACGACCTCCGCGTCGGGAGCCCGTTCACGCTTCCGACGCCCGCCGGCGTCGCGCCGCTGCGCGTCGCCGCGATCACGACCAACCTCGGCTGGTCGCCGGGCGCGGTGATCGTCGATACGGCCGACTACCGCCGCTACTGGCTGAGCGCCGAACCCTCAGCGCTCGAGGTGGACCTCGATCCGGGCGTGACCGAGGAGGCGGGCAGGCGCGCGATCCTCGCCGCGCTCGCCGGCCGCCCCGGCCTCGGCGTGCAGACGCTGCACGAACGCGAGCGCCAGTACGACGCGAACGCACGCCAGGGCCTGAGCGCGCTCGGCGAAATCTCCTCGCTGCTGCTGATCGCCGCCGCGCTCGCGGTGGCGGCGGCGCTCAGCGCGAGCATCTGGCAGCGGCGCCCGCGGCTGGCGTCGCTGAAGGTTCAGGGGTATGCGACCTCGCAGCTATGGCGCGCGCTGCTGCTGGAGAGCGCGCTCGTGCTGGGCATCGGCTGCGTGATCGGCGCGCTCGCCGGCGTGTACGGTCACGCGCTGGCGAGTCGCTGGCTGCGGCTGGAGACCGGATTTCCGGCGCCATTCGAGGTCGGCCCGGGGCGAGTGCTGCTGACGCTGGCGCTGCTGGCGGCGATCGCGCTCGCCGTGATCGCGCTTCCGGGGCTTGCCGCCGCCCGCGCGCCCGCCCGCGCGAGCCTTCAGGAGTGACTATGTATCGGTGCTCAGGTAAACGAAACTGTTCTGGTGGTTGCTGCCACGCGGAGGAGTCGCCTGTCGGTCGCGAGCGCGTTCGCCGGCGCCGCCTCCCGCTACTGGCTCGGAGTGTTTCCGCTGGTCGGACGCGAGTTGCGTCGCTGGCAGGAGCGCGCCCAGGAGATCCCCGATCCGGTCCTGCGCCGTCTCGCCCTGCTCACCCAGCGTGTCGAGCGGGGAAACTACGAGGGTGCGGCCGCATATGCGACGCTCGTGCCGCGCGCGTATCGCGCGCGCGTGGTCCGCGCGGTGGTCGCATTCCAGACGACCTACGACTACGTCGACACGCTTTCCGAGCAGCCGAGCGCCGATCCGATCGCCAACGGCCGGCAGCTGCACATGGCGCTGATGACATCGCTCGACCCCCAGCGCGAGCACCCCGACTACTATCGGCACTCGTCCAGCGATCGGGACAACGGCTACATCATACAGCTGGTGCAGACCTGCCGCGAGGCCCTCTGCGCGCTGCCCTCCTATGCGGTCGTGGCCCAGCCGGCGCTGCGCGCCGCCAGCACGATCGTCGCCTACCAGAGCCTCAACCACGAGGAATCAAGCGATCGTCCGCGCGCGCTCGCGCAGTGGGGAGCCGCGATCGCCCCGCCTGACAGCGGCCTGCGCTGGTGGGAGGCGGCAGCCGGCGGCGCCTCGTCGATGACGGTGTTCGCGCTGGTAGCGGCCGCCGCCCGGCCGGGCCTCGGCGCAGCCGAGACCGAGGCCACGCACGATGCCTACTTCCCCTGGGTCAGCGCGCTGCACGTTCTGCTCGACAGCCTGGTCGACCGCACCAAGGATCTCGAGCACGGCCACCACAACCTGATCGACCACTACACCTCGCCGGCCGAAGCGGCACAGCGCCTGAGCTGGATCGCCGCGCGAGCCGTGCAGGCGGCCGAGGCGCTGCCGGACGGCGCGCGCCACGCGATGATCGTGGCCGCGATGACGAGCTTCTACCTCTCGATGCAGACGACGGCCGCTCCGGGCACGCTGCTGGCGACCGAGCGGGTGCTGGAGGCGATGGGCGAGCTCGCGACGCCGACGATGACCGTGCTACGAGCGCGGCACGCCGCCGCGAGGCTGCTGGCCGGAGCGCGCCCCGACGATGTTCCACTGCCTACTTGAGAGTCAAGTATTGGACTTTCCTCTTGCTAGTCCCGTTCGCCCGAGTGAACATGGGCGGGCGTGAAGCTGGATTCAGGCGTGAGCCACGCAAGGCTCGCCAGATCCAGGTCCCGCTTTCGTCTCGCCAGTGATCGAGCCGGGCGCCGAGCGGCGCCCGGCTCGTGAATTCGGACTCGATCCACACGTCGATGAGCGCCATCAACATAGAGCTGACACGCGCCCAGGTCGACAAGATCGTGCGCCAGAGCACCGAGGGCAACACCGTGTCCAGCATCATGCACGGGCTCGCCGAGGGCGGCCTTGCGGCCAACTACCCGGTGCTGTCGGAAAGCCCCCGCCTGTCGCGGTCACTGCTGCTCGGGCTGCTCGTGTTGGCCGCCTTCCCCACCGACGGCAAGGCGCTGGCGGTCTCGGACGTCGCCGCGCGGCTGGAGCTGAGCCCCAGCACGACGCACCGCTACATGAGCACGCTGCTCGCGGTCGGTCTCCTGGAACAGGACCCGCGCTCGCGGCGCTACCGGGTACCGCCGGCCGCGTAGTCGGCCACGCGCTCGCGCGCGGGCGCGAAGCCCGGCAGCTCGAGCTCGAAGCGCGCGCCGCCCTCCGGCGACTCGCCGGCGATCACACTGCCCCCATGCGCGTCTGCGATCGCGCGGACGATCGCGAGCCCGAGCCCGGTGCCACCCGAGGCGCGGTCGCGCGCGGCGTCAGTGCGGTGGAAGCGATGGAACACGCGCTCGCGCTGATCCGCCGGGATGCCCGGGCCGTCGTCCTCGATGACGAAGCGGACACGCCCGCCGGCCAGCGCCTGCACGCTCATGCGCACCAGGCCTCGCTCGGCGGCCGTGTGCTCGATCGCGTTGCCAACGAGATTGCGCAGCGCCTGCGCCACGCGATCGGGATCGGCGCGCAGCCCGCCCTGCGGGACCGGCCCGAGCTCGAAGCGCCGGCTCGCCACGAGGCTCATCCCGTCCCACAGCTCGCCGACGAACACCGCCAGGTCGATCGACTCCACCCGCAGGAACTCGACCTGCTCGGTCTTCGCCAGCAGCAGCAGGTCATCCACCAGACGGCTGATCCTCGCGATCTCCGCCTGCACGAGCGCCGCCACGCGGCGCACCTCCTCGCCCGGCGGGTCGGCCTGGGAGGCGAGCACTTCGAGCTGGCCGCGAATCACCGTTAGCGGCGTGCGCAGCTCGTGCGAAGCGTCCGCCACGAACGCGCGCTGGCTCGCGAACGCATCCGTCAGCCGATCCAGCATGTGGTTGAAGGCCTCCGCCAGCACCGCCACCTCATCGCTCTGCCCCGCGGTGTCGTGGATGCGCGGATGCAGGTCGCCCGCATCCACCTTGGCGGCCACCGCCGCCATCCGGCGCAGCGGCAGCGACAGGCGCGAGCCGACCAGATACGACGCCAACAGCGCGGCCGCGAGCGCGAGCAGGCCCGCGAGGACGAACGCGCGCGCGACGCCGCGCTGGGCGTGCGCGACGCTCGCCAGCGGCTCGCCGACCCCGACCGTCACGCCCAGAGCCGCCCGCACGCGCACGCCGCGCTTGAGCACCCGCAGATCGCCCACGTCGGGGAGCGCCAGCGTGGTGTAGCCGTCGCCGGCCGTAAGCAGCCTCGCGGAGACACGGTTCTCCTGCGCCTGCTCCGTCGATGACTCGCCGTTGTCCGGGCGCGGATTGCCGAACAGCTCCGGCCTGTTCGTGCTGGGGGCCTGCCCGGGGACCAGCACAAACAGCAGCGTCGAGCTTGCGCTGAAGGGCTGGTTGGCGATGTAGCGCGTGGCCGCCGTCGCCAGCTGGCGGGGCGAGCGCGCATGCGCGGCGGCAAGGTTGTGGGCGAGCTCCGCCGCGTCACCCGCGATCTCCTTGTCGATCTCACCGCGCAGCTGCGTGCCGGTGCCGCCGTAGACGGCGACGAACACGATCGCGGTGCACAGCAGCGTCACGAGCGTGAACCAGCCCGCCAGACGCCAGCGCAGCCCGCCAGGCACGAACCGCCCGAGGCCCGGCACGGCCGTCAGCTCGCGGTACCGAGGCGATAGCCGACGGCCCGCACGGTGAAGATCGGGGCCGGCTCGCCGGAGCTTGCGAGCTTGCGCCGCAGGTAGCCCACGTACACATCGACGACGTTCGTCGCGGGATCGTGCTCGTAGCCCCACACCGAGCTGAGGATCTGCTCGCGCGAGACCACCTGCCCGTGGTGGCGCATGAGATACACGAGCAGCTCGAACTCGGTAGTCGAAAGCGTCACCGCCTGCCCGTCGCGGTGCACCCTGCGCGTCAGCAGGTCGACCTCGATGCCCTCCGCGAGCAGCGTGCTGGCGGATGCCTGCGCGATGATCCGCAGCTGCGCGCGCACGCGCGCGACCAGCTCCGCCATCGAGAACGGCTTCACCAGGTAGTCGACGGCGCCGGCGTCGAGCCCGCCGACGCGGTCCTCGATCTCGCCGCGCGCCGTCAGCACGATCACGGGCGCGCCCGGGATCGCCCGCCGCAGCGACTCCAGCACCTCCATGCCGCTGCGACGCGGCAGCATCAGATCGAGCAGGATCGCGTCGAAGCGGCCCGCCAGCGCCATTCGCTCGCCCTCAACGCCATCGCGGGCCGCCTCCACGACGAAGCCCTCGGCCTCCAGGCCGCGACTCACGAAGTCGACGATCCCCGGCTCATCCTCGATCAGCAGCACGCGCCCGGCCGCGGCCGGGCGCGCATCGTCGCCAACGCCGTTCCCAGGCGTTTGCGGCGCGCGCTCCCGTGGCGGGTCCGCGGCAGCTCCCATCTCGACAAGGATATGCGTCGCCGCGCAACCCTCATCACCTGCCTGTCCTTCCGATGAGCTTTCTCATCAAGAGGTTATGCGCTCCTTAGCATCGATTCCGACACTGAATCGATGGCAACGAGCGACGAGGCGGCCTACACCGCCCCCGATACGCACATATACGCAGACACCACAACTACCCGCAGCGGCTGGCTGACGGGCGGCGGAACCACCGGCAACGAGCGGCTGACGACCACTGCCGGCGCGACGCTGCTGATACTGCTGGTGGCGCTTGGCGTGACGATCATCCGTATCGGCGGCCTGCTGTCCGAGCACCTGTTCATCGGGATGCTGCTGGTCCCGCCGGTGCTTTTGAAGATGGCGAGCACCGGCTATCGCTTCGCGCGCTACTACACGGCAAACCCCGCCTACCGGCGCAAGGGGCCGCCCGAGCTCGCGCTGCGCGCGCTCGCGCCGATGGTCGTGCTCTCCACCGTGGTCGTGTTCGCCAGCGGCGTCGCGCTGCTGTTCGCGGGACCGTCATCGCGCTCGACGCTGTTCCCGATACACAAGCTCAGCTTCTTCGCGTGGCTCGCGTTCATGGCGTTGCACGTGCTCGGCCACCTGCCGGGGATGCCGGCGGTGCTGCGCGCCGACTACGGTCGCTCGGCGGGCATCTCAAGCGACGTGACCGGCCGAGCCGGTCGCATGCTCGCGCTGGGCGGAGCGCTGGTGGCCGGCGTCGTGCTCGCCGTGCTCGTGATCCCGGAGTTCGGCCCGTGGGTTCATAACGCGGGCATCTTCCACCACCATCACTGACGAGCATGAGAATCCACACGACCCACACACGCGATGCAGCGCTGCGCGAGCTAGGCAGGCTCAACACCTGGCTGATCGCCGGCAGCGTGGTGCTCACGGGGGCGTTCGCGGAGGCAGCCGCCAACGCGTTCCCGGGGAAGACGGCGAAGAAGGCCGCCGCCACCAGCAAGGCACGCACGTCCAGCGCCAAAGCAGCGAAGACGAAGACTTCGACCCAGCCGCTGCAGCCGCCCGCCCAGGCGCCGCAGACGACGAGCGAATCGCAGAGCTCGGCGCCTTCAACCGAACCGGCGCAGGCCCAGGAATCGGCGCCCGCGCCGGAAGCCCACGAAGCAGCGCCCGCCCAGGAATCAGCACCGGCGCAGGAATCGGCGCCCGCACAGGAATCGGCGCCCGCACCGGAAACCCACGAAGCAGCGCCCGCCCAGGAAGCCGCGCCGGCGCAGGAAGCCGCGCCCGAACCCGAAGCTTCCGCGCCCGTCGTCTCGGGTGGCTCCTGAGATGCGCGCGATAGCCTCGAACGCGACGACGCTCGGCTGCGCGGCCTGGGAGGCGCTCGGCACGAGCGCTGTGCTGCGCGTGAGCGACCCGGAGGAGCTCGCGGAGGCGCGCGCGGCGGTCGAGCGCGAGCTCGCGGCGATCGACCTGACATGCAGCCGCTTCCGCCCCGACTCCGAGCTCGCGCGGCTGAACGCGCGCGCCGGCCGCTCCGTGCGGGTGAGCCCGCTGCTGATGGAGGCGCTGGAGCTGGCGCTGCGCGCGGCGGAGCTGACGAGCGGAGACGTGGACCCCACCGTCGGGCGCGCGCTGGAGCTGGCGGGCTATGACCGCGACTGGCGACTGCTCGACCCCGCCACCGGCCAGCCCGAGGCGCCGCTCGCGATCGCCGTGCGCGTGCGCTCGGGCTGGAGCGAGATCGCCCTCGACCGAGCACGCGCGTCGGTCACGGTGCCGGCCGGGGTCAAGCTGGACCTCGGCGCGAGCGCCAAGGCATGGGCCGCCGACCGTGCGGCCGCGGCCGCGCACGAGGCGACGGGCTGCGGCGTGCTCGTGAGCCTGGGCGGCGACATCGCGACGGCCGGCGACGCGCCGGGCGAAGGCTGGGCGATCAGGGTCACCGACGATCACCGCAGCCATCACTCGGCGCCCGGGCAGACCATCTCGATCGGCTCTGGCGGCCTCGCCACGTCGAGCACGGCGGTGCGCCGCTGGAGCCACGGCGGCCACACGATGCACCACATCATCGACCCGCGCACGGGCGCGCCCGTGCGCAGCGCGTGGCGCACGGTGAGCGTGGCGGCCGCCAGCTGCGCCGACGCGAACATCGCCGCGACAGCCGCGCTCGTGCGCTCGCGCGCCGCCGCCGCGTGGCTCGACGAGCTCGGCCTGCCGGCGCGCCTGGTGGCCGCAGACGGCGGCGTCATCGCCGTCGGCGCGTGGCCGCAGCGGACAGACGCGGGAGCGCTCGCCGCATGAGCGCGCTGCTCGCCGCCGCCGGCCCCAGCGCGTACTGGTACCTGACCCGCTCCACCGGCGCGGTCGCGCTCGTGCTGCTGACGTTCGCGATCGTGCTCGGCGTGGTCGACGTCGAGCGCTGGAGCACCCCGCGCTGGCCGCGCTTCGTGCTCGACACGCTGCACCGCAACGTCGCGCTGCTGGCGATGGCGTTCCTGGTGGCGCACATCCTCACGTCGGTGCTCGACAGCTTCGCGTCGATCTCGATCGTGGACGCGTTCATCCCGTTCGTCGGCTCCTATCGCCCCTTCTGGCTAGGGCTCGGTGCCGTCTCCTTCGACCTGATCGTGGCCGTGATCGCCACGAGCCTGCTGCGAGCGCGCATGGGCTTCTCGACCTGGCGCGCGGTGCACTGGCTCACCTACGCCAGCTGGCCGATCGCGCTGGTCCACGGCTTCGGCACGGGCAGCGACGCAAGCACCGCCTGGCTGCTGATCGTGAGCGTCATCTGCACGGCACTGGTGGTGGCTGCGGCGCTGACGCGCGCGCTGGTCGGCTGGCCCGGGGCGATCCGCTGGCGCGGCGCCGCGCTCGCGGGCGCGGGCGGCTTCGGGCTGTTCATCGTGCTGTGGCTGCCTGCGGGCCCGCTGGGCTCGGAATGGGCGCGCCGCGCGGGAACCCCCAGCGCGCTGCTGGGGCACTCCCACAAGCACAGCGGCTCGAGCGGGAGCGGGCGATGAGCGGCTCCGCGCCGACGATCGCCGAACGCATCCCCGACTACGAGCCGGCGTCGGCCGCTGCGCTGCCGAGGCTGCTCAGCGGGATCCGCCCGCGCGGCCCGCTGCCGCTGGACGAGCACGTGGAGGTGCACGGTCAGCTGCCCAGCGCGGCCGGCCGCGGACGGCGCCGCGCGCGCGAGCACGCGGGCATGCTGATCGAGGAGATCGAACGAGCGGGACTGCTCGGGCGCGGCGGCGCCGGATTCCCCACGGCCACCAAGATGCGCGCCGTCGCCGGCAGGCGCCGGCGCGCGATCGTGGTCGCCAACGGCGCCGAGGGCGAGCCCGCGAGCCTGAAGGACCGCACGCTTCTGGAGTCGCTGCCGCACCTGGTGCTCGACGGAGCGATCCTGGCCGCGGAGGCCGTAGGTGCGGATGAGCTGGTCGTGTGTGTGTGCGAGTCGGCCGACACCGGAATCGGGAGCGTGGCGGGAGCGATCGAGGAACGAGCCGCGAGCGGCGAGCGCTCGCCCGCGCTGCGCCTGGCGCCGGTGCCCAGCCACTACGTCGCCGGGCAGGAGTCCGCGCTCGTGAACTACCTCAGCGGCGGCCCCGCCAAGCCCACGTTCACGCCGCCGATGCCCTTCGAGCAGGGCGTCCGCGGGCGCCCGACACTGGTCGACAACGTCGAGACGCTGGCCCATGTCGCGCTGATCGCGCGACATGGCGCGTCGTGGTTCCGCGAGCTGGGCACGCCCAGCCAGCCCGGATCCGCGCTCGTGACGCTGTCCGGCGCTGTCGCCCACCCCGGGGTCTACGAGATCGAGCACGGCGCCTCGCTGTCGTCGCTGGTCACTGCCGCCGGCGGCGCCACCGCGCGCGTGCGCGGCGCGCTGCTCGGCGGCTACGCCGGCTCGTGGGTCAGCGGGCAGCTGCTGAACGGCGTAGCCCTGTCCAACGAACACCTCGCGCCGCACGGCGCCTCGCTCGGCGCGGGCGTCGTGCTGCTGCTCTCAGAGCAGGCGTGCCCCGTCGCCGAGACCGCGCGCCTCGCCCGCTGGCTCGCGGACCAGAGCACGCGCCAGTGCGGACCGTGCGTACACGGCCTCGACGCGCTGGCGGGCACGATCGAGGAGCTCGCCGCCGGCATCGCCGGCGCGCGCGTGGCCCAGCGCATCGATCAGCTCGCCTCGCTGGTGGCGCGCCGCGGCGCCTGCGGTCACCCCGACGGTGCGCTCAGGCCGATCCTAAGCGCCGTGCAGGTGTTCCAGGCGGAGTTCGCCGACCACGCGCGCCACGGGCCGTGCGCCGCCTGTGCGCGGCCGGTCGAGCTGCCGCTGCCCGAGCGGCCGGTCAGCGACGCGAGCAACCGCGAGGCGCGCCGATGAGCCACCGCGTGCGCGTCAACCCGATCTCCTGCGAGGCCCACGGCATGTGCGCCGAGCTGCTGCCCGAGCGCGTCACGCTCGACGAGTGGGGCTATCCGGTGGTCGACGAGACGCCGCTGCACGGCTCGCAGGTCGAGCACGCGATGCGGGCCGCGCGGGCCTGCCCCACGTTCGCGCTGCTGGTCGAGCGCGAGCGCGAGCGCGCCCGGCGCTGAGCGCTGTTACGCGATGCGGTTCTCAGCGACGCGACGAGGCCAGGGCGTCAGCGCTACTGATCTGCCAGCGAACACCTGGACCAAACTCGAGGACGACGCCAGCAGGAGTGATCAGTTCCCAACAAGGCGGGTCGTCCTCTTTCTCAAACCCCATTGGCTTGACGTCGAGCATCGAGCCATCAGACAGCCTGCAGCGCAACTCTCCCGAATTCTCATCGATATCGGCATCCTCGATCGAGCGCTCGGTGAGCTGAGAAGGATCAGAGGGCGACCATTCGGCGTCTTGAGTAGCGAGACGCCAGAGCTCGCCATGCGAGTCCCGGACCTCAACATGCAGGACTCCCGGATAGGCAATGCGCGCGGCGACAATCGTCCCGCGCATCGAGCGCAGGACGCTTGAAGGGGAGGCATCTAGGGTTACGACCGTTGCCATGATTCCTTCCATTCTTGCAGCCAAGCCAGCAGCTCTCCATAGCTCATGTGCTCCTGCGCGCCGCTCGACTCCTTATCGGCATGGAGCTCCTGGCTCGCTTCATAGCGCTCGATCGCAGATAGACCGGCCTCCCTGCAGGCCTGGCGGAACTGCTTGATATCGCGCTTTCGCGTCATATCAGGTCATCACGCTCCCCCGAGCATGTGCATGGCCGCCAGCCCCGCCCACTCCCCGTACGGCGCGAAGAGATCCCGCACCTGCCGTTCGTCGGCGCGGGCGTGCGGGTCGCCGCCGCTGAGCAGCCGGCCCACCAGCTTCAGGTACGCAAGATCGCCGGCGGGCAGCTGGTCGTGGCGGCCCTGGCCGTATAGCGCGAGCTTCTCGACGGTCCACGCGCCGATGCCGGGGATCGTGCGCAGGCGCCGCCAGCCGCGCTCGTGCTCTGGGTCGTGCAGTTCCACGCGGCCGCGCGCCACCTCGCGCGCGACGCGCACCAGCGCGATCGCGCGCCCGCCGGCCAGGTCGAGCGACTGCAGCAGCGCGGGCGCCGTGCCGGCGAGCATCGCGGCCGATGGCAGGTCGCGCAGGGCCGACGGCGCTCCGTCCCAGTCGGCTCCACGACGCCCCAGCGCGGCCACCACGCGCCGCTCGATCGCGGCTGCGCGCTCGGACTCGATCAGCTGCTCGCAGACCGCCCACGCGAGCGCCTCGAACGGCTCGGGGCGGCGCACGATGCGCAGCCACGGGCGCCGTCGCACCGAGGCCCCGATCAACGGGTCGCGCGCAAACGCGGTCACGAACGCGCTCAGATCGTCGTCCACGCCCAGCGCGAAGCGCATCCGGCGGATGCCGTAGGCGGCAGATGACCGCGTGGGCGCGCGGGCACCGAACAGCACCTGATCGGCCGCTGGCTGCGCGACGCGCACCACCACCGGCTGATCGCCGTCGTGCAGAAGCCGTTCCAGCACACCCCCGCGGCGGCGCGCCACGCCGTCCCCCCCGGTCCAGCGCGGCAGCTGGAACGGACCCCGCGGCGTGACCTGCTCGCGCAGCTCGACCGTGCGCAGCGACGCGGGCGTGAGCGCCGGCGCCTCAGCGCTCGCCGGAGCCACCCAGCAGGTGCACGTCGACGAGCAACGAGCGGCTGCCCACGATCTGCACCAGCTCCACCGCCTTGGCAGCGCCGCGGCGGGAGTCGAGTGCGCCGGCGCGGCGCGACTTCTTGACGGCGCGGCCCGAGCCGCGGCCCTTGCTCAGCGCCGAGGAGCGCTGCTGGCGGCGATGCACGAGCCCCACGACGGCTGCTCCTGCTACGAAACCGCCGGCGGCCACCGCGGCGGCCTGCACCGCCGGGATCACCATGCCCCCGGATCGACGCTCGTCCGGCAGAGCGGCATGCGTGGAGTGATGCCCCACTGCGGTCTCGCCGGCGAGCACCGGCAGCGCGTCCAGCAACTCGTCCTCGGCCGTGACCATCGGCGTGTCGTCGAACGATGTTGACGAGGATGACTCGATCACTACCGGCAGTCTAGACGGCCGCCCAGACCACCGTCTACAGGCGACCCGAGCAGCGGCGCGGTGGCCCGGCGCGGGCGCCTACAGCGCCCGCTCGTATACCCGGTAGCGGCGCTTGATCTCGCCGCCCATGCCTTCCATGGCGCGGTTCATCGGCTTGTTGACCTCCAGGATCCAGCCCATCTCGCCGCCCTTCTGCGGCGTGCGTTCGGCGGCGTCGAAGTGCATCTGGTAGAAGCGCGCCGCCACGCCCGTGTGCTGGTAAGCGGGCTTGACGCCCAGCGCGAACACGTACACCGCGTCGATCTTGGAGCGCTCGCGCAGCGCCGTCAGCCAGCCGAACGGCAGCAGCCGCCCGCGCGGGCGCAGCTTGCCCAGCACCTGGTTGTAGTCGGGCAGCGTCAGCGCCGCGCCGACGACCTCGCCGGTGTCCTTCTTCTCGGCCACCATCGCCCAGTTCTCGTCGAGGATCGGCCGGAGCTTCTTGGCGTAGTGGCGCACCTCGCGCTCGGTCAGCGGCACGAAGCCCCAATTGCGCTCCCACGCCGCGTTGTAGACCTCCAGGAAGCGACCCACCTCCACCTCGAGGTCCTTCTTGCGGAAGTTGCGGCACACGATCCCGTGCTCGGACTCCACCTTCGCCGCCACGTCCCAGATCGCCGGATGCACCTTGTCGCGCCCGGTGACGGTCAGGCTCCACATGTACAGGTCCATCACCTTCTCCAGGCCCACCTCCCGCTCCAGCAGCGCCTGGTAGTAGCGGTGGTGCCAGGGGTTGAGGATCAGCGGAGGGCTCTCGAAGCCCTCGACCATCAGACCGGCCTCGTCGTTGGTGGTGAAGCTCATCGGGCCGATCATCGTGCCGGCGCCGTGCTCGCGCAGCCACGCCTCGGCCGCCGCCAGCAGCGCGCGCGCGGCCTCGGGGTCGTTCTCGCACTCGAAGAAGCCCCACAGCCCCCAGTCGTTGTCCTGGAACTCCTGCAGGTGGCGGTCGATGTGCGCGCTGACGCGGCCGACCGCGCGGCCGTCGCGCCACGCGAGGAAGTACTGCGCCTGCGCGTGCTCGAAGAACGGGTTGCGCTGCCGGTCCAGCTGCTCGCGCAGATCGCTCAGCAGCGGTGCGACCCAGTGCGGCTCGTTACGATAGAGCCGCCACGGCAGCTTGACGAAGGTGCTCAGCTCGCGTCTGCTGCGCACCGGCCTGATCTCGACTGCCATCGCGGCGGAACCCTATATGCCAACTTCGATCGACGTCTTTCAAAAGGTACGCGGTCACGAGCGTGAGGAGCTGCTGCGCGCTGCGCGCGAAGCGGACCTGATGCCGTACTTCCGCACCGTCGAGTCGCCCGCGATGCCGGTCGTGGAGATGGAGGGCGCGCCGCGGATCATGCTCGCCTCGAACAACTACCTCGGGCTGACAGGCGACGAGCGCGTGATGCAGGGCGCCGAGGACGCGCTGCACCGCTACGGCACCGGCCTCACCGGCTCGCGCCTGCTCAACGGCACGACGCCGCTGCACCTCGAGCTCGAGCGCGAGCTGGCGGACTGGATGCAGACGGAGGACGCGATCGTGTTCACGACCGGCCACCAGGCCAACGTGGGCACGCTCGGCACGCTGCTCGGCCCGGGCGACACGGTGATCGTCGACTCCGCCGACCACGCGTCGATCCTCGACGGCGCGCTGATCTCCAAGGCGAAGATGCGCCCGTTCCGCCACGGCCGCATGGACAAGCTCGAGCGGGCGCTCGAGCGCGCCGAGCAGGACGGCGGCGGTGTGCTGGTGGTCGTCGACGGCGTCTTCTCGATGGAGGGCGACGTCGCGCCGCTGGTGGACATCACCGAGCTGTGCGCGCGCCACGGCGCGCGGCTGATGGTCGACGAGGCGCACGGCGCGGGCGTGCTGGGCGGGCGCGGCGCCGGCGCATGCGAGCTGCTGGGCGTCGAGGACCGCGTCGACCTGCGCATGGGCACGTTCTCCAAGTCGCTGGCCGCGTGCGGCGGGTTCGTCGCGGGGCCCGCCGAGGTGATCGACTATCTGCGCATCTCCTCGCGGGCGTTCCTGTTCACGGCCTCGGCCGTGCCGGCGGCGCTGGGCGCGGCGCTGGCGGCGCTGCGGATCATCCGCTCCGATGAGGGACCGGCGCTGCTCGCGAGCGTGCTCGAGCGGGCCCGCTTCCTCGACGACGGCCTGCGCGCGCTCGGCTACCGCACGCTCAGCGGCGAGCCCGTGCGCACGAGCCCCGCCGCGGACGCGCCGCTCGCCACGCTCGCGA
Source organism: Solirubrobacteraceae bacterium (assembly GCA_035483595.1). Lineage (GTDB taxonomy): Bacteria > Actinomycetota > Thermoleophilia > Solirubrobacterales > Solirubrobacteraceae > Palsa-744. The sequence continues at coordinate 176,971 of DATHPU010000022.1, forward strand.
CGCCGATCGTGCCGATCCTCGTCGGCGACGACTGGAAGGCCGCGCTGCTGTGGCGCGCGCTGTACGACGGCGGCGTGTTCACCAACTGCGCGCTGCACCCAGCCGTGCCGCCCGGCGGCGCGCTGCTGCGCACGAGCGTCATGGCCACGCACGACGAGGCCACGCTGGAGCGCGCGCTGGACGTGTTCGCGCGGGTCAAGCGCGAGTTCGAGGCCGAGCACGGCCCGCTGCCAGCAGCACACGATCGCTGACGCCCCCTCGCCGGCCCGGCCGCCGCGACAGCGCGGCCACGACTTGTCCATTTCTTCACAAGTCCCGTCACCATCGAAAAAGGTCGCTTCTAGCGCACGAAGCGCCCTCGCGCTGTTGACCGGGGACCCCGTCCTGACATAGCTTCCAGATGCGCTCTGCAAGACCGTTTGGGGGTTGGCCCCATCACAAAGCCGTTGGGAGAGAGGCCTCGTGATGGGACAGTCGCGTTTGTCGCGGCGGACTCCGCACGGCCTGCTGGCGCGTATCCGAAAAAACTCGAGCAAGCACGTCTTCGCCGGGCAAGGCTCACGGCGAGGACGGGGAGAGTGCCCTATGAACGCGACAGCGACGGTTGCCCCTGCCGGTCCTCAGTACATGCGCGCCCTTGAACGCGCCAACAAGGTTCGCCTCGCCCGCGCGGAGCTCAAGCGACGCGTGGCGACCGGCGAGCTCCACGTCGCCGAGGTGATCCTCGAGTGCCCGTGGGAGGCGCAGAGCATGGCCGTGGCCGACCTGCTGATGAGCCAGCGCCGCTGGGGCCAGACCCGCTGCCGCAAGTTCCTCGCCCAGGTGCCGATGTCCGAGAAGAAGACGATCGGCACGATGACCGAGCGTCAGCGCCGTACGCTGGCGGCGATGCTGACCTCCGTGAGCCGGGGCCGCGCGTGGAGCGCGACCCCCTGGCTAACGGACACCCTGACGACAGCTTGAGCTGCCACCAGCCGGCAAGCATGCCGATCAGGCCGAGCCGCGGGCGCACCTCCCAGACACCGCATACGCCCTGGCCCAGATCGCGCACCGGCAGCCGCGCGAACTTGTAGCTGCCCGGGTCGAGCCGCATCCGCTGCAGCTGCTCGCGCGCGCGGCGCTCGCGCTCGCGGCGCTCGCGCACGTTCGCACGCAGGTCCTGCACGCCGGCCGCGAGCCGGTCGCGCACGAGCTCCAGCTCGCCCAGGTCGAGCAGCATCGGCCCTCCCCCGGCGCCGCCGGGGATCGCAGCGGGCGCGGCGATGTGCGGGAAGCGCTCGGCGACGATCGTCGCGCGCTCGCGCTCCAGCCGCGCGATCTGCGCGCGCAGCGAAGCCCTCGCGGCGCGCTCGTCGCACGCCCCACCCTCGCGACCGATGACTTGCTGCTCGTACTGCGGCACACCCGCCTCCTCGCCGGCAGAGAACGATTCTACCAGCGCCACAAGCTCGCCGAGCGGTTCGAGGCTACGCCAGGCTCGGCGTAGCCTACGACTGCTCGAGCGCGGCGCGGCACGCCCACAGCGACTCTTCCGCGTACAGCGTCGGCACTCCGTCCACCTGCACCGTGAACAGCGTCACGCGAGTGCTGCGGGAGTGCGGCCGGCGCGCGGGTGCGAGCTCGCCGAAGAGGACGCCGAGCGCCGCCGAGGAGTCCGCCACGACGAGCCGGCCCGCGGGCAGTCCGAGCGCCTGCGGCGAGCCACCGATCCGCTCGCCCTCGGCGCTCGCGCGCACGCCGATGGGACCGTCGAGCCGGTCGGTGTCGAGCGCCCACACCGGGACGCTGGTGTCCAGCAGGGCGATCAGCAGCACGTCCGCGAGCAGGCTGCTCGGGAGGAAGCCGCCGCTCAGCATGCGCTCCAGCACGGCCGCCTCGATCGGCGTGGGCACGACATCGGGGTCGAGCCCGATCTGGCGGAAGAACACCCGGTAGGCCGCCGGCACCGGCTCGCGGCGAACGCCCACCGCGCGGGCGCCGCGGAAGCGGTTGGAGAGCTCGCGCAGACGCCGGCGGACCTCCGGCGGCGAGCCGCCGGTCAGCGGCTGCGCGCGCGTGTGCAGCGCCTCGCCGACCAGCAGGCGCAGCCCCGGCAGCTCCTCCTCGACCTCGACCGCGCACCAGCCCGCGGCGGCCCGCTCCTCGTGCGCGCCGCGCTGCGGGCCGGTGTTCAAGCGCCCGACCTCAGCCGTTCGTGCCCGCGCGAGGCCGCCACCAGCTCGCTCACGCGCGCGCGCAGGACCGCAAGCGACGGCGCCGACAGCAGCGGCCTGCTCTGCACCACGCCGCCCGGATACGCGAAGTTGACCTGGGGGCAGCTATAGACCTTGTAGCGCTCGGCAACCGTGCCTTCGCTGTCGAGGCCGACCGGGAACGTCAGCCTGCGGGAGCGCACCAGCTGGCGGATCTGGCTGCGTTCGTCGCGGATCGCAACCGCCGCGAAGCGCACACTGGGGAACTCCGGCGCGAGCGCCTGCATCTCGTCGAGCACCGTCGTGCACGAGCTCGCGTCGACGAACAGCGCCAGGACCACCGGACCCTGTTCGTAGAGCTGGCACACGTTCAGGATCTGCGCGCCGCGCACCGCACACGCGGGCACCCTGCCTTCGGCTCCGGCGTTTGGGTGCGTGGCGACGTCCGCCACCCCGCCCAGGCTGCCAAGTGCCAGCGGAGCCGCGAACGGCGCCATCCGCTGGCCCGGCAGGATGCCGGTGAGGCCGGCGCGATGCACGAACAGCGAGTTGACCACGATCGCCACGAACACCACGACCCCGAGCAGGCCCACGTAGCGGCCGTAGCGTGGGTTGCGCGCTTTCATCGGGCCGCGCGCACCCTCCAGCCCCAGGCTGGCCACCAGCGCCGGCGGGCGCCGCCTTCTCCCTCCGCGGAGGCTGCGGCCGCGCCGTCGGCGAGCACCAGTGTCGCGGGCAGCGCCACCAGCACACCCACGAGCGACACGCTCAGGTCGATCAGTGTCACCAGGCCGAAGTCGCGCAGCATTGTGATGTTCGACAGCACCAGCACCCCGAAGCCGACGATCGCGGTCGTGCCCGAGGCGGCCACCGCGGCGCCCGTGCGCCGGTAGCTGCGGCGCAGCGCCTCGATCGTGTCGTAGCCGGCGAGGCGCTCCTGGCGGTGGCGCTCGGACAGCAGCACGCTGAACTCCGTCGAGATCGCGATCACGAGCGCACCGAGCGTGACCGACATCGGGTTCAGCGGCACCCTCACCGCGAACAGGATCAGCGCCGACCATCCGGTCGCGAGCGCGATCGGCACGAGCGGCACGAGCGCGCGGCGGCGATCGCCGCGGAACGCCACGAGCAGCACCAGCGCGACCGCCGCGAGCCCCACCAGCAGCGTCTCCAGGCGCCGCCACGGGTCGGCCACCTCGGAGCCCGACTGCGCGGCTAGCACCGACAGGCCCACGAGGCTCGCGCGCACGCCCGCGGGCGGGTGCAGGCTCGCGCGCATCTGCTCGATCAGCTGCTGCTGCTGGTCCAGCCCCATCAGGCGGATGCCGAACGCCAGCGTCGCCACGTGCCTGCCGGGCGCGATCACGTCCTGTGAGAAGTACGACGGGATCGCGTTCAGAAGACCGTCGATCTTGCGCTGCGAGAGCTTCGGCGCGCCCGCCGCGGCCGACACCTGGCCCTCGAACAGGTCTGGCAGCGAGAACGCCGGGCACAGGCGCGCCCTCGCACAACCGTGCGCGGGGCTGTAGCCGAAACGCGCGAGCACCGATTTCTGGTAGTCGATCATCCATGCGATCGTCGAAGGCTTCAGCAGATCCCCGCCTTCGATCATCAGGTTGATTTCGCCGCCGACGCCCGTGATGTGCTCGACGGTGCCGAGGCTCTGCAGCGAGCCGAGGCTCTGCGGGACCAGCTTGGTGATGTCCGTCTGCACCTTCGTCTGCGTGTCCAGGCCCCAGCCCAGCGCCGCCAGCGCGAGGCCCACGCACAGGAAGCGCCCGGGGCGGCGCACCGCGCCGACGAGCGCCGCGTGCGTGACCACCCGCGTCAGCGGGTTGTCGGTCAGCAGCTCGCGCGCGCCTCGCCACGCGGCCGCCAGCGGACCCTGCGCGAGCGCAAGCGGAGCCGGCGCCGAGGCGCCGCCGGTCAGCGACGCCGCGGCCGCGCCAGCGGTCAGCGCGCACAGCAGCGCGACCGCCACGCCGACCACGAGCAGCACGCCGAAGCCGCGCACCATCGGCACCGGCGAGAGCGCCAGCACGAGCATCGCCGCCGCGCTCGCCGCGGCGGCGGTCGCGATCGTGGGTCCGCCCGCGGCCGCCGCGCCGCCGATCAGCGTCACGGCCTTGGGCGAGGACCCGCCGCGCGGATCGTCCGATCCAGCTCCCGCCCCCCGCTCTGCCTGCTCGTCGATGCGCGCCTGGAACTGGATCGCGTAGTCGACCGCGAGGCCGACGAGCACCGGCAGCACCGCGATCGAAGCCATCGTCAGCGACGCGCCGACGGCGGACAGCGCGCCGAACGTGAGCGCCGCGGCCAGCAGCGCGAGCGCCAGCGGCAGCAGCCGCGGACGCCCCGTGAACACCAGCCCGAGTGTGCCCGCCATCACCAGCAGCACCGCGATCAGCAGCAGCTCGATCGAGTGGCTGATCGAGCTCGTCAGGTCCGCGACGATCACCGGCTCGCCCGTCACCAGGTAGCTCTCGCCGTGCGTCAGGTGCCACTGCGGCATGCGCACCGCTTCGCGGATCAGCCCGATCGTCCGCACCCGGGCCGCTTCGGAGAGCCCCGCCTTCATGCGCACCGACACGAGCGCCGCATCGGGGCTCGGGAACAGGTACGCAAAGCGCGACTTCGGCGTGCCGGCCGGCTTGGTCGAGTCGAACACCACGTTCGAGACGAAGTTCGCGTCTTCGATGCTCGGCACCGCCGTCAGGCCGTATTCGAGCGCCTGCGTGACGAGGCTCGACTTGAACCCGGCGAGCGCCACTTTGCTCGCCTGGCGTCCGAGCGTGCGCGCTTCGGCAGTCGGCAGCCCGTGCGCGAGCGCCGCGCGATACACGGAGCGTTCGGCCTGCCTGGCTTCGGCTTCGGCGTGGCGCGTCTCGCTCGCCAGCTGCTTGCCGATCTGTTCGGCCGCCTCGTTGAGGAACGTGCCCGGGCCGAACACCACCTTGACCGTCTTCGCGCGCGAGAGCTGCCCGCACGGACCGTTGGCCCCGCCCTCTGCGCCGAGCGCACTCGCCGGCACATTGCCCGACAGGCAGCCCTCCAGGCCGAGCAGCCGCTCGAGATCCGAGCTCAGCACCAGCTGCTGCAGGTTGCCCTTGACCAGCACAGCAATCGGCTCTTCGCCGAAGCTGCGGTAGTAGCGCTGCGTGGCCTGATACTGGGAACTCGAGCTCGACACGAACGTGCTCGTCGCGGCGGTCGGCTTCAGCCGCAGCGCCAGGCCCGCGGCGCCGACACCCAGCACCACCGCGATCGCGAGCACCAGTCGCGGCCGACGGGCAGCGCCGCCAGCGAGGGCAGACAGGACGCGTGAGGCGTTCACAGAGACAGGCTAACCGGGAGGCGGCCGGCGGAGGGTACTACTCCATGCCCAACGGCCCGGCTGACTCGCCGGAGAGGAACTGGCGCACGAACGGGTTCTCCGACGCGAACAGCTCTTCCGCGGGACCCGATTCGACGATGCGCCCCTTCCACAGCACGGAGATGTGCTCGGCGACGCGGCGTGCGCTCATGATGTCGTGCGTGATCACCACGTAGCAGCCGCCGTGCTCCGCGTGCACCTCCTTGATCAGCTCGCACAGCAGCGCGGTGCGCACGGGGTCGAGGCCCGAGTCGGGCTCGTCGAACAGCACGATTTCGGGGTCGAGCACGAGCGCGCGCGCGAAGCCCGCGCGCTTGCGCATGCCGCCGGAGAGCTCGTTGGGCATCTTCGCGCCCTCGCCCCCCAGCCCCACCTCTTTCATGCGCCTGTTGACGATTTCCGCGATCTCGTCCTCGCCCTTCTCGGTGTGCTGGCGCAGCGGGAAGGCGACGTTGTCATACAGGTTCAGCGACCCGAACAGCGCGCCGTCCTGGAACAGCACGCCGAACTTGCGGCGCAGCTCGAACAGATCCGCGTCGGGCAGGCTGGGGATCGACTGCCCGTGCACGAGCACGTCGCCCTGGTCCGGGTACAGCAGCCCGACGATGTGCTTGATGCACACCGACTTGCCCGTTCCGGAGGGGCCGATGATCATCGAGATCTTGCCCTCCGGCAGCCCCATGTTCAGCCCGCGCAGCACGTGGTTGCGCCCGAAGGACTTGTGCACGTCGATGAACTCGATCGCGTCCGGCGCCTTCGACGGGCGGATCACGCCGGTGTGGAACTGGTACTCGTCCTCGTCGCTCAGGCCAGAGCCGCGAGCAGGCTGGTCAGCCGCCATCGTCAACCCCCGATCGGGGCGCGCGGGTTGGTGCCCCAGAAGACCTCGGTGCCGAGCATGCCGATCAGGTTAACGAGGATCAGGTTGAGCACCATCGACTTCGCCGTCGCCTTGCCCACGCCCACGGGCCCACCACTGGCGTTATAGCCGTAGTAACAGGCGACGAGCACGATCGCGGTGGCCATGCTCATGCCCTTGATGACGCTGAAGAGGAAGTCGGTGGGATTCTGGAACTGCCAGAAGATCAGCAGGTAGCCGCCGGCGGAGGTGTAGCCGATCTGGTCGACGACGGCGAGGTAGGAGGCGATGTAGGCGACGCCGATGGCGGAGATGTACATGAACGGCAGCACGATCCAGGCGGCGAGCAGGCGCGTGGCGCACAGGAACACCATCGAGTCGACGCCCATCACCTCGAGTGCGTCGATCTCCTCGGAGATGCGCATGGCGCCGAGCTCGGCGACGATGCCGGTGCCGATCTTCGCGGACATCATGTAGCCGAACGCGTATGGCACGGCCTCGCGCAGGTTGCACCAGGCGGTGAAGATGCCGGCGTAGGAGGGCGCGCCCTGGGACTCGGTGAAGTAGGCGCCCTCGATGCCGCAGGTGCCGAGGCCGGTGATGAACACGAGACCCCAGATCACGAGTGTGGAGCCGATGATCAGGATGCCCGCTTGACGCAGCGCCTCGCCGAAGAACCGGAACACGCGCAGCGTCCACACGTCGCGAACGACCGTGCCGGTGAAGCGGCCGATGACGCCGGCCGTGCTGAGCCATTCGCGCGGCATCGCCAGCAGTTCGTTCACTTGATCACCAGGATCTGGGGGTGGGTTGCCAGGAGCGTCTGCGTGAACACGTAGTTGAACGCGCCGATGCCGAGGAACGCGATCACCACCGCCTCGTTGACCGCGCGCCCGACGCCCTCGGCGCCGCCCGACGCGGTCATGCCCTTGTAGCAGCAGACGATCGCGATGATGGCGCCGAAGACAGTCGTCTTCAGAACCGAGCCCCACAGGTCGGTCACGGACGCGTTCGCGAACAGCGTCCCCCAGAACGGGCCCAGCGGCTGGTCGTTGGCGAGCGCGGCGAGGATGCCGCCGAAGATGCCGAACAGCAGCGCGTAGATGTCGAACAGCCCCGTCACCACCATCAGCGCCAGAAAGCGCGGCACGACGAGGTTCTTGACCGGGTCGACGCCCAGCACCTGCAGCGCGTCGAGCTCCTCGCGCACCTTGCGCGCGCCCAGGTCGGCGGTGATCGCCGTGCCGGCGACGCCGGCAAGCACGATCGAGGTGATCAGCGGGCCGATTTCCCGGATCGCGGCGAGCACGAAGAAGCCGCCGAGGCGGTCGAGCGCGCCGAAGATGCGCAGGAAGTCAGCCGCCTGCAGGCCCGGCGCGCCGTAGTTGATCGCCACCGTCGAGATCAGCAGCGGGAACCACACCAGCCGCAGCGTGAACAGGAACTGGGAGACGAGCTCGCCGCCGTAGGGATACGGGGGCCGCAGGGCGGACCAGATCGTCCGGCCCGTCAGGATCATCATGTCCCCGAATTCCTCGAGCACGTGCCGCATGGCGCCAAACGTCGGCTCGGCAACATTGCGAACCATCTATCCCTGCCCCTCCTCCCCTTGCGATCGGCGGTCTGCGCAAACTCTACGGTATCGTGGCGCGATCGTGAGGGCAGGAGACACAGGAGTCCTGGCAGCGGCGGCGCTCGCGCTGATGCTCGCCGGCTGCGGCGGCGGCGCGCGTCAGGACGCGGCCGAAGCCAGCGGCACGTACACGATGCAGGTCGGCCACCCGCGCTTCCCCGCGGCGCAGTCGATCGCGCGCCAGACGAGCTTCGTGCTGCCGGTGCGCAACACGGGCAAGAGCACCGTCCCGAATGTCGCCGTGACGATCGACTCGTTCGCCTACACCTCGAGCTACCCGAACCTCGCCGTCGACAAGCGGCCCGTGTGGGTGATCGAACGCGGCCCCGGCGCGGTCGCCTCGCGGCCGGTCGAAAGCGAGGAAGTCAGCCCGCCCGGCGGCGGCCAGACCGCCTACGTCAACACCTGGGCGCTCGGCCCGCTCGCGCCCGGCAAGACGCGCACGTTCATCTGGCACGTGGTGCCCGTCAAGGCCGGCACCTACACCGTGCGCTACACCGTCGCCGCCGGGCTCGCGGGCAAGGCCAAGGCGCGGCTGTCCTCCGGCGGCCTCGTGCAGGGCCAGCTCACCGCCCAGATCGCGCCGGCGCCCAAGCTCACCCACGTCAACCCGGCCACCGGCCGCGTCGAAGCGGGCGAAATCCCCATCAACCCGTAGGCGGCGCGTAGAAGTCCCGGAGGACCCGTCCGGGCGCCGCCGGACCAGCGGGCGCTCGCCCGCGCGCGTTTGGCCGGGTGTCGAAAGCCGGCCCGTTCTGATTTCGCCATTCGGTGATGCTTTTCGGCCTTGCGGGGACTACGATTGCGTGCGGCCCTGCCCCTCGACGGAGCCCGCTATTGGGTGGGCACAAATCTCTTCAGGAGGATTCGACCCCACTCATGCCCAGGACCCGCCAGCAGAACGTAACCGCCGCCCAGTGGAGCGCAAACGGAGCCGCGCTCGGCTCGCCCGATCTGACGATCGCGGACAACCAGGTCTTCGGGGCGAACGTCTTCTCCCCCGCCGTGCAACGCCGGCGCCTGCCCAAGCACGTGTACAAGGCGCTGCAGCGCACGCTCGCGCGCGGCGAGGCGCTCGACACCTCGCTCGCGGACGGGGTCGCGCAGGCGATGAAGGAATGGGCGATGGAGAAGGGCGCCACGCACTACACGCACTGGTTCCAGCCGCTGACCGGCTCGACTGCGGAGAAGCACGACTCCTTCTACGGCCCCGCCGGCGACGGCACCGCGATCGCGGAGTTCTCCGGCAAGGAGCTGATCCAGGGCGAGCCCGACGCCTCGTCGTTCCCCACCGGCGGCATCCGCGCGACGTTCGAGGCGCGCGGCTACACCGCGTGGGACCCGACCAGCCCGGCGTTCATCCTCGAGAACCCCAACGGCGCGCTGCTGTGCATCCCGACCGCGTTCACGTCGTGGACGGGCGAGGCGCTCGATCACAAGATCCCGCTGCTGCGCTCGATGGACGCGCTCTCGGGCGCCGCGATCCGGGCGCTCGAGCTGCTCGGCGTCGAGGACGCCGCGCGCGTGTTCACCACGATCGGCTGCGAGCAGGAGTACTTCCTGATCGACGAGCAGTACTACTTCGAGCGCCCCGACCTGCTGACGACCGGGCGCACGCTGTTCGGCGCCAAACCGCCGAAGGGCCACGAGCTCGACGACCACTACTTCGGCTCGATCCCCGAGCGCGTGCTCGCGTACATGCTCGAGGTCGAGCTCGAGCTGGCCAAGCTCGGGGTGCCGATCAAGACGCGCCACAACGAGGTCGCGCCCAACCAGTACGAGGTCGCGCCGATCTTCGAGAACTCCAACGTCGGCGCCGACCATCAGATGATCACGATGCAGATCATGCAGAACACCGCCCGCCGCTACGGGCTGATCTGCCTGCTGCACGAGAAGCCGTTCGCCGGCGTCAACGGCTCGGGCAAGCACAACAACTGGTCGATGGGCACCGACACCGGCCTGAACCTGCTCGAGCCGGGCGACACGCCCGCGGAGAACCTGCAGTTCCTGTTCTTCTGCGCGGCGGTCATCCAGGCGGTCAACAAGCACCAGCAGCTGCTGCGGGCGTCGATCGCGAGCGCCGGGCAGGACCACCGCCTGGGCGCTAACGAGGCGCCGCCGGCGATCATCTCGATCTTCCTGGGCGCGGAGCTCGAGAAGGTCTTCACCGCGATCGAGGCCGGCAAGGTGCAGGCGTCGAAGCCGGGGTCGTTCCTCGGGTTGGGGACGCCCGTGCTGCCGCCGCTGCCGCTGCACGGCGGCGACCGCAACCGCACGAGCCCGTTCGCGTTCACCGGCAACAAGTTCGAGTTCCGGGCGCTGGGCTCGAGCTCCTCGCCCGCGTTCCCCAACACGGTGCTCAACACGATCGTCGCCGAAACGGTCGACGAGCTGACGGACAAGCTCAAGACCGCGCTGAAAGGGTCCGGCGCAACGCTCGAGAAGGCCGTCACCACGGTCGTCAAGGGCGTGTGGGCCGCCAACAAGCAGGTCGTGTTCGACGGCGACGGCTACTCCGAGGCATGGCACAAGGAGGCCGAGAAGCGCGGCCTGGCCAACCTCAAGACGACGCCCGACGCGCTGCCGTGGCTCGTCGACAAACAGACGGTCGCCACGTTCAAGAAATACAAGGTGCTGTCAAAGCGCGAGCTCGAGTCCCGCTACGAGGTGTTCACCGAGCAGTACGTCATCAACATCAACATCGAGGCCGAGACCGCGGCGTCGATGGGCCGCACGATGCTGATCCCCGCGGCGGTGCGCTACCTGACCGAACTGCAGGCGAGCGGTCTCGAGGAGCTGGTCGGCGAGATCGAGCCGCTGGTCAAGGAGCTGCACTTCGCGCAGGTCAAGCTCGAGGACGCGAACCTCGACGAGAACCACCCGGACGGCTCGATCATGAAGGAGGCGCTGTACATGCGCGACACCGTGATCCCGGCGATGGAAGACGTGCGCGACGTCGCCGACCGCCTGGAGAAGCTCGTGGCCGACGACCTGTGGCCGCTGCCGAAGTACTCGGAGATGCTTTTTATTAAGTAGATCGTCCGCTCTTCTGCTGCGATCGTCCGTCTTCGTAGTCCGGATTGTCCGGGGTATTAATCCGGATTATCCGGGAGCCTATTCCGGATCGTCCGCTATCCTGATGCGCACAGGACGATCTGCTCAGCGGCCGCGCGTATGAGTCGTTCGTGGCGATGGAGCTCGCGCGCCTCGTTAGACGGGCGGACCTGCGCGGGCTCAGCAGGTTCCGGGCCCTGGCGGGCGAGCGGTTCGTGGCCGGTCTCGTGCTGTGCACGGCACGCCAGACGACCCCGCTCGGCCAGGGCATCTGGGCGACCCCTATCGAGGCCTTGTGGCTTTGAGCTGAGCTCTCTAGAGCAGAAAGTGGCGGCGGCCGGTGCGCTGGCGGTAGGTGCAGTCGAGCACCTGCGGGCAGCGCCTGAGCCACCCGTAGTCATAGCCCGGCTGCACGCCGACGACGATCGCCAGCTCGTAGTCTTCGGGGCCGAAGCCCGATGCGTCGCGTCGCGGGTCCGGGTCGATGCTGTGCAGCTCCTCGCCGTCGACGCGCAGCATCGGCACGAGCGGGTCGTGGAAGTCGACCCGTGCGCCCTCTGCCATCAGCCGCGCGATGATCTGCACCGCCGGCGCGTTCGCGCAGTCGGCCACCCCCGGCTTGTACGCGGCCCCGACGACCAGCACGCGCACGTCGCGCAGCTGGCGCCCAGATCGCAGCAGCAGCTCGTGCGCCCTCATCGCCACGCGCCGCGGGCGCGCCGCGACGATCTGCAGCGCGCGCTCCGTCAGCCCCGCGGTCTGACCGCGCTCGCGCAGCGAGTGCAGCATGTAATGGGGATCGACGCCCACGCAGTGGCCGCCGGCACCCGCCGAGGGGTAGTGCGCCAGGAAGCCCGCCCCTTTCGTCGCCGCCGCGTCGGTGACCTCGACCGGGTCGAGCGCATGCAGCCGGCAGGCGTCGGCCATCTCGTACGCGAGCGCCACGTTGACCGCGCGGAAGCCACTCTCGTACAGCCTCACCATCTCCGCGGCCGCCGGCGACGACACACGGTGCAGCTGGCCGCAAAGCGGCTGCAGCAGCTCTGCCGCGTGCGCGAAGCACGTCTCCGTGACCGCGCCCACAACGCGCGTGCCGCCCAGCAGCTCGCGCCGGCCGGCCGCCGGATCGAAGCGCTCCGGCGAGAACGCCACGAACACGTCCTCGCCCGCGCGCAGCCCGCGCTCGCGCAGCGGCTCCACCAGCAGCTCGCGCGTGCTGCCCACGTACGTTGCAGACGTCAGCACGATCGTCTGGCCGACGTGCGCGTAGGACACCGCGGCTGCGCACGCGCGCGTCAGCGCCTCGTGGCCGGGGCGCCCCTGTGCGTCCACGGTGCTCGGCACGCAGATCAGCACCGCATCCGCCTCCGCGACCGCCTCCAGTTCGTCGGTAAGCGCGAACTCGTCGCAGTCGAGCAGCCCGCGCAGCTCCGCGCGGGCGACCCCGGCCAGCTCCACCCGGCCGGCGCGGATGTCGTCGAGACGGTTCGCGGAGCTGTCGATCGCGACGACCCGCAGCCCCGCCGCGCGCAGCGCAACCGCGCTCGGCAGACCCACGTGGTTGAGGCCCACGACCGCCACGAGCGCCCGGCCGGCGCCGGCGCCGCGCGTGATCCGCGCGCCGGTCGCCGCCGTCTCGTGCGGGGGCTCCCCGAGCCGGGCGTGGATGGTCTCGTCGAGCTGATCGTCGACGGGTACCTCGAGCAGAAACGGCGGTGTCATAGTCGGTCCCCCTACTCGCGTTGAAACTGCCGGCAGTGTGCACCGCCGCAAACCCGCGCGCGAGAATCTTCGACGCTTGATCGAAGCCGGCGTCCCGCGGGGCGTACACGCGTGCCGGCCCGTTCGGGCAATGGGCTGCCCGAACGGGGTCACGGCGGCCTCGGGAGCCCCTGCGATCGCCGATAGCATTGCCTGAATGGCCGAGCGGGACTACCTGAAAGCGATCTCCGAGCACGTCGTCGTCTACGACGGCGGCATGGGCGCCACGCTCGAGCAGTTCGAGCTGACCGCCGAGGACTACGGCGGCCTGCAGGGCAAGTGCCACGAGGCGCTCGTGCTCAACCGCCCGGACGTGATCGAGGGCGTGCACGCCTCGATGCTCGACGCCGGCGCCGAAGTGCTGGAGACCGACACGTTCCAGGGCTCGCGCATCAAGCTCGGCGAGTGGGGCCTCGCCGAGTACACCGTCGAGATCAACACCAAGGCCGCTGAAATCGCGCGCAAGGCGGCGGGCGAGCATCGCTACGTCGCCGGCTCGATCGGACCCACCGGTTACCTGCCCGCCTCCGAGGACCCCTCGCTCGGGCAGATCCGCTTCGGCGAGCTGGTCGAGGTCTTCACCGAGCAGGCCGAGGGGCTGATCGACGGCGGCGCCGACCTGATCATCATCGAGACCGCCCAGGACATCCTCGAGGTCAAGGCCGCCGTGTTCGGCGCCCGCGCCGCCTTCAAGAGCACCGGGCGCACGCTGCCGATCCACACGTCCGTGTCGCTGCTTCCCAACGGCGGCAAGATGCTGCTCGGCACCGACATCTCCGCCGTGCTCACGACGCTCGAGGCGCTGAAGGTCGACGTGATCGGCCTCAACTGCTCAACCGGGCCAGAGGACATGCGCGACGCGATCCGCTTCCTCGGCGAATACTGCCCCGTCCCGGTGGCCTGCATCCCCAACGCCGGCCTGCCGCTGCAGGGACCCGACGGCGAGACGATCTTCCCCGAGAAGCCCGAGCCGCTCGCCGAGGCGTTGAAGGAGTTCGTCGAGCGCTACGGCGTGGGGATCGTCGGCGGCTGCTGCGGCACCACCCCCGCGCACATCGCCGCGATCGCAGAGCGCGTGGCGCGCCGCACCGTCACGCCCCGTCCCGCACCGCGCCATCCCCATCTCTCATCGATGATCGCCGCAACACCGCTCGCCCAGGAGCCGGCCCCCACCATGGTCGGGGAGCGCGTCAACTCCCAGGGATCGCGCAAGGCCAAGGAGCTGCTGCTCGCCGACGATTACGACGGCCTCGTGCAGATAGCAGAGGACCAGGTGACCGGCGGCGCGCACGTGCTCGACCTGTGCGTGGCGCTGACCGAGCGCACCGACGAGGACGAACAGATGCGGCTCGTGGCCAAGAAGGTGTCGCTCACCCAGCCCGCGCCGATCCAGATCGACTCGACCGAGCCGGAGGTGATCGAACGCGCGCTCGAGCAGATCCCCGGCCGCGCGATCGTCAACTCCGTCAACCTCGAGGCCGGCCGCGCCAAGCTCGACCGCGTCGTGCCCGTCGCGCTCGCCCACGGCGCCGCGCTGATCGCGCTGACGATCGACGAGGTCGGGATGGCGAAGACGGCCGAGCGCAAGGTCGAGATCGCCAAGCGCATTCGCGAGCTCTGCTGCGAGGAGCACGGCCTCGACCCGCAGCTGCTGATCTTCGACTGCCTCACGTTCACGCTCACGACCGGCGACGAGGAGTGGCGGCCGTCGGCCGTCGAGACGATCGCCGGGATCAAAGCGATCAAGGAGCAGATCCCCGACGTCAAGACCTCGCTGGGGGTGTCGAACGTCTCCTTCGGCGTCTCGCCCGGCGCGCGCGCCGTCCTCAACTCGGTGTTCCTGCATCACTGCGTGCAGGCGGGGCTCGACCTGGCGATGGTCAACCCCAACCACATCACGCCCTACTCGGAGATCCCAGACCTCGAGCGCGAGCTGGCGGACGATCTCGTGTTCAACCGCCGCGAGGATGCGCTGGAGAAGTTCATCGAGCACTTCGAGTCCAAGGGCCCCGAAGACACGAGCCAAGGCGCCGCTGACCCGACCGAGGGCATGGAGCCCGAGGAGGCGCTGCACTTCCACATCCTGCGCCGCCGCCGGGACGGCGTCGAGGACCAGATCGACAAGAGCGTCGAGAAGATCGGCGCCGTGCCGACGCTCAACGAGGTGCTGCTGCCGGCGATGAAAGAGGTCGGCGACAAGTTCGGCGCCGGCGAACTGATCCTGCCGTTCGTGCTGCAATCCGCCGAGGTGATGAAGCGCGCCGTCGCGCAGCTCGAGAAATACCTCGACAAGATCGAGGGCTACACCAAGGGCACCGTCGTGCTCGCCACCGTGTTCGGCGACGTGCACGACATCGGCAAGTCGCTCGTCAACACGATCCTCACCAACAACGGCTACACCGTCGTCGACCTCGGCAAGCAGGTGCCGATCCAGACGATCGTCGACGCCGCTCAGGAGCACGACGCCACGGCTATCGGGCTGTCAGCGCTGCTCGTCTCCACCTCCAAGCAGATGCCCGCGTGCATCCAGGAGCTGCACGCCAAGGGCCTCTCCTACCCCGTGCTGATCGGCGGCGCGGCGATCAACCGCGCGTTCAGCTACCGGGCGCTATATCCGGGCGGCAAAGACTCTGAGGAGCCCTACGAGCCGGGCGTCTTCTACTGCAAGGACGCCTTCGAGGGCCTCTCCGTGATGGACCAGCTGGTAGTCGAGGACGCACGCGGTGCGCTCGTGCAGAAGCTGCTCACCGGCGCCACCGAGTTCCGAGCCAAGGGCGACGCGCCCGAGGAGGAGCTGAACTTCGCCGACGACTCCGTGCGCTCCCCCGCGCGCACCGATGCGCCGGTCCCCACGCCGCCGTTCTGGGGCGTCAAAGAGATCCCCGTGGACCTAGACGAGGTGTATCGCCACCTCGACACGCACGTGCTGTTCAAGCTGCACTGGGGCGGCAAGGGCGTCAAAGGCGAGGCATGGCAGACGCTCCTACGCGATGACTTCCGCCCGCGCTTGGAGCGGATGTGGAACGAGCAGACCTATCTGCATCCGCGGGCGCTGCTCGGCTTCTTTCCCTGCTACTCGCTCGGCAACGACATCATCGTGCTCGACCCCGAGGACCGGCAGACGGAGTTGACGCGCTTCGTGTGCCCGCGCCAGCCCAAGGGCGATCGCATCTGCCTCGCCGATTTCTTCCGGCCGGCGATCGGCCCCGACGGTGCCCCCTCCCCCACTGGCGAGCCGCCCGAGGAGCTGGATGTGATCGCCGTGCAGGCGGTGACCGTCGGCTCGGAGGTCACCGAGCTGATGGCCAAGCTCGAGGCCGAAGGGGAGTTCGCCGAGCAGCTGTTCGTGCACGGTCTTGGCGTGCAGACTGCTGAGGGTTTGGCCGAATGGCTGCACTACGAGGTCCGTCAGATGCTCGACATCCCGCTCACGCAGGGACGCCGCTACTCCTGGGGCTACCCCGCCGTACCCGAGCAGGCTGAGCATTTGAAGGTGGAGAAGCTGCTGGGGCTCGAGCAGATCGGCATGAGCATCACCGACGGCTACGCGCCCGAGCCCGAGCAGTCCACGCTCGCGCTCATCGCCCACCACCCGCAGGCGATCTACTTCGGCACGCGCCAAGGGCGCCTGCTGCCCGACGGCTCGCCCGACGACCTCATCCGCGGCTCCAACCGCGACCCGTCGCTGTTCGGCGAGATCGCCGACGAGGACCCGCCCGACGGGGCCGTCGAAGCTGAGGATGAGCCGGCGATGGCCGGCTAGTCGTCTTCGCGGGGCGGCGGCCGGAACAGGATCCGCTTGACCTCGCTGGCCGTGCCGCCGCCCAGGCGCAGCACCGTCTGGAAGCCCGCCGCGCCGAGCTCGCCCGCGTCCAGCGCGCGCCGCAGCTCGTTCAGCGCCGCGAGGTCCTCCTCGGCCACCTGCTCGCGCGCGGTCTCCAGCAGGATCAGATGGCGCGGGCGCTTGAGCGCAGCGGCAGCGCGCACGAACGGCTCGCGCTCGGCGGCGTCGAGGCCGTCGACGGCCAGCACGACCGTCTCCCTGTTGCCCAGCCGCTTGGACACCGCCGCCAGCAGCAGCTCCTGCGCGCGCTCCGGCAGCTCCTCCTCGCTCACGCGACCTGCCAGCAGCGCGCGGACCTTGCCGGGCGACAGCAGGCTGGCGCGATCCTCGATCAGCCGGCTGAGGAAACGGTCGCGCTCGGGCAGCGAGGCGCTGAGCACGATCACGAGGCTCCCCGGCGAGTAGCGCAGGCGGTCGGTGGGCGCAAGCACGCGGCAGTGAACCGTCAGGTCGGCGGGCCGCGGCGGCGCGCCGTCGCGGCGCGGGCGATCCGAGGACCAGCCCGTGCGCTCGTCGTCGGAGATCTTGACGCTGCGCGCCGGAGGTCTGGAGGCCATACCCCCATCATGCCCTAAACCGGCGCCGACTCCGGCCCCGATCCCTGCGAGCTCAGTCCGCGGGCGCTACGAGCTCAGATCACGAGCGGCGAAGATGCCTCGATCAGCGCCAGCTTGGCCGCTCGATCGAGGCTCTTGATGCGCGCCTCCTCACGGCGCGCGGCCGTGCGATCGGGCATCGGCAGCACGCACGCGAGCTCCACCGGGAGGCGGCTGCGCGTGTAGCGGCTGGCGGTGCCCTCGCTGTGGCGGGCCAGGCGCCGGTGCACGTCGGTGCTCCAGCCGGTGTACAGCGTGCCGTCCGAGCAGCGCAGCAGGTACACCCACGCGTCGGCCATGCGCGCGCGTTAGCGCTCGACGCCGGAGGCAGCCGCGGCCCGGCCGATGCCGGTCACCGGCATCGGGCCGAGCTTGACGGGCGCGGCGTGCATCGTGCGCAGGCGCACGTCGCGCCAGGACAGGCCCTCGTTGACGAGCGCCGGCAGGCCCATGATCAGCGCCGTGGCCAGCTCGACCGCCTGCAGCACGATGCCGTAAGCGATCGCGTCGGGCGTCGACACGTGGTAGGCGCCGGCCAGCACCGCCACGCACGCCGCCTGGAAGACGCCCACGTTGGCGGGCGTGGCGGGCACCACGGCGGTGACGTTGACGGCGAACAGCACCCCGGCGGCGGCGCCGACGCCCGCGTGCGAGTCGAGCCCGAGCGCCATCAGCAGCAGCCAGCACGACAGCCACTGCAGCGCCCACGCGCCCAGCTGCGCGGCCGTCGCGAGCGCCGCCAGGCGCGGCTGGCGGAACACGTTGAGCCCGTCGCGCAGCCGCAGCAGCGAGCGGCGCATCGCGCCCAGCAGCGCCTGCATGCGCCGCGAGCGCGACAGCGCCGCAGGCGGGATCAGGATCGGCGCGAGCGCCAGCGCGAGCAGCGCCGTCAGCGGTGCGAGGGCGACCAGCAGCAGCGCCCTGTCGTGCCCGTCGAGCACGCTCACACTCGACAGCGTCACGCCGCCGAGGATCGCCAGCGCCAGCAGGTTCAGCAGCGTCTGCGAGACGATCGTGCCGAGCACCAGCGGCAGCGTCTCGCGCGCGCGCCCGAGGCGCCTGGCGACGATCAGCGCACGCGAGGGCTCTCCCAGGCGCGCCGGCAGCGTGGCGGACATCAGCACGCCGATGAACGTGCCCTGCATCGCGTCGCGGCGTTTGGCGCGCCGCCACGTCGGCGCCGCGGCGAGGATCGAGTGCCACGCGAACGCGCGCGCGAACATCGCCGCGCACATCAGCGCGAGGCCCGCCGCGAGCAGCCCCGGCTTGGACGCGACCAGCGACGCCGCCACACGCGTCACGCCGACGCGCTGCAGCGCCACCGCCGCGAGCGCCACGCCCGCGAGCGAGCTCGCGGCCAGCCCCGCGCGACGCAGCGCGCGCACGCGGCGCGGCCGGCCTACGAGCGGCGGGCCCGCGGGGACCAGCGACGGCAGGCGCTCGGCGGGGATCCGCGGCAACAGGTCCGCGGGCGCCAGGCCGTAGCGGACCGCCACGCGGCCCGCCCGCGTCACCGGCGAGCCCACGCGCAGCGCCTGCTCGTAGGTGTCCAGCACCTCCGCCGCCACGTGCGGCCACGCGAAGCGCTCGGCGCGCTCGCGCGCCTGCAGCGCCATCCGCGCGCGCATGCCGGGGTCCAGCGCGAGCGCGCGCAGCGCCTCCGCCAGCGCCAGCGCATCCCCCGGCGGCACGAGCAGCCCGTCGCGGCCGTCCCGCAGCACGTCGCGATAGCCGGGGATGTCCGACGCGAGCACCGGCGTGGCCGCCGCGAACGCCTCCGTCAGCACCATCCCGAAGCTCTCGCCGTGCAGCGACGGCGCGCATACGACATCCGCGCGCGCCAGCTCCGCCAGCTTGCGCTCCTCCGAGACCTTGCCCAGCGCCTGCACGCCGCGGTCGTCAAGCATCATGTGCGCGACCTCCTGCGCGCTCGCGCCCACGAGCGTCAGCGTCGCCGGGATCTGGTCGCGCAGCGCCTCGAACGCGCGCAGCAGCACCGGCAGCCCCTTGCGCTCGACCGCCTGGCCCACGAACAGGATCCGCAGCTGGCCGTGCCGCCGGCGGCCGTCGTCGGCGGCGGCATCCGCCCCGCCAGGCTGGTCCCGCAGCTCGGACAGCTCCGGCAGGCGCACGCCGTTGGGAACGATCCGGTAGCGCCCGCCGTAGAAGCGCCGCGCCGTCCAAGCGGCCGCCTCCGATACGGCGATGCGCGCGTGCAGGCGGTTCATCCGCCGGCGCCCGCCCAACGGGCCCGCCGCGATCCCGTTCGTCAGCAGGTTCTCCGAGTACGTGTGGAACGTGCCCACCAGCGGCAGCCGCCCGGCGCTGCAGAGGGCATCCCAGGAGAGCATCGGCACGACCGGCTCGTGGATGTGCAGCACGTCGTAGCCGCCGTCGCGCAGCTCGCGGCGCAGGGCGAACACCTGGTGCGGGGTGAGCGCCATGTTCGAGACCGCGCCGTTCGCCGGCAGTCCGACCGTGCGCCCGAGCGAGACGAAGTCCTCCGGCAGCGCGCGCTGCTGCGGGCGCGCGCCGCGGTGCAGGCGCCTGGACAGCGCGTCGTCGGGATCGAACGGAGCGAGGATGCGCGCTTCGTGACCGGCGGCGGACAACTCGGACGCGAGCGCCTCTATGTGGCGCGTGACGCCACCGGGGTACGTCCACGAGTACGGCGACAACAGCGCGATCCGCACGGACCACACTCTATCCGCAGGAGCGGGCGGGGGACCTGCTACGCCCCTACCCCGCCTACAATCTCTGCATGGCGAGAACATCGAAGCCCCTGCCTCGTGGCTCTTGGACGCATGAGGAGATCGCACGCGAGGAGGCTGCTCGTCGGACACGCGCCGAGCGGGACAGCGGGAAGACCCCGTCGGAACGCCTCGAGGAGACGCTGCGTCTCAGTCGTTTCATGAGCGAGCTGGCGCAGGGCGTGCCCTCTGATGTTCGAGCCCGATGAGCTCCTTCTCAAGCTGAGCCACGCGCAGGTTGACTTCATCGTCATCGGCGGCGTCGCCGTTGGTGTGCATGGTTTCGTACGAGCCACCAAGGATCTCGACATCGTCCCGAACCCGGACGCAGGGAATCTTGCCCGGCTCGCCACCGTCCTGGCCGAGATCGACGCCGCGCATGTCGGCGTCGGCGATTTCACGCCGGATGAGTTCCCCTACGACCCGAGGGACCCGCTCCAACTCGCCGAAGGGGCGAACTTCCGCCTGGATACAGCACTCGGCCCGCTGGACGTCATGCAATGGGTAGCCGGGGTCCAAGCAGATCCTGCATACACCGAGCTCGCCACTCGATCGCTGACCGTCCAATTCCGCGATGTCCAGATTCGTGTCTGCGGCCTCGAGGATCTCCGCGCGATGAAGAGCGCGGCCGGACGGCCCCAGGATCTAGACGATCTCAATCACCTCGGCGAGGCCTAGTAGCGATGGCGACAGCCGCTGCGGTGCGATAATCGGCCCCATGAGTACGCGCCGCTTCGTCAAGTACACATTCCTGAAGCTCGACCCCGCGTGGCGGCGCCTGGACGCCGAGCGCCGCGCTCAGGACAAGCGCGAGTTCGCGGCCGCGTGCGAGGACTTCGCCGACGGGCACCTGCTGCAGAGCTTCTCGCTCGTGGGCACGCGCGGCGACGCCGAGCTGCTGCTCATCTCAGAGGCCGAGAACCTCGACCGCATCCACGAGTTTCACGTCGTGCTCGCGCAGAGCGGCCTGATGCAGTGGGCCGAGATCCCGCACTCGTTCCTGGGCATGCGCAAGGGCTCGGAGTACTCCGACGACGAGCGCAACGTCGTGCGCGGCTTCCGCGGCAAATACGTGTTCGTGTACCCGTTCGTGAAGTCGCGCGAGTGGTACGCGCTGCCCGCGGAGGAGCGCTGGCAGATCATGCAGGGGCACATACAGGTGGGGCGCGAATACCCGGGCGTGGACAACCACACCACGTACTCGTTCGGCCTCGACGACCAGGAGTTCGTGGTCGCGTTCGACACCGACGACGTAGGCACGTTCCTCGATCTCGTGCAGCGGCTGCGCACGACTGAGGCCTCGCGCTACACGGTTCGTGACACTCCCAGCTTCACGTGCCTGGCGATGTCGCTCGAGCGGGCCCTGAACGCGCTCGACGGCGAGCGCGTGGCGCTCGAGGCGCTGTCCCCTGCCTCCTAGGCGCGGCCTTGCGCACCTGCGGCGCGCCGACCCGGTGCTGGCGGCGCTGATCGACGCCGCCGGGCCGCTCGGCGACGCGCGCGACGGCCGTCCGGACCGAGATGACCACTACGGCGCGCTCGTGCGCTCGATCGCCGGGCAGCAGCTCTCCGTCCTGGCCGCCCGCGCGATCTACGCGCGCCTGACCGCGCGCTTCGACGGGCGCCCACCGACGCCCCAGCAGATCCTCGCCGACGACCCCGAAGAGCTGCGCGCCGCCGCTGGCCTGTCGCGCGCGAAGGTCAGCTACCTGCGCTCGCTGGCCGAACACGTGCTGTCGGGCGAGCTCGAGCTGCAGCGGCTCGACGCGCTGAGCGACGACGAGGTGATCGCCGAGCTCGTCGCCGTCAAGGGGCTCGGGACGTGGACCGCGCACATGTTCTTGATGTTCCACCTCGACCGCCCCGACGTGCTGCCGATCGGCGATCTGGGGATCCGGCGCGCGATCGAACGCGCGTACGGGCTCGACGGGCTGCCCGATGCGGCCACGATGGAGCAGATCGCCGAGCCGTGGCGCCCGCATCGCACGCTCGCGTGCCGCTATCTGTGGCGCTCGTTGGACAACGAGCCGGGGTAGTCCTCCCGGAGCGGCCCCGTACGCGACACCACGACCGTGCGGTCGGCTTCCGCGCTGATCTCCCAGCCGGGCGTGCCCTCGCCGCGAAAACGAATGTTGACCACGGCGGTCGGACCCGGCAGGCCACGCCCGCCCGGCTCGCCGGCGCGCGCATCGTGGAAAACCACGCACCCACCCGTTTTTACGAACGGGTGCCAATCCACCCAATCGCGCTCACAGCCCTCCTGCGAGTGATCGCCGTCGATGAACACCACATCCACCTCTCCCTCCCAGCGCGCGGCGACATCACTGGAGAGGGCGATGTGCCAGCGCACGCGCGGCGCGTCGGGCCCGCGGCGCCGAACCGCACGAACTACCGCCTGGCGCGTGGCCCACTCGCTCGCACCCCAACCGCGGGGCAGCGCGTCGGGGTGCGCGCCAAACGGATCGATCAGGTGCAGCTCCGCGCCCGGCGCGAGCCCAGCGCACAGCGCGAGCGCGGAGGCGCCCTCGTACACTCCGATCTCGACCACGCGCCGCGCATCGCGGACGGCGTCCAGCAGCGCCCGCGCATCCGCCTCGGAGTGCATCGTGCGTGGGGGGATCAGGCCGAGCCCGACACCGAGCGCGCGAAGGCGCACATCGTCGCGCAGGCCGGCCGGCGTGAGGCTGCGGAGGGCTTGAGGAAGAAGCGCCATCCGCGGGGCTCAGCGCGAAGGCCCCGAATACGCCCTGCGCGAGGGTCGACGCGTCGCCACCTGCGGCGAGCGCGCCGGAGACTCAGACAGCGGAGACCTGCTCCTCCTCCGCCACGCGGAACGAGGACCCGCAGCCGCAGGCGGCGACCACGTTGGGGTTGTTGACCTTGAAGCCGGCGCCCTGCAGGCTCTCCTCGTAGTCGATCGTCGAGCCGCGCACGAACTGCAGGCTCTCGCCGTCCACCAGCAGCTTCAGGCCGTGGCTCTCGAACACCACGTCGCTGTCGCGCTGCTCGTCGAACGCCAGCTGGTACTGAAAGCCCGAGCAGCCGCCGCCGCGGACGCCCACGCGCAGGCCCGCCACACTGACGTCCGCCTGCTGGGAGGCGAGGAACTCGTGCACCTTCTCGGCACCCTTGTCGGTGATCTCGATCATCGCTTCGCTCCTATGGACGGTGCAAGACTTTCCAAAGTATAGCGGTGCCGCGGGGTCGCCCCGCAGACCCGTGACGACCTTCTACTCTTGAGGCGGATGCCATCCGCAGAGGAGATCAAGCAGCGCATCGAGGCCGCCATCGCCGGCGCGCACGCCGACGTCGAGGACTACACCGGCGGCGGCGATCACTTCAGCGCGACCGTCACCGCACCGGTGTTCGACGGCCTCAGCCGCATCCAGCAGCACCGCCTCGTCTACGCCGTCTTCGGCACGGAGATCGGCGGCGCGATCCACGCGCTCGCGCTGAAGACCCAGACCCCTTCGCAGACCCCAGCCAACTGACAGCCAGGAGCGCTCCATGTCCGCCAGCCAGTTCCAACCGCTACCGATGTCCAGCAGCACGCCAGCCCCGGCGCCGGCGCCCGCCGAGGAGGCGCCCAACCCGATCCGCGAAGCGATCGCCGAGGCGATCGCGGAGCACAAGGTGATCCTGTTCATGAAGGGCACCCCCGAGGCGCCCGCGTGCGGCTTCTCCGCGCGCACCGTCGCCGCGCTGCAGTCGCTCGACACGCCGTTCGCCGCCGTCGACGTGCTGCCCGACCCGCGCATCCGCCAGGAGCTCACCGCGATCTCCGACTGGCCCACGATCCCGCAGCTGTTCGTCGGCGGAGAGCTGCTCGGCGGCTGCGACATCGTGCTCGAGATGTTCGAGTCCGGGGAGCTCGCGCAGGCATTGCTGTAGCGTCCCGCGCCGCATGGCCTCCGTCGCGGTCGCAACCGACAGCACTCACTACCTCCCCCGCGCGCTCGCGGACGAGCAGCACGTCCACCAGGTCAGCCTGTACGTGGGCTGGAAGGGCCAGCCCGAGCGCGAGCTGGACATGGACGGCTTTGACGCCTTCTACGAACGTCTGAAGGACGACCGCGAACTGCCGAGCACCTCGCAGCCCTCGATCGGCGACTTCCTCGCCGTGTGGGAGCCGCTGCTGGACGCCGGCCACGACATCGTCTCGGTGCACCTCGCCGGCGGCATCTCCGGAACCTTCGAGGCCGCGCGCCAGGCGCACGGACTGCTCGCCGAGCGCGGCCTGGGCGAGCGCGTCGCCGTGATCGACGGCGAAACGGCCTGCGGCGGCACGGGGCTGCTCGTGCTCGCCGCCAGCGCCGCCGCGCGCTCCGGCGCCGGCCTGGACGCGGTTGTCGCGCGCGTGCGCGAGGCACGCCGGGCGCTGCGGATCTGGTTCTGCCTCGACACGCTCGAGTACCTGCGCCGGGGAGGGCGCGTCGGCAAGGCCCAGGCGTGGATCGGCGGTACGCTGCGGATCAAGCCGATCCTCTCGCTCGAGCGCGAGATCGTGCCCGTCGAGCGCGTGCGCACCGCCGGACGCGCGTTTGAGCGCATGGTCGCCTACGCGCAGGACCTCCACGACAAGGGCGCCGACGGCTGGGTCGTGCAGCACATCCAGGCCACCGAGCAGTCCCAGCGCCTGATCGAGCGCTGCCGCGAGATCTTCGACTCCGAGCCCGTGTTCACATCCGAGGTCGGTCCCGTGATCGGCACCTACACCGGTCCCGGTCTGATCGGCGTCGGCGCGATCCCGCGCGCGCTGCTCACCTGAGCGCCGCAGGGCGGCCCTGCGACCCTCAGGAGCGCTTGCGACGTCGGCCGCGCAGCATACGCGCGCCGAGCATCAAACCCACGACCGCGGCGCCGACCGTGATCTCGGTGCGGTGGCGCTCGACGTGGCCGCGCCAGTCGGTCAGGCGCGTGACTTCCCCGCGCAGGTGCTGCACCGATACGGCCAGCTCCATGCGATTGGCCTCGATCGAGCGGCGGATCTCCGCCGGCGTACGCTGAGCCATCAGCCCTCTCCCCCCGTGCTCGCGGCCGGATATGGCGCGCTGCCGGCGCCCGACTCGACCGGCGCAGCGGCGGGACCGACGCTCTCGCGGATCTTGCGCGCCTCGTCGATCGCCATGCTGGGCACCGGCGGCGAGCCTTTTTTGACGGCTTTCGCAGCCAGCAGCCCGGCGAGCGCGCCCAGGACCACCAGGATCACTGACATCGCGAAGAAGCCCCAGAAGTACGTGAATTTGTTGCCGATCGGCAGGTAGTAGTAGAGCAGCCACGCGCAGCCCACCAGCGCGAACACGAGCGCCGTCAAGAAGAACACGCCGGCGACCGCGCCCACGACCGCGCCCTTGACGAGCTTGGTCGCCTTTTCGCTCATCTCCACCTTGGCGAGCTCGATCTCCTCGCGCACCAGCAGCGTCGCGCGCTCGGACACCTCGGCGATCGCCGCCGCGATGCTCTGGGTCTCCTCCCTGCTCTGACCGCTTCCCAGCGGATCTCCCGCCGGCGGTGGTTGAGCGCCGCTCACTCCGGCGGCTCCTCGTCGAACACGCGCCTCCACACGGTCGCGGCGGCGCGGTTGGCGACGAGGCCGACGAGCGCCGTGACGCCCATCATCAGACCCTGCCACATCAGCCGCTTGACCATCTCGTTCTGCATGCGCGCCAGTCTATTGCTCCAGGCCGCCGCAGACCGTCTCCACGACCAACCACTTGGCGCGCTCGAAGTCCTCCGCGTCGTGCGGCAGCAGGTCGAAGATCCATCCTGTGAGCAGCTGCTCGATCGCGCCGTAGAAGGCCATCGCCGCGAATCGCGGTTCGATCTCCGCCTTGAACACGCCCTGCTCCTGCGCCTGCGCGATCATCCCGCCGATCAGGTCGTACGCCTCGCGGATCGTGGCGATGTGCGTATTTCCGAACGAGTTCGCCGCGCGCGTCACCTCGACGATGATCACCTTCATCAGGTCGGGGTCGTGCCGGTAGCTGTCGATGATGAACGACGCGATCGCCCCGAGCTTCTCGCGCACGGGGATCGCCTGCGCGTCCACTTCGCGGATCAGCTCGAGCATCACGTTCCAGCGCTCCAGGAACAGCGTGTCCAGCACCTCGTCCTTGGAGGCGAAGTAGTGGTACACGAGGCCGTACGCCACGCCGGCCTCGTCCGCGATGTCGGCCACGCGGCACGCGTGGAACCCCTGGCGCGCGAACACGCGCACCGCCGCGTCGAGGATCAGCCGGCGCTTATCCTGCGCCCGCGCGCTCGGCGCGGGCGTGCCGCCGGCGGCGCCCGGCGCGGACCCGGCGCCGCTGGGCGCACGACCGGCGCTGGCTGCGCGACCTGCTCTGCTCACGCCGTCTCCGCGACCGGCCAGCGGTAGGCCTCGGGGCGGCGATTGGCGAGCGACGGCAGGCTCGCGCGGATCTGCAGCTGGCGCTCGAGGTCGAGCTCAGCGACGATGTAGCCCTCGCCGTCGGGGGCCTGCGCCAGCACGACCCCCCACGGGTCCACGATCATCGAGCGGCCGCCCGAGCGCTGGCCCGCCGGGTGCTCGCCGACCTGGTTGGCGGCGATCACGAACGCCTGGTTCTCGATCGCGCGCGCCCGCAGCAGCACCTCCCAGTGATCGCGTGTGGTCGCCAGCGTGAACGCCGCCGGCACCGTAACGATGCGCGCGCCACGCACCGCCAGGATCCGGTACAGCTCGGGGAAGCGCAGGTCGTAGCAGACCGACAGGCCCAGCTCGACGGCGTCGGCCGTGTGCGAGACGACGATCTCATCGCCCGGCTCCTCGAGCTCCGACTCGCGGTACTCGCGCCCGCCCACTTCCACGTCGAACATGTGGATCTTGCGGTATGTCGCGAGCACGTCGCCGCGCGGTCCCACGTGCACGGAGGTATTCGCCAGCTTCTGCCGGCCGGGCACGCGCTCGAGGATCGAGCCCGCCACCAGGTCCACGCGCAGCTCGCTCGCGATCGCCCGCGCCCAGCCCACGGCAGCGCCGTCGAGTGCCTCCGCGCCGGCGCGCAGATCCTGCTCGGAGCCCATCGCCGTCCACTTCTCCGGCAGCACGATCAGCTCCGCCCCGTCCGCCGCGGCCGCGCGCGTGAGGCGGTCCGCATGCGCCATGTTGGCGATGAGGTCGGCGGTGGAGTTGAGCTGGACTGCCGCGACCTTCAAGAGCGCATTCCCTTCCACGGGGGCTTCGACCGACGATAGATTGACTGGTCAGTCAATCCGATGAAGCATAACGCCGCGCGGCGGCGCCCGCCCGTCGCGCCGCCGCCCGCCCCTTGCCGCGCAGCCCGGCCCCGTCGCGGCGTCAATCGCCGCCCGCGCGGTGACGGCGCAGCGCCGCGAGCAGCAGCTTGGAGTGCATCGCGCCGATCAGCTCGCGCAGCGGTTCCGCGCCCGCCGCGACGATCTCCATCGCCCGCTCCACCTCAACCTCGCCCGCGAGCCGCTCCAGCAGCGCGCGCACCTCCTCCTCCACCAGCGGCTCCAGCGCCTTGCGGTAGCGCAGCGTGTCGTACACGGTGAAGCCAAGCGCCTCGTCGTAGCCGCCCGCGCGGAAGCTCGCGATCGCCTCGATGATCTTCACGTCATCGCCGTCATAGCCGCGCTTGTTCGGCGTCAGCACGCCCAGGTCGGCCAGGCGCGCGAGCACGTTGCGCGGCACCCCGTAGCGCTCGTGCACGACCTTGCGCGAGACGCGGCTGACGTCCTCCACGGTGATCAGCGCCCGCTCGAGGATGCGGTCCTCGAGCTCGATCAGCGCGCTCACGCGCTCGGGGTCCTCGCGCAGCGCGGAGCGGATCACGCGCAGCGGCATGAACCGCTCCTCCTGCAGGCGCTTGATCAGCGCGATCCGCTCCACGTACTCGGGCGGGTAGTAGGCCATGTTGCGGCTCGTCCTGACCACGTCCTCGCCCTCGCCCAGCAGCCCCTCGCGCAGGTAATAGCGGATCGTGCCGGGGCTCACGCCGGAGCGCTCAGCGAGCTCGCTCATCTTCATCAGCTCGCCCCGCGGCGAGGAGTCGCCGGCGAGCGGGGCGGCTGCGCTCATCGGCTGGCGCTCATGCGCGAAAGACGGCGCCCGTGTTGACCTCGGCGGCGCCTGCGGCCGCGCCGCAGGCCAGCAGCTCCGCGACCTGCTCTGACGAGTAGCCGGCCGCGAGCAGCACCTCCTCGGTGTGCTCGCCCAGCGCCGGACCCGGCAGCCGCGCGTGCTCGCCCGGCGTGCGCATCAGCTTCACCGGTATGCCCAGCTGGCGCACCGGCTGCTGCGCCCCCGGCTGCTCGAGCTCGACCACCATCTCGCGCTCGCGCACCAACTGCGAGGACAGCGCCTCGTCGAGCTCCAGGATCGGCTCCAGACAGCAGTCGTGCTCGCGCGCGAACGCCTCCCACTCGTCCCGCGTGCGCGTCTTGAAGATCTCCATCACCTGCGCGTGCGCCTCCGAACCCGGGCGCTCGAACTGCTTGGCCACGAGCTCCTCGCGACCCACGCCGCGGCACCACGCCTGCCAGAACTTCGGCTCGAGCGCCCCCAGCGACACCCAGCCGTCGGCGCACTCGTACGGCCGATAGCAGACCAGCGAGCCCGCCAGCGGCAGATCGCCGCGGCGTGGCACCGCGCCGTCCGCGAAGTACGCGCCAGCCACCATCGCAAGCCACGACAGCGCGCCGTCGGACATCGACACGTCCACCATCTGGCCCTCGCCAGATCCAGGATGGGCGGCGGTTCCGTCTCCGTCGCGCTCGCGCAGCGCCGCCATGATCCCGAACGCCGCCATCAGCGCGCCGCCGCCCAGGTCCGCGATCTGCCCTGCCGCCTGCACCGGCTCCCCACCCTGCGCGCCCGTCAGGCCGAGCAGGCCGATCAGGCCCAGGTAGTTCATGTCGTGCCCCGAGGCATCGCGTTTGGGGCCCGTCTGGCCGTAGCCCGAGATCGCGCAGTAGACGATCCGCGGGTTCTCCTCGCGCATGCGCTCATAGCCCACGCCGAGGCGGTCGAGCACGCCCGGGCGGAACGACTCCAGCACGATGTCCGCGTCGAGCACCAGCGCCAGCAGCGCCGCGCGCCCGCCGTCGCTCTTCAGGTCGAGGCGGATCGAGCGCTTGTTGCGATTGAGCGACAGAAACAGCGCCGACTTGGCGCTGTCGTGCGCTCCCTCGTAATACGGCGGCGACCAGCGGATGTAGTCGCCCATGCCCGTGTCCTCCACCTTCACCACGTCCGCGCCGAAGTCCGCCAGCAGCAGCGAGCAGAAGCCGCCCGGGAGCAGGCGGGAGAGATCGAGGACGCGCACGCCGTCCAGCGGCAGGCTCACGCCGCGCTCCCGCCGCGCTGCGGGATCGCCAGCATCGCGCGCGCCTCCTGCACGGTCGCCGGGCGGCGGCCCATGTCCTCCGTCATCTGCCTGGCCTTCGCGATCAGCTCGCCGTTGGACTTCGCCATCTCGCCATCCGGCAGGTACAGGTTGTCCTCGAGGCCCACGCGGATCGAGCCGCCGAGCGTGAGCGCCGCGGACACGAGCATCCACTGGTCGCGCGAGATGCCGATCACGCCCCAGTGGTTGGGACGCCCGCCCGCCCCGCCGCCGGAGGCGGTCGTCGGGATGTTGTCCACCATCGCAGCCAGGTTGCGCGCAGTCGGCGGGATGCCGCCGACGACCCCCATCACGCAGTCCACGTGCAGCGGCTGTTTGAGCACGCCCATGTCGATCAGCGGCGCCAGGCTGCCGACGTGACCGACGTCGAAGCACTCGTGCTCCGGTTTGATGCCGAGCTCGTTCATCGCCTCGAGCAGCTCGATGATCTCGCCGAACGGGTTCTCGAAGACCATGTTGAACACGAACTGCTTTTTCGAGGAGGAGTACTTCGCGTAGTTCATCGAGCCCATGTTCAGCGCCGCCACCTCAGGACGGCACGCTCTGAGGTATTCCACGCGCTTGGCAACCGGTACTCCGATGGTGCCCGTCGAGTAGTTGACGATCGCCGCATCCCCCACCTCCGCGCGGATCGCATCCGTGATCGCCTGGAAGTCCTCGATCTCATACGACGGCGTGCCGTCCGGTTTGCGCGCGTGGATGTGAATGTGCACGCCACC
This sequence comes from Solirubrobacteraceae bacterium, assembly GCA_035483595.1. GTDB lineage: Bacteria > Actinomycetota > Thermoleophilia > Solirubrobacterales > Solirubrobacteraceae > Palsa-744. The sequence continues at coordinate 207,144 of DATHPU010000022.1, forward strand.
CTCGTCCACGATCCGCCGCGCCTCCGCCGCGTACTCCTCCGGTGTGTAGGGGATCGCCGGGCACTGCGCGCGGTTGGCGATCGCGCCCGAGATCGAGCAGGTGATGACGACGGGATCCTCGAGGCTCATCTTCGGCGCTCCTTACCGAGTGTCGCTTTGCGAGCGGTGTATAGCCATGGTTATACGGCCGGCGACGGGCGTCATACCGGCACCACACCGTGCCGCTTCCATGGGCGCTCGATCTTCTTGCCGGCGGACATCTCCAGCGCCCGGCAGATCGTCTCGCGCGTCTCGCGGGGGTCGATGACGTCGTCGATCAGGTCGTTGCCGGCGGCGATGTACACGTCGAAGATCTTGCGAAAGCCCTCGATCAGCTCGGCCTTCTTCGCCGCCGGGTCCTCGGCCGCGTCGACCTGTTTGCGGAACGCGATCTCGACGACGCCCTCGGCGCCCATCACGCTGATCTCGGCGCTCGGCCACGCCACGATCAGGTCCGGCTCGTACGCGCGGCCGTTCATCACGTAGTAGCCCGCGCCGTACGCCTTGCGCGTGATCACCGTGATCTTCGGCACGGTCGCGTTGGCGACCGCGTACAGCATCTTCGCGCCGTGGCGGATGATGCCTTCGGCCTCGATCTTCGAGCCAACCATGAAGCCGGGCACGTCCTGCACGAACACCAGCGGGATCGCGAACGCGTCGCACAGGTTGACGAAGCGCGCAGCCTTGTCGGCGGAGTCGTTGTCGAGGATGCCGCCCAGCTGCTTGGGCTGGTTGGCGACGATCCCTGCCGGCCGGCCGCCGAAGCGGGCGAAGCACGTGATGATCGTCTTCGCCCACTGGCCCTTGATGTCGAAGTACTCGCCGTCATCCACGATCCTGCGGATCACCCCATACATGTCATACGGCTGGCGGTTGGAGTCCGGCAGCACGTCCAACAGCTCCTCGTCGCGACGATCGATCGGGTCGGACGCGGCGAGGATCGGCGCCGTCTCTTCGCAGTTCTGCGGCATGTACGACAGGTATTGCTTGATGCGCTCGACGCACTCCTCGTCGCTTGCCACCTCCATGTCGCCGACGCCCGACTTGCGGCAGTGCACGCGCGAGCCCCCCAGTTCCTCCTGGGTCACCTCCTCGCCGATCGCCGCGCGCACCAGGTGCGGCCCGGCGAGCGCCATCGAGCCGCGGCCCTTGACCATCGGCACGAAGTCCGCGAGACCGGGGATGTAGGCGGTGCCGGCGGCGCACGGGCCCATCAGCGCAGCGATCTGGGGGATCACACCGCTCATCACGACCTCCTCGCGGAACAGGTGCCCGGAGCCAGCGAACATCGCGCCGGCCGCCTCCTGCACGCGCGCGCCGGCGGAATCCAGCAGCCACACGAACGGCATGCGCTTCGTCAGCGCCAGCTCGCGCAGGCGCGTCACCTTGATCTCGCCCGTCATGCCCATCGAGCCCGCCATCACCGTGAAGTCGTACGCGCACACGGCCGTCAGACGGCCGTTCACCTTGCCGTAGCCGGTGATCACGCCGTCCGCAGGCGCCTCCACGCCGTCCATCGCCCTTTGCGAGAAGTGCGGCCTGCCGTGGATGCCCATCTCCACGAACGTGCCGTCATCGATCAGCAGCGCGATCCGCTCGCGCGCGGTCAGCTTCTCGCGCTCGTGCTGAGCGGCGATCTTCTCCTCGCCGCCGCCCAGGCGAATCTGCGCGCGGCGCGCTTCCAGGTCCTCGACGAGCGGGCGCAGCAGGCTCATCAGCGCCCCTTCCACCGCGGCTCGCGCTTCTCGAAGAAGGCGGTCACGCCCTCGACGATGTCCTCCGTGGACAGCGCCAGGCTGAGCTGCGCGCGCAGGTAGTCGAGCGCGTCGTCCAGCGGCATGTCCAGCTGGCGTCGCATGGCCTCCTTGCCCAGGCGCATGATCACCGGCGAGCGGCCCGCGAGCTTGCCCGCCCACTCTGCCGCCAGCGCGTCGAGCTCGCCGTCGGGGACGACGCGGTTGACGATGCCCGCCGCGAGCGCCTGCTGCGCGTTCCAGCGCTCGCCCAGCAGCAGCAGCTCGTTGGCCCGCTTGCGCGGCACGTTGCGGTAGATCAGCGCCATGATCATGAACGGGAACGTGCCCACGTTGATCTCCGGCGTGCCGAACGTCGCCTCCTCGGAGGCCAGGATCAGATCGCACGCCAGCGCGATCCCCAGCGCGCCCGCGAGCACGTGCCCGCGCGCCACGCACACGGTTGGCTTGCCCAGCGCGCCGATCAGCTTGAACAGGCCGACGAAGCGCTCCGAGCCGAAGTGCTTGTCCACGAGCGGCGCGTCCGCGCCGAAGCCGCCGAGGCTCGCGCCCGAGGAGAACGTCTTCGCGTGCGAGGACGCGAGCACCACGCAGCGCACGTCCGCATCCTCGCGCGCGCGCTCGAAGGACTCGATCAGGCCGCCGAGCAGCTCCGGCGAGAGCGCGTTGCGCGTGTCGGGGTCGTTGAGCGTGATCGTCGCCACGCCCGACTCGACGCCGTAGAGGACCTTGTCAGTAGGCACGCCCAGATCGTATCCGCATTCGCGCCGGAGATAAGTAGTTAGCGCTACTGTTCACTTTGCAGCGAGCGCCAGCCTGCCAACGCAAGAGACCAAGGAGACCGCCCGATGGCCGCCACCGCCGCATCCATCGCCGATGACGATGCGTCCGCGAAGAGGGAAAGCGTCCGCAAGCCCGACTTCAAGACGCAGCGCAAGCACTTCATCTTCAGCGACGAGCACGAACAGCTGCGCGAGTCGATCCGCAACTTCGCGATCAAAGAGCTCGCGCCGCACGCCGAGGAGTGGGAGGAGACGACGTTCCCGGACTCTGTCTTCGCGCGCATGGGCGAGCTCGGCTTCCTCGGCCTGGACAAGCCCGAGCAGTACGGCGGCCAGGGCGGCGACTACTACACGAGCCTGGTGCTCGCGGAGGAGATCACGAACGCGAACTCGGGCGGCCTGGCGATGGGGGTGGCGGTGCACACCGACATGGCGATGCCGCCGATCCTCGCGTTCGGCACCGAGGAGCAGAAGCAGGAATGGGTCGTGCCGGCGATCAAGGGCGAGAAGATCCTGTGCCTCGGGATCACCGAGCCGGACGCGGGCTCGGACGTGAAAGGGATCAAGACGCGCGCGGTCAAGGACGGCGATGACTACATCATCAACGGCTCGAAGACATACATCACCAACGGCCACCGCGCCGACGTGATCGTGCTCGTGACGAAGACCGGGGAGGGCGGGACGGATTCTGGATACGACGGCTTCACGCTGTTCCTCGTGCCGATGGACGCGCCCGGCGTGATTCGCGAGAAGCGCCTTGAGAAGCTCGGCATGCACGCCTCCGACACGGCGCTGCTGGCCTTCCAGGACGTGCGCGTGCCCGCCTCCGCCGCGCTTGGCCAGGTCGGCAAGGGCTTCTACCACATCATGTGGGAGCTCCAGGGCGAGCGCCTGATCGGCGCCGCAGGCATGGTCGCAGGCGCGCAGAAGTGCTTCGAACGGACGCTGCAGTACGCGCACGAGCGCAAGGCGTTCGGCCGCGAAATCGGCAAGTTCCAGGTGATCCGCCACAAGTTCGCCGAGATGGCCACCAAAATCGAGTCGGCGCGGCAGATGACCTACATCACTGCGTGGCGCTTCGCCAACGGCGAGTACCCCGTGCGCGAGATCTCGATGTCCAAGCTGCACGCCTCGCGCGTGCTCTGCGAAGTCGCCGACGAATGCATCCAGATCCACGGCGGCGCGGGCTACATGCGCGAGTACGGCGTCGAGCGCGTGTGGCGCGACGCGCGCCTGAACCGCATCGGCGCGGGCACCGACGAGATCATGCTCGACGTGATCGGGCGCTCGTACGGGCTGTGATCAGTCGACCGAGCCGCGTGGCACGACCCACTCGGTGGGCTGTCCCGTGACGGTCGCGATCAGCTCGAAGTCGGCGTCGTAGTGCAGGACGGTCAGCCCAGAGCGCTCGGCTGCCGCCGCAACGACCAGATCGGGGATGCTGGCCGCGCGATGCTGGGCCTTGTCGGCGAGCAGCCCCTGGATCTCGATCGCGCGGTCGAAGGTGCGCTGGTCGGTGGGCACGTGACCAAAGCGCAGGTCTATGTCAGCGCGACTGGCGCGGTGATCTGCGCCCGAGCGCGCGCTGAACAACAGCTCCAGGTCGGTCAGCGAGCATCTCGCCAGCAGGCCGTCTTCGATCATCGGCTCCACGCGTACCGCCACCGGCGCCTTGCCCGTGCGCGTCAGCACGCTGTTGTCTACGAGATGGGTGGCTGTGGCCACGCGCGTTCCATGATCTCTGGGTTGTGCAGATCCTCGTTCTCTTTGAGCCATTTGATGATGCGCTTGCCCGCCTCGCGGCGCACAACCTCGCGCAATGCCTCGTCAACCGTGTCCTTGACGCCCCGCGTGCCCAGTATCTCCCTGGCTTTCGCGAGCATATCCTCGTCAATATCCAATGTTGTCCTGCGCACGTAATCAATATAGCCTTGTTGAGCCAAACTATGCATAAAATATGTCCTCTAGCCCGATGACAGCATCCACTCCCCTCTTCTCCGACGAGCACGAACAACTGCGACAGTCGATCCGCGGCTTCATCGAGCGCGAGCTGGCGCCGCACGCGCAGCAGTGGGAGGACGAGCGCTGGTTCCCGGACGAAGTCTTCCCCAAGCTCGCCGCGCAGGGCCTGCTCGGGCTGAAGTACCCGGAGTCCTACGGCGGGCAGGGCGGCGACTACCTGCACGAGGCGGTCATGTGCGAGGAGATGGCGCGCGCGGGCTCGGGCGGCACCGCGGCGGGCATCGGCGCGCACATCAACATCGCGACGCCGCCGATCTGGAAGTTCGGCACGGAGGACCAGAAGCAGCGCTACCTCGTGCCGGCGATCCGCGGCGAGAGGATCGGCGCGCTCGGCATCACCGAGCCGGGCGCCGGCTCGGATGTCGCGGCGATCACCACGCGCGCCGAGCGCGTGGACGGCGGCTGGGTCCTCAACGGCGAGAAGACGTACATCACGAACGGCGTGCGGGCGCACTTCATCGTCACGGCCGTCAAGACGACACAGGAGGGCGGGCACCATGGGATCTCGTTCCTGATCGTCGATCGCGGCGACGGGGTCAGCAGCTCGAAGCTCGAGAAGCTCGGCTGGCACGCGTCGGACACCGCCACGATCAGCTTCCAGGACGTGTTCGTGGGAGAGGAGAACCTGCTGGGCGGGCTCAACGAGGGCTTCAAGCTGATCATGGCCAACTTCCAGTGGGAGCGCCTGGCGATGTCGCTGGGCGCCGTCGGCGCGATGCAGCTCGCGTGGGAGCGCACGGCGGAGTTCGCGCGCGAGCGCCAGGCGTTCGGGCGGCCGCTGAGCGGCCACCAGGCGATCGCCCACAAGCTCGCCGACCTCGCCACCTCCGTGTACACGTGCCGCTGCGTCACCCATGACGCGTTGCGGCGCTTCGTCGGCGGCGAGGATCCGCTGAAGGAGGTCACGATGGCGAAGCTGCTGACGCAGCGCGCGTGCTTCGAGCTGATGGACGCGTGCCTGCAGATCCACGGCGGCGCCGGCTACATGCGGGAGTACTTCATCGAGCGCGCCGCCCGCGACGCGCGCCTGGGCCCGATCGGCGGCGGCAGCGACGAGATCATGCGCGAGATCCTCGCGCGCGTGCTCGGCCTGTAGCACCCGTCAGCGGCAGTTGCGGCGCCGCGGCAGGCTGCGCTGGCGACGCGCCGATCGAACACGTGTCCAACGTCATCTTGCAGCGCTAAGGGTTCCGTCCTGAAGGCCCGATGCGTGCGACGTGGCTGCCCCACGTCTCCGCCGGCTGGCCCTCGCCGCCGCCACCGTCACCACCGCGATCTGCGCCGGCGGCTCGCCCGCGCTCGCCCACACCCACGCCCACGGCCGCGGACGCGCGCACGGCCTCGGCGCCCACCACGCGTGCGCGAACACCCAGCTGATGCCGACCGCGCGGAACCTGACGCTGATCCGCGGCGCGACGCTGTGTCTGATCAACCGCGAACGCGCCGCCCACGGCGAGCGCCCGCTGCGGCCCAACAGGCGACTGCGGCGTGCCGCCCAGTCGCACACCGAGAGCATGGCGTTCGGCGACTACTTCGAACACACCGGCCCGCGCGGGGGCACGCCGCTGACGCGCATGCGCGCCGCCGGCTACATCTCCAGCCGCTCCTCCTACGAAGTCGGCGAGAACATCGCCTGGGGCACGCTCAGCCTGGCGACGCCGCGCGCGATCGTGGCCGCGTGGATGGGCTCGCCGCCGCACCGCGCCAACATCCTGGACCCCCACTACAGGGAAACGGGCATCGGCGTCTCGCCGCATCCGCCCAGCTCGCTCGCGCACGGCCAGTCCGGCGCGATCTACACGCAGGACTTCGGCGTAATCATCGGCCGCTGACGCCGGCGAGCGCCGCCGCGCCAGTCGGAACCCGCCATTCGCGAGCTGTCGCTCCCTGCTCCCACCCGAAGCTGCGCGGGTCGGCCATCGCGTGCGGACGCTCGAGGATCCAGCGCTCGTGCACGGCGGCGAGCGCGTCGCCCAGTTGCTCGACATCGGCGTAGTCGCGCGGGTCCAGCGGCGGCGCCGCATCCACCCACACGCGGTGACCCTCGCGCCGGGCGCGCAGCGGCAGCACGAGCGCACCGGTGCGCGCGGCCAGCTGCGCGCTGCCGTCGGCGAGCGTCGCGGGCTTGCCGAGGAAGCGCGTCTCGCGCGGGCCCGGCATGTCGAAGAACACCAGCACCGGCTCGCCGCGCTCGAGCAGCGCCTGGATGATCCGGAACGAGCCCCTGGCGGGCACCAGACGGCTGCGGGTGCCTTTACGCCAGCGCGCGAGGCGCCGCCCCCAGTAGCTGGGGCTGGGCGGCTCGAAGAACCACGCGCCGGGGACGATGAACGTGCCGGGGCCGTCGAGCGGCGGCGCACACTGCAGGCGGTAGTAGGGACCCGTGTGGCAGGCGCTGAGCAGCACGCCGCGCTCGCCCGCGAGCGCCTCTCGCAGCAGCGGGCTCGAGCGCTCGTCGACGTGCGCAGGCCAGCGCCGCTGCCAGAACAGCGCGCGGTCGATCTTGCTCTCGATCAGGTGCAGTCGCGCCAGCTCGCGCAGCTCCGGCTCGCGCTCGGTGCCGGCGACGATCGTCTCCATCGCGGCGATCGCCTCGGCGCGCTCGCGCTCGCTGTGCTCCCAGATCGCCTGACCGCGGCGCGCCGCGCGCTCGACGGCGAGCTGCACAGGCATCACGCTGCGCACCCACGGCGAGGTCTTCATGCGGATATCCAGCGGCGCGGCGGGCATCCGCGTCCGCGCCGGTTTCCGCATGACCGCTTCGAGCGCGTCTGCAAGGAACCCGTCGAGCTCCGAGACCTGCTCGCCCGAGAAGTCGCCCTGCGCCCACGCGCGCAGCAGCGTCGCGACGGCCGCGGGTGTGGGATGGTCGAAGATCAGCGTCGAGGGCAGCGACAGGCCGGTGGCGTTCGCCAGGCGGTTGCGCAGCTCCACGGCCGCGAGCGAGTCGAAGCCGAGCGCCTCGAACGAGCTGTGCGCGACCGTCGCCCCATCCGGCCGTTCACCCAGCGTCGCCGCGACCTGCGCGAGCACCAGCTCGAGCACCATCGAATCGCGATCCGCCTCGTCCACGCCTTCGAGCATCCGCTCAAGCGAGCCCTCGGGCTGGACGGGCGCCGCCGCCGACTCGGGCGACGGCGCGAGCTCCTGCTCGACCATCGCGCGCAGCTTGAAGCGCTGCGGCTTGCCGTTGAGCGTGCGCGGCAGCTCCTCCACGAAGCGAATCAGGTGCGGGTATTCGTACTCGCGCATGCGCTCCCGGCACCAGCTGCGCAGCGAGTCGCGCAGCTGCTCGTCGGCGTTCACACCGTCGGCGCACTTGACGAACGCGGCCAGGCGGCTGTAGTCGTCGACGCTCACGCCGACGACGCCCACGTCGCTGACGGCGGGATGCTCCAGCAGCACGTGCTCCATGTCCACCGGCGACACCCACAGGCCGCCCACCTTGAACATGTCGTCAGCGCGTCCCACATACACGTAGGCGCCGTCGTCGCAGCGCTCGAAGCGATCGCCCGTGACGAACCACTCGCCGGGCATGCTGCGCTCGGTCTTCTCGGGCTGGTTCCAGTAGCGCGCGGCGCGCGAGCCGCCACGCACCTCCAGGATCCCCACGCCGGGGCCGTCGACGTGCGCGCCCTCGTCGTCTGTCAGGCGCAGCTCGTAGCCCGGCACCGCGTGACCGGTCGTCCCAGGCAGCACCTCGCCGGGGCGGTTGGAGCAGTACGTGACGAACATCTCCGTCGCGCCGATCCCGTCGACGATCTCAAGGTCGAAGCGCTCGCGCCACTGCTCGAACGTGCGCTGCGGCAGCGGCTCCGCGGCGGAGATGCACAGCCGCACCGACGCGAATGCGTCGCCCGCGTCGCGGTCGTCGAGGAGCTGTCTGTAGAGCGCGGGCACCGAGCAGTACACCGTCGGGCGGTGCTCGCGCAGCGTCGCCAGCAGCCGCTCCGGCGTGGGCGGACCGTCGAGCAGCACCGCGCTCGCGCCGAAGAACAGCGGATAGGAGAGGCTGTTTCCGAGCCCGTAGGAGTGGTACAGCTTGGTCGTCGAGAACATGCGGTCGTGCTCGTGCATGCCGAGCACGTGGCGGCCGAACGTCTCGCCCGTGTACCGCATGCTGCGGTGCAGGTGCACGACCCCCTTGGGGTTGCCGGTCGAGCCGGAGGTGTACAGCCAGAAGGCCATGTCGTCGGGGCGCGTGGCGACGGCGTCGAGCTCGTCGTCCTGCGCCGCGAGCGCGCGCTCGAGCTCGGTGACCCCTTCGAGGCCCCCCAGCGCGTCTGGCCCGCTCGCGCCATCCCCCGCGCCGCGCGCCACGAAGCGCGCGTCGCGACCGGCGAGCGCGCCCTGCAGCGCGGGCAGGACCTCGGCGTCGCACACGACGACCGCGGCTCCGGAGTCATCGACGAAGTGGGTGAAGTGCGCGGGCGTCTCGCGCACGCTGACGGGGACGGGAACGGCGCCGATGCGCATCGCCGCGAGGAACGCGACGGGGAACACGGTGCTGTCGTCGAGCACCAGCAGGACCCGCTGCTCGCGCTGCACTCCGAGCTCGCGCAGCAAGTGGCCCATGCGGTTGACGCGCCGGCGCAGCTGCTCGAACGTGAGCGAGTCCACGCGGGCGATGTAGGCGAGCCGGTCGCCCCACCCGGCTTCGATGTTGCGGTCGAGAACGAGGCTGGCGTTGCAGCGATCCGCGGGCGCCATCTCAGCCGGGCGTCGGCGGCGCGCCGTTGCCCGCGCCGGTCAGGTCGGCCGGCACGCCGGCGGCGCCGGTCAGATGGTGGACGCCGCCGTGCTGCTGCACGGCAAACGCCTCCGAGATGAACAGCGCGGGCAGGCGGCTCGTGATGACACGATAGGAACGAGTGAGCGTCGTGCCCGCGGACGTCGCGCCGGACCACTGGGGCGCTCGCCCGAGCCCGAACCACAGCAGCTCGCGCCAACTCTCCAGCTTGAGCTGCCCAAGCGAGCCGCCGATGCCGGTGGGGCTGTCGCCGAGCACGCCGATGAAGTCGGACGGCAGACGCCCGGGGACGAGATAGGACTCGGCCCACACCGACAGCGCGTTCTGATCGCTGCTCATGAACACGCGCCGCCGCACACAGGCCTCGTCCGCGTCCAGCTCCAGGGCGCGCGCGACGGGAGCGGGCGGCGAGCTCTCGACCTGCTCCAACGGCTGCACGCTCACCGGCGCGAGCATCTGCGCTTCGAGCGCCCGCGACACGGTCCCGTCGGTGAACAGCAGTCCGCGCAGGAACGGGTCGAGCGCCACGATCTCCACCTGCTCGAGATCGGCCGGCGCGTCGTGCTGCGCTGTGAAGTGACGTTCGGCTAGGCGGTCGGCGACGATCATCGTGTGGCGCCTCGCGCACCGCCTGTCCTTGGCTCATGCCCCCGTTCGGGCGGAAACTCGCTGGAGGCTCAATCCTCTCTAAGTTGATCCTTATCTAAAATTTACTCGACTGTTTGGCACCAGTCAAGCCGACGATGCCCAGCACGAAGCCGTCGTGGCCCTTTTCGCCGACCGTCTGCACGGCGGTGGCGTCGATGCGGGGCTCACTTGCGAGCTGCTCGTAGAAGCGCCGCATCCCGTCGAGGCCGCCCTCCTCGCCCCACGGCTCGCCGCCGTCGGCGTCGATGATGGCGCCGCCGCCGATGACGTTGTCGGCGATCAGCAGGCCGCCGGGACGCAGCAGCTTCAGCGACCAGTCCAGATACGCGGGGTAGTTGGCCTTGTCGGCGTCGATGAAGACGAGGTCGAACGGCTCGCCCTCCGCGAGCAGCTCGGGAAGCGAGTCGAGCGCGGGCCCCTCGCGCAGCTGCACCACGTCGCCGAGACCCGCGCGCGCGATGCTGGCGCGCGCGACCTCCGCACAGCGGGGGTCGGCCTCGAGCGTGACCAGCTGTCCCCCGGGCGCCAGCGCGCGCGCGAGCCAGATCGTGCTGTAGCCGCCGAGCGTGCCGAGCTCGAGGATGCGCCGCGCGCCGTGCACACGCGCCAACAGCCCAAGCAGCTTGCCCTGGTTGGGGCTTGTCGCGATCGCGGGCAGGCCGGCGGCGTCGCTGGAGCTGAGCGCGGCGTCGAGCGCGGCGTCCGGCGCGACGAGCCGCTCGCAGATGTAGCGGTCGACCGCCGTCAGGCGCTCGCCGATCGCCTCCGGTGACGAGCCCGTCAACCACCGCGCCAAGCGCGCACGCCCCCGTAGGTTCGCCATTGGCAACTTATATATGCTCGCCCGCGTGAAGACGCAGGTCGGCATCGTCGGCGCGGGGCCGGCCGGCCTGACGCTCGCGCTGATGCTCGAACGCGCGGGCGTCGAGTGCGCGGTGCTGGAGAGCCGCTCGCGCGCGTACGTGGAGCAGCGTGTGCGAGCGGGCCTGTTGGAGCACAACACTGTGGCGCTGCTGCACGAGCTGGGCGTCGGCGAGCGGCTGGCGCGCGAGGGTTTGGAGCACCACGGCATCTACCTGCGCCGCCACGGGCACACGCACCACCTGCCGATCACGGAGCTGACTGGCCTCGGCATCACGATCTACGGACAGCAGGAGATCGTCAAGGACCTGATCGCGGCGCGGCTGCAGGGCGGCGGGCCGTTGCGCTTCGAGGTGTCTGACACGGCTGTGCACGACCTCGACGGCGAGCGTCCGCGCATCGCCTACACGCACGAGGGCCGCGCGCACGAGTTGCAGTGCGAGCTGATCGCGGGCTGCGACGGCTTCCACGGCGTGTGCCGCCGGTCGACCCCGGCGGATGCGCTGACGGAGCACGAGTACGTGTACCCGTTCAGCTGGCTGGGAATCCTGGCACAGGCGCCACCGGCGACGGACGAGCTGATCTACGCGTGGCACGAGCGCGGCTTCGCGCTGTACTCGATGCGCTCCCCGCGCATCAGCAGGCTGTACCTGCAGGTGCCGGCGGACGCGCGCATGGAGGACTGGCCGGACGAGCGCATCTGGGCGGAGCTGCAGCTGCGCCTGGCGAGCGAGGGCTGGCGCGTGAGCGAAGGGCCGATCCTGGAGCGTGGCATAACGCCGATGCGCAGCTACGTGTGCGAACCGCTGCGCCACGGCAGCCTGTTCCTGCTGGGAGACGCCGCGCACATCGTGCCGCCGACGGGAGCCAAGGGCCTGAACCTGGCGCTCAACGATGTGCGCCTGCTGGCGGCGGCCATCGCCGAACGCTACGCCAGCGGCTCGAGCGCGGGCCTGGACGCGTATTCGGAGACGGCGCTGCGGCGGGTGTGGCGCGCGCAGGACTTCTCCAACTACATGACGCAGCTGCTGCACGACCTCGGCGGCGGCGCGTTCGAGCAGCGGCTGCAGCTGTCGCGGCTGGAGTACCTGGAGCGCTCGCGCGCGGCGGCGCAGAGCCTGGCGGAGAACTACGTGGGCCTGCCGGCGACGCCCGACTTCTGAGCACTGGCGCACCGGACGGCGCGGCGCCACGCAGCCATGCGGTGGATCGCGGCCCGATATAACTCGCGCTCCCCCAAGAACGACTGAGAAGGAGACCTCAAAGCTATGGGAGTACTCGACGGCAAGTCGGCGATCGTCACGGGCTCAGCACGCGGGATCGGACGCGCCACCGCGGAGCTGCTCGTCTCGCAGGGCGCCCAGGTGCTGATCAACGACCTCGACGGCGACGTGGCCGAGCAGGCATCCTCGGAGATCGCGGGCGAGACCGCCGTGTTCGCGGGCGACCTCACGAAGCCGGGTGCGGCCGACCAGCTGGTGCGCAAGGCGGTCGACTCGTTCGGCAAGATCGACATCATCGTCAACAACGCCGGCTACACGCTCGACGCGCCCGTCCACAAGATGTCCGACGAGCACTTCCAGGCGATGCTCGACATCCACACGGTGGTGCCGTTCCGCATCATCCGCGCCGCCGCTCCGCACCTGCGCGAGCCCGCCAAGAAGGAGCGCGAGGAAGGCAAGGAGGTGTTCCGCAAGATCGTCAACGTGTCATCCACGTCCGGCACGTTCGGCAACGCCGGCCAGGCCAACTACTCGGCGGGCAAGGCGGGCGTGGTGGGCCTCACGAAAACGGTCGCCAAGGAGTGGGGCCAGTTCAAGGTGAACGTCAACGCGGTCGCGTTCGGCTTCATCGACACGCGCCTCACGCAGGCCAAGGTCGACGAGAACACGATGGAGAAGGACGGCGAGAAGATCCAGCTGGGCATCCCCGAGCAGATGCGCCAGATGGCCTCAATGCTGATCCCGCTCGGCCGCCCCGCCACGCCGGAGGAGGCCGCGGGAGGGATCTTCTTCCTGTGCTCGCCGTGGTCCAACTACGTGCACGGGCAGACGCTGCACATCACCGGCGGGCTGTTCGGGGGGATGACGGGCTGACGCTGCTTGGTTTGGGCGGTCGGTGGGGAGCTGGCGTGAAATGCGGCGGCAGTCTCCCCGCCGGCTTCAATTGTTGTTGCATCGCGAGCGCCGTATAACCATGGTGTTACAGGCCTTGGCGTCGATGACAAAGTACGCGGCGCCGCTCAGGCACCAATGACATCCGGCACCTCTAAACGGCGGCGGCGCCTCTGAGGTCCAGCAGGCAACCTGAGAAGTAGGCGCCCGCGGGCGACGCGAGATAGGCCACCAGCGCCGCCACCTCACCGGCCGTCGCGACCCCTGGCGCGATCGTGACGGTGCCGATTCCGTGCCGCGCCCACTCGATGGAGAGGGTCCGCGCGAGGTTCTCGAGCCCGGCGCAAGCCGCATCGGCATGCTCGCCGCCGTCGGCGAGCGGCGCCAGATAGACGATGCGTCCGCCCCGCTCGCCCGGCAGGAACGCGCCGTTTACGACCGCGCGCGTCGCAATCCAGGCGACATCCAGGCAGACTCGCAGCGACTCGCGCGCACTGTCGTCACCCGCGCCCGCGCCAGCACGCGCGAACACGCTCGCGCAGTCGACCACCAGCATCTCGATGGTGCGGCCATCCGCGAGCGCCGCCTCGACGGCGTCCTGGGCGGCACGCTCGACCGCATCTTCAGCTGCGACATCGCCGTTACCGGCCGACGTGTCGACATCCAGCTGGCACTCGCACACGCGCGCCCCCAGCCCAAAGCAAGCCGCGCGGACGGCGCCTCCCAGCGACGTCCCGTCATCGGCATCCGAGAGCGAGGCCCCGGCGAGCAGGATCGACACGCCCTGCAGCAGGCCGGGGCGCAGCAGCTGCGATGCGGTCAACCCCCGAACGCGCGCCCCGCGCCCGCGCCGCCATCGCCGGGCGGGCCGCCAACGTCCGACCCACCGCCACCGGCCACGACATCCCCCCCGCCCCCACCTGCGCTCTGCACCGGCGCACCACCGCGCAGCTCGAAATACAGCACCGCCTCGGCAAGCGCGGCCAGCGGCGCGGTGAGCACGCCGACGATGACCCGCACGACGATGCCGGCCCCCGAGCCGGCGGACTGGGCCACCCCGTCGATGATGAAGCTGATCACGCCGACACCGATGTAGAGCACGGCGATGACGCCGAACACCTGCCAGCCGTTGCCGCGCACGAGCTCGCGGCTGCGACCGAGCGCGGCGAGCGCGCCTGGCTGCTCGAGCACGACGACGGGCGCGGCGACGGACCAGATGGTGAGCAGGATGAGGCCGGGGACGATGATGAGGATGAAGCCGACGACGATGCCGATGCCGGCGATGATGCCGACGAGGACGAGTTGGCCGAGCACGGGCGTGGCGGCGCGCAGCAGCTGGCCGGGGCTTGAGTCGCGGCGGCCGTCCTGGATGTCGGCGACGAGCTCGACGACCATGCCGGTGAACAGCGTGCCGGCGACGACGTCGATGATGAGGGCGACGAGCGCGAGCGCGGGGCTGGCGACGATGAGCAGCGCGGCGACGATGCCGGTGAACACGAACACGACGGCGGCGGCGGGCATGAGCACGGACGCCTGGTCGACGTAGATGTCGAGCACGCGCCGGATGACGCCGCCGACGTCAACGCGGCTTTGCATAGTCCCCCCTGTGGCCCGGTTGAGGATCCATTGGTGTCAAACCCTAGGCGACTGCCCCGACGACCTCGACGGCGGGCGTGGGCTCAGGCAACGGCGGCGCCCTCGCGGTGGGCGCGGCGCTCGGCGCGTTGCTGTTCGCGCACGTGCTTGAGGATGCCCTTGCGCCCGTGTTCTTCGAGGCCCGCGTACAGCCGGCGGATCTCGACGAGGATCTGGTCGGCGACGGCCTGCTGCTGCTCGCGCGTGGGGTCGGCGATGGGCTCCCAGCGCATGGCGTCGCCGTACTGCACGGTGACCTTGGGGAACTGCAGGCGCTTCCAGTTGCGGATGTGCGAGGAGCCGTAGATGGCGATGGGCACGACGGGCGCGCCGGTCTCCAGGGCGAGGCGCCCGATGCCGCGCTTTGCCTGTTCGGCGACCTTGCCGGTGCGCGAGCGTCCGCCCTCGCAGTACATGGTGATGGCGCCGTCGCGGTCGAGGATGGAGCGGGCGGTGATGAACGTCTCCTCGTCGCGTGCGCCGCGGCGCACGGGGAACACGCCGCCGTGGGTGTAGATGAGCTGCATGGGCCCTTTGAACAGCTGCGACTTGGCCATGAAGCGCACCTTGCGGCGGATGTAGCAGCCCATGAGGAAGTGGTCCATGAACGAGAAGTGGTTGGGCGCGAGGATCACGGCGCCGCTGCCTGGCACCTTCTCGACGGAGATGGCGCGGGCGCGCAGGAACGCGTAGGCGTACAGCGAGGTGAGCACGCGCGTGAGCTCGTACGCCCAGTCGGGTTCGCGCGTGCGCGAGCGCTCGTGGAAGCGGTCGAAGTGCTCCTTGGGGCGCGGGTCGGTGTAGACCTGTTCGCGCATGGGTGCGAGGTCGCTCATCGAACGCTGTACGTCGCGCGCGGCGCAAAGTTACGCGCGCGGGCGCGCGGGTCAGACGCCTGCGACGACCGCGCGCGCCGTACGGCTATCGCCGCGCGGCGTACACGCGCACGAAGTCGAGCAGCTGGCGCCCGCGGTGCAGGAACCCGGCGGGCGCGCGCCCGGTGGCGCGGTGGCTGAGCGGCAGCTCGAGCTCGACGAGGCGGTGCCCGGCGCGGACGGCGTCGACGGTGATGCCGATCTCCATGCCGAAGCCGTGCGCGAACGGCAGCGCGTCGCGCAGCGCCTGCTCGGTGAGGGCGCGCTGCCCGGAGATGGGCGCGACGGTGTCGAGGCCGCAGCGCCTGCGGATGGCCCAGCGCGCGAAGCCGCGCGCGAGCCCGAAGCCGCCGCCGACGCGCGTGGCGAAGGCGGCGACGGCGACGTCGGCGTCGCCGCGCGCGACCGTGTGGGCGAGCGCGCCGAGCGCGGCGGCGGACTCGCCGAGATCGCCGTCGCACAGCACGAACAGCGATTTTGAGTCGGGATGGCGCACGGTTTCAGACGGCTCGTGCATGGGCACGGTGGCGCTGCGCAGGGCCTCGCGGGCTGTGCGGGTGACGGCGGCGCCCTTGCCGATGACGCCGGCGCTGCGCACCACGTGCGCGCCGGCGGCGCGTGCGATCCGGGCGGTGGCGTCGGTGGAGCCGTCGTCGGCGACCCACAGGGGCGCGTCGGGGAACGCGCGCGCGAGCGCTGCGAGCGTGTCGGCGAGACGCGGCGCCTCGTCGTGGGCGGCGACCAGCACGACGGTGCGCGGCTGCGCGGATCGGTCGGCGGGGCGGTCTATTGTCCTGTTCCCATGGTCGCCGGCGGGGCGACGGCGAGGAGCGTCTGGAGGAGCGTATGACTGACGTCGAGGCTCATATCACCGGCACGGTATGGAAAATCGAGTGTGCGGTGGGCGACGCGATCGAAGAGGGCGACACGGTCGCGATCCTGGAGTCGATGAAGATGGAGATGCCGGTGGAGGCGGAAGACGCGGGCACGGTGAGGGAGATCCGCTGTGAGGAGGGCCAGGCGGTCAACGAGGGCGACACGCTGGTGGTGCTGGAGTAGTGGCCGACGGCAAGCTGCTGGTCGACGAGCCGGCGGCGGGCGTGGTGCGCCTGACGATCTCAAACCCGGCGAAGCGCAACGCGCTGGATCACCCGATCCTGGATGCGATCAGCGCGACGCTGGAGGAGCTGGCGGCGCCGGCCTCGGGCGCGCGCTGCGTGCTGGTGACGGGCGCGCACGGCATGTTCTCGGCGGGCTATGACATCGGAGAGATTCCTGACGAGGAGTTCGAGGAGCGCGCGGAGCGCCTGGTGGCACACCCGTTCACGCTGGCGATCGACGCGTTGGAGGCGTTTCCGTATCCGACGCTGGCGGCGCTGCCGGGCCACACGATCGGCGGCGGCCTGGAGCTGGCGCTGGCGTGCGACCTGCGTGTGGCGCAGGCGGGCATCAAGCTGGGGATGCCGCCGGCGAAGCTGGGGCTGGTGTACTCGCACACGGGGCTGCGCCGCTTCATCGACGCGATCGGCGCGGCGCGCACGCGCGAGCTGTTCCTGCTGGGCAGCTACATCGACGCGCCGACTGCCCTCGAGTGGGGCCTGGTGAACCGCGTGAGCGCGCCGGAGAAGCTGGAGGCGGCGGCGCTGGCGCTGGCGGGCGAGCTGGCGGGCAACGCGCCGCTGTCGCAGACGGGCAACAAGCGCGTGATCGCAGCACTGCTGAGAGCTGAGAGCGAGCTGCCGGCGGATGTGGAGGCGGAGCTGATCGAGCTGCGCCGCGCATCGTTCGCCTCGCGCGACCTGCGCGAGGGGATGCGCGCGTTCGCGGAGCGGCGCGCGCCGAGCTGGCGCGGCGAGTAGCCGTCCGCCACACCGCATACGGTTTCTTCCCGTGCCGCCGCTGATCACACGGGAGCAAGCGCTTGAGTTGGGCGAGATCGAGGATCGCGCGCAGATCGAGGCGCTGATCGAGCGCGCGTGGAAGGCGCGCGTGGAGCGCTTTGCGGACTCGACGGACATGTGCTCGCTGGTGAACGCCAAGTCGGGCGGCTGCGCGGAGGACTGCGGCTTCTGCGCGCAGTCGCGCTTCGCGGATGCGGAGACACCGATGCACGCGATGATGGAGCCGGAGCAGATCCTGGAACACGCGCGCGCGGCGGAGGCCGCCGGCGCGCATCGCTTCTGCATGGTGACGCAGGGCCAGGGTCTGTCCAAGCGCGATTTCGAGAAGTACCTGGAGGGCGTGCGGCTGGTGGCGGAGAAGACCAACCTGAAGCGCTGCGCGTCGGTGGGCCACATCTCGGCGGAGCGCGCGAAGGCGCTGCGCGAGGCGGGCATCCAGCGCGTGCACCACAACGTGGAGACGGCGCACAGCTACTACTCGGAGGTGACCAGCACGGTCCGCTACGAGGGCCGGCTGCGCACGATCGACGCGGTGCGCGAGGCGGGTTTGGAGACGTGCGTGGGCGGCATCCTGAACCTGGGCGAGACGCGCGAGCAACGCGTTGAGATGGCGTTTGAGCTGGCGGAGATCGACCCGACGAGCGTGCCGATCAACATGCTGAACCCGCGCCCGGGCACGAAGTTCGGCGACCGCGAGTTCATGGACCCGTGGGAGGCGGTCAAGTGGATCGCGATCTTCCGCCTGATCCTGCCCGAAGCGCTGTTCCGCCTGTGCGGCGGGCGCGTGGAGAACCTGGCGGAGCTGCAGCAGCTGGCCGTGAGGGCGGGAATCAACGGCGTGATGATGGGCAACTTCCTGACGACGCTCGGCAACGAGCCGGAGACGGACCGCGCGATGTTCGAGGAGCTGGGGCTAAACGTGGCGCGCCAGCCGGACAATGCGGCGAACCCGCGCCCGGACAACCGCACGGGCTGGCTGCAGGGCGAAACGCCGGACGTGGTCGCGCAGGCGCAGGACGAGGCGGCGCCGGCGGGCGAGCCGGAAGCGGGCGCCGACGCGGCGCCGACACTGGACGTGCGGCTGTGGGATCCGTCCACGCAGCTGCGCTATCGCGCCAAGCGCGCGGTGCCGCCGCGGCCGGACGGCGCCGCCAACAGAGTCCCCGTCGGCTAGAGGAAAGGCGGAGCGGATGAGCGAGATCGAGCAGCGCCTGGAGGAGTTGGAGGGGCTCGGTCTGGCAAGACGGCTGCGGCTGATCAGCGGGCCGCAGGGGCCGACGGTGCTGGTAGACGGCAGGCCGGTGCTGCTGCTGTGCTCGAACAACTACCTGGGGCTGGCGGACCACCCGAGCGTGCGCGAGGCGGCTGCGGACGCGGCGAAGCGCTGGGGCGTGGGCGCGGGCTCCTCGCGGCTGGTGTCGGGCACGATGACGGTGCACCGGCGCCTGGAGGAGCGGCTGGCGGACTTCAAGGGCAGCGAGGCGTGCCTGCTGTTCGGCTCGGGCTACCTGGCGAACCTGGGCGTGATCGGCGCGCTGGCGGGCCGCGGCGACACCGTCTTCTCGGACGAGCTCAACCACGCGTCGATCGTGGACGGCTGCCGCCTGTCGCGCGCGGAGGTGGTGGTGTACCGCCACCGCGACGTGGAGCACCTGGACTGGAGCATGCGCCGCCACGGCCGCCGCGACGACGCGTCGCGCCGGCTGATCGTGACGGACTCGGTGTTCTCGATGGATGGCGACGTGGCGCCGCTGGAGCCGATCGTGGAGCTCGCGGAGATGCACGGCGCGCGGCTGGTGGTGGACGAGGCGCACGCCACCGGCAACCTCGGCCCGGGCGGGCGCGGCGCGGTGGCGGAGGCGGGCCTGGAGGGCCACGTGGACGTGGTCGTGGGCACGCTCGGCAAGGCGCTCGGCTCCTATGGCGCGTACGTGTGCGCGAGCGCGGAGATGGTGCGCTACCTGATCAACACGGCGCGCCCGCTGATCTACTCGACGGCGCCGTCGCCGCCGGCGGTGGCCGGCGCGCTGGCGGCTCTGGCGCTGCTGCGCGAACGCCCGCACCGCGTGCAGCGGCTGCGCTCCAACGCGCGGGTGCTGCGCCGGGCGCTGGCGGCGGAGGGCTTTCCGGTGGCGGACGTGGAGATGCAGATCGTGCCGCTGATCGTGGGCGACGAGCGCGCGGCGATGCGCCTGTGCCAGGAGGCGCTGGAGCGCGACGTGTTCGCGCAGGCGATCCGCCCGCCGACCGTCGCCGCGGGCTCCTCGCGCCTGCGCCTGACGGCGATGGCCTCGCACACGGCGTCGGAGCTGGAGATGGCGGCGCGCGCTTTCGGCGACGCGGCGCGCGCGATCGGGGTCGAGCCGGAGTCGCTGCAGGCGCCGCTTGCGGAACGCCAGGAGACGGTCGAGGAGCGCGAGCTGGAGTACACCGAGCTGACGGCCTCCGCGCGCGTGCGCACGGGCATGGACGCGCCCGCTGGTCCCGACACGGGACCTCTGACTCCGGTGGCGCTGCCGAACGTGCCGTTCGACGTCGAGCGCGAGCTCGACAGCGTCCGCGCGGCCTAGCCGCCGGCGCCGGGCGCGGCGGAGCGGAGCGGCGGACATGCGCGGCCTGTTCGTCACGGCGACCGACACGGGCGTCGGCAAGACCGTTTTGAGCGCGGCGCTACTCGCGGCGATGGCGGCGGCGGGCGAGCCTGTGCGCGCGTTCAAGCCGGCGGTGACGGGCCTGGACGACGACGACGAGATCGCGGCGCGCGGCGCGTGGCCGCCCGACCACGAGCTGCTGGCGCGGGTCGCGGGCATGGACCCCGACGAGGTCTCGCCGCTGCGCTACGGGCCGGCGGTCTCCCCGCATCTCGCCGCGCAGCTCGCCGGCGAGCGGCTCGATTCCGAGCAACTGCTCGCGGCAGCGGTCGGAGCCGGCGGCGCACGCGAGCGCGAGGGGGCAAGCGACGGCGCGCGCGAGCGGACGGTGATCGTGGAGGGCGTCGGCGGGCTGCTGGTGCCGCTGTGCGAGGACTACAGCGTGTGCGACCTGGCGGTCGCGCTCGGCCTGCCCGTGCTGATCGCAGCCCGCCCGGGCCTCGGCACGATCAACCACACGCTGCTCACGCTGCGGGCTGCGCGGCGCGCGGGCCTCGAGGTGGCGGCGGTGGTGCTCACCCCCTGGCCAGCCCGGTCGACCGTCATGGAACGGTCGAACCGCGAGACCATCGCACGCCTCGGCACGGTGGAGGTCGAGGCGCTCGCGCCTGTGCGCAGCCCCGATCCTACGGCGCTCGCCCGCGCCGGCGAGCGCCTACCGTGGCGGCGGTGGGTCGTGCCCCCGACGGACCCGTGAGCGATTCGCCGAGCACGACGGAAGTGTGTCGAGACCGCTTGCTTTCCGCCGCAGGGCGGAATAGTGTTGACATGCACCCTGAGCCGGGGCAGACGCGCTCACCGGCCGCAACCAACCACGCTGGAGGCTGCAAGCTGCCCCAGGCGACCGCCGCCCAGGTGGGGAGCGTCAGCGGAGCCAAGGGACAGGCCACGCTGGCCCTCGCCTGCCACGGCGTGGCGGGCACGAACTGCAAGTTCCACCTGACGCTCACCACGGTCGAGAAGCTCCGCCGCGGACACCTGATCGGCATCGCGGCCAGAGCGAGAGTGCGCTCCAAGACGGTGACCATCGCCACGCTGACCGTCACCATCCCAGCGGGTCAGACGGTGAAGCTCTCACTGAAGCCCAACGCCGCCGGCCGCGCGCTGCTGAAGCGCTTCGGCAGGCTCCCTGCGCACCTGGCCGCGGTGCTCGAAGGCGAAGGCGCACGCACCACCGTCATCGCCCAGAACCTCACGATCAAGCCAGTGCCCAAGAAACACCACAGGCACTGACGGCGCCGACGCGCCATCAGCCGGCGGCCGAGCAGATGCGGGCGCCGGCCACGATCGCGTCGGTGACGCGGGAGAGGTCCTCAGCGCCGATGACATAGGGCGGCATGGCGTAGATGAGCCGCCCGAAGGGTCGCAGCCACACCCCCCGCGCCACGGCTGCACCGGTGGCGGCGGCGATGTCCACGGCGTGGTCGAGCTCGACCACGCCGATGGCTCCGAGCACGCGCACGTCGCTCACCCCAGGCAGCTCCCGCGCCTGGTGAAGACCTGCCCAGAGACCCCGCTCGATCGCCGCCACCCGCCCCCGCCAGCCGCCGTCCTCCAGCAGCGACAGCGACGCGAGCGCGACGGCGCACGCGAGCGGGTTGGCCATGAACGTGGGGCCGTGCATCAGCCCGCCGCCCTCGCCGCCGGAGACCACCTCGGCCACCTGCGCGGTGCAGAGCATCGCGGCGAGCGTCATGTAGCCGCCGGTGAGCGCCTTGCCCACGCACATCACGTCGGGGACGACGCCGGCGTGCTCGCACGCGAACATCGCGCCCGTGCGCCCGAATCCGGTGGCGATCTCGTCGAGCACGAGCAGCAGGCCGTGCTCGTCGCACAGCTCGCGCATCAGCGCGACGCACGCGGGCGAGTGAATGCGCATGCCGCCGGCGCCCTGCACGACCGGCTCCATGATCACGCCGGCGAGCTCGTCGACGTGGCGCGCCGCGAGCTCGCGCACGTGCGCCGCCCAATCCTCGTGCAGCAGCTCGCGGAAGCCGTCCGGCGGTCGCGCGGCGAACACATGCTGGGGCAGCACGCCCGCGAACATGCTGTGCATCCCGGTGACCGGATCGCACACGGCCATCGCGCCTGCGGTGTCGCCGTGGTAGCCGCCCCTGACCGTCAAGAGGCGCGTGCGCGACGCGCGCCCTCGCGCGCGCTGGTACTGCAGGCACAGCTTGATCGCGACCTCGACCGAGACCGAGCCCGAGTCCGCGAAGAACACCCGCTCCAGTCCGTCGGGCGCGAGCTCGACCAGGCGCTCGGCGAGCGCCACGGCGGGCTCGTGCGTGAGCCCGCCGAACATCACGTGCGCCATCCGCCCCAGCTGCCCCGTGACAGCCGCGTCGAGCGCCGGGTGACGGTAGCCGTGGATCGCGCACCACCACGAGGCCATCCCGTCGATCAGCTCGCGGCCATCCGCCAGGCGCAGCCGCACGCCTTCAGCAGAGGCAACCGGCAGCGACGGCAGCGACGCCGGCAGCGCGCCATATGGATGCCACACGCGCTCCGCGTCGAGCGCGAGCAGTCGCTGCCAGTCGGTCAGGCCGCTCTAGTCCTCGTACACGGTGAAGTCGCGCTTGCGCGCGCCGCACACCGGGCAGAACCACGTGTCGGGGATGTCCTCGAACGCGGTCCCCGCCGGGATGCCGCCGTCGGGATCGCCCTCATCGGGGTCGTAGATGTACCCGCAGGACTCGCAGATCCAGCGCTGCAGCGTCTCGGTGGCGGTGGATGCCGTGGTGTCGCTCATGCGCCAAAGATTAGCGGCCGGTAGGGTCAGCCGATGCGCACGTCCGAGGAGAGCGAGCGCCCCGGTCCGGGCGAGACGTACAACCCCGGCGCGCCCACGCCGCCGCGCCAGGCCGCCAGCGTGATCCTGCTGCGCGGTGGCGGCGAGAAGCTCGATCTGCTGCTCGTCAAGCGCACCCCGCACGCGCGCTTCATGGGCGGCGTGTGGGTGTTTCCCGGCGGCGCGGTCGACGCCCGGGAGGGCGACGGCGACGATGGGCACCGCGTCGCGGCGCTGCGCGAGCTCGAGGAGGAGGCGGCGGTCGTTCTGGAGGACCTCGGCGTGCTCGTCAAGTTCTCGCGCTGGATCACGCCCGCGGAGGTGCAGATCCGCTTCGACACGCACTTCTTCCTGGCGGTGCTGCCGCACGGCCAGGCACCGCAGGTGGACGGCGAGGAGTGCGTGGACCTCGGCTGGTTCACGCCGCAGGGCGCGCTGGACGCAAACGTCGCCGGTGAGATCCAGCTGGTCTTTCCCACGATCAAGCACCTCGAGCAGCTGCGCGAGTTCGCGTCCGTCGACGCGCTCATGGCATATGCCCGCGGACGCGAGGTGCAGCCGGTGCAGCCGCGGGTGCTGCTCGAAGGCGAGGTCGCGCGGATCGTGCTGCCGGGCGAGCCGGGGTACTAAAGTTCGCCGAGGACGCCCCTACGGGGCGGCACGGCTGCTGACCACTCAGGCCTGCTGCTGCGCCTCGACCACGTGCGTGACCGCGTTGATCAGCGCGAGGTGCGTGAACGCCTGCGGGTAGTTGCCGAGATGCCGTCCCGAGGAGGCCTCGAGCTCCTCCGCGTACAGCCCCAGCGGCGAGGCGTATGAGAGCAGTCGCTCGCACAGGTGCTCGGCTTCGCGGTGCTCGCCGATCTCAGACAGCGCCGAGACGAGCCAGAACGAGCAGATCAGGAACGTGCCCTCCTCGCCGTGCAGGCCGTCGTCGGTCTCCTCGGTGCGGTAGCGCAGCACCAGCCCGCCCTCCGTCAGCTCGTCGCGGATCGCCGCCACGGTCGCGCGCACACGCTCGTCCTCCGGCGGCAGGAAGCGCATCAGCGCCACCAGCAGCGTGGACGCGTCGAGCGCGTCGGTGTCGTAGTGCTGGCGAAACACGCCGCGCTTGTCCACGCCATGCGTGAGAATGTCATCGCGGATCTCGTCGGCGAGCGCCTGCCACTGTTCGGCGGCTTCGACGTGGCCGCGGCGTTCCCCCAGGCGCGCGCCGCGATCCATCGCCACCCAGCACATCAACTTCGAGGAGACGTAGTGGCGCGGCTCGCCGCGCGCCTCCCAGATCCCCTGGTCGGGCTCCCTCCACACGTCCGCCGCGCAGCGCACCTGGTCGGCCAGCACCGGCCACAGCCGCTCGGGGATGTGGTCGCGCTTCTTGGAGTGCAGGTACACAGAGTCGAGCACTGCGCCGAAGACGTCGTTCTGGCGCTGGTTGTAGGCGCCGTTGCCGATGCGCACCGGGCGCGCGCCTTCGTATCCCTTGAGATGGTCGAGCGTCGACTCCGCGAGGTCCTTCTGGCCCGTGATCCCGTACATGATCTGCAGCGAGCCGTCCGCGTTGCGCTCCATGTCGGCGACGTACTGCACGAAGTCATCCGCCTCCCAGTTCAAGCCGAGCGCGTGCAGGCCCCACAGGGTGAACGACGCATCGCGCATCCAGCAGTAGCGGTAGTCCCAGTTGCGCTCGCCCTGCGGTGTCTCCGGCAGCGACGTGGTGGCGGCGGCCACGAGCGCGCCGGTGGGCATGAACGTGAGCCCCTTCAGCGCCAGCGCGGAGCGCTGCAGCTGAAAGCGCCAGGGGTGGTCCGGGTAGGTGCCGTCGGCAAGCCACGAGCGCCAGAAGTGCGCCGTGCGCTCCATGTACTCCTCTGCCTGTTCGACCGTGTGCGGGCCGCCGCGGTCCTCCGTCCAGGACAGCGCGCAGAAGCGCTTCTCGCCTTCGCGCATCGTGTGACGCCCGTGCGCGCGGTTTCCCTCGATGCCGACGCGGATGTCGCTGAACAGCCTGAACGCCGTCACCTCGTCGGTGGCGTCCAGCATGCACACGCCCGCCTCGCCGCTCTGCGCCACCGTCCAGCTGGCCGCCGTTGCGCCGTAGTCGAGCATCGGCTCGCACACGATCTCCACCTGCACCTCGCCCTGGATGCACTCCACGATCCGCACCAGCAGGTGGTCGGCGTCGTAGTCGGTGGGGGGACGGGTGTGGCTGGAGCCGTGCTTGTTGTCGTGCCACGGGCCGATCGTGAGCGCCTCCACCACGCGCAACCAGCCCTGCGGCGTCATCCACGTCGTCTCGATGATGTTCGTGCCTGGGATGTAGCGCCGACCCGCCGGCACGAAGACGCCATATGGGCCGACGCGCCAGCTGCCGGCACCACGGTCGAGCATGGCGCCGAACACGGAGGGCGAGTCGAAGTGCGGCAGGCACATCCACTCGATCGACCCGTCGGAGGCGAGCAACGCGCACGTATGGCAATCAGACAGGAAGCCGTAGTCGGCGATCGGCGGGAACGGCGAGTCGACCACGGTGGGGCTCGAGCCAAGTACGCTGCCCGCCGCGCCCGCGCCGCTCGCAGCAGCAGCCGGGGAGTCGCCGCCCGTGCCCGCGCGCGACCCGTCGGGCGCGTTCACCACTCGGTCCGTTCGAACCTGGGTCGCTCGACGCCGTCGGGCAGGATCTGCTCTTCCTCGAGCTTGTCCAGGTGCGCCGCAAGCGTGGCCGTAGCGAGCGGGCGCAGCGGCTCGGACACCTCCGACCAGACAGCATCCAGCAGCTCCTCCACGGTGCGCTTGCCTTGGCTCAGCGCGATGATCAAGCCGTGTTCGCGGTCCAGTCGATGCGAGATGTAGTCCTCGAGCCGCGCCTGCGCATCCCACACCGGCGGCCCGTGGCCGGGGCACAGCACGTTGAAGTCCTCGCGCATGCGCAGGCGCGTGAGCGCCAGCAGGTAGCCGGACATCGCGCCGCGGTAGGGGCTGATGAACACGCTGCCCTCGCCCAGCACCGCGTCGCCCGTGAAGCACGCGCCATCGCCTACCAGCGCGAAGTGATCGGCGGCGTGCCCTGGCGTCGCGACCGCCTCGAACGGGCCGAAGCGCACGCGTTCGCCGAGCCGCACGTCGGCCGCGCCGCGCCCC
Source organism: Solirubrobacteraceae bacterium (assembly GCA_035483595.1). Lineage (GTDB taxonomy): Bacteria > Actinomycetota > Thermoleophilia > Solirubrobacterales > Solirubrobacteraceae > Palsa-744. The sequence goes on from DATHPU010000022.1 coordinate 233,108, forward strand.
GCCGCGAGCGGCGCCGGATGGCGCTCGAGCAGCGCGCCGACGGCTTCGGTGTGGTCATGGTGATCGTGCGTGAGCACCACGCCGCCGAGTCCTCCGCGCGTCTCGATCTCGGTGAACATCCGCTCGAGGTGCTCGTCGAGCAATGGACCGGGGTCGACCACCCACGCCGGACCGCGCCCCACCACCCAGGTGTTGGTCCCCGACAGCGTCAGCAGCCCCGGGTTGGGGGCGCGCAGGCGCAGGATGTCGTAGTGCGTCAGCAGGTCCGCCTCGGAGCCCGCCTCCGTGGAGTCGCCGTTGCCCCCGGCATCGGAGTTGTCCGCATGCGGCTCTGTCATGCGCAGCGACAGTAGCTGACCGCCCGGCCGAAACGACGTCTCACGGGCCCTACCGGGATCGGCCCGAGGCCCGCCCGCCGCGTCCGGCGCCGTCGCGCCCCGTGTCATCGCGCCCAGCGCCGCCGCGTCCCGCGCCGGTGCGCGAGCGACCGCTGCGACGCCTCGCGGCACCGGCGGGCTGCGCGGTGGGGCGACCGCCGCCGCGCGGACGATCGTCGCCGGCAATCCCTGCGAGCCCGAGCTCGCGATCCAGCCCCAGATCGCGCACCATGCCGGCGAACTCGCGCGCCTGGTCATGCGCGACGAGCGTCACACCGACACCGCTCGCGCCCGCGCGCGCGGTGCGCCCGATGCGGTGCACGTAGTCCTCGCGCGTGCCCGGAATGTCGTAGTTGATCACGTGCGTTATCCCTGCCACGTCGATGCCCCTGGCAGCCACGTCCGTCGCCACGAGCGTGTCCACGTCGCCCGCCTCGAAGCTCGCGAGAGCGCGCTCGCGCTGCCCCTGGGACTTGTCGCCGTGCATCGCCACCGCGCGCACGCTGCTCGACGCGAGCCGCTTGACGAGCCGGTCGGCGCCGCGCTTGGTGCGCACGAACACGAGCGTCAGCCCGCGCTCGGCCGCACCCAGCTCTGAGACCAGGTGCGCGACCTTGCCATCGTGCGAGACCGTTACGAAGCGGTGCTCAACGTCTCCCTTGCGCTCGGCCGAGTGCGCGTGCTCGTGGCGGCGGGGGTTCGTGGTGTAGGCCTTGGCGATACGCCCGACCTCGCCCTCGAGCGTCGCCGAGAACAGCAGCGTCTGGCGCTCGGCGGCGGTCATCTTGACGATCCTGTCGACCACCGGGCGAAAGCCCATGTCGAGCATCCTGTCGGCCTCGTCGAGCACGAGCATGCGGATCCGCCCGAGCGAGACGTCCCCGCGCTCGATCAGGTCGAGCAGGCGGCCGGGCGTCGCCACGAGGATGTGCGCGCGCGACGCCAGCCGCGCCTGCTTGACGATTCCGGCGCCGCCGTATACGGCGGCGATCGACACCGCGCGAGCGTGCGCGAGCGGTCGCAGGTCCTCGACGATCTGCAGCGCGAGCTCGCGCGTCGGCGCGAGCACCAGTGCGGAGGGGCGCGCGTCGGAGTCGCGCAGGCGCTCGACCAGCGGTATCCCGAAGGCGAGCGTCTTGCCCGATCCGGTCGGCGACTGCGCGAGCACGTCATGGCCCGCGAGCACGTCCGGGATGACCATCCCCTGGACGGCGAACGGCTGCTCGATCCCACGCTTGGCGAGCTCATCGACGACGACCTTGGACACGCCGAGGTCGGCGAAAGTTGCATGCTTCATGTTGTTGGTGCTCCTTCTGGCGACCACGGTCGGCCACCGCTGCGAATGGAGATTCGACTGACCCCATCCGCGCCCTCGAGCGCCAACAAAGACAAAGAACCTCAAGGACGACTTCGCCGCCCGTGGCATGACCGTAGCAGGCGTGCCGTGAGAACCCGCTGTTTGCGGCCTTCGCGCCTCAGCGCGAGTACAGCGCGAAGAAGTCGCGGTCGTCCGGTTCGAGATAGCGCGTGGCCGGGCGTTCCATGCCTTCGAGCAGCTTGCTCGGGTCCACGGCGCCGGACGCCCCGTAGTCGATGAACGTGACCCAGTATGAGTTGATGTCGAGCTCCATCGCGCGGACCGCCCCGGCGCTGATCAGCGCCCTGGCGAGGCTCGCGACGGTCTGGTCTTCGCCCGCCGCGTAGATCAGGTTGCCGTTCTTGTCAACGCCGACGGCAGAACGCCACACGAGGACCGCGTTGCCGACGGTGGCGCCCCATTCGGCGGCGTTCGCGATGTTGGGGCTGGGCCGTCCGTTCTCGACGATCAGCGGCAGGTTCTGGCGCGCGAACGCGATACCGGGCGGCGCACTCTGACCGTGGCTCCAGTCGACCACGTCGACGCGCCCGTCGGCATATCCGACGAGCGTGCCCTGCCCGTCGCGCATCGGCGCGTAGGTGTGTCCGCCCAGCGCGAAGCCGCCGTGGGAATCGCTGAGCTTGAAGCCGCTGTTGAAAGTCGCCAGCAGGCGCGGCCGGTCGCGTTCGGGAACCTCCATCGCGCCGCGAGGAATCGATACAGAGGGCTCGAGCCGGCCCGGGTTTAGCGTGAGCGTCGTGCGCCTGGTGTCGATCCACGCGAGACCCGCCACCACCCTGGGATATTCAGGCTGGTCGCGCAGCGTTGTGACCAGCACGGGCGGGCGCGCCTCGAGCGACGGCCGCGTGGCGTGCCACACGCCCTCCCCCGGCAGCGCCGGACGGATCAGCGCCGGCACGCGGGCGGGACGAGCTTCGACGCTGGGCGCCGGGTGCAGCGCGGCGCCGACGCCGACGCTCGGCAGCGCGCGCAGCGCCGGCCCGCCCTTGCTGGGCGCCGTCAACGAGTAGTACACCGACTCCACGCGCGCCACGAGGCCGGCGGCACCGTGGTCGCGCAGCCACTCGACGCTGCGGATGCCGACGCTCGAGTTCGACGGTTGGCCCATCGTGGCCGCGTAGGAGATGACGACGGGAACGAGCGCCACCAGCGCCGCGACGAGCGCGACACGCCGTACACGCACGAGCACAGACGGACGGGAGCCATCGCGCCGCCGACCCCGCCGGCGCCGTCCGGCCACCGGCGGCAGTCGCGCTTTTGCGGCCGGGAGCGCAGGCATGCTCAGACACTAGTGAGACCGCCCCTGAGCACACATCAACTCGCGCCACATAAGTTAATTCTCACTGAGAAAACTCTCACACCAGACGGTGCGCTTTATCGGGGTTAAAGGAAGTGTGTGTGGAATCCTTGCCTCGCGGCGGCTGGACGTTGACCTCGGTCGCTATTAACCAAAATCGCCTGGAGGTTCAGTCATCGCTTCACTCGAGGCACCGGTCGAGGAGCAAGCGGCATTCGACAGGGCCCGGCGCGACGCGTCCACACCCGTGCGGGTGCCATCATCGACGCGCCGACAGCGGCCGGCACGCACCGCGCGCGTGCTGCTGCGCGCATGCCGACCGCGTCAGTGGAGCAAGAACCTGCTCGCGTTCGCGGCTCCCTGCGCCGCCGGCTGGATCGATCGCCCGGCGATCGCCGCCGAGGCCACCGGCGCGTTCGCGGTGCTGTGCATGATCTCGAGCGCCACGTATCTCATCAACGACGTGCGCGACCGCGACCAGGACCGCGCCCACCCGCGCAAGCGCCTGCGTCCCGTGGCTGCCGGCGCGCTGTCTGCCGGCACCGCGCTGCGCACGGCGGTGGCGCTGGCCGTCGCGGGAGTCGCGCTGGGCAGCGCGATCTCACCCGGCCTCGGAGCGCTCGCATGCGGCTATCTGGTGATAACGGTCAGCTACTCGCTGTGGCTGCGGCGGATCGTCGTGCTCGACGTGCTCGTCGTCGCCGCGGGCTTCGTGATCCGCGCGCTGGCCGGCGGCGTGGCGACCGACATCTACATATCGCGCTGGTTCGTGATCGTGACCGCCTGCTGCGCCGTGTTCCTCGTCGCCGCCAAGCGCTACGCCGAGCTGCGCGCGCACTCGAGCACAGGCCCCGCGCGCGCGACGCTCCGCCGCTACTCACCCAGGACGCTGCTGCTGACGCTCGTGGCGTCCGCGCTCGCGGCCGTGTCGGCATACACCTCATGGGCGTTCACGCGACCGGACCACACCGTCTGGTACGGCCTCTCGATCGCGCCGCTCGTGCTGTGGCTGGCCCGCTACTCGACGCTGATCGGACACGGCGGCGGCCAGGCCCCGGAGGAGCTGATCCTGCGGGACAAGCTGCTGCTGGCACTCGGCGCGGTCTGGAGTGCGCTATTCCTCGGTGGCGTGTATGTCGGTTCGTGAGCTGAGCGCACCGGCAGCGCAGTCGCAGCTGCGCTCCGTGAGCGGCTGGGGTCGCACGTCGCGCAGCAGCTGCCATGTGATCCAGCCGCGCGCGCTCGAGCACGTGCTCGAAGCGCTCGCGAACCCCCGCGGCGGCGTGATCGCGCGCGGCGCCGGGCGCAGCTACGGCGACGCCGCCCAGAACGGCGGCGGCACGGTGCTCGACATGACCGCGCTCGACCGGGTCATCTCGATCGACCCAGAGAGCCGGCTCGTGACCGCGCAGGCGGGCGCGACGATCGCGCGGCTGATGTCGAGCCTCGCCGCCCACGGGCTGGCGCTGCCGGTCCTCCCGGGCACCAGGCACGTGACGCTCGCGGGCGCGATCGCGAGCGACGTCCACGGCAAGAACCACCATCGCGATGGCGCCTTCGCGCGGCATGTGACCTCGCTGACGCTGTGCACGCCCGCGGACGGCCTCGTGCGCGTGACCCCCGAGAGCGACCCCGAGCTGTTCGGAGCGACGCTCGGAGGCATGGGCCTGACAGGCGTCCTGGTCGAGGCGACCGTGCGCGCCGAGCCGCTGCCCTCGGCGTGGGTCAGCGCGGACACCGACCGCACTGACGGCCTCGAGCAGACGCTGGCGCTGATGAGCGGCGAGGAAAGTCACCGCTATTCGGTCGCGTGGCTCGATCTGCTGGCGGCCGGCGCGAGCATGGGCCGCGCGGTGGTCGTATGCGCCGACCCGCTGCCGGCGGACCAGCGCACGCCCGCGGCGCGCACCCGGCGCGGCGCGGGCGTGGCGTATCCGGGCACACTGTCGCGCAGACCGACGGTCGAGGTTCCCCGCGGCTTCCCCGGCGCGCTGCTGCGACCGTCCAGCGTGCGCGCGTTCAACGCGCTGCACTGGTGGGCGGCGCCGCGCCGCGAGCGCGAGCGCCCGCTGGCCCTCGCGCCGTACTTCTTTCCGCTGGACGCGGTCGGCGCGTGGAACCGGCTGTACGGCGCGGGCGGACTGGTGCAGTATCAGTTCGTGATTCCGCGCGGCGCCGAGGACGCGCTCGTGCGCTGCTTCGAGCTGATCCGTGAGCGTCGCCTACCCGTGTACCTGGCGGTCTTCAAGCGGATGGGCGCGGCGTCCGGCGGGCCGCTGTCGTTTCCGCTGGAGGGCTGGACGCTGGCAGTTGACATCCCGGCGGCCGCGCCGGGGCTGCGCGCGGCGCTGGAGGCACTCGACCAGCTGGTGGCTGGCGCCGGCGGACGCGTGTATCTGAGCAAGGACGCGCGGCTGGGACGCGACGCGCTCGCGGCGATGTATCCGCAGCTCGACCGCTTCCACGCGCAGCGCGCACGCGTCGACCCGCAGCGCGTCCTGCGCTCGGACCTCGCGCAGCGCCTGGGCCTGTGTGGAGCGACAGCGTGAGCGCCGCTCCGGGCGCGGACGGGCGGCACGTGCTCGTCCTGGGGGGAAGCTCCGAGATCGCGCTTGCGATCGTCCGCGAGCTGCAGGCGCGAACGCCGCGCCAGGTGGCGCTCGCGGGACGAGACGCGACCGCTCTGGGCGACGCGGCAGAGCGGCTGCGAGCGGCCGGCTGCCACGTGGTGAGCACGCTCCAGCTCGATGCGCTCGATCTCGCCAGCCACGAGCGGGTGCTGGAGCAGGCATTCGTGCAGCTGGGCGGCGTCGACGTGGTGATCCTCGCGGTCGGCGTGCTCGGCGAGCGCGGCGGCCTGCCGGCTGACGTCGATGCGGCGATCGGCGTGCTGCAGGCGAACCTGGTGGGCGCCGGATCGCTGTTGATGCGCACGGCCAGGCGAATGCGCGACCGCGGCGGCGGCACGATCGTCGTGCTGTCATCGGTCGCGGCCGAGCGCCCGCGGCGCGCGAACGTCGTCTATGGGGCGTCCAAGGCGGGGCTCGACTCGCTCGCGCAGGGACTCGCGGACGACCTGCGCGAGTCCCACGTGCACATGCTCGTGGTGCGGCCGGGGTTCGTCGCCACGAAGATGACCAGGGGACTCGACCCGGCGCCACTTGCGACGACGCCGCAGGCCGTCGCGGCGGCGGTTCTCGACGGATTGGACCGCGACGCATCGACGGTATGGGTCCCGCGCGCGCTGCGCTGGGTGATGCTCGTGATGCGCCATCTCCCTCGGGCGCTGTTTCGCAGGATCAGCCAATGAGCGCCACGCGCCCCTCGCGGCAGCCGACACGGGAGCTCGCGCCGCCGCCGGCCGACCTCGCCGGGCTGCGCGCCCGCCGCCGCGCCGCGCGGCGCAGACGCAAGCTCGCGCGCTTGGACGTGGGCCTCGGCGTGGCCGGCGCGCTGGTGCTGCTGCTCGTCAGCCCGGGCCTCGCGATCACCGGGCTGATAGCCGTGCTCGTGCTCGCCGCCTGTCTGGTCTCGGCACTGCTCGGGAGGCGTTAGCGCGGCGCCTGCTACTGGATGTTCGCCATCACATGCTTGACGACGGTGTAGTCCTCGACCCCGTACATGCTCAGGTCCTTGCCGTAGCCGGACTCCTTGAAGCCGCCGTGCGGCATCTCGGACACGAGCGGGATGTGGTCGTTGATCCACACGCAGCCGAAGCGCAGCGCCTTCGAGACGCGCAGCGCGCGGCCGACGTCACGCGTCCACACCGACGAGGCGAGGCCGTAGCGCGTGGCGTTGGCCCACGCGATCGCCTGCTGCTCGTCGGAGAACTGCTGCACGGTGATCACCGGGCCGAAGATCTCGCGCTGGATCATCTCGTCGTCCTGGCGCAGCCCCGCGACGACCGTCGGCTCGACGTAGAAGCCCGGCCGGTCCGCGGCCTTGCCGCCGGTCACGATCTCGGCGTGGTCGGGCCTGCGATCGAGGAAGCCCTGCACGCGCTCGCGCTGGCGCGCCGAGTTGACGGGGCCGAGCGTCGTGTCGGGTGAGAGCGTGTCGCCGATCACGAGGCCCTGCGCCTGGCCGGCGAGGCCGCTGACGACCTCGTCGTAGATGTCGCTGGAGGCGAGCACGCGCGTCGCCGCCGTGCAGTCCTGCCCCGCGTTGTAGTAGCCGGTGCCCGCGATCGTCTCCAGAGCGCTCTCCAGGCTGACGTCGTCGAACACCACCACCGGCGCCTTGCCGCCGAGCTCCAGGTGCACGCGCTTGAGCGTGTCCGCGGCGGTGCGCGCGAAGTGCTTGCCGGTGTCCACCGACCCGGTCAGCGCGAGCATGTCCACCTCGGGGTGGTTGATCAGCGCCTCGCCCGTCGGACGGCCGGGGCCGGTGACGACGTTGAGCACGCCCTTCGGCAGGATGTCAGCGGCCAGCTCCGCCAACCGGATCGTCGTGGTCGGCGTCGTCTCCGCGGGCTTCAGCACGACCGTGTTGCCGGCGGCGAGCGCCGGTCCGAATTTCCAGATGGCCATCATCAGCGGGTAGTTCCACGGGGTCACCTGCCCGATCACGCCGACGGCCTCGCGGCGCGTGAACGACGTGTAGCCCTGCATGTACTCGCCCGCGGCCCTGCCCTCCAGACAGCGCGCCGCGCCCGCGAAGAAGCGCAGGTTGTCGGCCATCACCGGCACCTCGTCGCTCTTGACCGCCTCGATCGGCTTGCCCGCGTTGAGCGCCTCCAGACGCGCGATCTCCTCGCCGTGCTCCTCCACCAGATCCGCAAGCGCCAGCAGCGCGTGCGCGCGCTGCGCCGGCGTCGTGCCCGACCAGCCGTCGAACGCGCGGCGCGCCGCCCGCACAGCGCGGTCGACGTCCTCGGCGCTCGAGATCGGCGCCCGCGCGAGCTCCTCGCCGGTGGCGGGGTTGAGCAGCGCTTCGGTCTCGCCGCTCGACGCCACGCGGTCGCCGTCGATGAAGTTGCTCAGGGTCTCCGTCGTGCTCGCCATGCCAAAGCTCCTCGCTGTAGGTGTGTGTTCGTCACCGCGGCGCCGGCGCAGCGACGGCCAGGCCGAGAGCCTCCGCGACCGCCGCGTGGGTGATCTCGCCGGCCTGCACGTTCAGCCCGCCGCGCAGGCCGGGAACCTGCTCGAGCGCATCCTCCACCCCCCGCTCCGCCAGCTCGATCACGTACGGCAGCGTCGCGTTGGTGAGCGCGTACGTCGAAGTGATCGGCACCGCGCCGGGCATGTTCGTGACGCAGTAGTGGGTGATGCCGTCGACCTCGTAGGTGGGGTGCGAGTGCGTGGTCGGGCGCGAGGTCTCAAAGCAGCCGCCCTGGTCGATCGACACGTCCACCAGCACGGCGCCCGGCTTCATCAGCCCCAGCTGCGCGCGGGTGATCACGTGCGGCGCACGCCCGCCGTGAACGAGCACCGCGCCGATCACCAGATCCGCCGCCGGCAGCATCTCCTCGATCGCGAGCGTCGAGGAGTACACCGTTGAGGCTCTGCCCGCGAACGCCACTTCCAGCTCGCGCAGGCGGTCGATCGAGCGGTCGAACACGAACACGTCCGCCTGCATGCCGATCGCGATGAACGCCGCGTTCATGCCCACCACGCCGCCGCCGATCACCAGCACCGTCGCCGCCGCCACGCCCGGCACGCCGCCCAAGAGGATGCCGCGCCCGCCCAGCGGCTTCTCCAGCATGAAGGCGCCCGCCTGCGTCGCGATCTTGCCCGCCACCTCGCTCATCGGCGCAAGCAGCGGCAGCCGTCCCTCCGCGTCCTCCACAGTCTCATACGCGATGCACGTCGCCCCCGAGGCCATCAGCCCGCGTGCCAGCTCCGGCTCCGCCGCGAGATGCAGGTAGGTGAACAGCGTCTGCCCCGCGCGCAGGCGCCCCACCTCCTCCGGCTGCGGCTCCTTGACCTTCAGCACCAGCTCCGCCTGCGCGAACAGCGCGTCGGCATCAGGCACGATCTGCGCGCCCTGCGCGAGGAACTGCTCGTCGCTCATCGCGCTGCCCTCGCCGGCGCCCGCCTGCACGAGCACCTCGTGTCCGCCCGCGGCCAGCTCCCTGACCCCCGCGGGCGTGATCGCCACGCGGTACTCGTCGGTCTTGACCTCCGTCGGGACTCCGATCCTCATCGTGCCAACTCCCTTCCTCGCAGTGCCAGCCAGAACTCGATGCGGTCGCGGGCGTTTGAGAAGTCGCGTCCCGTCAGCTGCTCGATGCGGCGGATGCGGTAGCGCAGCGTGTGGCGGTGGCAGAACAGCGCGTTGGCGGCCTTCTCCCAGTGGCCGTTGTGCTCGATGAACACGTCCAGCGAGCGCACCAGCTCATCGCCGTACTCGCCCTCGCCCTGTTCGATCGGCTCCAGCACGCTGCGGCAGTACGAGCTGAGCGCCTCGTCGTCCTGCACCGACAGCAGCAGCTGGAACGCGCCCAGATCGGCGTAGGAGGCGACCTCCGGCGCGCTGCCGTTGCGCAGGCGCACCGCCTCCAGCGCGCAGCGTGCCTCGTGGAAGGCCATCCGCAGCGAGTGGGTGGCGGTCGCGCGGCTCGCCGCCGCGCGCACCTCGCCGAAGCGGCTCGCCAGCTCCGCGCGGATCGCGCGCGCGAGCTCCAGCGGCGCCACGCCGTCCGGATCGATCACCGCACACACCAGGCCCACGCGGATCGCCACGAGGCTCGGCACGCGCTCGCGCGCCAGGATCCGCTCCACGGCCGCCGCCGCCGCGCCGGGGTCGGGCGGCTTGAACGCGAGCACCGCCACGTGCTCGCCGATCCCGAACGGGCGCAGACGCGCCTGCAGGTCCTCCGGGTACAGGTGGCCGCTCAGCACCTCCGCCAGCACGTCGCCCACCATCGTTCGCTGCAACAGCTCGTAGCGCTCGTCCAGCAGCTGCGCGAACGCGCGCTCGGTGATCGCGATGAAGGGCAGCTCGTATGGCACCTCGAACAGCGGGAACTCGCGCCGGCGCGCCGCCGTGACGAGCGCCGCCGGCAGGCGCTTGTGGGCGAAGCCCGTGCCGAAGCCCAGGCCTGCGATCTGGTGGTCGGCGAGCCTGTCCACGAGCTCGCGCTGGGACTTGGGGCCGGTCAGCTGGATGCCCGTGCTCAGCAGCAGCTCGCCGCCTTTCAACCACGGCGTCGGGTCAGGCAGCTCCGTGCTGTGCACCCAGCGCACGTGCGCCTGCGCAGCCTCCTGGCCGCTGACCAGCTCCAGCCCGAGCTCGCCGATCAGGCTCTCGACAGTGAGCTCCACCGCTCCACCCGCTCCGAGGCCTCGCTCAGCACCGGGCGCAGGATCGCCTCGATCTCTTCGAACTGCTGCGGTCCCGCGATCAGCGGCGGCGACAGCTGCACGATCGGGTCGCCACGATCGTCCGTGCGGCAGATCAGCCCGCGGTTGTACAGCTCGCCGGAGAGGTAGCCGCGCAGCAGCTGCTCCGACTCAGCCGCGTCGAACGTCTCCTTCGTGTCCTTGTCCTTTACCAGCTCGATCGCATGGAAGTAGCCGGCGCCGCGCACGTCGCCCACGATCGGCAGGTCGCGCAGGCTGTCGAGCATCTCCCTGAACGCCCCCTCGTTCGCGAGCACGTTCTCGTTCAGCCGCTCGTTCTCGATGATGTCGATGTTCGCGAGGCCGACCGCGCACGCCACCGGGTGCCCGCCGAAGGTGAAGCCGTGGTTGAACGCCGCCTTGCCGTGCAGGAACGGCTCCGCTATGTGGTCGCCGGCGATCACCGCGCCCAGCGGCGCGTACGCGGAGCTGATGCCCTTGGCCGTGGTGATCATGTCCGGCTCGTAGCCGAAGCGTTCGCACCCGAACCAGTAGCCCAGGCGCCCCCACGAGCAGATCACCTCATCGGAGATCAGCAGCACGCCGTGGCGGTCGCAGATCTCGCGCACGTGCTGGAAGTAGCCGTCCTGCGGCACGAAGCAGCCGCCGCCGTTCTGCACCGGCTCGAGGATCACCGCCGCAACCGTCTCCGGACCCGCGAATTCGATCGCCTCCTCGATCGCGTTCGCCGCCCACAGCGGGTCGCGGTCTTCCTGCCAGCGGTAGGAGTTCGTGTTCGGCACGTGGATGCCGCCCGGCGTCAGCGGCTCGAACGGCACGCGCAGCGGCGTCAGCCCCGTGGCCGTCAGCGCCCCCATCGAGGTGCCGTGGTAGGCCAGGTTGCGCGCGACGAGCTTATGACGGCGCGGTTCGTCGTTGGCCGCGTGGAACGCCTTCGCGAGCTTCCACGCCGTCTCCACCGCCTCCGAGCCGCCAGACGTGAAGAACACCCTGTTGAGGTCGCCCGGCGCCAGCTCGGCGATGCGCGTGGCCAGTTCGATCGACCTCGGGTGCGCGTAGCTCCAGTTCGTGTAGAACGCGAGCTCCTTCGACTGCGCCGCCGCCGCTTCGCCCAGCTCCGGGCGGCCGTGGCCGATGTTCACGCAGTACAGCGCCGACAGGCCGTCCAGGTGGCGCCTGCCGTGCTCGTCGTACACGTAGCAGCCCTCGCCGCGCACGATCACCGGCACCTCGTGGCCAGGCTCCGCGTAGGAGCCCATCCGCGTGAAGTGCATCCACAGGTGGCGCTTGGCCTGCTCTTGCAGATCGCCCGACATCGAAGACCGCCTCCTCTATCGCTGACTAGACGCTGAGGACAACGCTAACTGCTCGTCATATGGCCCTCAATGCGCCGCGTGGTCAACAAGTTGAACAGCCATTGTACGACTTGTCCAATTAATTGTGGACGTTTTGGGGATCGCGCCCATTGCGCGTCCGCCATCCGGGCGCGTAACTTTTCTCACAAGAGGTGCGGCATGTCCGCCGCAGCCCACGAGAGGAGCCGTCGATGGCGATCGAAGGTGCAGCCCTATCGGATCCGGCCCATTCGGGCGGAACCTCTGGCGTGATGGACAAGGGCCTGAAGAAGGGCGCCATCGGCTACATCTCGAACATCGTCATCGGCGTCGCCTCGACCGCGCCCGCGTACTCGCTCGCCGCGACGCTCGGGTTCATCGTCGTCGTCAAGGGCGTCGGCGTGCACGCCCCGGCGGTGATGCTCGTTGCGTTCCTGCCAATGCTGCTGGTCGCGTCCGCCTACAAATACTTCAACCGCGCCGATCCCGATGCCGGCACCACGTTCGCCTGGACGACACGCGCGTTCGGCCCGATCACCGGCTGGATGAACGGCTGGGCGATCTTCCTCGCCGACGTCATCGTGATGGCCTCGCTCGCCGACATCGCTGCCATCTACACGTTCAAGCTCTTCGGGTTCACCGAACTCGGCGAATCGAAAGCCGCGATCATCATCGCCGCGGTCCTGTGGATCGCGATCATGACCTGGATCTGCTACCGCGGCATCGAGCTGTCCGCCCGGATCCAGCAGGTGCTGCTCGGCGCCGAGGTGCTCATCCTCGGGCTGTTCGCCGTGGTGGCCTTCGTCAAGGTCTACGGCAGCCACCCGCCGAGCGGATCGATCAAGCCGTCGCTGTCGTGGATCAACCCGTTCGCGATGAGCTTTGGCGACCTCGTGGTCGCACTGCTGCTTGCGGTCTTCATCTACTGGGGCTGGGATTCGGGTGTGGCGGTCAACGAGGAGTCAGAAGACCCGGCCGAGGGACCGGGCAAGGCGGCGGTGATCTCGACGATCATGCTCGTGCTCATCTACGTCGTGGTCACCGCGGCCGCCCAGTCCTTCCACGGCGTCGGCTTCCTGACCAACGAAGCCAACCAGGAAGACGTCCTCAACGCGCTCGGCTCCGGCGTCCTCGGCAGCACACTGAACAAGCTGCTGGTAATCGCGGTGTTGACCTCGGCATCCGCCTCGACCCAGACCACGATCCTGCCGACGGCGCGCACGACGCTGTCGATGGCGCATTGGAAAGCGGTCACCAACCTGCTCTCGCGCGTGCACAAACGCTACTTGACACCGACCGTCTCGACGCTCGGCTTCGGCGCCCTGTCGATCGCGATCACGATCGTGCTGCTGCTGCTCTCCGAAAGCGTGCTCGCCGACTCCCTCACCGCGATCGGCTTCCCGATCTGCTTCTACTACGGCTTCACGGGTGTCGGCTGCGCCTGGTACTACCGTCGCGACCTGACGGAAAACGCGCGCAACTTCCTGCTCCTGGGCGTCGGCCCCGTGCTCGGCGGCCTGATCCTGTTCGGGGTGGGCTTCAAGGCGGCGTTCTATTACAGCCACGCGGCAAACGTGGAATCAAAGCCGATCCTGGGCATCACGCTGCCGCTGTGGATGGGCATCGGCGGGATGCTCCTGGGCTTCGTGATCATGCTCGTGTCGCGGCCTTACTTCAAAGAGTTCTTCTCGCGCAAGACAGAAACCGCGCCGCCGGGCATCCTAGATCAGCCGCCGCCGACCGGCCCCGTCCCGGCGCGCGTCGAATTCTGAGCTCAGTCCGGGAGACAGAGCCTCGATGGGGGCACGACACGCGGGCACGGATCGCCCGCGTGTCGTGTGAGACCGCGTGTCCCGTCGCACGCGACGAAGTCCGAGACCAGCGAGCTCGTCGGGCTTTGCGCTCAGCGAGACCGCAGATGCTCCGGCACGGGAGCGGCCAGCCAGCACCTGATGGCAGCGAAGGGCGGTCTCGGCGCCGCGCCGACGCCACAACTGACCTCGCTGTCCTCGGCGATCAGAACCAGCGGTCCGCGAACGCTCGCCAGTCTGGAGGACACCGGCGGCACGCGAGCGAGTTCGGTTGCTGCCAGGCTCGTGATCTTGCTTGATGTGCGCCTACGATCGGCCGCGTGCGGAACTACCGCATCGTGACAGACACGGGGCGCGGCTTGCCGAGGTGGTAGCCCTGGGCGTAGTCGACGCCGTGCGCCTTGAGCACCTCGATCGTGTCACCGTCACCGACGAACTCCGCGATCGTGCGCTTGCCCATTCCCCTTGACATCTGCACAATCGAGTCGAGGATCAGTTGGTCGGTGCTGCTCGCCGGCAGGTTCCGGATGAACTCTCCGTCGATCTTCACGTAGTCGAAGGGGAGGTGCTTGAGGTAGTAGAAGGAGCCGAACCCGGCGCCGAAGTCATCGAGCGCGAAGCCGCACCCGATGGATTGCAGCCTGGTCGCAAAGCTGCACGCGTGGTCCATGTTCGCGATCGCCGCCGTCTCGGTCACCTCGAGTATCAGACTGGCGGGGTCGATCGCGCTCGCCTCGAGCTCCCGCTCGATCAGGTCGAGCAGCTCCGTGTCCCCCACCGAGCGGCCCGACAGGTTCACCTCCAAGCGCAGGTCATGTCCGGCGTCGCGCTGCCCGGCGATCAGCCTCATCGCTTGGCTCAGCACCCAGCGGTCGATGTCCAGGATCATGCCCGAGCGCTCGGCTGTATAGAGGAACTGGGCTGGCAGGATCAACTCCTCGCCGTCGCCTGGCAGGCGCAACAGCAACTCCCATTGGGTGATGCTGTCGGTGGCGAGATCGACGATCGGCTGGCAGTACAGCTCGAACGTGCCGTCCTTCACCGCACGCCTGACCCGCTCGGCCCAGGTGACCCTCGATCTCATCCGCTCCCTGGTCGCAGAGCTCGCCACCGCCATACGGTTCTTGCCTGCCTCCTTGGCGGCGTACATCGCAACATCCGCGTCGATCAGGATGTCGTCCGGCGTGAGATCTTTGCCGGGCTCGTGGAAGGTGGTGATTCCGATGCTGGTGCTCGTGCGTCGATCCTCGCCGAGCGACACGCTGCACCCCTCTCGTACCGCCTCGAGCAGGCCCTCGGCCAGGGTTCTGGCTTCTCCGACGGCGGCATCCGGCAGCAGGACGGCGAACTCGTCGCCTCCTAGGCGCGCAAAGATGTCCGTCTCCCGCAGCCGCCTGTCCACGACGCGGGCGAGGTCGCTGATCACCTCGTCGCCCGCGCTGTGGCCGAGCGTGTCGTTGATGTACTTGAAGTCGTCGACGTCGAGGAACAGCACAGCTCCACCCTTGCCGTAGCGACGCGCGTAGGCCATCTGGTGCTCGAGCTCGCGGACGAAGCCTCGGCGGTTCAACAAGCCGGTGAGCGGATCATGCTCCACGAGATAGCTCAGCTCGCCCTCGTAGCGCTTGCGCTCCTCGATGTTCTGCAGCTGGCGGATGCAGTACAGCGGATTGCCGGCCGTGCCGCGAATCAGCGAGGCACTGAGCGTGGTCCATATCGCGTGACGATCGAGGTGCAGAAGTCGCTGCTCGAGCTGGAACAGGTCTGACTGGCCCTCCTTGAGCTTGGTCATCGCCGCCACGTCGCTGGGCAGGTCGTGCGGGTGCACCAGCGCGCTGACGTCGGTTCGGCGGAGCTCCTCGAGCGAGTATCCCGTCAGCTCGCACAGCGCCCGGTTTACCTGCAGGAAGCGGCCGTCACGCGCCGGGTCGATGGCGACCAGCGCGATCCCGATCGGAGCATCGTCGAACGCCCCGCGCAGGTACGCGTCGACGTCGAGGGTCGAGCGCGCCTGCTCGGCGCTGAGCCTGTCCTCGACCGTGCACACGCCGACGATCGCTCCGGCGGGGTTCGTGATCGGTGAGGTCCGCACCCGGATGGACGCCGCGCCGTCGTCCTTGCACAACCGCTGGGTGATGTAGTCGTCGCTCACCATCGCTGCCACCAGCGCCTTGACCGTCTGACCTTCGCGGGGCTGGCGCACGGCTGGCACGATCAGGTCGTACGGCTTGCCGACGATCTCCTCCGCAGCGTAGCCGTAAAGCCTCTCCGCACCGGCGTTCCAGGAATCGACGACTCCGTTCAGCCTCCTCGTGATGACCGCACTGTCCAACGACTCGAGAACGGCACGAGCATCGATGTCGTCCGTCGTTTCACGGACACGCGACGAACGCCCCATCATCCGGCCCAGGCGACCACGCGCAGCTGACCCGTCGCTCGAGCCATCACGGCTCTGCAGCATGACCGAAAACCTCCCGTAAGCGCGACACTTGCCGGCGAGGCGCGGTCCGTGCGAGATGGGCAGCCACAGTGTGTCTGCGAGCACGTCCAGCGACCAATAGCGACAGACCCGACCACTGACGATTCAGCAGTCCGATGACTCGCTTTCACGAAAGTCTAGCATACGGGACAACGCCTACATCTGGCGAATCCGTCTGCGCGTCTGCGGGTCGAGGCCCAGGGATCACCAGCCTCGGAGGATGGCCAGCCGCCGTGGGGGGAGTCGTCGATCCTGCGTCCGGCGAAGCGCGCTGCCGGACGCGCTTGCGCCGGTTCGCGTTGCGCATCGAGCTCGGTGGCGTCCCCTGCTAGGAGGACCCAGGGGACGCCACCGGCCCCGCCTTCGCCGGAGAGCATCGCTCGCCGGCGCTCGTTCCCACCGGCCCACGTTGCGGGAGGTGGTGCTCCGACATCCACCGACCGGTCACGCGTGTCGGGTTGGTGCCAGGGTCGAGACAGCGCTTCATGCCAGCCTAAACTCGGTGCATTGCGACACTGCTTGACCGTAGTCTCTACCTGTCGGGGTGGGCGCTCCCTGGCTTAAAGCAATTGCCTGCGCAACGCCGGGCAGATATCGGCGAAGGTCGCGTCCAGTTCGTCGAGCTGCTGCTGGCCGGGTGTCGTATCCCTTTCACCGCTGAGGCGTTCCAGCCGTTGGCAGCAGACGGCCAGATCCCTGGCCCCGACGGTCACGCTGCTGCCCTTGAGCAGGTGCGCCAGCCGTCGAAGCTCGACGCGATCGCCGCGCCCGGCGGCGATCGCGATGTCGGCGAGGCACCTGGACGTGGACTCCTCGAAGGTGTCGAGGATCGTTCGTCGCATCTCGCCCGTCAGCGCGTCCTTGAGCTCGGAGATGGTTGCGAGGTCCAGCCCCTGATCGATTTCTCCCCCAGCACCGCCCGCGCCGGGCGTGGACTCAGCGGCACCGTCTGGAGGATCCTCTGGCCCATGTTCTGGAAGCCAGCGCTTCACAACGCCGTCAAGCGCCTCCGGCCGCACGGGCTTTGCGAGGTAGTCGTCCATGCCGGCGGCCAGACAGCGCTCTCGATCTCCGGGCATCGAGTGGGCTGTCATCGCGATGATCGGCGTACGGGTTCCGTGCTCGGCCTCTCGGATTCTTTGGGTCGCCTCGTATCCGTCGAGCTCGGGCATCTGGCAGTCCATCAGGATCGCGGCATACTGCCGCGATCCAGCCATCGCGACGGCCTCGCGGCCGTTATGGGCGACCTCCGTTCGCAGCCCTCGCTTGGCCAGGAGCGCCTCGGCGACGGTGCAGTTGATCTCATTGTCCTCCGCGAGCAGCACCCGGGGACCGTCGGGCGCGAACACACGGTCGGACGGCGTGCCGGACATGACCGTGGGAATCGGGGCGCCGATCGCATCGCTGATCGCATCGCTTATCTCCGAGGGACGCGCTGACCGTGACAGCACGATCGAGACGCCAGCGCCGATCGACACCTCGCCGTCGAGCGCAGAGTCGCTGAGCATCACCACGCGCAACGCACGCAGAGCTGGACGCTCGCGGATGGCACGCGTCAGCTCCGCGCAGCTCATCCCCGCATCCCCGAAGTCCAGCACCGCAAGCTCGAACGGCATGCCGTCCTCCGATGCGCGCTCCAGCGCGGCGATCGCGCCGCGGGGCTCAACACTGCTGCAGGCGAGCCCCCACCCTCTTAGATGGTGCTCCAGAACGGTGCGCTTGACCTTGGCATCGCCGACGACGAGGGCCCGCAAACCCAGTAGATCGGGGCGCCTGCGAGCGGCCACGGCCGGCACGGTTGCCGCTGGCAGGTCGGCCGTGAACCAGAACACGGAGCCGCCGTCCTCACGATTCTCGGCGCCGATCTCTCCGCCCATGAGGCCCACGAGCTCGCGCGAGATCGCAAGCCCAAGACCCGTGCCGCCGTACCGACGCGTGGTGGACTGATCGGCTTGCGCGAAGGCCTCGAACAGCGACCGCGACCCGTGCTCGTCGATCCCGATGCCGCTGTCGCAGACGGAGAAGTGCAGCCGACGGCCGTCGTGGACACGCACCCGCAGCACGACCTCGCCCGATGCCGTGAACTTGACCGCGTTGGAGAGCAGGTTGAGCATGATCTGGCGAAGCCTGGTGCGATCGCCTCGCACCACCTCGGGCACGGCGCCCTCGACGTGGTGGCTGATCTCCAACCCCTTGGCCCGCGCTGGCCCGGCGAGCATCAGCAGCGCCTCCTCGACGGCGCTGCGCAGGTCGAACTCGATCGCAGACAGCTCGACGCGTCCGGCTTCGAGCGTGGAGAAGTCGAGCACGTCGTTGACCACGAGCTGCAAGGCCTCGCTGGATGCCTGCAGCGCGTGGACGTACTCGCGCTGCAGTTGATCCAGGGGGGTATCGCCCAACAGCCTGGTCATCCCGACGACGCCGTTCAGCGGCGTGCGGATCTCATGGCTGATGTTCGCCACGAACTCCGACTTCGCGCGTGAGGCCCGCTCCAGCTCGGCGACCTTCTCGATCAGCTTGGCGTTGGCCGCATGCAGCTGCTCGCGCTCGAACGGCTCTACGCCTTCCACCGCGTCGGGCACCGGCTCCGCGCCGAGGGTTGCCGCGACGGTGTGCAGTATCTCCTCCGGCTCGATCGGCTTGATCATGATCGACGAGACCCCACACGCCAACGCCAGACGCCGGACTTCACCGTCGTCATAGGTGGCCGTGCACAGGATCACGCGAGTGGACGCCGTATCCGGATCCGCGCGCAGCGCGCGCACGAACTCGTACCCGTCCATCCCCGGCATGAGGACGTCGGCGATGATCAGGTCGGGATGCTCGGCGCGTGCCAGCGCGAGCGCGTCCTCACCAGTGGCCGCCTGCTGCACCGCGTATCCGGCGGAGCCCAGGACGATCTCGAGCAGGTCGCGTTCGACCGGCCGGTCGTCGAGCACGAGGATCGACGCCATCAGCCGCCTGTCGGCGACTTCTGTGGAGGCGCATGCTCAGGCAGCCAGCACTCGAGTTGTGCGATGAACCCCTCGGGGTCGATTGGCTTTTCGATGCAACCGTCGAATCCGGCGGCTGTGATCTGCTCGCGGTCGCCGACCATTACCGACGCGGTCACCGCCACCACGCGCGTGGCGCTCAGCGAGGGCTTCAGTTTGAGCGCCGCGGCCACTTCATAGCCGTCCATCCCCGGCATGCGGATGTCCAGCAGCACGAGATCGGGCAGGTGCTCGACCGCGAGCCGAACGCCCTCGCTGCCCTCGCGCGCCAGCAGCGGTGTGTAGCCATGCGCTTTGAGGAGGTAGTCGATCAGCGTGATGTTGTCCTCGTTGTCCTCCACCACGAGGATGATCGCCGTCACGGTGCCACCTGCTCTGTGATCTCGAGCGCAAACGTGCTGCCGACGTCGAACTCGCTCTCGAAGGTGATCGCGCCGCCGATCAGGGGTGCCAGCGTCTGGCAGATGTACAGCCCCAGCCCTGTGCCCTCGTATGGTCGTGCGTCGGGCCCGCCGATCTGCTCGAACGCGGCGAACAGCCGCTCCTGGTCCTCCACCCGGATCCCGTGCCCGGTGTCGGTCACGCTGAAGCGCGTCACCAGGTCACCGTCCTCGCGCCGCCGGCTCAGCCCGAGCCGGACGCTGCCCTTATCGGTGAACTTGATCGCGTTGTTGGCCAGGTTGATCAGGATCTGGCTGAGCGCGCGTCGGTCGCTGCGCAACTCCAGTCGATCCAACTCGCCGGCAAGCTCGAGCGCGATCGCCTTCTCGTCGGCTAGCGGCCGCAGGCCGACGGCGACCTCCTCGAGCAGGTCTCGACAGTCGATCGACTCGTCGTGGAGCTCCAACTTTCCTGACTCGATCCGCGCGAGATCGAGCAGGTCGTTGATCAGCGACAACAGGTGCCGGCCGCTGCGTCGCACCGTGCGCATCTGCTTGGTCTGCTCGTCGTTGAGCGGCCCCGGGAGCCCCATCAGCAAAGTGCCGGTGAAGCCTAGAATCGCGTTCAGCGGCGTCCGCAGCTCGTGGCTCATGCTGGCGAGGAAGCGATCCTTGGCGCGGCTCGCGTTCTCCAGCTGGACGTTCGCCTCGCTCAGGTCCCGCTCGGCGCGCTTGCGTTTGGTGACGTCACGGATGGCCGCCGTGGCCAGCATGCCATCCTCGGTCTCCAGTGGACTGAGACTGATCTCGATCGGGAACTCGACTCCGTCCTTGCGCCGGCCGGACAGGTCGAGCTGGGCGCCCATCGCGCGTGCTTGGGGTGCTGAGAAGAAGCCCATGCGATGGTCGGGATGCCGATCGTGGTAGCGCAGCGGGATCAGCATCTCGACGGGGCGCCCGATCAGCTCGTCGCGGCGATAGCCGAACAGCTTTGTGGTCTCGGCGTTCGCGAGCTGGATCTCTCCCACGCTGTTGACGATCACCATCGCGTCAGGCGCGGACTCGAGCAGCCCCCTGAACTTGCCCTCGGCGCGCTTTCGCTCGGTCACGTCACGGATCGCCGCCATGGCGAGGAACCCGTCTTCGGTGTCGAGTGGGCTGAGACTGATCTCGACCGGGAACTCACTGCCGTCCTGGCGACGGCCCGACAGATCCAGGCCCTGGCCCATCGAACGCGCCCGCGGCGAGCTGAAGAAGCCGTCCCGGTGTTCGGGATGGCGCCGCTGATAGCGATCGGGGATGAGCATCTCCACTGGACACTCGACCAGCGCCTCCCGTGAATAGCCGAACATCCTCTCAGTCGCGGCGTTGGCCAGCTGAATCGTCCCGTCGGCATCGACGATCACCATCGCGTCGGGCGCCAGCTCCAGCAGCGAGCGTGCGTAGTCGAGCTCGCGGTCGAGACGAACCTTTTCGCTGATGTCGCTCGACATCAGCAGGAATCCGGCCTGCTGGCCATCGGCGCGTTTGCGGAGGGTCGTCACCACCTGGGCGGTGAAACTGCTCCCGTCCTTGCGCACGCGCGCCACGGTTCCCTGCCACTTGCCGTCCCGCAGGGTGCCCGCCATCATCTGAGCCGGCAGCCCGCGCAGTACGTCCTCCTCCGTGTGCAACAGCGACCACGACTGCCCGATGACTTCGGCGGGCGCATAGCCGTAGAGCCGCCGGGCGCCCTCGTTCCAGAGCAGGATCAGTCCCGCGGGATCGGTGGCCACGATCGAGTACTCGGTCGAGGACTCGAGCACGTTGCCCACGAACTCCGCGACCTCCTCGGCGGAGCCGAATGTCCTCGGGTCGAAGAGCTCGTCGTGCACCTACTTCACAGGCGATCTCGCCGGGTGCGTGACCGTGGTCCCCTCGGGTCGGGAAACGCGCGACCGGTGCGGCCGATGGAAGCTCTCGAGAGGATGTTGAGGACACTACCAGCGATCCGCTCTTAAGTCCGAGAATTCCGCGAAATCCGATTATCGGGCAGTGTCACAGCCTTGGGGGCAAGCTCTGCCGACCCGCGCGAGCCCGTCACTCATGCCTTGATCAGCCCACGCTCGATCGCGTAGCCGACCAGTTCGGCGCGGGTCGAAATCTGCAGCTTGTGTTGGAGGTGCGCGCGGTGGCTCTCCACCGTTCTCACCGATAGGTACAACTGCTTGGCGATCTCGGCGTTGGTGTGTCCCAGCGCGATCTGCCGCAGCACGTCGGTCTCGCGTTCGGACAGCGCATCTCGTGTTCTCGATGACAGCTCGACGGCGAGCAGAGCACCAAGCCTGGGGTCGAGGAAGCTGTCTCCCGCCGCGGCCCTGCGCACAGCCACCACGAGCTCATCGTTGGCCGCATCCTTGAGCACATAGCCGAGCGCTCCCGCGTCAAGCGCCTGCCGGGCAAGCGAGGGCTCACGGTGGGCTGTCAGCACCACTATCTGAGTGGACGGGAACTCCGCGCGCAGGCTCGGGATCGTGTCGGCGCCGGGATCGCCCGGCATGCTCAGATCGAGGACGAGCACCGTCGGGTGGTGGCCGCGCACGTATCGCCGCGCGCTCTCCACGTCACCCGCCTCGGCAACCACCTCAAAATCCGGCTCGTGCTCGAGCAACAGTCGCAGCCCGCTGCGCACGACACGATGGTCATCCGCGAGCACGATTCGAATCTTCGCCACCCCGGAGGGAAAATCATCCCCGGATGGTGAAGCGCCCGCTGTGGTCTCGCGGCCGAGCATCGTCCAGTAGAAGGTAGCGTCTCTACAGCCTCAACACGGCCCCCGTTGCCGGTAGTCAAGTACCGACAGCATACTGCCGATAGACATGTGTCCTCACAAAGGCCGTCACTCAGACACCGCGAAGGAGCCGATGCCCGATGCCCTCCGTCCTTCCCGATAGCTCTCACCCACGGCTGATGATCGCCGACGACGACCCGGTGGTTCGGTCGATGCTGAACATCTCGCTCAGCCAGGCGTTCGATGTCGTCGGAATCGCCGCCGACGGCGAGCAGGCCGTCGAGTTCGCCAAGGCCAGTCAGCCGGACGTCGCCCTCGTTGACGTCGAGATGCCCAGGGGAGGCGGCCTGCGCGCCGTGCAGGGTATCCACGAGGTCGCTCCGAATACGGCGATCGTGCTGCTGTCGATCGACGAGTCTGACGGGATCGTCCGTGAGCTGATGCAGGCAGGCGCCACCACCTACCTGCGCAAGGGCGTTGGGCCTCACGCGCTCGCCGATGCCCTGATGGCCTCGATCGAGGCCCACGCCGTCGAGTGCGGCCGCCCCGCTGGTTAATCTGTAAAGCGATATAATGCCGAGTAATGGACTTCCCTCGCCCGAGCGTCCTGCGCTCAGAGGCGTTCGGTGCGCTCGGCACTCTGCTTGCAATCGTCGCGGTGGTGCTCTTCGCGTCCAGTGCACATACCGTCCTCCTCGCGGCAACTGGTGGACTCGCCCTGCTGGCCCTGCTCGCGGCGGCGCTCTCCCGGATGATGTTCGCCCCGATCCATCGCCTTGCCCGGGCGGCGGCACAAGTCGGCGACGGCAAGCTCGGCATCTGCGTGCCGGGACGCCAGCGAGGCGAGGTCGGCGGTCTCCTACGCGCGTTCAACGCGATGTCGCGCTCATTGGAGCAGCGCGAGCTATCCGTGCGACTCACCGAGGAGCGCTTTCAGGGCATCCTGGACAACGCGAACGCGGCAATCTATGTAAAGGACGCCGACAGCCGCTACCTGCTCGTCAACCGTGAGTTCGAACGTATTCGCGGGTTGAAGTCAGAGGAGGTGCTCGGCCGCAGCGAGGATGACATCGGCCCGCTTGTCACAGCCAGTCAGATCAGAGCCAGCGATCGGGAGGTGATCGAGAGCGCCAGCGCGATGTCCTTCGAGCAGGAGCTGGCCACGCATGACGGGACACGCACGTATCTGTCGCTGAAGTTCCCGATTCGATCGGAGAACGGGAAGGTGATCGCGCTGGCCGGGATCTCGACGGATTTGACAGGGCAGACGACGACGCTCGCCCAAGCGATCGAGACCTCCCGACTGAAGTCCGGGTTCGTGGCCAATATGAGTCACGAGATACGCACTCCGCTGAACGGGGTCGTCGGGATGGCCAGCCTCCTCAGCGACACGCCGCTGGATCCGGTCCAACGCGGATATGTCGAGGCCTTGGAGGCGGCGAGTCGGGCGCTGCTCGCGGTCATCAACGACATCTTGGACTTCTCGAAGATCGAAGCGGGACAGCTCGAGCTCGACCCGACCGACTTCGAGCTGCGTGGCTGCGTCGCGGAGGCGTGCCTGATACTCGCCCAGCAGGCGCACGCGCATGGACTCGAGAGCAGCTACACGGTTGCCGCGGATCTGCCCACGACCGTCAACGGCGATCGCGGCCGCCTGAGCCAGGTACTGCTGAACCTGCTGTCGAACGCGATTAAGTTCACGGCCTCTGGAGAGGTGCTCGTGAGCGTGTCCGGCGGCGCGGCGAACATCGTGCGCTTCGAGGTCTCGGATACCGGCGTGGGCATCGACGCGGACCAGGCAGCACGGCTGTTCGAGCCGTTTGAGCAGGCCGACCAATCAACGACCAGGCTGTTCGGAGGGACCGGCATCGGCTTGACGATCGCGCGCGAGATCGCGCAGCGGATGGGTGGCGCAATCGGCGCCGAGCCTCGCGCGTGCGGGGGCAGCACGTTCTGGTTCACGGCCAAGCTGCCCGCCGCGGCAGCGCTCCCACGACCGCGGCACGCCGGAGCTGCCGCGGACGCGGTCACCGATCGGCCCTCGCACCGCGAGCGCGCGCCGCGACCCACCGCGATCGCAGACCCGGGCTGGCCGCTGGTGCTCATCGCGGAGGACGACCGCGTCAACGATGCCGTGGCGTGCGCGCTGCTGGCCAAACAAGGACTGCGCGCGGTCGTTGCGCACAACGGCCGCGAGGCCGTGGAGATGGCACTGGCCACCGACTATGCGGCGATCCTGATGGATTGCCAGATGCCAGAGATCGACGGATACGAGGCGACGCGACGCATCCGCGACGCCGAGCACGGCCGCCACGTGCCGATCATCGCCATGACCGCGCACTCGATGACGGGCGACCGCGAGCGTTGCCTGGAGGCGGGGATGGACGACTACGTGAGCAAGCCCGTCCGACCGGAAGAACTCGCGGCCGTCATGACCCACCAGCTCTCCGGCGGCGAGCAGACTCCGCAGCTTCGAGCCGCGAGCGGGCGCGCCCAGCCCGCTCCCGGGGCCGCCGTGGGGGGCCCGGCGAGCGAACTGTTCGACGAGGCCGTCGTGCGCGAGCTCCGCCAAGCACTGGCCATGGACGAGCGCCAAGGCCTCATCCATGCGTTCATCGCGTCGCTGGCCGGGTACGTGGCAGAGATCGTCGATGCGAGCCGTCGTGGCGACACGAGCGAGCGCGGGCGCGTCGCGCATCTATTGGGGGGCAGCGGCGCGAGCCTCGGAGCGAAGCGCCTCGCCCTCAGCTGCCAGCGGCTGGAGCAGAGCGGCAGCGACCAGGACCCGGCCGTCGGGGCGGAGCAGCTAGCCGAGCTGGACGCCGCCGCCACGCTGACGCGCGTGGCGCTTCCAGGACGCCTTCTCTAATGGGCGATGGTCTGCGCCGCCCCGGCTGCGGACACCCGAGCGCCGAAACCGCGCCGAACGATCGCGACGAGCGTCGACAGCCCGGGCGCCCGCTCCCGCGCTGGCGTGACGAGCTCCAGCTCGAGCGCGTGTGCGGCATCTGACGCGGACGCGAAGCCGAACACGCCGAGCGACCCGCTGAGCATATGCGCGGATTTCTGCGCCTCGCGTCGGAGCTGCTCGTCGAGCTCGGCGCTCGCCAGCGCTGTGATCGCCCGCTCGATCAGGCTCACCCGCGTCAGCGCTTCCGGTAGGTGCTCGTCCCAGACGACGCGCAGCGCACCTTCGCGCACACTGGCTGACTCTGCGGCTTTGGCGTCGATGGTGGCGGGCATCGCTCTCTGTGTAGGTCTTCGACAGCGACCGCCCGGAGCATGAGCGTGCTACTCGGGTTCGGTGATCTCAACCGCGCCGAAGCCTTGCAGCGGGCCATCGACGAAGAAGATCTCCATCGTGATGTCCGGCTCGACGTGTGCCTGGCTCAGGAACGCGAGGACCTTCCGGCTTGTGAGCTCCTCGATCGTGCTCTTGTAGCGTGCCGCCATGACACGCTGGAAGTCCTCGCGCATGGCGATGACGCGGTCCGGGTCGCCGCTGTCCATGATCGTCTGCTCGAGCGCAGTGAAGCCGCTCCCGCGCATGACTACGACGATGATGTCGTCGAGCACGTAGGTCTTTGCCTTCATCGGACCGCGCCCGTAGTGGTCGCGCAGGATGCCGACGATGCTGGTGGAGATCGCCGCCAAGAGCTGGCCGCCGAAGAGCGCCTTGCCGGCCGTCACCGGCGGCGTGTCCTGTACGGGCACTCCGGGTCCGGAGCTGTCGGAGCTGTCAACCAAGGCTCAGATGGGACGGGCATCGCCGTTTCCGCGGACGGTGCGCCGTTGAGCCTACCGCAATTCCGTATGCGCGGTCATGTACAGAAAATGGGATTGTGCCACCGGCTGCTCCTGGGCCCGCCGACTCCCGCCCGTCACGTCAGGCATTCGGCATCTCCAGCTGCCCATGCGGCGTCCCGTACTCCCTCAGCAGCTCGAGAAAAGGCCCAGGCGGGAACGCCTCCGGGCCGAGCACGCCCGTGCCCTTCCACTCGCCGCGGTCGAGCAGCTCCAGCGCCACGACGGGGTTGACCGCGGTCTGCCACACGACCGCCTGGCTGGCGTACTCGCGCATCGTCGTCTCGTTGTCGACCACGTGGTAGAGGTAGGTCGAGCGCGGCTGTCCGTCCTTGCCGGTTCCCGTCACCCACGTGCCCGCGCAGGTGCGCCCGCTCATGCGCTCGCCGAGCGTCGCCGGGTCGGGCAGCGCCGCCGCGACGACGTCGCGCGGCGCGACCTGCACGCCGCGCACCGACACCGGCTCGGTGGAGTCGAGACCCAGCTTGTGCAGCGTCGCCAGCACGTCGATGAACTCCTGCCCGAGCCCGTACTTGAACGTCACGCGCTCGCACTGCACCCAGCGCGGGATCAGCACGACCTCCTCGTGCTCCACGTTCACGCACTCCACCGGGCCGATGCCCTCGGGGAACTCGAACACCTCCGGCTCGGAGAACGGCGCCGTGGTGTAGAAGCCGCGCTCGCGCTCCCAGATCAGCGGCGGGTTCAGGCACTCCTCGATCGTCGTCCAGATCGAGAACGTAGGCGCGAAGTCATAGCCCTCGACGACCAGGTCGGCGCCGTCGCGCACGCCCACTTCCTCGATGCTCGAGAACAGCTCGTCGGCGGCGTGGCGCGCGAAGATGTCAGACAGGCCCGGCTCCACGCCGATCCCGACGAGCGCCAACAGGCCCGCGCGCTCCCAGCGCTCGTGCTCGGCCAGCTGGCGGTCGCCCAGCATCTCCCCCGGCAGCTCGTACGGACGCTCGGGATGCGGACGGGAGAGCGTCATCGCCATGTCCAGGTAGGTGACGCGCGCGTCGAACGCCGCAGCGAAGATCGGTTCGTTGAAGCGCGGATCGCACGCGTTCAGCACCGCATCCGGCCGCACGCGGCCGATCAGCTCCACGAGCTCCTCGCGGCTGGACGCGTCGACGCGCTCCGCCGTGAAGCGGTCGGGCTCGCCGAGCCGCTCGGCCGCAGCACGCGCGCGCTCGAGCGCCACATCCGCGAGCACCACGTGCGTGAACGCCTCGCGGCGCTGCGCGATCGCGGCGAACGCCGCGCCGACACCGCCGGCTCCGACAACGAGAACCCTCACGCCGGCAAGTCTGACGCAAAGCGCAGCTCTCCGATGGCACAAGCGTCAGCCGCCCGTACTACGCAATGCAGCAGCCGGCTCGCGTATGCTGCCCCGATCCGCGCGGCCTCGAACACAGCCAGACCATGACCGGTCTTCCCAGCCCACCGCGCACGCCACCCGAATCGCCCGAGCATCCCGACCTCGATCGCGTGGCGCGCAGCGAAGCACAGGCGCTCGACGGCGCGCCCCCCCGCGGCCGGCGCTGGGCGCCGTCCCCGAGCCTCCCGCGCGGCGAGATCGCGCTCGCGGCACTCGCCGGCCTGCTGCTCGCCCTGCTCACCAGCTGGCCGCTCGTGCTGCACATGGGCAGCCGCATCGCGCCCGACCTCGGCGATCCCGTGCGCACCGCCTGGCAGATCGCGTGGGTCGGCCACGCGATGCTGCATGACCCGCTCAGCATCTTCAACTCGAACGCCTTCTTCCCGCACCCGTTCAGCCTCGCCTTCTCCGACTCGCTGTTCGGCTATGGGCCGGCGGCGTTCTTCGGCTCGGGCACGGTCGCCACACTCGTCCGTTACAACCTCATCTTCCTGTGGATATGGTCGTTCTGCTTCGTGGGCGCCTACCTGCTCGCCCGCGAGCTCGGATTGCGCCGGCTGGGGGCCGCCGCGACCGGGCTCGCGTTCGCATATGCGCCCTACCGCGTGACCGAGGCCGGCCATTTTCAGGTGATCTCCTCCGGCGGCCTGGCCTGCGGCCTATTCCTGCTCGTGCGCGGCTATCGCCGTGAGTCGCGGGGGCTGGTGCTTGCCGGCTGGCTGCTGTCGGCCTGGCAGATCAGCCTCGGCTTCACGCTCGGCCTGCAGTATGCCTACCTGCTGGCGCTGCTCGCGCTCGTCGTGCTCGTCTTCTGGTGGCGCGGACGCCTGACCGCCGGCCCTGGGTGGCGGCCCGGCGCCGACGGGGCCCGCGGCGCGCTCGTCCCGCGAAGACTGCTCGCGGTCACGCTGATCGGCATCGCCGCCGTCGGCGCGGTCACGGTGTACGAGGCGCGCCCGTACCTGCGCGTCGCCGCCCTATACCCGACGGCGAAGCGCACGATCAAAGAAGTCGAGACCTACTCATCGGGGCCGGCCGCGCTGCTCGGCGCGTCGTCTGAGAACCGCGTCTGGGGCTCGCTCACTTCGGGCATGCGCGCCAAGGTCAACTCCAAGAACGAGAGCGTGTTCTTCCCCGGCGGGCTGATCTTGCTGCTCGCGTTGATCGGCCTCGTGGGGCTACGCGGGGCGGGCGGGGATCCAAATCCTTACACCCGCCGATTGCGCATCGGTCTGCTCATCGGGATCGTCACCTGCTCGGTGCTCGCGATGGGCCTCGGCCTCACCGGCGCGGGCTATCCGTACCGCCTGCTGTTCGATTACGCCCCCGGCTGGGACGGAGTGCGTGTGCCCGGTCGCATATTCACGCTGGCGACGCTCTTCTACGCGCTGCTCGCGGGCGCGGGCGCGCAGCTGCTGGTCGCGCGCATGCGCCGCGGAGCGCTCGCGCTCCCCGCGCTCGGCCTGCCGGCGCTGGTCGGCGCGGTGCTGCTGATCGGCATCCTCGGCGAAGGCGCCGGGCACCTCGGCCACCCGCTCGTGCCGCAGCCCGCGAGCGCCGAGGTCGGCCTGCCGGGCCCGCTCATCGACCTGCCGACCGACGGCGCGCTCGATCGCATCTGGCAGTACTTCTCGACCAACGGCTTCCCCAAGATCGCCAACGGCGAGAGCACGTTCGACATCCCCGCCGAGGACGATCTGCGCGGCGGCATGAGCGGCTTCCCCGACAAGGCCAGCATCGAGAAGCTGCGCTACTACGGCATCCGCACGGTCGTGCTGCACACGGTGCTGCCCAAGGGCCTGCCGCCGGAGCAGGGCTGGGTGTTCCCCGAGCCGCCGGACCCCGCCGCCAACGCGCGCAAACCGATCGCCGGCCTCGGCATCACGCGCCGACAGGTGGGCTCGCTGTTCATCTATGAGATCGGGCCTGGGCCGAAGGCCCTGCACGGCACCGATTGATGACGCGCCAGCGGCTGGCACTGGCGGCGGTCCTGCTGGTGGGGCTGTCCTCGGCGGTGATGATCCAGAGCTTCTCCTGGAATCAGGCCTCCCACTACGACCTCACGCGCGCGTTCAACGAGGACCGTACGACGATCGACCAGTACCAGGCCAACACGGGCGACAAGGTCTTCTACAAGGGCCACTACTACTCCGCCCGTGCGCCCGGCCTCGCACTGTTCGCGCTGCCGTTCTACGACGCGCTCAACCTCGTGGGCGCCGAATCGTGGAGCGACGCGCACGTGGCGCCGCCGAACCACCCGGGCGACGAGATGATCTACCTGCTGGGGCTGTGGGGCAACGTGCTGCCGGGCCTGCTGCTCGTGCTGCTCGTGTGGCGTGTGGCCGAGCGCTACGAGCCCGGCTATGGCGTCGCGGCGGCGGTCGTCACGGGCCTCGGCACGATGGTGCTGCCGTTCTCGCAGCTGCTGTTCTCGCACATGTTCACCACGTTCCTCTGCTTCGCCGCGTTCTGGCTGATGCTGCGCGAGCGCGAGGGCCCGCCGAGCCCGATGCTGCTGGCATTGGCGGGCCTCGCGATGGGCTACGCGTTCTCGTCCGAGTACCCGACGTTCTTCGCCGCGATCGTGCTCGGCCTGCTCCTGCTCTCGCGCGCCGACTCGCGCACGCCGCTCGGGATCCTGCGCCGCGGCGGCGCGTACGTGGCCGGCGGGCTCGTCGGCATCGTCCCGCTGCTGCTGTACAACCACTACGCGTTCCACTCGTGGACGCATCTGGCCTACTCGGACGTGCCGCGCCAGCAGAAAGGCTTCTTCGGGATCGGCGCGCCCAGCCCGCGCGTGCTGGTGACGCTGCTGCTTGACTCGCGCGGCCTGCTCGTGATCTCGCCCGTGCTGATCATGGGCGCGATCGGCACGGTGATGCTCTACAGGCGCGGCAGGCGCGCCGAGGCGCTCACGATCGGCGGCATCTGCCTGTGCTTCCTCGCCTACAACTCCGGCTACTACCTGCCGTTCGGCGGTGGCTTTATGGGCCCGCGCTTCCTCGACACGCTGCTGCCGTTCCTCGCGTTCCCGATCGCGCTCACGCTCAAGCGCTTCCCCGGCCCCACGATCGCGCTCGCAGCGGTCTCGATCACGACGACGGTGATCGCCACGATCACGCACCCCCTGATCGGCTACGAGAACGAGGCCGACACCTGGATGCGCTACCTGTCAAAAGGCTTCTTCCAGCCCACGATCGCCTCCGCCTACGGGCTCGGGCGCGGCTGGGGCGGGATCTGGCCGTTCCTCTTGGCCGCCGGCGGCGCTGTGCTGGCGGCGGCATGGGCGACGCCGCGGCTGCGCATGTCCACGGCGACGCTGGGTTGGGGCCTCGTGGCGCTGGCCGGCTGGGCGCTGTTCGCAGCGCTCGCGCCGACCGTCCTGGGCATCGACCACGCGGGCCTCGAGAGCATCTACAAAGCCGGCGACCACACGGCCTTCAACCTGCAGCTCCACACCGGCAGCCGCTACCCGCTGCGGACGCTCGCACCCGCCGCCGCCGTCGTTGGGCTGCTCGCGCTCGCAACGAGTCAGTTGCTGGCGATCCGCACGCCGCATTTGGCCGCGCGCAGCTGGCGGCAGACGACGACGTAGCCGGCCCGGGGCTGTTCTTTGGCGTTGGTCAGGCCGGCGTCGAAGCGGGTGAAGCCACTCGTGCCCCTGGTCCAGTCGTACACGTACAGTCGCTTGACCTGCGGCAGCGCGCCCGCGAGCGAAAACATGTACTTGAGCACCTTCGCCGCCCGCGTCAGACCGGCGCCGTGCCTGTTGGGGAAGTACGGTTCGAACTGCACCAGCCCACCGGTCTCTGTCAGCCACACCTGGCCGCCGAGCGCCCTGACGAGCTGCCGCGTGCGCCAGCTTTCCAGCCGGTTGACGTCCGAGTAGTTGTGCAGCCCCCAGATCCTCGGCATGACCGTCTCCAGACGGCTGATCTCGTGCTTGAATTCCGATATGTACCGCAGCGTCGGCGTGATCACGTTGGCGTCGAGCACGTCCAGGCCGATCACCGTGCAGCCCTTGCACACGCGCAGCAGCGCCTGGTAGTACTTGGCGGCCCCCACTGCCGAGGGGCTGGAGAACGCTTTGGCGACGTTGCCGCGGTTGGACTCGTCCCAGGACTCGTACTGCCTGATGTGCGGGAACAGCTTCACGAACTTCCCCACGTCGCGCTGGTAGGTGGCGACGCCCGGGAGCTTTGTGGGCGTGTATTCGGAGTGGTAGAAGGCGACGAGCACCTGCTCGTGCGCGGCTTCGGCGGCGGCGATGAAGTTGATCGCCTGATCCAGCGAGTAGGAGTGCGCGACGGCGTCGTAGGGCACCACATAGCGAACTACCTTCGTGTGCAGCTGCTGGTAGAGCGGGTTGGCGAACATCTTCGGGTTCTCGTTGCCGATGCCCGTCAGATAGGAGCTGGCGGCATGCGCCCGCGTGGCAGCGCTGGAATCGCGGCCGATCGCGGCGCCGGCCTGGCCGATCGCGCCGAGCGCCAGCGCGCACGCGAGGGCCGAGATGAGTACGACTGGAAGCAGCTGAGGACGAGTTGGTCTCATATGGATGCGCAACAGGGTAGGGGGTTCAGGGTTGCGTGCGCTTGAACAGTCTTACTAGGCCTTTAGCCAGCACCCTGCCTCGCGCCCGATGTTTTAAGCGGGGTTTAGCGTCTCAGACGCGAACCCCGACTCCTCGGGCGCAGGTCCCGGCGCGCGCAGCGTCGGGTCGGCGACGATGCGCACGTCCACGCCCGGCAGCCCGCGCAGCAGGCGCATCAGCAGCGAGCGCTCGGGGTTCGCACCCAGACGCGAGATCCCGCGCCGCTCGGATGGCGTGCCCATGAACACATACGTGGCGCCGATCGAGCGCGCGACCTCGACCGCGACCGTGGCCACCTCATCGCCCTCCTGCAGCCGCAGCCGTGCGCCCAGCATCGCCGTCAGCCGCCTGAGCTCCTCCAGGCGCGTGCGGTCCTCGGAGCTGGGCGGGCGCCCGGCGGGCCGCACCACGAGCACGTCGAGCTCCGCATCCAGGCGCTGCGCCGAGCGCCAAGCGCGGCGGATGATCCGCTCGGAGTGCGGCGCGAGCGTCGCCAGCGCGAGCAGGCGCTCGGCGATCGGCCGCGGCCCCTCCGGCGCGAGCGCGGTGAGCCCTTCCTCGTCGCGGCGCGGCGGCGCGCTTGGCTCGCGCACGAGGCGCTTGACCTCCACGTCCTCGGCCACCTGGCGCAGCGCCGTCTCGCGCAGCGCCGCCAGGTTCTCGATCTTGAAGAAGTTGCTCAAGGCGGCCTGCACGCGCTCGGGGCGGTACACCTTGCCGGCGCGCAGGCGCGCGATCAGCGTCTCCGGCGTGACGTCGATCAGCACGACCTCGTCGGCCGCCGACAGCACCGCGTCGGGGATCGTCTCGCGCACGCGTGCGCCCGTCAGCTGGGTGACCTGGTCGCCAAGGCTCTCCAGGTGCTGGACGTTGACGGTCGAGAACACGTCGATCCCAGCCTCGAGCACGTCGCGCACGTCCTCGTAGCGCTTCTCGTGCTCCGCGCCCGGCGCGTTCGTGTGCGCGAGCTCGTCGATCAGGCACAGCTCGGGCCTGCGCGCGAGCACCGCCGTCAAGTCCATCTCCTCCAGCGGCGTGCCGCGATAGGTGAGGTGGCGGCGCGGGATCAGCTCGAGGCCTTCGGACTGCGCGAGCGTCTCGACGCGACCATGCGTCTCCAGGTAGCCGATCACCACGTCGCGTCCGTTGTCGGCCTCGGCGGCACCCTCCTGGAGCATGCGGTACGTCTTCCCCACGCCGGGCGCCATGCCGATGAATACCTTCAGGTGTCCTTTCTCGTCGGTCATCGCAGGCGAGTGGGACGCTACCGAAGTGGCCCGAGCGTTCAGCGCTCGCGTTCGGCGGTGCCGTCGGATGCCGCCGCCAGCACGGCCTCGTAGCGGCGCCGCACGTCCGCGCGATCGGCCTGCTCCGGCACCGATTCCTCGCACGCGCTCATGATCATCGTCGCCTGTTCGACCAGCAGCTCACGCTGCGGCGGCGAGCTCGCATAGGCCATCACCTTCGTCAGCGCGTCCAGTTGGCGAATCATCACCGCCGGCATGCCGCGACTGGCCTGGCGGATCTTGTCGTGCGCGCGCTGGACCAGCCGGTCGAACGTGACGGGGATCGTGATCACGCGGACCCGCCCCGCCGCGTCGCGGTGGACCGAGGTCGGTCGCCAGCGGTCGGCGATCTTGCCCAGCCCGTCACCCAGCCAGTCGATGCACGCGAGCGCCGTGAACGTGTCGTTGACCGCCGGCGAGAGCGCCCTGATGGCGATCTCCACGAGCTGGTCGACGGCGAACGAGAGATCCTGCGTGAGCGTGCGGTGCGGACCGGTCGCATGCGCGCCGCCGAGCGCACGCGCGACACCCGGCGCCGCCGCAGCCGGCCACACCTGTGCCAGCGGCTCGCCCTCGACGACGAAATGGCCGGGGCGACGCAGCAGGCGGATCACCGCGTGGCCTCGATTGGAGATGTCGATCAGCGTGCTCATGCTCACGTACTGCAGGTAGCCGCTGCTCGGCGCGCGCACGACGCCGCTGTCCTCGTCCAGCCGCACCAGCATCTCCGACAGCGACGGGCCCGCCTTCGCGCCCTCGGGCCCCGGCGGCGTGACGTCCGCCTCGATCGCGCGCGACAGGTCGCCGGCGATGCTCGCGATCACCTGCGGGAGCTGGATCGACTTGGCGATGTGGTCGATGAACAGGACCAGCACCGCGACATCCGCGATCACGAGCGCCATCGTCACCGTGATCGACAGGTGCGGCACGAATTCGCCGTGGGGACCCGGGCCGATCAACACCAGCGCGAGGATCGAGTACACGAACGTCGCCACGAAGCTCCCGAGCGTCAGCTGGGTGATGCGGTCGCGGATGAAGTTGCGCAGCATGCGCGGCCCGAATTGCGTCGAGGCGAGCGTGAGCGTCACGATCGTGATCGAGAACACGAGCGTCACCACCGTGATCACCGCCGCGGCGATCGCCGTCAGGATCTGGCGGGCGGCGTCCGCGCTGCTACTGATCACCCAGGACGGGAGGTGCAGCGAGCCGTCGTACGCAGCCCGGTCGAGCGCGTACGTGCCGGCGAACAGCGCCACCGCCAGCACGATCTCGACCGTCGGCACGAGCCACAGGTTCGTGCGCAGCGCCTCGCGGCGCCAGGCGGAGGGCAGCGGCGCCTGGGGCCTCATCGCGACGCCTACGATACTCGCCCGCGACCGTATTCGTCAGAAATGCCCCTTGACCGCCTCGGTCGAGATTCGGCGGTCGTCGTCCGGGGCGGGGCGCAGGATCAGGATCTCGGCGGGCACGCGATCGAGCATCCACCGCAGATCCTCATAGCGCAGCCCCGCGCGGGGGTCTTCGTCGGCGGACACGATGATCCGGTCGAAGTGCTCCTGCTCGAGCAGTTTGCGCAGCGCGTCGCGAGCGGAGCGCCCGCGCCCGACGCGCGAGTCGACCGGCACGCCCTGGGCGCTGGCGCGCTGCTCGATCGCCTCCAGCAGCGGCATCCCGCGCGCGCATTGCACCGGCAGGGCGGTTTCCAGCGGCAGGTTCATCGGCACGCGCGCG
Source organism: Solirubrobacteraceae bacterium (assembly GCA_035483595.1). Taxonomy (GTDB): domain Bacteria; phylum Actinomycetota; class Thermoleophilia; order Solirubrobacterales; family Solirubrobacteraceae; genus Palsa-744. The sequence goes on from DATHPU010000022.1 coordinate 268,027, forward strand.
AGGAACGCCGGCATGATGATCGCGTCCTCGGCCTTCGCCAAGCGCACGGCCGCCTCGAACGAGCGGCGCGATATCTCCTCGCCGGTGAACGGCAGCAGGATCCGCCGGCCGCCCGGCAGACGCTCGCGCGCGGGGCGCCGCCCATGCGGCGGCAGCCAGTAGCCGGCAGCGATCCCGAGCAGAGCCCCGGCGCACGCGACCGCGACGATCACGCCGGCGCTCACGAGCCCTCCGCGGCTGCGCCGCGGGTGCCGCCCGAGCCGTTCGAGCGCTGCGAGCGATCGGCGACGATGCGCACGTCGACGCCCGGCAGGCGCTGCATCAGCCGCTGTGGCAGCGGCACGCGCAGGCGGGCCAGGCCCCGTGCCGGGCGCGCGCGGCCAAGCAGGATGTAGGTGCTTCCCCGCCGCGTGGCGACCTCCACGATCGCGGACGTGGGGTCATCGGACTCCTCCTCGATCATCCGCGCGCCGAGCACCGAGGCGAGCTGGCGCAGCGCGACCAGCGAGCGATGTTCGTCCTCGGAGAGCTCCTTGCCCGGCGCGCGAACCCACAGCAGGTCGAGACCGGCGCCGAGACGCTGCGCGGAGCGCCACGCGCGGCGCACGAGCCGCTGTGCGCCGGGATACGGCTCCACGAGCGCGAGCAGGCGCTCGCCGACGGCGTGCGGCGCCTCCGCCGCAAGGCTCTCCTCGCGCGAGCCGACGAGCTCGGTGGTCAGGCGCTTGGCGCCGACCTCCTCGGCCACCTGGCGCAGCGCCACCTCGCGCAGTGCCGAGAGGTTCTCGATGCGGAAGAAGTTGTTGAGCGCCGCGTCGATGCGCTCGGGCGGATAGACCTTGCCGGCGCGCAGCCGGTCGAGCAGCGCCTCGGGGGTCAGGTCGATCAGCACGACCTCGTCGGCGCGGCCGAGGATCGCGTCGGGGATCGTCTCGCGCACACGGATGCCGCTGAGCTCGGTGATGTGGTCGTTGAGCGACTCCAGGTGCTGGACATTGAGCGTGGAGAGGATGTCGATCCCGGCCGCGAGCACGGCTTCGATGTCCTCGTAGCGCTTGGCGTGCTCGGTTCCGGGAACGTTCGTGTGCGCGAGCTCGTCGATCAGGCACAGCTCCGGCGCGCGGCTCAGGATCGCCGGCAGGTCCATCTCTTCGAGCACCGTCTCGCGGTATTTGACGCGCCTGCGCGGGATGATCGGCAGGCCCGCGGCGACCTCGGCCGTCTGAGCGCGAGCGTGGGTCTCGAGCAGGCCGACCACGACATCGCGTCCCGCCTCCTGTTCGGCGTGACCCTCGAGCAGCATGCGGTAGGTCTTGCCGACGCCCGCCGCCATCCCGATGAGGACCTTCAGGCGTCCGCGGCTCTGATCCGGTGCGGCCATCGCCCTGAGATCGCGCTCGCGAGCCTCGCGACGCGCGCCGCGCTCATGCCCCGAGCAGGTTGTGCACGATCAGGTCGATCAGCTTGATGCCGATGAACGGCGCGATGATCCCGCCGAGGCCGTAGATCCACAGGTTGCGGCGCAGCAGCGCGCTCGCGCCGATCGGCCTGTAGCGCACGCCGCGCAGCGACAGCGGGATCAGCAGCGGGATCACGATCGCGTTGAAGATGATCGCCGAGACGATCGCCGACTGGGGCGTGCCGAGGCTCATGATGTTGAGCACGTGCAGCGGCCCCTCTGTTTTGGATCCCACCCGCCCGGCCGCGTACGTGGCGACGAACACGGCGGGCAGGATCGCGAAGTACTTGGCGACGTCGTTGGCGATCGAGAAGGTGGTGAGCGCGCCGCGCGTGATCAGCAGCTGCTTGCCGACCTCGACGATCTCGATCAGCTTCGTCGGGTTGGAGTCGAGGTCGACCATGTTGCCGGCCTCGCGTGCCGCCTGCGTGCCGGTGTTCATCGCCACGCCGACATCGGCCTGGGCGAGCGCGGGCGCGTCGTTGGTGCCGTCGCCGGTCATCGCCACGAGGCGGCCCTCGGCCTGCTCCTCGCGAATCAGCGCGAGCTTGCGCTCGGGCGTGGCTTCCGCGAGGAAGTCATCGACGCCTGACTCCTCGGCGATCTTGGCCGCGGTGAGGCGGTTGTCGCCGGTGACCATCACGGTGCGGATGCCCATCGCGCGCAGCTGGTCGAAGCGGACCTTCATGCCCTCCTTGACCGTGTCCTTGAGGTAGATCACGCCCAGGATCTGACTGTCGCGGCAGACCGCCAGGGGGGTGCCTCCCTCGCGAGCGATGCGGTCGAGCGCCTCCTGCAGCTCCGGCGGCGGCGAGCCGCCTTCGCGCTTGACGAAGTCGATGATCGCGTCGCCTGCCCCCTTGCGCAGCTGCTGGCCGCCCATGTCGATGCCGCTCATCCTGGTCTGCGCGGTGAACGGCACGAACTCGGCCTGCAGCGTCGACATGTCGTGCTCGCGGATGCCGTACGTCTTCGCCAGCACGACGATCGAGCGGCCCTCGGGCGTCTCGTCCGCGAGCGAAGCCAGCTGCGCGACCTCCGCCAGCTCGGACTCGGCGACGCCCGGCATCGGCACGAATTCGGACGCCAGCCGGTTGCCGATCGTGATCGTGCCCGTCTTGTCGAGCAGCAGCACGTCGATGTCCCCGGATGCCTCGACCGCGCGGCCGGAGAGCGCGAGCACGTTACGCCTGACGAGGCGGTCCATGCCGGCGATCCCGATCGCCGAGAGCAGCGCGCCGATCGTGGTCGGGATCAGCGCGACGAGCAGCGCGATCAGCGTCGTCTCGGACACGGAGGTGCCCGCGAACAGGCCGAACGGGCGCAGCGTCGCGACGACGATCACGAAGATCAAAGTCAGCGCCGCGAGCAGGATGTTCAGCGCGATCTCGTTGGGGGTCTTGCGCCGGGAGGCGCCCTCGACGAGCGCGATCATGCGCTCCAGGAACGACTGGCCGGGCTCCTGCGTGATTTCGACGACGATCTCATCGGAGGTGACGCGCGTACCGCCCGTGACGGCGCTGCGGTCGCCGCCGGACTCCCTGATGACGGGTGCGGACTCGCCCGTGATCGCGGACTCGTCGACCGTGGCGATGCCCTCGATCACGGTGCCGTCGCCCGGGATCAGCTCTCCCGCGGGGACCACCACGACGTCGCCGCGCGTTAGCTCCGAGGCTGCCTTGGTAGAGCCGTCGCGCATCTTCGCGACGGTCTCCTTGCGCATCGAGCGCAGCGTGTCCGCCTGCGCGCGGCCGCGACCCTCGGCGAACGCCTCCGCCATGTTCGCGAACACGACCGTCAGCCACAGCCAGATCGAGATCGTCAGCGTGTACCAGGCGGGCTCGTGGCCACCGCCGAGCGGCTTGCCGCCGAACACCTGGATCAGCCACGTGACTGTCGTGATCAGCGAGCCGATCTCGACCACGAACATCACCGGGTTGAGGATCTGCACGCGCGGGTCGAGCTTCTTGAAGCTGTCGATCAGCGCCCGTTTGACGATGTCGCGCTGGAACAGCGAGATCGCCTGCCGCTCATGGGTTGCTGGCATCTGCACGGACATCAGTCGGTTCCTCCACTGAGACGGTCGAGGGCGAGGTTCAGCTCGAGCACGTTCACTCCCTGCTCGCCGGAGAAGCCCAGCCCGCGCGCATCGGTGTACTTGGAGATCAGGCCGTCGACCGTCGCCAGCGAGAGCTTGCGCGCCGCGGCGATCCGGTGGGCCTGGATCCACGCGTTCGCCTGTGAGATTTCGGGGTCGAGGTTCGAGGCGGACGTGTTGACCGCGTCGACCGGGATCTTCGCCACGGTCAGGCCAGGGTCATATGGCTTGTTCAGTTCCAGGTATTCCTTGATGTTTTCGGCGTCCGCTTCCTCGGTGGCCTTGTCGTTGGGGCCGCGGTTGGAGAACGTGCTCGCCGCGGCGTTGTACGCGCCGCCTTCGGTCGCGGACGGCCGACTCTGGAAGTAGCGCGGGTCCGCTTCGGTGACGATCTCTTTTTCTTCTTCCTTGGGCTCGCCGTTCTTTTCGAGCACCGCCTGCTTGAAGCTCTGGCCGATGATCTTCGAGCCGACGAGCTTGCCGTTCACATATATCTTCTGGCCGTTGGCGTTCCCCGGGAACGCGACCTGGCTGACGCCGGTGATCACGAGCGGGTACACGAGCCCGAGCAGGACGGTAAACACGATGATGCCGATTGCTGATGTGATGATGTCGCGCTTCATCTCAGTAGAGGTGTCCGGTCAGGCCCTGGACGATCGGTCCGAGCAGGAGGGCGGGAAAGAAGGTGAGAGCTCCGACGAGGATCACCACGCCGATCAGGAGAACCGCGAAGGTGACGTTGTCGGTGCGCATCGTGCCGAGGCCGGCGGGCGTGATGCGCTTGCCCGCGAGCGCGCCCGCTACCGCAAGCGCGAACAGGATCGGCGCGTAGCGCGCGAAGATCATGTCGAAGCCGCCGAGCAGATCCGCGAAGGTGACGCCGTGGGAGCCCACGTTGCCGGCGTTCGGCTGAATGAAGCCGGTGTAGCCGGCGAACGCCGAGCCGTTGTTGTTCGCCTGCGAAAGATACGCGTAGAACGTCTCGGAGAAGCCCTGCGGGCCCTTGCCGAGCGTGGAGATCGACGCGCGCCCGGCGTGGCTCGCGGTCGCCAACGCGGTGCAGAACAGCGCCGCCAGCGGCGTGATCAGGATGCCCAGGCCGGCGAGCTTAATCTCCTTCGCCTCGAGCTTCTTGCCGAGCCACTCGGGCGTGCGCCCGACCATCAGGCCGCCGATGAACACGGCCAGCAGCACGTACAGCAGCATCGAGTAAAGGCCCGTGCCGACGCCGCCGAAGATCACCTCGCTGGCGGACAGGTTGGCGAACGGGACGGCGCCGCCGATGCCGGTGAAGGACTCGAGCGCGCTGTTGACGGCACCGCACGAGGTGACTGTCGTGACGACGTCGAACAGCGCCGAGCCGGCGATCCCGAAGCGCTGCTCCTTGCCTTCCATGTTGCCGCCGGTGGAGCCCGCGATCACGTGCGTGTGCAGGCCGGCGGCGTGCTGTGCGGGCGTGCCGTGCGCCTCGGCGATGTAGGCGACCGAGGCGGCACCCAGGAACATCACCATCATCACGCCGTAGATCGCGTAGCCCTGGCGGCGGTTGCCGGTCATGCGCCCGTAGAAGAACACGAGCGCCGCCGGGATGATCAGCACGAGCAGCATCTCGAAGAAGTTGGTGAACGCGGTCGGGTTCTCGAACGGGTGCGCGGAGTTGACGTTGAAGAAGCCGCCGCCGTTGGTGCCGAGCATCTTGATCGCCTCTTGCGAGGCGACCGGCCCCATCGCGATCGACTGCGTCAGGCCCGTGAGCGTGTGCGCCGTCAGGTACGTGGTGAAGTTCTGGATCACGCCCTGCGAGACGAGCACGATCGCGGCGAGCACGGAGATCGGCCCAAGCACGTAAAGCACGGTGCGCACCAGGTCCTGCCAGAAGTTGCCGATCGACTTGCCGCTGCGGCCGATGATCCCGCGCACGAGCGCGACGGCCACGACGATGCCTACGCCGGCCGACAGCCAGTTCTGCACCGTCAGCCCGATCATCTGGCTGAGGTAGCTCATCGTCGTCTCACCGCTGTAGTACTGCCAGTTCGTGTTCGTCAGGAACGACGAGGTGGTGTTGAACGTCACGTTCCACGGCGCCGAGTGGTAGCCGAGCGGGTTCAGAGCACCGGGGACATAGAACGCGTTCTGTGTGCGCAGGATGATGTACAGCAGCAGCCAGCCCGCGAGCGAGAAGATCAGGAGGCTTTTCGCATACCCCTTCCAGTCCTGCCCGCGCTCGGAATCGACCCGCAGAATGCGGTACAGGAACCGCTCGGGGCCGGCGAAGATCGGCGAGAGGAACACCCGCTCGCCGGAGTAGACCTTCGCCATGTAGCCACCCAGCGGGAAGGCGAGCGCAGTCAGGATCACCGCGAACAGCACGATCGTGAGCCAACCTGCGAATGTCATGCTCAGAGCTTCTCCCCGCGAATGAGCGCGTAGAAGAGATAGGCGATCACCAGCACCGACACGACCAGGCCGAAGAAGTCGGCGCCGCTCATGTGCGCGATGAAGAAACCGGCGGGCAGCTGAACGCTCATACCCGATCGATCCCCTCGATCATCGCCAGCAGAATCGCGAACATCACGATCCCGAGAACTACTGCCAAGATGTCCATGCGGACACTATTGGCGACAGTGCATCACGGCCGCGTAACGAATCAAGCCCCGCGTATAACGATTTCGTGACGGAGAACAGCGTCTCCCGCCAGAGCTACGGCCCGAGCGCCCCGACGGGGATCACGGCCACGCCATCCTCGCGAAGATATCCGTAGCCGGTGGCCACGATCACGCCCAAGAGCGACGGGCTCCCACAGCGCGCGGTGTCGACTCGCGCCGCGAACCGGCTCAGGCTCGCCGCCGCGTCGTCGATCTGCCCGTGCCCGAGCTTCACCTCGAACGCCATCCAGCGACCGTCACCCGTCTCGACGATCGCATCGACCTCGAGCCCGCCGCTGTCGCGGTAGTGCAGCACCTGGGCGTCCGCGGCCTGCGCATATACGCGGAGGTCGCGGACGACGAGCGACTCGAACAGGAAGCCGAGCAGGTTGAGGTCGCCCAGCAGCCGATGGGGCGTCGCACGCAGCGCCGCCACCGCCAGCGACGGGTCGACGAAGTGCCGCTTTGGCGCGGTGCGCAGCCGGTGCCTGGAGCGCAGGTGCGGAGCCCAGGCGAGCTGATCCTCGATCACCATCAGCCGCTCCAGCGCAGCTAGATACTCGCGCACGGTGTCGTCCTTCAACGGGCCGTCGGCACCGCCGGCATCCCGGGCAAGCGTCGTCGCGGCGACGGCCGTGGCGACGTTGCGCCCGAGGCTCGCAAGCAGCCGCGACACGCGACCCGGGTCGCGGTGGGTCGCGTCGACGCGACCGATGTCCACACGCGCGACCTCATCCAGGTAGTCACGCACCGCCAGCAGACCCTCGGGGAGGCCGCGGCCGCGAAGCCCCGGCCACCCGCCGAGGGCCAACTCCTCCACGACATCCGCCACCGTGAGTCCGGGGTCGGCGCTCGGGCTCACACGCCCCTCCAGCAACTCGGCCACGGAGATGCTGCCCGTGCTGCGTCCAGCCTCGAACAGGCTCATCGGGCGCATGCGCAGACGGGCGATGCGCCCCGCGCCCGTGTGCCGCGTCACGTCGTCGGCGGGAACCGCCGAGCCGGTCAGCACGAACTGGCCTGGATCAGAACGGTCGTCGACCGCTCTTCGCACGTGGTTCCAGATCGCAGGCTCGATCTGCCACTCGTCGATCAGTCTCGGAACCGGGCCGTCGAGCACGAGCGCAGGATCAACTTCCATCGCCTGCCGCGCGTTCGCATCGACGTCGAGCAGGACCTCGCTCGCCGCTATCTGCCGTGCGGTGGCGGTCTTGCCACACGCCCTCGGGCCCTCGATCACCACCGCGCCAACGGCGTGCAGACGCGCCGCTAGCTCGCGGTCGACGATCCTGGCCTGATAACCAACGGGGAGAATGCAACAATCCTAGCGGGGAGATTGCAGTCATCTTGACGGGGATATTGCAGCTTTTCCAGCGGGGAGATTGCAAACCCCTGAGCTCACGATGACCGCCGTCACTCCGCGAACCGGTACCCCACCCCCGGGTCGGTGACGATGTAGCGAGGCCCGCCGGCGCCCCCGTCGCCCTCGCCGTCCGGCTCGATCTTGGCGCGCAGCCGCGCGATGTGGGTGCGCAGCGGCTGGATGTCGTCGACGTATTCGGGACCCCACACCTCGGCGAGCAGCTTGCGGTGGGTCATCAGCCGCCCGCGGTTGCGCGCGAGCGCGCGCAGCAGGTCGAACTCGATCGGGGTGAGGTGGATCGGCTCGCCGTCGCGGCGCACGACCCGCCCCGCGAGGTCGATCTCCAGGCCGTCGGCCTCGATGCGCGGCTCGCCCTCCCCGCGCGCGGCGCGGCGCAGCGCGGCGTTGAGGCGCGCGACCAGCTCGCGCGCGCCGAACGGCTTGGTGATGTAGTCGTCGGCGCCGGCCTCCAGCGCCCTGACCTTCTGCTCCTCCTCGCCGACCGCGGAGAGCACGAGGATTGGCATGTCGCTCCACTCGCGCAACGTGCGCGTCACGGCGATGCCGTCGGTGTCGGGGAGCACGAGGTCCACGATCGCGGCGTCGGGCGGGCGCACGGCCGCGAGGTCCAGCGCCTGCGAGCCGGTTTCCGCGGGCACCGCCTCAAAGCCGGCCTCGCGCAGCACGACCTTCAGCGCGCGCACGATCTGCGGCTCGTCGTCGACCACGAGCACGCGCGGCTGCGTCGCCGGCGCATCCGGCCCCCCGGCGCTCACGGCTCCACCAGCGGCAGCTCGAACACGAACGTGGCCCCCTGGCCAGGCAGGGACTCGACGTGCAGCGATCCGGCGTTGGCCTCGGTGAAGCCGCGCGCGATCGCGAGCCCGAGGCCCGAGCCGCGATGCCCGCTGCTGGCTGTGCCGGCGCGGTAGAACGGCTCGAACACGCGCTCGAGCTGCGCCGGCGGGATGCCGGGGCCGCGATCGACGACGCGCACGATCAAGCGGTCGCCGCCCGCGCCGTCCTGCTGCGGGGATCCGCTCCCGACGCGCGCACCGGCGAGGCGCCTGACCGCGCGGGCGCGCACCGACACCGGATGCCCGCCGCTGTGGCGGCGCGCGTTCTCCAGCACGTTCACGAGCGCGCGCTCCATCTGCACCGGATCGACGCTGACGAGCGGCATCTCGCGATCGATCGCGAGGCTGAAGGCCTCGGGGCCGTCGCCGACGTCGGCGACGGCCGCGCGGATCAGCTCGTCGATCGAGGTCCACTCCCGGCGCGGCTCGGCGGCGCCGGCCTCCAGGCGCGAGAGGTCGAGCAGGTTGTCCACGAGTCGCGCGAGGCGCTTGGTCTCCTCCTGGATGACGGCGGCCATCTCGGCGCGCTCCTCGGGCGAGAGCGAGGGCGAGCCGATCGCCTCGCCCGCGGCGGAGATCGCGGTCAGGGGAGAGCGCAGGTCGTGTGAGACGGCGCGCAGCAGCGCCGTCTTGACGGTGTCGGCGCGGCGCAGCGCGGCCGTCTCGACGACACCGCCGAGCAGCTCCTCGCGCTCGAGCGCAGCGCTCAGCAGCGCCTCGAGCGCGGGCACGACGCGCTCCTGCAGGCGGCGCAGGTTGGCCTCGGAGGTGCCGGCGCCGACGAGCAGCGTGCCGAGGCGGCTGGACCCTTCGCGCAGCGGGAACGCGACCGTGCGCTCGTCGCCTTCGACGGCGTCCATCTCGATCGCGGCGGAGCTCAGCTCGAGCGTGTGCGCGAGGCGCGCGGCGGCGGTGGGCAGCGCCTCGGCGAGGCTGTTGCCGCGCAGCAGCAGCCGCGCCATCTCGGCCGCGAGATCGGCCTCGCGCCGGCGCTCGTCGGCGTCGCGCGTGCGTGCGCGCGTGACCTCGGCGACGGAGCTCGCGAGCGCGGCGACGACGAGGAACGCGGCGAGCGCGACCCAGTTGTCGGAGTTGGCGAGCGTGAAGCGCCCGACGGGCGGCAGGTGGAAGAAGTTGAACGCGGCGGCGCTGACCAGGGCCGTGGCGAAGCCAAGCCAGGCGCCCCAAGCGACCGACACGACGAGCACCGCCGGCAGGTAGACGACGCTGAGCGAGACGACCGGCGCGACGTGCGCGAGCGGGTAGATGATCAGCGTGGACAGCGCGACCGCGAGGATCGCCGCCAGCGCGCCGGCCCGGCGGGCGGGCGGCTCAGATGCCAGCAGGAAGCCAAACGGCGAGGCCATCGCCATCAGCGTATGGCGAACGGGGCGGGTCTCGCCTCCCGCCCCGTTCGGTGCGCCCTGCGCGGTTCGGTGCGCGTCAGAAGCGGGGCTCGCGTTTGGCGTGTCCTCGCCGACTGCCGTGTCCCACCGTCCCACACGGGATCATGCAGGGGGGCATCCGCCCTGTCGTGACGCTCCCGTGACCACGCTGTGACGATCCCGTGACTGCTCTCACTCGTGTGTCTGCAACATCCACGGGCGCTAAAGAGAGGGCGACGCCGAGTCGAAACAATGAGGGTGGGGATGAATCCACGATGACGACATGCACGCGCCCCACAGCCGTGCTGGCAACGGCCGCCGCGCTGGCGGTCCTGGTCCTCGCATGCATGCAGGCGCCGGCCGCGAGCGCGCTCTCGCCGCTGCCGCCCTCGTCCTATTCCACGCGCGCGGTGTGCCCGCCGCCGGCGCCCGGACACGCCTCTTGCCTCGCGCAGGCGCTCGTCGCACAGACCGCGCAGGCGCGCGCGTATGACCATCCCGTCGGCGTGAGCAGCGCAGCGCCGAGTGCCGCGCCGTCGCCCGCGGCGGGCGACTTCGGCCTGCGCCCGTCCGACCTGCACAGCGCCTACCAGCTGCCGACGAACGCGTCCGGTGCGCAGACAATCGCGCTGGTGGACGTTTACAACGACCTGAGCGCGGAAGAAGACCTTGGGACCTACGACACGGAGTTCGGGCTGCCGGCGTGCACCACAGCGAACGGCTGCTTCGCGAAGCTGAACCAGAACGGCGAAGCGACCCCCCTGCCCTTCCCCGAAACGCAGACGAGCCTGAGCAACGAACAGGCGGTGTGCGCCGGCAGCGGCGCCGGACACGTGGCCGCGTGCGAACTGGTGGAAGAAGCGGAGGGCTGGAGCGTGGAGATCTCGCTGGACATCGAGACGGCGCACGCCACCTGCCAGAGCTGCCACATCGCGCTGGTGGAGGCCAACTCGTCCCATTACGCGGATCTCGAGGCCGCCGAGGGTGCTGCCGAGCGCCTGCCGGCTAACGAGGTGTCCAACTCATGGGGCGGCCCCGAATGCGAGGAAGGGCTGGGCTGCATCGGAGCAAGCTCGGTGTTCACCGACCCGCGAGTCGTGATCACCGCCTCGGCGGGCGACGACGGCTTCGACAACTGGCTCGAAGAACCGCAGACGCCGTACGCCAACTTCCCGGCCTCCTCGCCGCACGTGGTGGCGGTGGGCGGTACGCGACTGTACCTGGGGACGCACGGCGAATGGGCCGGCGAGACCGTCTGGAACGACGGCGGCGAAAGCGAAGGCCTCAAAGACGGGCACGGCGCAGGCGGCGGCTGCAGCGTGCAGTTCGCGGCGCCCACGTGGCAGCAGAGCGTCTCGGACTGGTCGTCGGTGGGCTGCGCCGGCAAGCGCGCCGTCGCGGACGTATCCGCCGACGCCGACCCGTACACGGGCCTCGCCGTGTACGACACGAGTCCCGAATGCGAAACCTCCTACACGGAAGGCGGCAAAAAACACACCGTCCACTGGTGCACGATCGGCGGCACGAGCCTCGCCTCGCCGCTGGTCGCGTCGGTGTTCGCGCTCGCCGGGGGAGCGCAGGGCGTGGAATTCCCGGCGCGCACGCTCTACCAGAACGCCGCCAAATCGCCCGGCTCGCTGCACGACGTGAGGGAAGGGTCCAACGGAGCGTGCCTGTCGCCCTTCGTCGAAGCGGAAGAAGAAGAACCGCATACTGCGTGCGAACCGGCACAGGAGGCCGCCACGAGCTGCTCCTCGCATCTGGTCTGCCTCGCGGCCCCCGGCTACGACGGGCCAACCGGGGTGGGAACCCCAGACGGGCTCACGGCGTTCCAGCCTTCGGCGGAAGGCTCTGAAGAAGACTCCAGCGGGATTAGCGGCGGCAGCGGAGGAGGCGGCGGCGGCGAAGCGCCTCCAAGCTCCGGGCCGACAGCCGGCGGCGCGGGCGCCTCCCCCGCCACGACGGGATCGCCGGGCGCGCTCGTCGCGCCCTCGGTGCAGATCTCCGCCCTCCAGCTCACGCTGAGGGCGCTAGTGGCGCTGAACACCAGCCGCCCGAAGGTCGCGCAGGTGGGTTTCACGTTCCTGAGCAGCGCCGCCGCGCGCGTGCTGGCGTCGCTGCAGCGGAAGGTCGTAAAGCGCGGGCGCACGCACTGGGCGGCGGCTGCGCATGCCCTCGCGCTCGCGGCCTCGAGCGGCCGCAACAGCGGGCGCCTGGCCGGGCGCAGGTCGCTGGCGGTGGGCACCTACCGCCTGACGCTGACTCCGGCGCACGGCGCCGCCCGCTCGATCGTGTTCAGGATCGGATAGCCGCTCAGGCAGTCGACGCGTCGCGCAGCACCAGCTCGCCGCGCTCGGTCAGCCGCCACGAGTTGGGCGCGCCGCGCGTGCGGGCTTCGCCCGCCTTGGCGATCAGCCCGCGTGCGTGCAGGCGGCCGAGGAGCTTTGAGACCTGGCCCTGGTCGACGATGCCGGCGCGTTCGGCGACCTCGCGGTTGCTCGCGCCGGGGTAGTCCGCGAGCGCACGCAGCACGCGGGCGGTGCGGTAGGTGAGCCGCACGCCCGCGCCGTGCGGCTCGTCGGGTAGCGCATCGTGCGCCGGCCCGATGTCGGCGCCGGCGCGCAGGCGCGGCGGCGGGCGCAGCAGCTCGCGCCGCGCGGCGCCCGCGCCGCGATACGGCAGCACGATGATGCTGACGAGCGAGCCGAACAGGTCCATCACGGCCGCGTGCTCGTCCGCGAGCAGCCGGTTCTGGAGCACGGCCAGCACCGCACCGACGACGCCCTCGGCGAGCACCTCGGGCAGCTGTTGCCTGTCGGCCGGGCCCTCCAGGCGGCCACGATCGACGGCCGCCGCAAGCACGCCGAGAACCTCCACGCGCCGGCGCAGCACCTGCTCGCCGCCGCTCATCGAGTAGACGACGAGCAGCCGTCCGAGCGCCGGCTCGCGTTCGAGGAACGCCAGCAGCGCGACGAGCGCGGCCTTGATCGCGTCGAGCCAGCGCGGCTCGGAGTCGTAGGCGGCCAGCATCGTCCTGCCCGCGCGCTCGAGGCCGAGCTCGGCGGCCGCGAGCAGGCACGAGTCGCGGTCGGGGAACTGCTCGTGGAACGCGCCACTCGAGATACCGGCACGGGCGATCGCGTTGCCGAGCGCGACGCTCGGGCCGTGCTCGGTCATCGCCTGGGCCACCGCTTCCAGGATCTTGGTCCGCTCGACTTCCTCCACTACGACTCCCCGCTTGACACCAACCAGGGAGTCTATCCTCTTATTGTCTACTCAGCCAGCTGGCGGCATACTGGCGGGAGCGCCGTAGTCGAGCAGGCAGCTGGGCAGCTCGACGCTGCCGTCGGCGCGCTGGCCGTTCTCCAGCAGCGCGACGATCGTGCGCCCGACGGCGACGGCGGTGCCGTTGAGCGTGTGCAGCGCCTGCGTGCGCTTGCCGGCGCGCACGCGGATGTTCAGGCGCCGCGCCTGGTAGTCGGTCGTGTTTGAGCACGACGTCAGCTCGCGATAGCGGCCCTGGCTGGCGATCCACGCCTCGCAGTCGTACTTCTTGGCAGCCGAGTTGCCGAGGTCGGCGACGGCGATGTTGACGACTCGGTAGGCCAGCCCCAGCTCGCCGAGGATCTGCTCCTCGATCGCGAGGATGCGCTCGTGCTCGTCAGCGGACTCCTCCGGCGCGACGAAGCTGAACATCTCCACCTTGTCGAACTGGTGCACCCTGATGATGCCGCGCGTGTCCTTGCCCGCGGCGCCGGCCTCGCGCCGAAAGCACGGCGAGAAGCCCGCGTAGCGCAGCGGCAGCCGCTCCGCGTCGAGCAGCTCGCCGTCGTGCAGCGACGCAAGCGCCACCTCCGACGTGCCCACGAGGAACAGCTCGTCCTCCGGCAGGCTGTAGATCTGCTGCTCCGTGTCCGGCAGGAACCCCGTCCCATACAGCGCCCGTTCGCGCACCAGCACCGGCGGGATGACCGGCTCGAAGCCCTCCCCGCGCAGCTTCTCCAGCACCCAGCGCACAAGCGCCAGCTCGAGCATCACCAGATCGCCTTTCAGATACGCGAAGCGCGCCCCCGACAGGTTGGCCCCCCGATCCATGTCGATCAGCTCTCCAGCCAACTCCAGATGATCCCGGGGCTCGAAGTCCAGTTCCGGCACCTCCCCCACCTCACGCACCAGCTCGTCCTCGGGACCCGGCGCGGCCGTCGGATCAGGCAGATTCGGCAGCGGAGCAAGCGCCGATTGCAGTTCCCCTTCGACCCCGCCCAGGTCGCCCTCCAGCTGCTTGACGCGCGCGGAAACGCCGCGCATAGCCTCGATCTCCCGCGCGCGCTCGTCCGCATCGTCGGCGCCGCGGATGCGCGCATTGGCGTCGTTCTGCTCCGCACGCAGTCCCTCGATCTCCGGCAGCAGCTCGCGTCGGAGAGCATCGAGTGCGATCACGCGATCGAGCCCATCGGCCACGCCGGCACCGCGCCGCCCAAGCGCCGCCCGAACACCGTCGGGATCCTCACGAATCAGCCTGAGGTCGAGCATCGCCTCTGCGACCTGAGCCTATTTAGTGGACAGGGTGATGTTCGTACTGGGCACCTTTTCGGCTTTGAGCCCAGAGTACTTCGCAAGGAATTCGGCGACAGCATGCGCGTCTTCGCCGACGACGATGTTCTCGGGCATGATCGCGCCGGAGAAGCCGCCGTTGCGGATCGCGAACAGCACCTGTTCGACGTTCTCCTTGCGGATGTTGAAGTTCGGCCCGTTGGTCTTGACGCGGTTGGAGATCACCGTCGCCGAGCCCTCCGCGCCGACCACCGCGAGCGTGTGGCAGCCGGAGCAGTGGTCGCGGAACAGGACCGCGCCCTTGTAGTAGACGCTCGTCTTAGCAAGCTGGATGCCCTGCGATCCGCAGGCGCCGAGAACGGTGGCGCTGGCGAGCAGGGCAAGCATCATGGCTGCGCGCTTCATGCGCCGGGAATATATAGGCCCGAGGCCGGCACGGAGCGCCGGCCGACTCATCGATCGATCTAAAATCCGTGAGCCGTGCTCGCCGCGCGCAGCGCCAGGAACACCACCACCAGCGCCGAGAGCGCCATCACGCCGATCTCCCTGCGCACGATCGCGACGACCACCTGGCGCTGCTCGGACTCCTCCAGCGCGCCGACCGCGGCGGCGTCGTCGAGGCCGCGCTGGTCGAGGATCGTCTGCGCCGAGGCGACGCGCAGCTGCTCGGCCACGAACGCGATCGCGAGCGGCAGCAGCGCGTACAGGTAGAAGAGGTGTTCGGTCGAGTAGTTGCCCGCCGCGGCGAGCGAGCCGACGGCGATCGCGAGCGTCAGCGCCCCGCCCTGCCCGACGCGCAGCGCCAGCCAGAACCAGCGCACGGAGCCGGCGGCGGCGCCGTGATCGGTGCCCGCGGTGGCGCCGAGGTCGCCGCGATACCAGACGAACGCGCCGAGCAGACCGGAGCTGGCGTTGAGCGCGGCGACCGCCAGGCAGCCCGCCACGACGGCCTGCGTCACGGCTTGGATTTCGAGCCGATTGCCACTAGTAACACCCTGCCACAAGCAGTGATATAACAGCGCGCGGTGCTGCGCACATATCTCCCGGCGATCGTATTCCTCGTGCTAGGCGGGGCCGTGGGCGGCGCCTTCGCCGTTCTGAACTCGGTCATCGGCCCGCGCCGCGCGACCCCGCACAAGCAGGACCCGTACGAGTGCGGACTGCCTTCGGAGGTGCGCCGCGGACTGCGCTTCGGGATCAGCTTCTACCTGATCGCGATGCTGTTCATCCTGTTCGACATCGAGGTCGTGTTCCTGTACCCGATAGCGGTCGAGCTGCGCGCTTACGGCAGCTTCGCGCTGATCGAGACGATCGTGTTCATCGTGCTGCTGTTCGTCGCGTTCGCGTACGTGTGGCGCAGGGGGGCGCTCGAGTGGAGGTGAAACGCGAGATCCTCGGCGCCGGTGGACGGCCGGTCGCGGGCGCGGGCGGCCCGCAGAACCTGCGCGTGAACTCGCTGAACGCGCGCCAGCTGCTGCGTGGCGGCGAGATCGAGGGCCCCAATCCCTCGGCGCACCTCGAGGGCGCGGACTTCGAGCGCTACGTGGAAGAGAGCGTGATGACGACTACGCTCGACAAGGCGGTCGCATGGGCGCGCTCGAACTCGTTCTTCCCGGCGACGTTCGGCCTCGCGTGCTGCGCGATCGAGATGATGTCGATCGTGGCCGCCCGCGTCGACGTGGCGCGCTTCGGCTTCGAGGCGTTCCGCGCCTCGCCGCGCCAGGCCGACCTGCTGATCCTCTCCGGCCGCGTGTCGATCAAGATGGCGCCGATCGTGCGCCGCATCTACGACCAGATGCTCGAGCCCAAGTGGGCGATCTCGATGGGCGCGTGCTGCAGCTCGATGGGCGTCTTCAACAACTACGCGCTCGTGCCCGCCGACAAGTTCATGCCGATCGACGTGCACGTGCCCGGCTGCCCGCCGCGGCCGGAGGCGCTGATGCACGGCGTGCTGAAGCTGCGCAAGATGGTGCAGGACGACCCCGACATGGGCTGGCGCGAGCGCTACGGCGCGCGCGGCACGGAGGAGCTGCTGCCGGAGCCGGGCGCGAGCACGGAGCCGCCGGCGACGGTGGACGTGGCATTGGAGGGGGATCCGGCCGGTGCCTGACGCGACCGGCCTGGAGCTGATCGCTCAGGAGCTGCGCGAGGCGGAGGGAGCGGATGTCGTCGCCGACACGCTGTTCTTCCGCTCACGCGCGACGCTGAGCGTGCAGCCGACGAGCATCCGCAAGGCGCTGGCGCACCTGCGCGGCAAGGGCTACGCGTTCCTCGCGAGCGTGCACGGCGTCGACTACTACCCGCAGGAGCCGCGCCTGGGCGTTCACTACGAGCTGCTGGACATGGCCCGCGTCGATCGCCTGACGGTCAAGCTGCGCGTGCCCACCGACGCCCCCGAGGTGGAGTCCGTGACCGAGGATTGGCCGACCGCCAACCACCAGGAGCGCGAGGTGTATGACATGTTCGGCGTGGTCTTCAGCGGCCACCCAGACCTGCGCCGGATCCTGATGCCGGAGGACTACGAGGGCCACCCGCAGCGCCGCGACTTCCCGATCGGCGGCGAACCCGTGATCTTCACGTACAACGAGCACCAGTCGCTCGGGAGCACGCGATGAGCGACTCCACGCAGGAGCTGTTGACGCTCAACTTCGGCCCCCACCACCCGGCCACGCACGGCGTGCTGCGGCTGCTGGTGACGCTGCAGGGGGAGCTCGTGCGCGACGTCAAACCGATCATCGGCTACGTGCACACGGGCATCGAGAAGACCGCCGAGGACAAGTCCTACTGGAAGGTCATCCCGGTGATCGAGCGGATGGACTACCTGTCCTACTACTTCAACGCGATGGCCTACTGCGGCGCCGTGGAGACGCTGATCGAAGTCGAGGTGCCCAAGCGTGCGCAGTACCTGCGCGTGATCCACCTCGAGCTGAACCGCATCATGTCGCACCTGGTGTGGCTCGGCACGAGCGCGCTCGATCTCGGCGCGATCTCGATGTTCTGGTACTGCTTCCGCGAGCGCGAGCAGATCCTCGACCTGTTCGAGATGTCCTCCGGAGCGCGGATGCACACGCGCTACTTCCAGGTGGGCGGCGTGATCGAGGACATCCCCGCGGGCTTCACCGCGAAGCTGCAGGAGTTCCTCACGGACATGCCCTCGCGCGTGGACCAGTACCGCGACATGCTCAACGGCAACGAGATCGTGCTGCAGCGCCTGCGCGGCACCTGCCCGCTGGACGCCGACACGCTGCTGTCGCTGGGCGTCACGGGCCCGCTGCTGCGTGCCGCCGGCAACCCGTGGGACCTGCGCAAGGCCGACCCCTACTCATCCTACGAGGACTTCGAGTTCAAGATCCCGGTGGGCACGGCCGGCGACAACTACGACCGCTTCGCGGTGCGCGTGGCAGAGATGTACGAGTCGGTCAAGATCGTGCAGCAGGCGCTCGACGGCCTGCCCGAGGGGCCGTACATAACAGAGGATCGCAAGGTCGCGCTGCCGCCGCGCCACGAGCTGGCGACGTCGATGGAGGCGCTGATCCACCACTTCAAGCTCGTCACCGAGGGCATGCGCGTGCCGCCGGGAGAGGTGTACTTCCCGATCGAGTCCCCGCGCGGCGAGCTCGGCTGCTTCGTGCGCTCCGACGGCTCCTCCAAGCCCGCGCGGGTACACATGCGCGACCCCTCGTTCGTCAACCTGCAGGCCACATCGCAGATGGTCACGGGCTCCTACATCGCGGACATGATCGCCACGCTCGCGATGCTCGACCCGATCCTCGGAGGGATCGATCGATGAGCGCCGTGCGTCGTTTCGAGCACGGCTCGCGCGTGCCCGGCTGGGACCGCCCGGCCGACCTCGACAAGGACCCGGCGGAGATCCCCGGGGTGGGCGGATCCCCATCCCCAGCCGTGCCGGAGGACCTGCGCGCGGAGATCGAGGCGCACATGGCCAACTACCCCGACCGCCGCTCGGCCACGCTGCCGGCGCTCGCGGCGGCGCAGCGCGTGCACGGCTGGTGCTCGCCGGAGGCGCTCGAGCAGGTCGCGTGCGTGATGCGCGTGACGCCCGCGTACCTGGACTCGGTGGCGACGTTCTACGACATGCTCGAGACCTCCCCCGTGCCGCGCCACAGCGTGTACGTGTGCACGAACATCTCCTGCTCGCTGTGCGGCGCCGACGAGCTGTATGAGGCGATGAGCGCAGCGGCGGCGCCCGCCGCGGGCGCCGAGCCGGACGTCAACGTGCGCGCGTTCGAGTGCCTGGGCGCGTGCGACATCGCGCCGATGGCCTCCGTCGACGGCGTGTACGTCGGCCCGCTGTCGCTCGACGACGTGCCGCGGCTGCTGGATGACGTGCGCGCGGGGCGCCCGGTGCTGCCCGAGAAGCAGCTCGCGCGGCGGCTCGTCGCCGACCCCAACGCCAACAGCCGCGAGTTTCCGGCGCACCCGGCCGAGGGAGGCCCCTGAGAATGGCTGCCGTGGGCGACGCCCCTCCAATCCTCCTCTTCACCGACATCGACGAGCCGGGGCTGAACACGCTCGAGGTGTATGAGCGCCGCGGCGGCTACCAGGCGCTGCGCAAGGCGCTCACGATGACCCCTGAAGAGGTGCTCGAGCAGCTCAAATCCTCGGGCATCCGCGGCCGCGGCGGGGCCGGCTTTGCGATGGGCACCAAGATCTCGTTCCTGCCCAAGGGCGGGATGGACAAGTACCTCGTGTGCAACGCCGACGAGTCCGAGCCCGGCACGTTCAAGGACCGCGAGCTGATGCAGAAGACGCCGCACTCGCTGATCGAGGGGATCGTCATCGCCGCGTACGCCGCCGGCACGAGCCGCTCGTTCATCTACATCCGCGGCGAGTACCAGCTGCAGGCCGACATGCTCGACGCGGCGCTGCACGAAGCGCTGGGCGCGAGATACGTGGGCGAGCGGATCCTCGACTCCGACCACTCGCTGTCGCTGGTCGTGCACCGCGGCGCCGGCGCGTACATCTGCGGCGAGGAGACGGGCCTGCTGGACTCGCTGGAGGGCAAGCGCGGCAACCCGCGGCTGAAGCCCCCGTTCCCGGCGCTGCAGGGTCTCTACCAGGGCCCCACGCTGATCAACAACGTGGAGACGCTCGCCACCGTCCCCGCGATCATCCAGATGGGCGGCGAGGAGTACGCGAAGCTGGGCGTGGAGACCTCCACCGGCACGAAGCTCGTGTCCGTCTCCGGCCACGTGCAGCGCCCCGGCAACTACGAGATCGAGCTGGGCATCCCCTCGCGCGAGATCATCTACGGCCTCGCCGGCGGCCCAGCCGAGGGGCGCACCGTCAAGTGCTGGTTCCCCGGCGGCTCCTCCTCGCCGGTGCTCAAGGCCGAGGACCTCGACGTGCCCTACGACTTCAACTCGCTGGCCGCCGCCGGCACGATGCTCGGCTCCGGCGCGATCATCGTCGTCGACGACTCCACGCCGATCATCGACGTCGCGATGAAGGTCGCCAAGTTCTACCGCCACGAGTCCTGCGGCAAGTGCACCCCCTGCCGCGAGGGCACCAACTGGACGGTGAGGATGCTGGAACGCATCGACAGCGGCGAGGCGACGCCGATGGACATCGAGATCATGGCCTCCGTGCAGGAGCACATCATCGGCAACTGCCTGTGCGT
Organism: Solirubrobacteraceae bacterium; assembly: GCA_035483595.1. Classification (GTDB taxonomy): domain Bacteria; phylum Actinomycetota; class Thermoleophilia; order Solirubrobacterales; family Solirubrobacteraceae; genus Palsa-744. The sequence goes on from DATHPU010000022.1 coordinate 288,029, forward strand.
GCTCGGCGACGCGATGGCGATGCCGATCGGCTCGATGATCGCCAAGTTCAAAGACGAGTTCGAAGCGCACATCGAGGAGCGCCGCCTCAGCCATGCCTAGACCGGCGCCGAAGACGATCACGTTCACGATCGACGGCCGCGAGGTGCAGGCGCCGGAGAACTCGATGCTGGTCGACGCCGCCAAGCACGGCGACGTCGAGATCCCGGTGTTCTGCTACGAGCCGAAGCTCGGCCAGCCGGTCGGCGCGTGTCGCATGTGCCTGGTCGAGATCGAGGGCATCCCCAAGCTGCAGACCGGCTGCTCGACGCCGGTCAAGGACGGCATGGTCGTCTACACGCAGACCGAGCGCGTGAAGACCGCGCAGCAGTCGGTGGTGGAGTTCCTGCTGATCAACCACCCGCTCGACTGCCCCGTGTGCGACAAGGGCGGCGAGTGCCCGCTGCAGGACATCACGTTCGGCTGGGGCGGCGGCATCTCGCGCTTCATCGAGCCCAAGCGCCACTTCGTCAAGCCGCTCGAGCTCTCACCGCTGATCGCGATCGACCGCGAGCGCTGCATCCTCTGCTACCGCTGCGTGCGCTACTCGCAGGAGGTCGCCGAGGACTACCAGCTGGTGCTGCTGGAGCGCGGCGCGCACTCCTACGTCTCGACGTTCGACGGGCACCCCTACGTGGCGCCGTTCAGCGGCAACATCATCGAGCTGTGCCCCGTCGGCGCGCTGACCTCGCGCCCGTACCGCTTCCGCGCGCGCCCGTGGGACATCGAGGGCGCGGGCTCCGTTTGCACGCTGTGCCCCGCCCAGTGCAACGTCACGATCACCGTGCGCGACGAGCGCGCGCTGCGGGTCCTGCAGCGCGACAACGCCGAGGTCGACGACGGCTGGCTGTGCGACAAGGGCCGCTTCGGCTACCAGTCCTTCCACGTCGACGAGCGCGTCACCGAGCCGCTGGTGCGCGACGGCGGCCAGCTGCGACCGGTCTCGTGGGAACGCGCGCTGCAGGAGGCGAGCGCCTGCCTGGCGCGCGCGGGCGCGAACACGGGCGCGATCGCGGCGGGAGCCACCACCAACGAGGAGGGCCACCTGCTGGCGCGATTGATGCGCGAGGGGCTCCGCTCGCCGCACGTGGACTCGCGCCGCGCCGGCACGCTGGCGCTGGAGCTGCACCGCGCGCTCGGCGACCCGCGGCTGCAGGCCAAGGTCTCCGACCTCGAGTTCGCGCACGCGGTGCTGGTGCTCGATGTCGAGCCCGTCAACGACGCGCCGATCCTCGACCTGCGCCTGCGCAAGGGCGTGCGCCGCCACGGCCTGAAGCTGACCGTCGCCACGCCGCACGAGAGCCTGCTGGACGCCAACGCCAAGCTGTCGCTGCGCTACGAGCCGGGCGCTGGCGCCGCGTTCGCGGCAGCGCTCGCAGCGACGCTGCGCGGCGAGTCCGACGCCGGAGCCCCGGAGGGCGTGCCCGCGCTCGCGGAGCTGTTGAAGGAGGCCGGCGAGGAGATCGTCGTGCTGTGGGGCGAGCGGCTCACCGCGGGCCCCGCCGGCGCGGACGGCGCGCGCGCGCTTCTGGCGCTTGCGGACGCGCTCGGCCTCGCGAGCACTGACGGCGCGGGTCTGCTGGAAGTGCCGAGCTTCACCAACGGCCGCGGCCTGCGCGAGGCCGGCGTGCTGCCCAACGCCGGCCCCGGGCTCGCCGAGCCGGCGCCCGTGTCGGCGGCCGGGAACGGCAACGGCAACGGAAATGGCTCGGCTGCTGGAGCGGTCGCCGGACGCGACACGCGCGCGATCGCCGAGGGCCTGGCCGCCGGCGAGCTGAGCGCGCTGTACCTGCTGCACTGCGACCCGCTGCGCGACCTGCCCGACGGCCCGCTGTGGGAGCGCGCGCTGGCGAGCGCGAGCAGCGTGATCGCCCATGCCTCCTTCCTCACGGAGGGCATCCGCGAGCACGCCAACGTGGTGTTCCCGGCGGAGGCCTACGCCGAGAAGGAGGGCACGATCGTCCACCCCGACGGGCGCCTGCAGCGCCTGCGCCCCGCGATCGCGCGGTCGGGGAAGGTGCGCGCCGAGTGGCACGTGCTCGCCGAGCTCGCGCTGCGCATGGGCCTGGACCTCGACGTGCTCAGCGGCTCGATGGCCTCGCAGCAGCTGTTCGACGCGGTGCCCTTCTACGCGGGCCTGACGCTTGAGGAGATCAGCGGGCGCGGCGTGCGCTGGCAGGAGCGCGAGGCCGCCTCGGCGTTCCCGACGGCCGATGGCCCTACCCCAGGTGCGGCTCCTGTGCCCGCGACGGCGGCGGACGCGCCCGGCGGCGAGTCGACCGCGGATGCCGCGCCGGCACCAGACGCGGACGGATCGGATGCCGCCGAGCTCGCCGGCTGGCGCTCGGTGTGGGACGCCCCCGAGGTCGAGCACTCGCCGGCGCTGGAGTTCTTGTTCCCGCGCGCGAAGCCCGTACTGCCATTGTCATACAGCGGCGGTGAGAAGCCATGACGCCGCTGGCGCTCGTCGGCTACTACGAAGAATGGTGGGTGCAGATCCTGAAGGCGATCGTGATCTTCGCGGTCGCGCTGCAGCTGGTGCCGGTCGTGCTGATGGCCGAGCGCAAGATCATGGGCCGCATGCAGGGCCGCTACGGCCCCAACCGCGTGGGCCCCTACGGCGCGCTGCAGCCGCTCGCGGACATCCTCAAGCTGCTCACCAAGGAGCAGTTTCGCCCGAAGACCTCCGTCGGCTTCCTGTTCGCGGCGGCGCCGCTGATCTCGATCCTGACGGCGGTGGCCGCGTTCTCGATCATCCCCTTTGGCGACGTGCAGCACATCGGCGGCGAACGCGTGGGGCTGTACGGCGTGGATGTGTCGATCGGGCCGCTGTTCCTGTTCGCGTTCGGCGCGATCGCCTTCTACGGGATCATGCTGGGCGGCTGGTCCTCCGGCTCCAAGTACTCGTTCCTGGGCGCCATGCGCGGCGCCGCGCAGCTGATCTCCTACGAGGTGTCGCAGGGGCTCGCGCTCGTCGGCGTGATCATGACCGCGCAGACGCTGTCGCTGACGGGCATCGTCGAGGCGCAGAAAGGCATGTGGTACTTCATCCCGCAGCTGGGCGGCTTCCTGATCTTCCTCACGGCGAGCTTCGCCGAGACCAACCGCGCGCCGTTCGACCTGACCGAGGCCGACGCCGAGCTCGTGGGCGGCTACAACACCGAGTACGGTGGCGGGCGCTTCGCCTCCTACTACTTCGCCGAGTACCTCAACGTGCTGGTCGTCTCGGGCATCGTCACGACGGTGTTCTTCGGCGGCTGGCTGCTGCCGTTCGGCATCCACCCGCCCGGCTTCCTCGACCCGATCGTGGTCCTGTTCAAGATGTCGCTGGTCACGTTCCTGTTCATCTGGGTCCGCGCTACGCTGCCGCGCCTGCGCTACGACCAGCTGATGAGCTTCGGCTGGAAGGTGCTGCTGCCGCTGGCGACCCTCAACACCCTCGTCACCGCGATCCTCGTGGTCGTGACCCACTGATGAGCGATACCCCCACCGCCACCCTCAACGTCACCTCCTGGAGTCCCGGCGAGGACGTGATCGAGGTGCAGCGCCCGCCCGCGGCGGGCGCGGGCCGCGGCGCGTGGCGCACGTTCGTCGAGACCGCGCGCGGCCTGAAGACGACGTTCGGGCGCATCGCCGAGGGCCCCAACACGATCCAGTACCCCGAGGAGAAGGTGCCCGTGTACCCGCGCTTCCGCGGCCGGCACAAGCTGCACCGCTTCGAGGACAGCGGCCTGGAGAAGTGCGTCGGCTGCTCGCTGTGCGCGGCCGCCTGCCCTGCCGACTGCATCCGCGTGGTCGCCGCCGAGAACACCCCCGAGGACCGCGTGTCCGCCGGGGAGAGGTATGCCGCCGTCTACGAGATCAACCTGTCCCGTTGCATCTTCTGCGGCTACTGCGAGGTCGCGTGTCCGTTCGACGCGATCACGATGGGCCACGACTACGAGCTCTCCGACTACGACCGCTCGGACCTGATCTTCACCAAGGAGATGCTGCTGGCGGAGCCACTGGAGCGCACGCCGCTGAGGAACGAGGGGGAGTGAGATGAGCGCCGTCCTGTTCTTCCTGGCCGCCATAGGCGTGATCGCCGGGGCGATCGGCGTTGTGGTGCTGCGCAACCCGTTCTTCAGCGTGCTCGCGCTCGTCGCGCACCTGGTTTCACTGGCGGTGTTGTTCCTGCTGCTGCGCTCTGAGTTCGTCGCGGCCGTGCAGGTCGTGGTTTACGCCGGGGCGGTGATGGTGCTTTACGTGTTCGTGGTCGCGTACGTCGGCGGCGAGAGCGACTCGATCGGAGAGCGACTGCGCGGCGTCGGGTCCTCGCAGCCGCCGCAGGTCGGCTCCGGCCTGCGCTTTGGCGGCGCGATTTTGGGCGTCGCGCTGCTCGTCGAGCTGCTGATCGCGCTGATCGGCACGGGCCTGGAGGCGACCAGCGGCTACGGCGCCGGCTACGTGCCCGGGCCGAAGGCGTTTGGCACGCCCGCGTACATCGGCAACCTGCTGCTGACGCGCTTCCTGCTCGTGTTCGAGCTCGCGTCGTTCCTGCTGTTGATCGGCGCCGTCGGCGGCGTCGTGCTCGCGCGCCGGCGCGGCGGCATCGGCGAGGACGAGCCGGAGGTGTTCGTGGCGCTGGACGTGCCGCGCCCGCTTGGCACCGGCACGACCGTCGAGGGCGTCGGGAGCCGCACCGCATGAGCATCGAGTGGTATCTGGCCGTCTCGGCGATCGTGTTCTCGCTCGGAGCCGTCGGCGTGATGACGCGCCGCAACCCGCTGGTGGTGCTGCTGTGCCTGGAGCTGATGCTCAACGGCGGCAACCTCGCGCTGATCGCGTTCTCGCGCATGTGGGGCAACGGCGACGGGCAGATCCTCGCGATCGTCGTGATGACCGTCGCCGCCTGCGAGGTGTGCATCGGTCTCGGCATGATCGTGGCGATCTACCGCCGCCACCTGCCGATCGACGTAGACGAGCTGAGAGAGCTTCAGGGCTAGATGAGCACCACTACGTATGGCTGGCTGGTGCTGGCCTTCCCCCTGCTCGGCACGCTGATCACGGCGTTTGGCTTCCGCCTCCTCCCCGGCCGTACGGCCGGATGGATCGGCACGGCGGCGATCTTCCTCGCGTTCCTGGCGGCGCTCGGCGCGTTGATCTCGCTGCAGGGTCACGCCTCAGACCACCGCCAGATCGTCTCCTCGCTGTGGAGCTACGCCTCCACCGTGGGCATCGACGCGCAGATGTCGATCCTCGTGGACCCGCTGTCGGTGTTCATGATCCTCGTCGTCAGCGGCGTCTCCACGCTGATCCACCTGTACTCGATCTCCTACATGGACAAGGACCGCGGCTTCGTGCGGTACTTCTCCTACCTCAACTTCTTCGTCTTCTCGATGCTGCTGCTCGTGCTTGCGGGCAACTTCCTGCTGCTGATCGTCGGCTGGGCGTTCGTGGGCGCGGCGTCCTACCTGCTGATCTCCTTCTGGTATCGGCGCACGACGGCGACGAAGGCGGGGATCAAGGCGTTCGTGATCAACGTGCTCGGCGACGCTGGGCTCGTGCTGGGCACGTACTTCATCTTCAAGCACACGGGCACGCTCGACTTCCTGAAAGCGTTCCACGCCACCGAAGCGGGAGCGTTTGGGCACACCGTGACGGGCGCGAACGCGACGAACCCTGGCGACCTGGTGGCGGGCTGCATCCTGCTGCTCGTGGGCGCGTTCGCGAAGTCGGCGCAGATCCCCCTGCACACGTGGCTGCCGGACGCGATGGAGGGCCCCACGCCGGTCAGCTCGCTGATCCACGCGGCGACGATGGTGACGGCGGGCGTGTACCTGATCGCGCGCATGCACCCACTGTTCGAACTGGCGCCCGCGGCCGAGGACGTCGGCGCGGTGGTCGGCGCGGCGACGCTGTTGATAGCGGGCACGATCGGCCTCGCGCAGACGGACATCAAGCGCGTGATCGCCTACTCGACGATGTCGCAGATCGGCTACATGATCATGGGCGTGTCGGTGGGCGCGTACGCGGCGGGCCTGTTCCACCTGATGACGCACGCGTTCTTCAAGGCGCTGCTGTTCATGGCGGCGGGCTCTGTGATCGGCGCGATGGGCGGCGAGCAGTCGCTGAAGAAGATGGGCGGCTTCCGCAAGGCGATGCCGTTCACGTACGCGTGCTTCATCATCGGCGGCCTCGCGCTGTCGGGCATCCCGCCGTTCTCGGGCTTCTTCTCCAAGGACGAGATCCTGCTCGTCACGGGCGAGCGCGGCGGCTGGCACTGGGCGCTGTACGTGGTCGGCTACATCGGCGCGTTCTTCACGGCCGTGTACACGTTCCGGATGATCTTCCGCGCCTTCCACGGCGAGCCCGTGGCGGAGGCGCGCGAGCTCGAAGCCGGCCATCTGCACCACGCGGATGTCCCGCGCAACCCGGCCAACGGCGAGGAGGAGGATACGGACGTCGGCTTCCCGGGCCCCAACCACGCGATCGCCGAGCGGGCGCTGCCGATGCGCATCGCGATGGGCCTGCTGGCGCTGGGTGCGGTCGGCGCGGGCCTGATCCAGATCCCGAAAGTGGACTTCGTGGTCGACGACTTCCTGCGGCCGTCGTTCGCGACCTCGAAGCTGTACGAACCGCACACCAAAGGCGGCCTGCTCGCGATCGGGCTGACGCTCGGAACGCTGATCGGGCTCGCTGGCATCGGGCTCGCGTACCGCATCTGGATCGTGGGCGGGCGCGACGCGGAGGGCCGCTTCCCGGTGGCCGAGGCGATCCGCATGCGCACGCCGGGTGGGCGGGCTCTATACAAGCTGTTCGTCAACAAGTGGTACTTCGACGAGGCGATCGACCTGCTGGTCGTGCGCCCGATGGCCGCGGCGGGCGCGTTCGCGCGCGACACGTTCGAGCGCGTGTTCGTCGACGACACGCTGATCGGTGGCACCACCGGGATCGTGCGCGCCGGCTCGGCTGCTGTTCGTGCGGCGCAGAGCGGCTTCGTGCGCTACTACGCGGCGCTGCTCGTGCTCGGCGTGGCGGGCGTCGGCTTCTACTTCCTGCTGCAGGCCTGACATGCCGGCGCTATCGATCCTCATCTGGCTCCCCCTCGCCTGCGGCCTAGTCGGAGCGGTCCTGGGCGCGCTGGTCAAATCCGAACGGGCTGTGGACGGTGGATCGGATGGCGCCGAGCACGACGTCCCCGCCCGCGCGGGCTGGAGCGCGCCCGGCGTGATGGCGCTGCTCGGCTCGCTCGCGGCGCTCGCGCTGGCGATCGGCTACGTCGCCGACTACAAAGCGAGCAGCGGACTGCAGCACGTGACCGACGTCGTCTGGATCGCGACGCTCGGCATCCACTACAAGCTCGCGGTCACGGGCCTGAACGTGTTCCTGCTCGGCCTGACGACGCTGCTGTTCGCGGCGGCGACGCTCGCGGCGAACCTGCGCAGCGAGAGTCGCGCGGTGGACCGCCCGCGCCTCTTCTACTTCAACTTCATGCTCGCCGAGTCGGCCGTGCTGGGAGCGTTCCTGGCGCAGGACCTGGCGCTGTTCGTGGCGTTCTTCGACCTGATGCTGATGCCGTTCTACTTCCTGATCGGAGGCTGGGGGCAGGGGCCAGATCGCGTCAAAGCGACGATCAAGCTCGTCATCTACACGCTCGTCGGCTCGCTTTTGATGCTCGCGGGGGCGGTCGCGACGGGCGTGCTCGCGGCGCAGAACGGCGGCGGCCACATCACGTTCGTGCTCTCCTCGCTTCAGGCGCTGCCGCTGGGCACGGGCACGCAGGAGTGGATCTTCCTGCTGTTCGCGGCGGCGTTCCTCGTGAAGATGCCGGCGTTCCCGCTGCACGGCTGGATGCCCGACGGCTACCGCGCGATGCCGGTCGAGGTGCTGATGGTGTTCTCGGGCGTGCTCTCGAAGGTCGGCGCGTACGGCTTCCTGGCCATCGTGCTGCCGCTGTTCCCGCGGGCGGCCGTGCACTTCCAGACGCTGATGCTGCTGATCGCGCTCGTGTCGATCGTGTACGGCTCGATGCAGGCGTTCAGCCAGACGAACGCGCGCCTGATCCTCGGGTACTCGTCGGTGGCGCAGCTCGGCTTCATCCTGCTGGGCATCTTCGCGCTGAATCCGCAGGGCGCCCAGGGCGCGCTGCTGCAGATGGTCAACCACGGGCTTGTCGTCGCGCCGGCGCTGTTCATCGCCGCGGTGCTCGGCCGCCGCGCGGGCGGATCGGAAGACATCCGCGACATGGGCGGGATCGCGTTCCGCGCGCCGGTGCTCGCGAGCATCTTCCTGATCGTCTCGCTGGCGACGCTGGCGATGCCCGGCTCGTCGAACTTCGTCGGCGAGTTCCTGATCCTGCTCGGCGTCTTCAAAGCGAAGCTCGCGATCGCGATCATCGCCTTCAGCGGCGTGGTGATGGCGAGCGTGTACGCGCTGCGGCTGTTCATCCGCGCGATGCACAACCGCGTCGGCCCGAGTGTGAAGTCGCGTGAGATCTCGCTCCGCGACGGCGCGGTGCTCGTGCCGCTGGTGCTCGTGATCCTGTTCCTCGCGCTCTACCCGCAGCTGGCGCTGCACCGCAGCGAAGGCTCGGTCAAGGAAGCCGTGTTCGAGGCGGAAGCGCTCGCGCGAGACCCGCACACCCAGTTCCATTACTTCGCCGGCACGAACAGTCCCGCCGCGCTCGCGAGCACCGAACCATGACCTACGTGCTGGCCACGACCCACCTGAAAGGCCCGCACGTGGACTTCGCGGGCCTATCGCCCCTGATCGCGCTGCTGGGCGGCGCGGTGATCGTGCTGATGGTGGGCCTGCTCGGCTCGCGCTGGATTCGCTCGCAGGTGGTGCCGCTGCTGAGCCTGGTGGCGCTCGGCGCGGCGCTCGGGCTGACGATCTGGCAGTGGAACGCGGACAAGTCGATCGTGTCCGGTGCGCTGCGCATCGACGACCTGTCGCTGGCGCTGAACCTGATCCTGATCGCGGGCGGCGCGTGCACCGTGCTCCTGGCGTGGCGGTCGCTGGCGGCGCACGAAGCCGCGCACGGCGAGTTCCACGCGCTGCTGCTGACGTCGATCGGCGGCATGTCGGTACTGGCGAGCGCGCAGAACACGATCGCGCTGTTCGTGGGCCTCGAGCTCCTGTCGATCCCGCTGTACGTGATGTGCGCGACGGAACTGCGGCGCGAGCACTCGCTGGAGTCGGGGCTGAAGTACCTGATCGTCGGCTCGGTCGGCTCGGCAACGCTGCTGTACGGCCTGGCGCTGATCTACGGCGCGACGGGTTCCACCGACTTCACCGCGATCGGCAACGCGCTGAACGGCAGCCTGGCGACGGACCCCCTGACGCTGACAGGGATCGCGCTATGCGTCGCGGGCCTCTGCTTCAAGGCGTCGGTGGCGCCCTTCCACCAGTGGACCCCGGACGTGTACGAGGGCGCGCCGACGCCGGTGACGGCGTTCATGGCGGTCACCACGAAGGTCGCCGCGTTGGGCGTGTTCCTGCGCTTCTTCGACGTCGCCCTGATCGGCGCACAGCCCAGCTGGGGACCGGCGCTGGCGGTGCTCGCGACGATCACGATCCTGGTCGGCAACGTGGGCGCGCTCGGCCAGTCATCGCTGAAGCGCATGCTCGCGTACTCCTCCGTCGGCCAGGCCGGCTACATGCTCGCGGGCATCGTCGTCGCGACCAAGCTGGGCGTCTCGGCGACCGTGTTCTACCTCGCCGTGTACCTGATGATGAACATGGCCTCGTTCGCGGTGATCGTCGCGCGCGAACGCGAAACCGGCCTCGGCGACACGCTCGACGCGGTCGCCGGACTGGGACGCGAGCGCCCGTGGCTCGCATGGCCGATGACGATCTCGATGCTCGCCCTCGCCGGCATCCCCGCCACCGCCGGCTTCATCGGAAAGTTCTACCTGATCGACGCGGCCGTCTCCGGCGGCTACGCGTGGCTGGGCGTGGCGATCGTGGTCGGCTCGATGATCTCCCTCGGCTACTACCTGCCGGTGATCGCCGCGATGTGGATGCGCGAGGCGCCGGGCGGCAAGACGACGACGACGCGCCCCGAGCCCCCGCTGAACGCCCCCGCCGGCGGCCCGCTGCCGGCCGTCGCGGGCGGCTCGCCCGAGCTGGACGCCGAGGGCGGCCTGACGCCGAGCGGCCTCGCCCCAGGCGTCAGCGCAGGCACACCAGCCGCGCCCGGCGCGCCGATCCCAGCAACCGACGCGATGCAGCCCGAGGTCGCGCTAGTCGCGATCCTCGCCGGTGCCGCCACGATCTTCTTCGGCGTCATCCCCCAGCCGCTGTTCGACCTGGTGCACCAGGCGGGCGGGGCGCTGGGGCTGTTCTGAGAAGAGTCTCCGGGTAGCTGTAACGTGACGTGGGCATGAACCCCGCGCCAACACATATGGACCTCGACGGCCTGCGTGGTCGACGCCAGGAGATCCTAGGCTGTGCGGCAAGCTACGGCGCTCGCAACGTCCGAGTGTTCGGCTCGGCGGCCCGAGGCGACGCGAGCGCGACCAGCGACGTTGACCTCCTCGTCGAGATGGAGCCCGGCCGGAGCCTGCTCGACCTCATCGGCCTCTGGCAAGACCTCGAAGACATGCTGAGCACGCACGTCGACGTGCTCAGCGAGGGCGGCATGAGCCCGCACCTTCGCGAGCGGATCTACGCCGAGGCGATCCCGCTTTGAAAGACGAGCGCGTTAGCGAGCTGCTCCGAGCAGGCGCTCCGCTCGGCTGACCACATGACGCCCGACGGCGGAGTCGGAGCGAAGCTCCGTTGCGGCTACATGCAGCCGTTCGGCGGTGTCGGTCACCACTTGCACCGCACGCGCGGGGTCGACACGCCAGCTCACTGCCTCGCGCGCGAGATCGCCTATCACTATCTCGTCCAGCTTCCAACGCCCGCCGATACTCATCGCTCCACGTGCACGCAGCCTGGGCCACAGAACGGTCGGCACGGTGTCGTAAAGCGGCGCCAGCTCGACGGTCTCCGCCGTGGGGTGCAGCAGCGCGATGTTCTTGCCGTGCGCGTCGGCGTTGCCGATCAGCACTGTGAACGTGGCTGCCGCGAGCAGCCGATCCAGCTGCTGCTGCGGCCTCGACGCATAGCGGTCGAGCAGCGCCGCCGCCTCGCGCAGCGAGGGACCGCCGGCGTCCTCGTACTTGCCGCGGCCTCTCGCCGCATTCGGATCGCGTGCCAGCGCCTGGCAGAGGTCCTCCTGGTGGATCCGTTCGATCGAGCCATCCCCGGCCACCCGCCGATCGAAGCGCGACACGAACAGGCACAGCCGCTCCCCGATCGTCTCGATCTCGACCTCGACGCTCGTCAGCCCAACGGTTGCGGCCAGCCGCAGGCATTCAGCCTCGGCCTCGACTAGTCCCGGCCGCAGCGGGTCGTCCACCTTGAGGATGTGGCTCGATGGGTAGCCATGGGCAGGGCGACCCCAGCCTCCATTGCGCATCCGCACGAGCAGCAGCTTGTCCTGCAGACCGGCGATCGACAGCTCGCTGTCGTCGTGGATCGCGAGCGGGCGCTCCGGCAGCTCGAGCACCTCCTGCTCGAGTGAGTCGCGCGTGTAGGGGATGACCTCTGGCGTGCGCGGCGCGGGCTCCTCGGCCACGATCACCAGCGCACCCGCCACGTCACGCCCGAAGCGCCGCAGCAGGGCGTAAAGGTCGTTGACTGCGACCCTCAACTCGCCGCTCAGCACCTGGCGGTGTTGGCCCTCCGGCAGCAGCCCGTCCATGAACACGCTCGCGTCCATGCTCCGGCTCTGCAGTGGAAGCGAGCACGACAGCACCGGCGAAAGGCCGTCCCAGCGCGCGAGCGCCTCGTCGGTGTAGGCGCAGTGCAGCTCCCAGGGGTGACGCGCCGTGAGCTCGGCTACGAGCAGCCCGCCCAGCCAAACCCCCAGCGGCTCAGGCTTCGCCATCTTCTCCCGGCCATGTGACGGTCACGGTCGCGCCGGAGCGGCGCAGCACTCGCAGGACATGCTCGAGCGAGGTCGCGGTCCGTCCACTCTCCAGGTGAGCGAGATAGCCGCGGCTCAACCCGGACTGCTCCGCCAGCTTGGCCTGCGTCAGGTTCCTGCGTGCGCGAATCTCCGCGATGGCACGGCCGAAGTCGGCACCCGTGCGGATGTTCCACCGCGCCATCCGCGGCCAACTCGCGTCATGATGTGACATATCTGTCGCACATCTCCTTTCGCGGACGGTTGCGACAATATCGTCACATTAGCACCGAAAATGTAGTGTGCGACATTATTGACGCAAAACTGCGGAACTTCAGCCACTGATACTCCGCCGCTCGCGTGTGAGCTTCTTGTACGCATCCGCGATGATCGGCATTCGTAGGCGCGGAGCGCGGCGCATCACCCAGAACGCGACGCGCATCTGCGGGCGGTCGATGACCACCAGCGGCTTGCCGCGCTCAGTGGCACGCACGATCGCGCGCGCCGCGTAATCCGCGGACATCGCCTTCTCGGGCGCGACGCCGCCCGTGGGGCCCCACTCGTGCTCCTCGCCCAGCTGGTCGGTATTGACGTCGCCGGGGCACACCACGGTGGCGCGCACGCCGCTTCCGGACAGCTCGTGGCCCAGCACCTCGCCCAGGCCCACCATCGCCCACTTGCTCGAGCTGTAGGAGGCGTAGGAGGGGCCGCCGAACAGGCCCAGCTCGGAGGACACCAGCACGATGCGGCCGTAGCCGCGCTCGCGCATCGCCGGCAGCGCCGCCTGCGCCAGCCAGATCGCGGCGCCCGCGTGCAGGCGGTAGCTCTGCTCGAAGTCCGCGGGCTTGACGTCCTCCACGAAGTCGCGGCGCAGCACGCCAGCGCAGCTGATCAGCACATCGATCGGGCCCAGCGCCGCCGCCACCTCCGCAACCGCGCGCGCGCACTCCGCCGGGTCGGTCAGGTCGGCCGCCACCGCGACGTGCTCGCCGTCGATCCCCGCCGCGGCATCAGCTAGAAGCTGGGCGCTGGTCGCCACGAGGCCGACGCGCGCGCCCGAAGCGGCGAAGCGACGTGCTACCGCCAGGCCGATGCCGCGCGAGGCGCCCGTCACGAGCACCGTCTTGCCCGCAAACGACGCGCTCACGTGAGCCTGCCCGATGCCTCTGCCGCCGCTTCCGCTTCCTGCAGCTGGCGCTCCACCAGGTCAAGGCCAGCCGTCCAGAAGTTCGGGTCGGCGAGGTCCACGCCGACGATCCCGCCCAGGTCCTCGGGGCTGCGCGAGCCGCCCGCCGCCAGCATCTCCAGGTAGCGCGGCACCAGCTCCGGGCCCGTCTGCTCGTAGCGCTCGTACACCGACAACGCCAGCAGCTGCCCGTACGCGTACGCGTACACGTAGCCGGGGCTGCCGATGAAGTGCGGGATGTAGGACCACCACGTGCGGTAGCCCTCCGTCACCTCCACCGAGTCGCCCAGCATCTCCGTCTGGCTCTCCGCCCACAGCTCGCCCAGGCGATCCACCGACAGCTCGCCCTGCTCGCGCCGATTCGTGTGCACCAGGTCCTCGAAGCGGCTCATCGCCACCTGGCGGAAGACCGTCGCGATCGTGTCCTCCAGGTTCTCCGCCAGCAGCGCCAGGCGCGACGCCGGCGTCGAGTCCTCCTCCAGCAGGCGCCCGAACACGATCGTCTCGCCGAACACCGACGCCGTCTCCGCCAGCGTCAGCGGCGTGCTCTGCTGGAACACGCCCTGGCGCGCCGCCAGCGCGAAGTGCACGCCGTGACCCAGCTCGTGCGCCAGCGTCAGCACGTCGCGCCGCCGTGAGGTGAAGTTGAGCAGCACGTACGGGAACACCGACGGCACCGCCGCCGCGCAGAACGCGCCGCCGCGCTTGCCCGGGCGCACCGGCGCGTCGATCCGGCGCTCGTCGAAGAAGCGCCCCACGAGCGCGCCCAGCTCCGGTGAGAACGACGCGTAGCAGTCGTGCACGATCTCACGCGCCTGCGCGTAGGAGAAGCTGACCTCGTCCTCCGTCACCGCCGCCATGCGGTCATAGTCCGCCAGCCGCTCCACGCCCAGCAGCCGCGCCTTCAGCCGGTACCAGCGGCGCGGGATCTCATAGCGCCCGCGCACCGCCTCGATCAGCGCCTGCACCGACTCGTCGCTGGCTTCGTTGGCGAGGTTGCGCGCCGCCAGCCAGTGCGGGTAGCGGCGCAGGCGGTCGTCCGTCGCCTTGTCCGCCAGCAGCGTGTTGAACAGGAACGCGCGCGTGCGCAGGCCCGGCTCAAGCGCCGCCGTCACCGCCTCCGCCGTCGCGCGCCGCAGCTCGCGGTCCGCCATCTGCATGCGGCTGAGCGCCACGTCCAGCGCGACGGGCTCGCCGTCCGGCAGCGTCACCTCGATCGCCGACGTCAGCTCCTCGAACAGCCGCGTCCACGCGCCCGCGCCCGTCAGCGACTTCTCCGTCAGGATCTTCTCCTCCGGCTCGCTCAGCAGGTGCTCGCGGTAGCGGCGCACGTTGCGCAGGTGATGCGCGCAGAACTCAAGGCCCTCGCCCGCCAGCAGCTCCTCCGCGCGCTCGTCGCTCAGCGCCGCCCACTCCAGCTCGAAGAACAGCAGCGTCGTCTGGATCTGCGTCTCCTGCTCCTGCACCATCTGCAGCAGCGCGCCCCTCGCCGGGTCCGCCGTGTCGGTGGAGAAGCGCAGCGCCGCGTAGTAGCCCGCGCGCGCCACCAGCTCGTAGATCGCCGCCAGCTCCTGCATCGCCTCGCGCAGACTCGTCCCGTCCAGCTCCTCCAGCTTGCCCGCGTGGCGCTCCGCGAACGCCTGCGCGCGAGCGAGCGCGTCCTTCAGCCGGCGCTCGACGCCGTCCTCGCCCTCGCCGTCGACGAGCGGCTCGAGGTCCCACGCGGTCGCCTGAAGCTCGGGATCGGTGGGCTCAGTGGGAACGGGGGCTGCCATCGCCACGGCAGCTTAGACGGCTACTCGCCCGCGAGCGCGCCCAGCACGTCCAGGCGCGCCGCCCGCCGCGCCGGCAGCTGCGCCGCGATCACGCCCGCAAGCGCCGCCACGAGCAGCAGGATCGCGAGCGTGCCCACGGGGATCGACTGCACGTAGCCCGATTCCGACAGCGTCAGGCTGGTGACGAGGATCGCGCCCACGACGCCGATGAGCAGGCCGAACACGCCGCCGATCAGCGCCGTGATGATCGACTCGTAGCGGATCATCTGCCGGATCTGCCGGCGCGAGGTGCCGATCGCGCGCAGCATCCCCAGCTCGCGGGTGCGCTCGTAGATCGAGAGGATCAGCGTGTTCACGATCCCGAACAGCGACACGATCACCGACAGCGCCAGCAGCACGTAGATCAGCGCCAGCAGCGTGTTCACCTGATTTGCCTGGTCCTGCTTGAACTGCGCCGCCGTGCGCGAGCGCGCCTGCGGGAACTGGCTCGCCAGCAGCCGGTCCACGGCCGGCTGCACCTGCGCGTTGGAGGCGCCCGGCGCGTAGCTGACGAAGGCGAACGCGTCTTCGCGCTGCCCGAAGGCGGCGCCCGCCAGCGGCAGCGTGATCGTGAAGTTGGCCAGCAGGCGGGCGTTGTCGTTGGCGATGCCGCGAACGACGAGCGTCACGTGCCGGCCGGTGGGTGTCAGCAGCGAGACGCTCTGTCCGACCTTCAGGTGGTGGGCGCTCGCGTAGCCCTTGGCCACGACCGTGCCGGTGCTGCCCAGCCCGAGCAGCGTGGCGTTGGAGCCCTGCTTCCATTCGACCTTGTAGGCGCGCACGAACGTGCTCGGTTCGATCGCCGTGATCGTCGCGTTGCTCGAGCTCCCGCGCAGGCGCCCCTCCGTGAAAGCGATCGGCGTCACGCTCTGCACCCCGCGCACCTGCCGCAGCGCCGGGCCGAGGGCCGCGGGGATCGCCGCTTCGTTGTTCGCGCTCGAGTTCTCCACGATCAGGTTGCCCGCAAACGAGCTGCTCACCGCCTGGTCGATCGTCGCCTTGGTGCCCGCCGCGAGCACCGCCACGAACGCGACCAGCGCCAGACCGACCGTCAGCGCGGCCGCCGTGATCAGCGTGCGCCCCGGCTGGCGGATCGAGTTCTCGCGCGCCAGGCGCGCCGTGACGCCGCGCCAGCTCACCAGCCAGCCGATCGCGCGGGCGAGCGCGGGCACGAGGCGGTAGCGGTGCGCCCTGCCGCCGCGCGCCAGCCCGACGACCTGCGTCATCACGTACACCGCGAAGATCACGAACAGCACCGGCGCGACGCCCTTCCCCAGCAGCAGGCCGAGGATCACGAACACCACCGCCATGATCCCCGCGCGCCTGAACAGCGCCGCCTCCGTCGGCTTGCGCCGCGGGATCGCCACCCCCTCGCGCATCGCCGCCAGCGGCGGCACGCGCGTCGCCCGCAGCGCCGGAGCGAAACCGGCGAGCATCGTCACGACGATGCCCACCAGCAGCGAGACCACGACCGTGCGCGTCTCGAGCACCGTGCCGCTGTCCGGCAGGTCCGCGCCGAACGACTTGAACAGCTGGTCGAGCGCCGGTGCGAGCGCGATCCCGCCCAGCAGGCCCAGCACCGCGCCGACGATGCCCAGCAGCAGGCCTTCGATCACGACCGTCTGCATCACCTGGCGCCGCGACGCGCCGAGCGTGCGCAGCAGCCCGAACTCGCGCGTGCGCTGGGCGACCGTGATCGAGAACGTGTTGAAGATGATGAACGCGCCGACGACCAGCGACACGTACGCGAACACCAGCAGGAACGTGCGCAGGAAGCCCAGGTTGCTTTCAAGTTCAGAGGACTCCGAGGCCGCCTCCTGTGCCCCCGTGCGGACTTCCACCGCGCGTGGCAGCTCCGCGCGGATGCGCCCGCGCAGCTCGCCGGGGGTCACGCCGGCGCCGGCCGCCACGTCGATCTGGTCGAAGCGGCCCTGCTCGCCCACCACCCGCTGCGCCTCCGCCAGCGTCATCAGCGCCGCGCCCGCGCCACCGAACGACTGCCCGCCGCCGAACTTCATGATGCCCACGATCGTGTAGCGCTTCGCGGGCGCCATGCCCGCGACGATCATCTGCTGGCCCAGCTTCAGATTCGATCGTTCCGCGGTCGCTTCGTCGATCGCGACCTCTTCCGCGCTCGTCGGAAAGCGACCGCGGACGGCGCTGAACGACTCGAAGCGCTTGGGCACCTCCGAGGCCACGAACGCCGGCGCTCCGCCCGTCGTCAGCCGTTTGCCGTGCGCGTTCAGGAACGTGCCCACCGAGAAGATCGAGCCCGACGCCTGCGCCACGCCGGCCGTCGCGCGCACCCGGGCCAGCATCGCTTCCGTGATCGGGGTCGTTTCAAGCGGAGTCCTGCTACCCAGCACTTTGGAGGGCGTGATCACCACGTCGTGCCCCTTGTTGGCCGTCTGGAAGATCCCGGCGAAGGAGCGGTTGATCGTGTCCGTGAGCACGTACGTGCCCGCCATCAGCGCGACGCCCAGCGCGATCGCGATGCCCGTTAGCAGCACCCGCAGCTTGCGCTGCAGAAACCCTCTGAGCACCAGCGCCAGCATCAGTCCATCGACTTCATCAGGTCCAGCGCCTGCTCCGCCGTGACGGCGTCGCCGTCGTGCACGATGCGACCGTCCGCGAGCAGCAGCAGCCGGTCGGCGAACGACGCCGCATGCGCATCGTGCGTGACCATCACCACCGTCTGGGAGAAGTCGTCCACCGCGTGGCGCAGCAGCCCCAGCACGTCGTTCGAAGATTTCGAGTCCAGGTTGCCCGAGGGCTCATCCGCGAACACGACCGACGGACGCGAGATCAGGGCGCGCGCCACCGCCACCCGCTGCTGCTGGCCACCGGACAGCTCCGCCGGACGGTGGCTCAGGCGATCGCGAATGCCGACCGTGTCGACGAGACGATCGAACCACTCGCGGTCGGGCTTGCGCCCCGCGATCGACAGCGGCAGCAGGATGTTCTCCTCGGCGTTCAGCACCGGCAGCAGGTTGAACGTCTGGAAGATGAAGCCCACGCTATCGCGGCGCAGCTGCGTCAACGCGCGATCGTCCAGACCCGTGAGCTCGACGCCGGCGATGCGCACGGTGCCCGACGTCGGGCGATCCAGCCCGGCGAGGATGTGCATCAGCGTCGACTTGCCCGACCCCGACGGGCCCATGATCGCGGTGAAGCGACCCGCGGGGAAGCTCACGCTGACGCCGGCCAGAGCATCGACCGCGGCCTCGCCCTCGCCGTAGCGGCGGGTCAGGCCCTCGGCTTCGACGATGTTCTGGAGGCCGTTTTGGGCGGCTGGGGCGTCCACTACCCGTGCAGTCTAGGCATCCATCGTGCGCGTGCGCCACGCGCCGAGCGCCAGGAACACCGCGATCCAGCCGAGCGACACGATCACCGCCGTCGCCGTCGACATCGTAACCGTCACGCCGCCGCGCGGGCCATGGTGCTCGCCCAGGGCGATCGGGCTGAAGTGCGCCACCGCCTGGCTGAGGATCAGCTTGCGCGAGCTGCCCAGCGATTCGATGTTTTCCAGGATCCGGCTCGCCACCAGCTGCCAGCCGATCAGCGCCACCAGCGCGCTCGGACGCGAGCCCGTCAACGAGGCGAAGCCGACCGCCACCACGCACAGGATGCCCGTGGAGAAGAGCGTGAACAGCAGCCCGTTGACCACCAGCGCGGCGCCCGGCGTGGGCGTGCCCGAGGCGAGCGCGTACGTCCCGAGAACCATCACCGCGTAGGCGACCAGCATCACCAGCCAGCACAGGCCGAGCGCCGCCGGCACACGCGACGCGAACAGCGCCACGCGCGAGCGGCCCGTCACCACGAGGTCGCGGAACACCCCCGCCGCGAGGTCGCCCGCGCCCGCGTCGGTGCCGATCAGGATCGCCGCCAGCGGCCCGAAGAACAGCGCCAGCACCGGCATCATGTCTTCAAAGCCATGGGCGCCGCCCGCGGGAGATTCCTGCGCCGGATTCGAGGAGTGCTGGATGCCTTTGACGATCAGGTAGATCACCAGCGGCGCCACCGCCAACGCCAGCGCCCAGATCAGCGTGCCGCGCTTCTTGCGCAGCTTCAGGAAGTCCGCGCCGACCATGCGCACCGCGATCGCCGAGCTCATGCCTTCACCTCCTCGGGCACCAGGTGCGCGTCGAGCCTGGAGGTGATCTTCAGGAAGCGCTGCTCGAGGCTGTGGCGCACCGGCTCCAGGCGCGTGACGCCCACGCCCGCCTGCACCAGCGCCGCGTTCACCTGCGCCGCCGTCTGCGGGTCGCCCGACAGCACCACGCGGATCGACCCTTCCTCGGGGCTCGTCTCGGCCACCAGCGCGCTCGCGTCGAGCACCGTCAGCGCCCGCTCCACGTCGTCGACCGCCACGATCAGCTCGTGGCGCGCGCCCGTGCCGCCCGCGGCGAGGTCCGCGATCGCGCCCTGCGTGACGATCTTGCCACGATCGACGATCGCCGCCGCGTCGCACGTCTTTTCCACCTCGTCCAGCAGGTGCGAGGACACGAACACCGTGCGTCCCTCCTGCTCGACCATCGCGCGGACCATCTCGCGGAACTCCTGGATGCCGCCCGGATCGAGGCCGTTAGTCGGCTCGTCGAGGATCAGCAGCAGCGGGTCGGCCAGCAGGCAGCGCGCCACGCCGAGTCGCTGACGCATGCCCATCGAGTAGCTCTTGACCTTCTCGCCCGCGCGATCCGCCAGGCCCACGCGCGCCAGCGCCGGCTCGATCCGCGCCGCGGTCTCCGGGCCGCGCACCGCCGCCACCACACGCAGGTTCTCGCGTCCCGTCAGGTGCATGTGAAAGCGCGGCTCCTCCACGATCGCCCCGACGCGCTGCAGCGCCAGCGAGCGTTCCGCCGGCACGGGGTAGCCGAGCACGTGCATCGTGCCCGCGCTCGCCGGCGTCAGGCCCAGCAGCGTGCGGATGATCGTCGTCTTGCCCGCGCCGTTCGGGCCCAGGAAGCCGAACGCGCAGCCGCGCGGAACCTGCAGGTCGATGCCGTCCAGCGCCGCGCGCTCGCCAAAGCGCTTGATCAGGCCGGCCGTCTCGATCGCCGGCGTTGAGCTCGTATCCATTGGGGGCATTGTTATCGGCAGCGCCGGACCACACAATCGGGGATTGCCCTTAGGGCCTCGGCCACACGTGCTGCGCCAGGCGAACCCAGCGGCGTATGCCCCGCGCGATGTGGACAGGCGCGATCGGCTTCGGCCTCAGGGCCCGTCGAGGCTCACCAGCCGCCGCTGCACCGCCCAGCGGCTCAGCTCGTGGCGGCTCGACAGCTGCAGCTTGCGCAGCACCGCCGACACGTGCGCCTCCACCGTCTTCACCGAGATGCCCAACCGCTGCGCCACCTCCTTGTACATGTAGCCGCGCGCGATGTGGCGCAGCACCTCGCGCTCGCGCGGCGTCAGCTGGTCGAGCTCGCGGTCGCCGTCCGCCGCCGGCTCGGCACTCGCCACGCGCGCCCCGCTCGCACCGCCCGTGCCGCCCGTGCCGCTTGCGCCCCCGTCGTGCGCGAACGCGTCCAGCACGAAGCCCGCCAGGCGCGGCGAGAACACCGCGTCGCCGCCCGCCACGCGTCGCACCGCGTCAGCCAGCTCCAACGCCGAGATCGTCTTCGTCACATACCCGCGCGCTCCCGCGCGGATCACCGCGATCACGTCCTCCGCCGCGTCCGACACCGACAAAGCCAGGAAGCGTATGTCCTGACATTCCTCGCTCAAACGCGCGATCACCTCAACGCCGCCGCCATCCGGCATGTGCACGTCCAGCAGCACCACGTCCGGGCGCTGCTCGCGGATCACCGCCACCGCCTCCTCCACCGTGCCCGCGTCGCCCACCACCTCCAGCTGCTCACCCAGCTCCGCGCGCACGCCCGAGCGGAACAGGTGGTGGTCGTCCACGATCACCACGCGCGGCGTCGAGGTCGCGGACGGCGCCGACGCCGGGGACCGCTTCGTGGCCGCGCGATCCGCGCCGGCCTCGCCTGCCGGCTCACCCATCCGAGCGCTCCATCACCAGCTCCACCTCGGTGCCCTCGCCCGGGCTCGTGCGCACCGCAGCGCGGCCGCTGTGGCGCTCCATGCGCGCCACGATCGAGTCGCGCACGCCCCGCCGATCCGCGGGGATCGCGTCCAGGTCGAAGCCAACGCCGCGATCGCGCACGAACACCTCCACGCGATCCTCCTCCACCTCCGCGAACAGGTCCACGCGCTCGCTGCCCGCGAACTTCGCCGCGTTCGTCATCGCCTCGCGCGCCGCCTGCACCAGCGCCTCCAGGCGGCCGTCCAGCGGCCCGTCTCCGACCGTCACCACCTCGATCGGCACCCCATGCAACTCCTCCACCTCCGCCGCCGCCCGCTCCAGCGCCACCGCCACGCTGTCCTGCCCAGACTCGCCCGGCCGCCGCAGCAGCCAGCTGCGCAGCTCGCGCTCCTGGCGGCGAGCCAGACCCGCCACCTCCCGCGGGTCGCCCGCGCGCTTCTGGATCAGCGCCAGCGTCTGCAGCACCGAGTCGTGCAGGTGCGCCGCCAGCTCCGCGCGCTCCTGCTCGCGAATGCGCGCCGAGCGCTCCAGCGACAGGCTGTGCCCCAGCCGCACGAACCACGGCACCGTCAGCAAGCCCAGCATCGCCGCGATGATCGCCACCACGCCGATCGCCTCGCCCAGGTTGCGCTGCACGCCCACCAGGTGCAGCAGCCCCGCCGCCGCAAACGCCACCAGCAGCACGCCCAGCACCAGCCGCGGCGCATCCACCCGCACGGCCTCGCGCAGCTGCCCGCTCAACGACACCAGCCCGCCGCCGCCCGACGGCCGGTCCGCCGCCGCGATCGGCCGCCACACCAGCGCCAGCCCGCACACGCCCAGCACCATCGGCCACAGCGCATCGCCGTAGCTCATACGCGAGGCCAGGTGGTGCACGATGCCCAGCGCCACCACCGTGCCCGCCACGATCAGCAGCACCTGGCGCAGCGCCTCCCGGCGGCCCGCGCGGCGCTCGCTGCCAGGCGCCACCGGCACCAGCGTCCACGCCAGCGCGTACACCGCGATCGCCACGCCGCCGAACGCCACCAGCACCACCATCACCACGCGCACCACCGCAACCGGCACCTCGAAGTACTCCGCCAGGCCCGCGCACACTCCGCCCAGCAGGCCCCTGTCGGGCCGGCGGCGCAGAGGCGCGCGTGCCGCGGCCCGCGACTGCCCCGGTGGCGCTTCTGCGGAGGCCATCCCACAATCATCGCAGCGAGCGCACAACCCCAGCTAAGGGATTTCCCCTACGCGCCACCCTGCCACCCGCACGCCGCGAGGCGGCCGGTAGGCCGCCCTTAAATCAAATAAGGCGCTCAGCCCTCCTCGGCCTGCAGCTGCTTCACCTGCTCCTCCAGCGCCCCCATCACCGCCGGGTCGCGCAGCGTCGTCACGTCCCCCAGCGCGCGGCCCTCCGCGATGTCGCGCAGCAGCCGGCGCATGATCTTGCCCGAGCGCGTCTTCGGCAGATCCTCCGCCCAGATGATGCGCTTCGGGCGCGCGAACTTGCCGATCCGCTCCGCCACCGTCGCGCGGATGCCCTCCATCGTCGCCTCGTCGCCCTCCAGCCCGCCCTGCAGCGTCACGAACGCCACGATCGCCTGCCCCGTGTCCTCGTCGTGCTGGCCGATCACCGCCGCCTCCGCAACGTCCGGGTGCGCCACGATCGCCGACTCCACCTCCGCCGTCGACAGGCGATGCCCCGACACGTTCACCACGTCGTCGATGCGCCCGATCACCCACAGGTAGCCGTCCCTGTCGCGTCTGGCCGCATCGCCCACCAGGTACGTCTCGCGGCCGTAGCGCGCGAAGTACGTGTCAACGAAGCGCTCGTCCTCCCTGTACAGCGTGCGCAACATCGACGGCCACGGGTGCGTCAGCACGAGCAGTCCCTGGCCCTCCTCGATCGGCTCGCCATTCGACTCGCTCAGGACCTGCGCGAACACCCCCGGGAACGGCCGCGTCGCCGAGCCCGGCTTCGTCGCCGTTATTCCGGGCAGCGGCGTGATCATGATCGCGCCCGTCTCCGTCTGCCACCACGTGTCCACGATCGGACAGCGCTCGCCGCCAATCACCTTGTGGTACCAAAGCCACGCCTTCGGGTTGATCGGCTCGCCCACCGAGCCCAGCAGCCGCAGGCTCGTCAGGTCGTGCTCGTTCGGATACTGCGCGCCCCACTTGATGCACGCGCGGATGGCAGTTGGCGCGCAGTACAGGATGCTCACGCCGTAGCGCTCCACCAGCTCCCACCAGATGCCCTTGTGCGGGTAGTCCGGCGCCCCCTCCCACATCACCGACGTCGCGCCGTTGCACAGCGGGCCGTACACGATGTAGGAGTGGCCCGTCACCCAGCCCACGTCCGCCGCGCACCAGTACACGTCCGACTCCGGCTTCAGGTCGAACACCAGGCGGTGCGTAGCCGCCACGCCCGTCAGGTAGCCGCCCGTCGTGTGCAGGATGCCCTTCGGCTTCGCCGTCGAGCCCGACGTGTACAGGATGAACAGCGGGTGCTCCGCGTCCAGCGGCTCCGCCGGGCACACCGGATCGGCCGCCGCCACGATCTCCTCGTAGAACACGTCGCGCCCCTCGCGCATCTCGCACGGCGTGCCCTTGCTCCGCACCACCACGATCTTCTCCAGGCTCTCCAGGTCGCCCAGGTGTTCGTCCACGCGGTCCTTCACCGGCGCCGTCTTGCCCTTGCGCGCCGCGCCGTCCACCGTGATCAGCACCTTCGCCTCGGAGAACTCCATGCGCTCGCGCACCGCCTCCGCCGAGAAGCCGCCGAACACCACGTTGTGCGGCGCGCCGATGCGCGCGCACGCCAGCATCGCCACCACCACCTCCGGGATCATCGGCAGGTAGATGCCCACCACGTCGCCGGGGCGCACGCCCAGCTCCTTCAGCGCGCTCGCGAAACGTTCCACGTCGCCCAGCAGCTCCGCGTAGCTGATGTCTCGCTCCTGGCCGTCCTCGCCGCGCCAGTGAAGCGCGATGCGCTCGCCCGTGCCCGCGATCACGTGCCGGTCCAGGCAGTTGTACGACACGTTCAGCGTGCCGCCCGTGAACCACTTGTAGAACGGCGGATCGTCGTCGTCCAGCACCCTCGTCCACTTCTGGAACCAGTCCAGCTCCTGCGCCTGCGCCGTCCACCAGCCCAGCGGATCCGCCGCTGCTCGCTCGTACACCTCCGGGTCGTTCAGCAGCGCGTGCTCAACGAACTCCGCCGGAGGGGGAAACGTCTCGACGTCGAGCAGCGACGCCAGCTCCTCGTCGAGCTCACCGCCGGCGGACTGATCGGACCCTGTCGCCACGACAGAACCCTACCGCCCGCTCAGCCGCGTCCGCCGCGCTTGCGCCGGCGCTTGCGCGACGTGCCCGCGCCGCCGCCCGTCGGCAGCACCGGCTCGGGCGTCGCCGCCAGATCCGTCGAGTCCTCCGCCTTGGCAGCAGCCGCGCGTCCGCGTCCCGCACGCCCGCCACGTTCGCCGCGTTCCGCGCGCAGCTGCGCCTGCGACGGCCACGGCCGCGCCTCGCCCGCCTGCCACGCCGGCGGCTCGCCCTTCGGCCAGCGCCCGATGAACAGCACGCCCGCCACCACCAGCCACAGCGCCGGCACCACCTGCAGCTCCGCGCCCCCGATCGGGAAGAACAGCAGCAGCGCCGAGAAGCTGCCCAGCACCGACATCCACAGCGGCAGCAGCCCCACGCGCACCGTGTTCACCAGCACGCCGATCATCCCCGCCGCCAACGCGATGCCCGCCAGCGGGCCCAGCACGCCCACGATCAGGTTCGCGCTGCTACCCGTCGTCGACTGTTCGAACGCGTGCAGCGAGTAGTCGTGGCCCACCGCGAATTTGTGCGCCACCAGCGCGCTCGTCAGCTGGCGCGCCACGCTCAGCACCGCGAACGCCACGCCGCCGTACAGCACCAGCGGCCGGCCCAGCCGCCACGAGTGCGGGCGCCGGAACACCACCGCGTCGGAGAACAGCAGCAGCACCAGCACCAGCGCCGCGATCGACAGCGCCGCGATCACGCTGCCCGAGATCAGCGCAAAGCCTTCGTGGCTCAGGTATTTCAGCTCCGCCGTCGCCGGGCTGTGCGCCGGGTTCGCCACCCCGTTCAGCGCCGGGCCCAAGCCCTCGATCAGGCCCACCGTCGGCCCGCCGTTGAGCGTCTTGAAGACGATGATCGCGCTCAGCAGGTACAGGAAGCCGCCCGCAAACGCCGGCACAGCCAGCTTCGTTCGGCGCTCCTGCTCGCTGGCGACCTGCGCGCGTATCTCACCGGCCGAAGGCATGAGCAGGGCAGTCTATGATGCGAGCATGGAAAGCGGCGGACTCGGTGATCTGTTCGGCGACCCCGAGGAGCTCCAGCGGCGCCTGGCGGAGTTCGCCGAGCAGATGCAGGGCAACCAGCGGCTCGTGTGGGCCGACAACGCGATCAAGCTCGCCGTCGACATGACCGTCGCCGCCGTCGGGCGCGTCAACGTGCAGGGCAACGCCGAGGCGCAGGCCGAGCAGATCCGCACCGTCATCGCGCGCGTGTTCCCCGAGGCCGTCACGCTCGTGCGCGAGGCCCGCGAGGGACTGCAGTAAGCCCGGGGACGACAGCGCCGCGAGGGGCAACCGCGCTCGCGGCCGCTCAGTAGGCCCCGGCCCGCTCCGCCTCGCGCTCTTCTTCGCGCGACGCGCGCCCCGCGTGCAGCACCTCCTTGAACGAGCGGAAGCGGAAGATCAGCACCACCGCGCCCAGCCCCACCGCCGCGGTGAACGCAGCGATCGCGATCTGCTGGCCGACCGAATACGCCGCCACCACCGCCGGCGAGCCCTTGCTCGCGAACACCTTCACCAGCAGCGCCTGCTGCACGCCCAGGCCGCCCGGCGTGAACGGCACCGCGCCCGCCACCTGGTTGACGGCGAACACCAGCAGCACGTTCTGCACCGAGCCCCCCACCCTGAACGCGTCCAGGAAGAACCAGAACGCGACGAAGCGGCACGTCCACGCGAACGCCTGCAGCACCGCCACTTCGCGCACATAGCGCCGGCGGTCGCTGAGGATCGTCACGCCCTGGCGCACGCGCGCCCAGAACGCCTTCGCGCGCGCCGACAGCAGCGCGAACGCCACCACGCCCAGCACGCCCAGCACGGTGATCAGGAACAGCGTCAGGCGGAAGTGCTCCGCCAGGTAGGAGATGTCGAACGAGCTCAGTTTCGAGAAGTCCGGCGGCTTCGGGAACACGCCCTGCGTGAACGCGAACAGCAGCACCAGCACACCCACGCAGAAGTCGAAGATCGACTCCACGAAGAACGCCGCCGCCACCGTCGGGTAGCGCGAGCCCGGGATCGACGAGCGCGTCAGGAACAGCTTGATCACGTCGCCGCCGCGCGCCGGCACCACGTTGTTGAAGCCCACCGCCGCGAAGTACGCGCCCCACACCCGCCGCCACTGGAACCTCGCCGCCGGATACGCCGCGCGCAGACTGTTGAAGAACGCGCGCGAGCGCAGCGTCAGGTTCAGCCCGAAGAACACCAGACCCAGCAGCAGCGCCCCCCAGTGCACCGCCGCGAGGTCCGAGAAGAACTTCCCCGCCGCGTCCAGGAACGAGCTGATGCTCTGGCCGATCGAGGTGGACGCCGTTAGCGCGGGCACCCGTCAAGCGTACGTCCGATGCGCTACAACGGTGCAATGGCGCCGCCCCGGTCTCCCCGGAAGGCACTGACGGTCGCGATCACCGGCCCAACCGGCGAGATCGGCCAGGCGGTCGTAGCCGCGCTGGAGCGCTCCCGCGAGGTGGCCTCGATCCTCGGCATGGCGCGCCGGCCGTTCAACCCAGGCGCGCGGGGGTGGAAGAAGGTTTCCTACCGGCGCGGCGACGTACTCGACCGGGACGCCGTCGCAGCGCTCGTGCGCGACGCCGACGTCGTCGTGCACCTCGCGTTCATGATCATGGGCGGCGCCGCCGAGAGCCGCGAGGTCAACCTCGTGGGCTCGCGCAACGTGTTCCAGGCGGCCGTCGCCGCCGGCGCCGAGCGGCTCGTGTACGCGTCGTCGGTCGCCGCGTACGGCTTCCACGCCGATAACCCGCAGCCGCTCACCGAGGACGTTCCCGCGCGCGGCACCGCCGCCCACTACTACTCCGCGCAGAAGGCCGAGGTCGAGGAGCTGCTCGCGGCCACGCTCGCCGGCGCCGCCACCGCCGGCTACGTGTTCCGGCCGTGCATCGTCGCCGGACCGCAGGCGCCGCTGCTGATCGACAGCCTGCCCTACACGCAGATCTCCAGCCGGCTGCCCGGGCCCGTGCTGAGCCTGCTCGACGGCGTGCCGATCCTCAAGCCCGTGCTGCCCGACCCCGGCGTGCCGTTCCAGCTCGTGCACCACGACGACGTCGCAAGCGCCATGCGCGCCGCCGTGCTCGGCCGCGGCGCGCCCGGCGTATACAACCTCGCCGCCGCCGGCCAGCTGACCGTGGCGCAGCTCGCCGAGGAGCTCGGCTGGTACTCGATCCCCGTGCCCGAGCTGGCCGTCGACGTCGTCGCCGAGATGATCGGGCGCCTCGGCTTCCTGCCCGCGCAGGCGCAGTGGATCGCCGCCTTCCGCGAGCCCGTGATCATGAGCGCGAGCAAGGCGCGGCGCGAGCTCGGCTGGCGCCCCCGCCACGACGCGCTGCACACGCTGCGCGAGACGATCGAGGCCACGCGCCTGGAGCGGCTGATCCGCTAGGCGCCATAGGCTACGCACCCTGTGAACACCAGTGAGAGCGCCGAGTCCGGACGTCCCGGCCGCCGCGTGGCGGTCGTCACGGACAGCACCACATATCTCCCCCCGTCGCTGATCGACAGCCTCGGGATCCACCAGGTGAGCCTGTACGTCGGCTGGGGCGGCGAGCTGCAGCCCGAGCACGAGTACCGCGACCTGGACGCGTTCTACGCCAAGCTGCACGCCACGCCGCAGCTGCCCACCACCTCGCAGCCGTCGGTCGGGGACTTCCTGTCCTGCTACCAGCCGCTGCTGGACGCCGGGCGTGACGTGCTGTCGATCCACATCGCCGCGGGGCTGTCCGGCACGTGCGAGAGCGCGCGCGAGGCGGCGCGGGTGCTTGCGGAGGAGGGCGCGACCGGGAGCGTCGAGGTGCTCGACGGGCAGACCGGAGCCGGCGGCCTGGGCTGCCTGGTGGCGCTCGCGGCGGACCTGGCCCAGCGCGGCGAGCCGCTCGCGCGGATCGTGGACGCCGTCGCGCGCGCCCATGCGAGCCTCGACATCTGGTTCTGCCTGGACACGCTCGAGTACCTGCGCCGCGGCGGGCGCATCGGCGCCGCGCAGGCGCTCGTGGGCACCGCCTTGAAGATCAAGCCGATCCTCACGTTCGGCACAGAGATCGCGCCCGCGGGCCGCGTGCGCACGCACCGCCGCGCGCTCGAGCGCATGGGCGCTTATCTGCGCGAGCTGCACGAGCGCGGCGCCACCGACTGGATCGTGCAGCACGCGCAGGCGCCTGGCGACGCCGAGCTGCTCGTCGCCGAGGGCACCGCGCTGTTCGGCTTCGCGCCGCTGTTCTGCACCGAGGTCGGCCCCGTGCTCGGCGCGCACCTCGGCTCGGGCATGCTCGTCGGCGGGATGACGCGGCCCTGAGCGCGCTCCGGGCGCGTCGCGATGCGCGCCCGCCGGGATGCGCGCCCGCCGGGCCTCGCTTACAGGGGGCTGGCCATGACCGCGGTCTCGGTGCGGATCGTCCGCCGCTCCTCCGCGCGCAGGCCCCGCGCGAACTCGTCGATCTTGTGCTTCGGGCCGCTCACCGTGAAGGCGACCTGCGTCGTGAGCAGATGCGGATGCTCGACGATCGAGCACTGCAGACCGAGCTTGTCGGCCCATTCGCGCAGACTCTGCTCGAATTCCGCGCGGATCATCTTGCCGGAGCTGACGACCAGCGTGCGCGTCTCGATCGCATTCGCGTCGCGTTCGGCGTTTGCCTCGCCCTGTAGCTCCTCGACGCTCAGCGGCGGATCTGTCTGACGCCACTTTTCGGCCTCGTCGTCCCAGTGACTCACGCGCACGCTCGCCGCGATCCCCTCGCGTGCGAGCACTCCCTCGATCGCCCCGCGCGCCGCCGCAAGCGTGGCCTCGTCCGCGGCGTAGGCGAACAGCAGCTTGCCGTCGTGCGTGATCACGACGTCATGCGGAACCGCCGTCTCGACCTCCTTGACCACGTCGGGTCCGCGCAGGCGCCCCACGAGCTCGCGCAGCGCGCCGCCGGCGTCCGGCACCTCCAGCTCGGCCTGCATCCGCCAGTCCTGCTCGTCGGTGCTCGCCCCGGTGTCGGTCTCCATGGCCGGGACGATACCGGCTCGCCCGCGCGGCACGCCGCGGAGGCGGCCTGGCCGCACGATCAATAGTCCAGCGCCTGAATATTCAACGTGCGCCTTATCACGTACATGGATAGCGGGCATGATCCGTATGCGAAATGGTCGTTGAGGATGCCCCCCAGAAGACGCGAGTGACGTTGGAAGGGTCGAGCCGAGGCTCGGCGCGGGCGTCCGCGCGCGCCAACGACGACCTCGTGTGCCTGGAGCTCACCGAGGCTCAGGTCGAGGGCGTCATCCGCGCGACGGCGGACGCGCGCGGGCCCAGCCTCAGCCTGCTGCTGTCCGGGCTGATCACCGAGCAGGCGATCTCCGAGGGCTCGCTCGAAGACCGCTACTGCGCCGAGCTGGAGAGCGGACGCCTGTCGCACTCACTGTTCCGCGGGCTGCTGATCCTCGCGCTGTTCATCTCCGGCGAAGAGGGCCGCGGCGTCGTGGAAGTGGCGCGACAGCTGGGGCTGAGCCCGAGCACGACGCACCGCTACATGACGACGCTCGTGGCCTTCGGCCTGCTCGTGCAGGACCCCGCCACGCGCAAGTACCGGCTGCCGCTTTGAGCTGGCCGATGGAACCGAGCCGGACGTGCGGCACCCAGCGGCGGAGCGTGCTCCTGGTCAACCGGCACTCCAGCGCCGCAGACGCATCGCCGCGAGAATGGGCACGCTGGATGCCCCGAGACAAGCGAGCGTACGCGCAGCGGCAGGCCGAGCGAGCTCGCTGCTCGCCCCGGGGGCTGAGAGGTAGAAGCTGGCGATCCCGGCGAGGATGACCGCGTGGCGGCGGTGATTGCGTAGCGGACCGGCGAGCTCGCGAGCTTCGCTTGTGATCGTCGCGAAGCGCTCCGCGACGAGACCGGCCGACGGGTAGTGCCCGACGAAGCTGTGGTTCGTGCCGCCGGCGTCGTCGCCGTGGTCGACGAGGCTGTCCAGCAGCGCGCTGATCGCGCACACGGGCGGGTAGTACGCGACGTCGATCCGCTCGGCCTCCGACAGCGTCGTCCTGCACGCCGCAGCGGCGAACAGCGCGTGCAGCACCAGGCACGAGATGCCAGCGGCCACCAGCTCCCACCACAGGTACTCGCCGTCGTCCTGCTGTGTGGCCGCCCACTCGATCAGCTGCGCATCGCCCTCGACGAGCACCGCGTGGTTGCGGGCCTGCGCCTCACCGCAGCGCTCGGCCGCGTGCACGAGCAGCGGCTCGAGCGCCGCGGCCGACGGCAGCGCGCCGATCGCCGCTTTGCACGCGCGCACCAGATCGCGCAGGTATCCGCCGTCGTCGCGCTGCGGGTGGTGGCGGTAGTAGTCGGCGTCCGGCTCCCGCGAGCCGACCGCATCGCTGAGCGCCCTGTGCAGATGCAATCCGTTGCGCACCGACGCCGTGTCCGGCTGCTCGTTGATCGCGTCGAGGTAGTCGTAGGCGATCTGGAAGTCCACGATCAGGCGGATCAGCGCGCCCCTGCGCCACCACGGCGCGAGCACCGCGAAGAAGGCGGCCGCCTCAGGATTCAGACGCTCGTGCGTCAGCTTGAACAGCGCGTGGGCGCGCAGCGTCGGATCGGGGATCCGGCGCGCGCGGCGTCGCCAACGACGTATCTCCAATCTCGCTCGGGGATAGATCGTCAGCCAGTAGACCACGCCGGCGGCCACGAGCGCGATTATCTCGTGCGGGTAGGACGTACTTTTCCGCTCCATACCACACATACTGATGCGTGGCCGGTCCACTTCCAGCTATCGAAATCAAATGTTCTAGTCCTGAAGCGCTAGCTGGGGTGAGACCTGTGAGGCGACATAGCCCGGGATCGCGAGCACCACGAGCGCGCCCACCACGATCACCAGGATCGTCTGGATCGTGTGAACGCCTTCGATCGCGAACGGAGCGGGAAAGCCGGTGGTGAGCCTCAGGTAGCGGTCGCACAGCAGGTGCCCGTAGACGCCGGCGGCCGCTCCGGTGACCCCGCCCGTGCCCAGTACCAGGATCGACTCGCACGTGAGCACGCCGCGCAGCTGCCACGGGCTGAAGCTGTGGATCCGCAGCGAAGCCAGCGACGAGCGCCGCTGCCAGATGCCAGCGCCGATCGCAGCCGCCATCGCGAGCGCCGCGGCGATCATCAGCATCGCGGTGATCTGGCTCATGCGGTTGAGCCCCTGGCGAGCGAGCGCATCGGCCTGCGCGGCCCGTTCGCCGCTCGTCTGCACCATCAGCGCGCTGCCTGGGCCAAGCGCGCGCTGGACCGCGTGCCTGACCGTCGCGACGTCGGCCCCGGGCCGCGTGTCGACTTCCAGGGCGCTCGGCTCGGTGCTCGCCCACGCGCGGCGATAGTCGGCGCCGGCAAGGATGATCGCACCCGCGCTCCAGCCGAGGTTCGTAGTCGTCGCCGCGACGCGGAACGTGGCCGCGCCGGTGGGCGTCGGCAGCGTCAGGCGCCCGCCCACCCGCACGTGATGGGCTTCTGCCAGCTGCTGGGAGACGGTGATCCAGCCGCCCTCGCGCAGGCGTTCGGTGGCCGTTGCCACGTTCCCTTCCTGGAGCTGGCTGGCGGGAACCGGCGCCGGCGTGGCGGCCGCGCGCGCGATGATCCACACGCGCCTGCCGTCGAAGTCGAGGAACCCTCCCTGGTATGTGCGGACCGCGGCCACGCCCGGCACGGCCGCGATGCGAGCGGGCAGGCCGCCCGCGCGAAAGCCGCCCGTGGCGAGATCGTCGTCGTGGGTGACCACCCACAGGTCCGCCGTGGCGACGTACTCGGAGTAGTCGCGGTACAGGCCGTGAAGCAGGTCGTTGTGCGAGTCTTCGGCGACGACGCAGCCGAACACCGCGATCGCGCCCGTGGCCGCCAGCGCGAGCGAGCGGACCGTCGTCGCGCGCAGCGCGCGTACGGCCACAGTGAGCATGTTCAACCGCGCCGAGTGCGACGCAATGTGCTCGGTCAGCCGCACAACCTGCTGGAACACGAACGGGATCGCGAGCAGCGTCGCCACGGCGAGGCCGATGGTCGCGGGCACGATCGCCGACGGCCACAGCAGCAGCGGGCCGCTGCTCAGCGCGATCAGCGCCACCGCGCCCAGGAACAGCCACAGCTGCGCGCGCCCGTCGATCGCCTGCCCGGGTTCGCCGTCCTCGAAGTACACGGCGTCGACGGCGCGGCGGCGGCGCAGGTCCAGCAGCGGAGGCGCCGAGGCCAGACACGTCGCGAGCACGCCGCCGGCGAACGACAGGAGCAGCGGGCGCAGCCCGATCACCGTCTGTGTGCCGAGCGCGAACGCCGCCGACAGGTAGCTCGGCGTGGTGTGGAAGATCGTGCGCGAGAGGAAGTCGCCGGCCACGAGCCCCACCAGCGAGGCGGCGATGCCCAGGCACACAGCCTGGAACAGGAGCATCCGCGAGAGCTGCCACGGCCGCACCCCCTGCATGCGCAGATCCGCCATCATGCGCCGGCGCTCGGGCACCGTCAGCAGCATCGCGTTGAACGCCAGCAGCAGCCCCACGATCGCGCTCACGAGCACGAAGAAGCCCGTCGCCTCCGTGTTCGGCGTGACCGCCTGCTGCAGCAGGGCGACGTCCTGATCGGCAGATGCCACCGTCAGGCGTCCTCGCGCGAGCCGCGTCAGCTCGCGCGCGACCAGCGGGCCCTGGCCAGGCTTGGTCGTGACGAGGATGCGCGTCACCCGCCCGGACAGGCCGGTCACCCGCTGCACGAACCACAGCGCGCCGATCGACGCCATCGCGCCCGACAGGGCTCCGATCGTTTCGGGGCCGAGCGCCGCCACGACCGGAACCGTGGTGGCGCGCCCGCGCACTTCGAGCCTCACGCGCGGAAGCTGTCCGTCGATCGGCTGCAGGGGCGAGGCCAGGCCGAGCGCGCGCGCGGTGGCGCTGGGGACGATGATCCCCGACGCCGAGGGCCCGCCGTGGATCGAGATGTTGCGGGTGATCGGGCCGTTCAGCGAGACCAGGCTCGGAGCCGCGCTTGCGAGGTCGACCGCTACGCGACGACCGCCGGGGCCGACGAGCGAGGCGTTCTCGTCGAGGATCGGCGCCGCCTGCGCCACTCCCCGGAGACGTTCCACACGACGCAGCACGCGCTCGTCGAAGCCTTCGGAGTCGCGCGCGCGCAGCTGCAGGGTCGCGGTGCCGGCGATACCGCGCACGATCGCGCTGGACGCATCGGTGATGCTGCTGTTGGCGACCTGCACGGCGAACACCAGCGCCACGCCGATCGCGATCCCCACGCCCGCGAGCAGCTCCTGGACCGGACGGGTGCGCAACCGCCTGCCGTACAGGTAGAGCAGCCCCGAGAAGCGCATGCGCCCCTCAGCCCCATGCCTGTCGGGGCGGCCCAGAGGCCGCGGCCGCCGCCGCGTCGGGGGCCGCGGCGGGGCCGACGAGCAGCCTGCCATCGCGCAGCGTGCACACTCGGTCGGCGATCGCCGCCGCCTGCTGATCGTGAGTCACGAGCAGCACCCCGGCCTGCTGCTCGCGCGCGACGTCGGCGAGCAGCTGCAGGACTTCGCCGCCGCGCTTGGTGTCGAGGCTGCCGGTGGGCTCATCGGCAAGGATCAGCCGCGGCTCGTTGACGAGTGCGCGCGCGATCGCCACACGCTGGCGCTCGCCGCCGGAGAGCTTGTCGGGCGTGTGGTTCAGGCGCGCGCCGAGCCCGACGCGCTCCAGCCACTCGGTGGCGGCGCGCCGCGCGAGCTTCAGCGGCATGTGGTCGGCCAGCAGCTTGATCGCCGCGTTCTCCACCGCGGGGACGCCAGCCATCAGATGGAAGGACTGGTAGACGAACCCGATCCGCCGGCGCTGGTAGTCGGCGGCCTCGCCGGCGGACAGCGCGCCGAGATCGCGACCCTCGAAGCGGACCGTGCCAGCGTCCGGTGCGAGCAGCGCGGCGGCGAGCATCAGCAGCGTGCTCTTGCCGGAGCCGCTCGGGCCATGAAGCGCGACGATCTCGCCGGGCCCGACGGCGAGGCTCACCCCGTCGACCGCGCGGATCACATCGCCCGCGGAGCCGTGGTAGTGCTTGACGACGTCATTCAGCTCCAGCACGCCCCCGCGCGCGGGGGCGCTCACCGCCGTCGCGCTCCCGCCTCCGCGCGTCGCAGCGGCACGACGTGCGCCTGCGCAGGCTGCGTCTGTCCTTGCAGCTCGCCGTTGTCCATCGTCAGCGCGCGATCGACACCGGACAGCCCCTGGGCGTCCCCCGTGCTCATCAGCACC
Organism: Solirubrobacteraceae bacterium; assembly: GCA_035483595.1. Classification (GTDB taxonomy): domain Bacteria; phylum Actinomycetota; class Thermoleophilia; order Solirubrobacterales; family Solirubrobacteraceae; genus Palsa-744. The sequence goes on from DATHPU010000022.1 coordinate 322,612, forward strand.
GACGTGCCGTCGCTCGCGATCGAGCGCAGCAGCGCGAGCAGCGGATCGCGGTCGAGCACCTCGACGCCATTGGTGGGCTCGTCGATCACGAGCAGCGCGGGCTCGGTGACGAGCGCGCTCGCGATCGCCACGCGCGCGAGCTCGGCGCCGTCGAGCTCGTGGCACTCCAGGCGCGCGCAACTCTCGATGCCGACGCGGAACAGCATCTCCTGGCCGCGCCGTCGCGCCTGCTTCGGCGATGACCGCTGCGCGAGCAGACCAGAGGCGACGTGCTCGACGACCAGCCCGCGCGAGCCCGCCGAGAAGCCTGTCTGGCAGTAGCCGATCCGCCTACCGAGGATCCTGTTGCGAGCGCGCGCCAGATCGCGCCCTTCGAAGAGCACAGCGCCCTCTTCGGGAGACTCCACTCCCGCGGCGACGCGCAACAGCGTGCTGCGGCCGGAGAACCTTGCGCCGTACACGGCCACGAGCTCGCCCCGTTCGATATCGAGCGAAACGTCTCTGACTGCGACGCGCTCGAGCCGCCCGCGCCGGTAGCGCTTGGTCACATGGTCGATTGACAGCAGGCTCGGCACCGATCATCCATCCACGGACGCGCCGGGGCTCACCGCGCGCAGCTCCGCGCGCGCGTAGGTGATCCACGACAGCTGCGCGTCGATCATGCGCCGGCGCTCCTCGATCAGCAGCCGCTCGACCACCGAGGAGATGCCGCCGTGGCCGGGGGCGGCGCCGGCGACGGGCCGCGACAGCTCCTGCGCTTCGCGAACGCATTCGCGCTCGTAGCGCCCGATGAAGTCCAGCGCGGCCTCGACGCTGTGCACGCCCGCGAGCGTCATCCGTCCCAGCATCTCCACGCGCTGCGGGTCGTTGCGCACGCGCTCGGCGAGCCAGCCCCTGTAGGCGCGCGCGCCCTGTGCAGTGGCCCGGTAGGACGCGCCTGCCTTCGCGCCGCGGCTGACGCCGGTGGTCGAGCGGCCGGACATCTTCTCGATCATGTCCGCGTCCATCAGCGTCGCTAGCGCCGCGTAGATCGACGAGCGCCCGACGCTCAAAAAGCCGCCGAAGCGGCGATCGAACCGCTGCCCGATCTCATAGCCGTGGCTCGGCTTCTCGATCACGAGCCCGAGCACCGCGCACGCCACCTGCGAGCGCAGCGCGGCGTTTCCCGCGCTGTCCGTCCCCCGCTGATCCAAGACCTGCTCGCCCGACACCGCCACGTGAGCTCCTAAAGGACAACAAACCGATCGTTCTTAACGTGGCTGTAATCGTACCGGTCATTCCAAACCTCGCGTCTTGCCGAGTAGATAGAAACAGAACATGGCTTAGTTGCCCAGTCTTGACCAATGGGCACCCGGTACGCCTGCTTACGCGACGTCGCCGAAATCAGGCGTTATCGGCGCCGCGCAGCGCCTGCAGCACGAGCCGATCGTGCTCGGCCGGCTTGACCTTGCGCAGCACCTGCACAATCGAGCCATTGGAATCGAGGACGAAGGTGGTGCGCTCGTTGCCGAAATACGTGCGCCCGTACATCGACTTCTGCACCCACACCCCGTATGAGTCGGCGACGGCGTGCCCCTCGTCGGCCAGCAGCGCGAAGTTGAGCGCCTGCTTGTCGTGGAACTTCTTGACCTTCGCAACGGGATCCGGGGAGATCCCCAGCACCGCCGCGCCCGCCTCGGCGTAGTCGCTGCGGTGGTCGCGCACACCGCACGCCTGCGTCGTGCATCCCGGCGTGTCGGCCTTGGGGTAGAAAAACAGTACGACGCGCCGGCCTCGGAAGTCCCCGAGCTTGACGGGCTCGCCGTCCTGGTTGGGCAGCTCGAAGTCCGGGGCGGTCTCTCCTGGCTCGATCATCGGCGAGATCGTAGCCGGCCGCGCCGCCGCCAGCTCCGGGTTCATAACGTCCTGTGCCCCACCGGAGCTTCAGCTCAGCTGCTGGATCACGATGGAGGCGGCGGCGGCGTGCGTCCCTCCCGCAAGCGGCGTGATCGTGAGCGCCGGCGTGTTCCCCGCCGGGTTGCGAAGCTCGACCGTCGAGTCAGCGGCGGTGGTTGTGACGAGCGCATCGCCCGCAATCTGACTCGTACCGGTCGCTCGCCCATACACCGTGTAAGGCAGTTCGACCATGCCACCCCCGGAGTCGAGGGCGATCACCAATTGGCCCGGCTCGGTGACGGACACTGAGAAGCTCAGGCTGTATGCGCCGATGCTGGGTAGCACGAATTCAGCCGAGTTGAGTCTGATGATGGTGCCGGTGGTCGGTCCGTTTTGAGGGAACTGGACCGGGGCTTCGGCCGCGACCGTCGCCGCGTTGTTCGGTGGCATGAGGGCGTAGAACTCGGCGTATGCCGTCGATCCGGACGAGCCTGCCGGGCCGGCCGCGCCCGTGGACCCGGTGGCGCCTGTGGGTCCGATCGCTCCCGTGGGTCCCGCGGTGCCTGCTTCGCCTTTCGGTCCAATTGCTCCCGTGGGTCCCGATGCACCTGCTTCGCCTTTCGGTCCCGTCGCGCCCGCGGGTCCGGGTAGTCCTTCGAATCCTGTCGCGCCGGTCGCGCCATTGAGTCCCGTCAGCCCGATCAGACCTGTTGGTCCTGATGGGCCGGTCAGCCCTCCGGGTCCGGCCGCCCCCGCAAGCCCAGTCTGTCCTGCTGCGCCGGTCCTTCCAGCGGCTCCTGTCGTGCCAGTGGGTCCCGTTGTGCCAGTGACTCCCCGCGGTCCCCGATGGCCTGCTCGATCAGGGCAGACCGGCGGCCGATGGACGCATCGGGAAGCGTGAGATCCAACACTGCCTGTGAATGCCACCCGGTTGCAGGGTGGAAGGGGGCGAAAGGGACAAGCCGCGCTGGCCAACCCAGTTGACCCCAGAGCACCGAGCAAGACCATCGCGACGAGGAGCAGCGTTCGAGATCGTGGAGCGAACATTCTTGGTATGCCTTTCCGACCCCAGCGCCGGCGTTTGCCGGTCGTCGAATCGCATTCGATGACAGAGGGCGGAGGCCAGGTTGTCGCTGGTCAGCCGGCAGGCTGAGAGGAAAGACAAGCAACCGTCACATCTTGCATCGGTAGCAAGAGCTGCCCCCAATCCCGTGGTTAGCCACATTCTAACTGGGGAAATTACCCACCGCGCGCAGGATACGGCCACACCGACTACTCCGCACGCAGGCTCTCGTCACCTTCTTTGGGTCGTTATGGCGAAGGTGCCGTTCGACGGAATGCGCTCTCCTCGGCGATGGCCTCGTTCAGCGCCTGCTCGAAAGGTCTGGGTTGGAAGTCGTACAACGCCATTCCCGACGGATCGGTGACTGTCGTGTCGGTGGAGAGCCCCTCGATCAAGGGTCTCGCGACACCCGCGTCAACAGGTGTGATGAGCCCGATCCAGTGGGAGGAGAGCCACGGCGTCAGCAGCGGTACCGGGATCCGTGGGCGGCGGCGCAGCCCAAGCGCGTCGGCCATCAGATCGAGCATCTGCCCATATGTGAGGATCTCGGCCGCCCCGACCTGGATCTCGCGGGAGCGCGTCTGTGAGATCCGAGGAGCCTCGACGAGGTAGCGCAGCACGTCGTCGATGCCGATTGCCTGGGTGGGGGTGGACAGCCACGATGGTGCGAGCATCACCGGCAGGCGCTCGACCAGCGAGCGCAGCGTTCGGTAGCTCTCGGAGCCCGCGCCCACCACCATACCCGCACGAAACCACGTCAATGATGGTCCCTCGTCGCGCAGGATCTCCCCAACGCGCAGACGTGAACGCAGATGCTGGGACGCGGGACGATCGCCGAGGCCGCCGAGGTAGACGACCTGCTCAATGCCGGCGCCGAGGGCGAAGCGGGCAAAGTTGGCGGCCGCTTCGGCGTCGCGCTTCTCATAGTCGCCATCACCGCCGCGACCCATCGAGTGAACGAGATAGTAGGCCGTCGTATAACCGTCACCGATGGCGCTCAGCGAGCTTGAGTCGAGCATGTCGGCGCGGTGTACCGTGACCGCTGGGTCGAAGCTGACCCGGCTCGGATCGCGTGCAACGCACCCAACCGGCTCGCCGAGCGCGTGCAGCTCGCGCACCAGCCGGCTGCCTACGTAACCAGAGGCTCCGGTGACGAGCGCGCGGACCATACAGAACAAACGAGCATACGCCGCTCGACCGGTCGGGCAGCGCGAAGTCCGTACTTGACATCCGTCGAACGTACTGCCATTGTTAGTACATGGCTACCACCAAGGACGACCGGCTTCAGATTCGTGTGGGTCCCCTCGATAAGTCACTGCTCGAGCGAGCGGCCGCCGCCGCACACTTGAACGTCTCGGCCTTCGTGTTGCAAGCCGCTGCTGCAAGAGCCGAGGAAGTCCTTGCGGAGCGTCCGAGCATCCGACTCAGCGCACATGCGGCTAGCGCGTTCGCCGAAGCGCTAGCCCAGCCGGCACAGGTCAACGAGCGTCTGGCCGCCGCTCTCCACCGGCCCGGCAAGCTCACCTGGCTTGACTGAGCTTCGCCGTCCGATACCGCTCGATCCCAAGCAACACGACCGCAGCGGGTTCGACTCGGGCGAGCCAGTCCTGGACGAGTGGCTGCGCCGCTACGCCGGACAGAACCGCCGCCGTGACACCGCAGCGACCTGGGTCATACTCGACCCCAAGGCTACGGTCGTCGCATACGCAAGCATTGCGATGACGGGTATCGACCACTCCGCCGCGCCGCCCGGCGTCGCAAAGCACACACCAGATCCAGTGCCGGCCCTGCTGCTCGGCCGCCTAGCCGTTGATCGTCGTTATCACGGGCAAGGCGTGGGAACCGCACTGATCGCGCATGTGCTGGCCACCGCCGAGGAGCTAAACACCAAGGCCGCCTGCCGCGCAGTCGTGGTCAGTGCCACGCATGCCGACTCCCGCCGCTGGTGGGAACACCTCGGGTTCCACCCCTTCGACGCAGCCGACGAGAGCTGCAAAGACCTCTATCTGCTCACCGCCGAGATCCACAAGACGCTTCGCCGCAGCAGCTCCTAGTCAGCTCGCCGTCACCGCAGCAGCCGCGACAACCGGCGGTCCTTGAGCACCCGCCCCTCCGTCTGGCAGGCCGGGCAGTACGCGATCACGTAGTCATCGAAGTGGACCGCCTCGAGCGTGGCGGCGCAGCGCGGACACGGCTCGCCCTGGTGGCGGTGGACGCGCAGCGGCAGCGGCAGCTTGTCGGGGATCGGCAGCGTGACCGCCTGCTCGTAGTGCGCGAGCGCGCCACCGAGCACCTCCACGACGGCGTCGCGCAGCCGCCGCGTGTCCTGCTCGTCGAGGTCCGCGCCGCGCTTGTACGGCGACAGCCGCGCCCGCCACAGGATCTCGTCCACCCACGAGCGTCCGATGCCCGCGATCACGTGCTGGTCGCGCAGCAGCGCATGCAGCGGCCGCGGCGCGTCCAGCAGCTCTTTCAGCTCTGCCGGCGCGCCCGGCTGCGGCCACGCTTCGGGGCCGAGCGTCGCCAGCGCGTCGTCCTGATCGAGCTCGCCGGCGCGCAGCAGCTTCACCCACGCGGCCTGCTTGGAGCCGAACTCGCGCAGCCGCAGCTCGCGACCGTCCTCGAGTCCCACGAGCAGCCGCGAGGTGCGATCGCGCGGGCCCGCGGGCTTGTCGAACAGCTGCAGCCGCCCGGCGGACATCAGGTGGATCAGCAGCGCGAGCGCGCCTGCAGCGTCACCACCCCCGCCGATGTCCACGATCAGGTGCTTGCCGCGCCGGCGCACGCCTGCGATGCGCTCGCCCTCCAGCACCGACAGCGGCGGCTCGAACGTCTTCAGGGCGTTGATGCCGGGGACACGCGCCGAGTCGATCCGCGCGCCCGCGAGCGCCGCGTCGAGCAGCCGCGCGGTGATCTCGACCTCGGGCAGCTCCGGCATCGCCTTTCATCGTAGGGCGACGCCGGAGCCTGCTCGTGGCCTACGGAACCTTGTAGGCGCCGATCGGCGAGCCTTCGTACTTGACGCCCTGCGGGCTCGTCCAGCGCACGCGCCAGCTCTGGCCCGCGGTGGTCGAGTTGAAGCCCCAGTAGCCGCGGCTGTTGGTCGCGACCGTGCGCAGCATGCGCCAGTGCTTCGAGCCGGCAGCACGCACCAGCACCGTCACCCTGGTCGAGCCCGTCGCCGGGCGCACGAGCCCCCACAGCGCGACGCCGTGGTGCTGCTTGGTGACCGTCAGCGGTATCGGCCAGCTGGAATACAGCGGCTTGGGCGTCCCGTTGGCGTACTCCAAGCCCGTCTGGAAGCTCGCTTCCGGTTCTGAGCCGCCGACCGGGTCGTCCCTGAGCAGGTACTGGGAGAACGCGGCCACATGCGGGTTCGCGTAGGCGATGTGTTCGTCGATGGCGTCGAATTCGGCCTGCTTGGGCCCCGACACGCCGAGGAACTTGTTCGGGAAGCTCTGGACCCCGAACTCCGTCAGGTAGATCCCCACCCCGCTCGGGATCGCGTGAGCGTTGGCCGCGAGGCTGAGCGCGTGCGACAGGCGCGAGAGCGCGCCGATCATCACGTTGTCACGCTGCGGGGGCATGTAGTAGGGGCCGGCGGGCAGTGTGTAGGCGTGGTGGCCGTAGCCGCTCATCTGCAGCTCGCTACAGGACGCGGCTTTCTTGTACTTGGCATTCAGGCACAGCGCTTCGCGCATGAACGCCAGCGGCGCCACGGGGTGGTGCAGCGCCTTCGAGCCTTCCGCGTGGACGTTGACGGTGTCATAGCCAGCCGGCGCGGTTTCGCCGAACAGCACCCGCGGATGCGCCAGCCCGCCGGCCTGCAGGCCGGCGTAGCCTTCCTGGTAGAGCCCTCGGTAGATGCGCCCCGAGGCGGGGGTGCCGTTGGCATTCCACTGCGGCATCAGGAACACCGGCTCGTTGGGCTCGTTCCAGATCGCGTAGACCGACACCTCCGAGCCGAACTCGCGCGCCACCGCGGTCATGAACTCCTTGAAGTCTTCGGGATCGGGACGCGTGACATACGGCGCCTGGTGGTTGGCGGTGGCCCAGCGCGGCGCCGGCGCGGTGACGGTCAGCAGCACCGGCCAGCCGAGCTGCTTGGCTTCGGCGAGCAGCGTCGCATAAGCGCCCCAGTCGTAGCTGTTGGGGTTGGCCTCTTCGAAGCTCGGCTTGCCCGCGCTGTTGGCGGATGGCGCGACTTCGTACCACTTCAGCTCGACGCGCAGCGCTTTGACCCCGAGATGGCGCATCTGTTCGAGCGTGTGCTGGCGCGTGATGGGGTTGAGCAGCACGGAGGAGCCCTCGAAGTAGTCGATCTGCCCCCGCGAGGCGAGCGATTGGGCGGCTGAGACGCCCGCCAACAGGGCGCATGCGAGCATCGAGATGAGGAGCTTGTGGATTCTGGGCATGGTCGCTTGAGACACCTCGGCGCAGAGAAGGTTGCGGTCTATGTAGCGTTCGGGCTCATGAGCGCCCCGATCGCAGCGGACGACATCGTCCAGACCCCAGCGGACGCGGAGGGTAACAGCCGTCCCCCGCTGCTAGTGGTCGAGCCGTTGCTGGCGTTTCTCGACGAGCACGGCCTCGGCGACGGCGCGCTGCGGGCGACGCCGATCGGCGAGGGGCACTCCAACGTCACCTACCTGATCGAGCGCGGCGGCAGCGAGGTCGTGCTGCGCCGGCCCCCGCGCCCGCCGCTGCCGCCGAGCGCGCATGACGTACTGCGCGAGGCGCGGCTGCTGCGCGCGCTGCGCAGCACGCCGGCGCGGGTGCCGGAGGTGCTGGCCGTGTGCGCGGACGAGGACACGATCGGCGCGCCGTTCTACGTGATGGAGCGAGTCGAGGGCGAGGCGATCGTGGCGAGCCTGCCGCCAGCGCTCGAGGAGCCGGCCGAGCGCCGGCGGATCGGCGAGGAGCTGATCGACGCGCTCGTGGAGATCCACGCGGTCGACTGGCGCGCTGCGGGGCTCGAGGACTTCGGCAAGCCGACGGGCTATCTGGAACGCCAGCTGCGGCGCTTTGGCGGCCTGTGGGAGCTGAACAAGACGCGTGAGATCCCCGCTGTGGAGACCGTCGGCACGTGGCTGGCGGACAACCTGCCCGATCCGAGCCCACCCACCCAGGCCACGATCGTGCACGGCGACTACCGCCTCGGCAACACGATGTTCGCGCTCGACGCGCCCGCGCGGCTGACGGCGGTGCTCGACTGGGAGATGGCCACGATCGGCGACCCGCTGGCCGACATCGGCTATCTGTGCATGATGTGGGCCGAGGCGAGCGACCCCAGCGAGGGACTGCGCGCGGCGCTCGGCAACGTCACCCGCGCCGAGGGCTTTCAGACCCGCGACGAGCTGATCGCCCGCTACGAGGAGCGCTCCGGCCGCTCGGTCGGCGACGTCCGCTGGTACGTGACGCTCGCGCTGTGGAAGAGCGTGGTGTTCATGGAGGGCAACTACAAGCGCGCGATCGCCGGCACCACCGACGACCCCTACCTGCGCCAGTTCGGCGACGGCGTGCTCGAGCTGGCTGGACGCGCCGAGGAGGTGGCGCTCGGTGCCGGAGCCATCTGACGCGGTCGACGGCAAGCGCCGCTCGGCGCTGCTGATCGACTGGGGCGGGGTGCTCACCAGCAACCTGTTCGCGTCCTTCCACGCCTACTGCCTGAAGGCCGGGATCCCGCCGGAGCACCTGATGGGCCGCTTCAGGAGCGACCCGGCCGCCCGCGAGCTGCTGATCGCGCTCGAGAGGGGCGAGCTCGAGGAGGACGCGTTCGAGCTGCAGTTCGCCGCGCAGCTCGGCGTCTCCCCCGACGGTCTGATCGACGGCCTGTTCGCGGGCGTGCACCCCGACACCGCGATGGTGCACGCGGTTCGCAGCGCACACGCCGCCGGCATACGCACGGCGCTCGTGTCGAACTCGTGGGGCGTGCACCGCTACCCGCACGAGATGTTCGACGAGCTGTTCGACGGCGTCGTGATCTCCGCCGAGGAGGGCATGCGCAAGCCCTCGCGCCGCATGTACGAGCTGGGCGCCGAGCGCGCGGGCGCCGAGGCGTCGGAATGCGTGTACGTCGACGACCTGCCGTTCAACCTCACGCCGGCGCACGAGCTCGGGATGGCCACGATCCACCACACCAGCGCCGAGCACACCATCCCGGAGCTGGAACGGCTGCTCGGCGTGTCGCTCTCCGCTTAGCTCAGTCGCGCTTGCCGCGCCCGTACATCAGCTTGAACGCGCCCGCGAGCATCCGCGAGGTGCGCGACTTGTACGGGAACATGAACAGTTCCTTCTTCATCGCCATTTTCGCGGTGACCACGATCGCCTGCTGGGAGCAGTACTTGCGGATGCCCCCGGCGCCGTGGCGCGAGCCGATGCCCGACGTCTTGGCGCCGCCCATCGGCAGCTCCAGCACCGTGTAGTTGATCATCGCGTCGTTAACGTTCGCGGCGCCCGCGTCGATCCGACGCGCGACCGCCTCGCCGCGCGCGGCATCGCGCGAGAACACCGATGCGCCGAGGCCGTACGGCGAGTCGTTGGCCAGGCGCACCGCCTCGTCGGCGTCGGCGACCTTCATGATCGGCAGCGTCGGCCCGAACGTCTCCTCGGTCATGCACTTCATCGTGTGGTCGACGTCGACGAGCACCGTCGGCTCGTAGAAGCGGCCGGGACCGGGCGCCTGCTGGCCGCCGGTGAGCACGCGCGCGCCCTTCTGCACGGCGTCCGCGACGTGATCCTTGATCGTGTCCAGCTGCGGCGGGAACGTGATCGCACCGACCTCGACGGTGCCGAAGCCACCATCGGGGTTGCCGACGCGCAGCGCGCGCACCTTCTCGGTGACCTTCGCGACGAACTCGTCGTACACGGGCTCCTCGACGTACACGCGCTCGATCGAGATGCACGTCTGCCCGGCGTTCTGCATCGAGAAGTACGCGGCGAAGTTGGCCGCGCGCTCGAGGTCGGCGTCGGACAGCACGATCATCGGGTCCTTGCCGCCGAGCTCCAGCGACGCCGGGATCAGCCTCCTGGCGGCGGCTTCGGCGACCTTCCTGCCGGTCTTGGTGGAGCCGGTGAACATGATCATGTCGACGTGCTCGATCAGCGCCGCGCCCGTCTCGCCACGACCGGTCGCGATCTGCAGGACATCGTCGGGCAGCCCGCACTCGCGCAGGCCTTCGGCCATCAACAGCGATGTCAGCGGCGTTACCTCGGAGGGCTTGAGGATCACGCTGTTGCCGGCCATCAGCGCCGGGATGCAGTCGCCGAAGGAGTTCGTCAGCGGGTAGTTCCACGGTCCGATCACGCCGATCAGCCCGAGCGGGCGGTAGCGCAGGATCAGCTTCTTGCCCTTGACGAGCACCTGGCTCGACTTGACCGACTCGTCCGCGAGGTACTCGGGGCCGTGCTTGGCCCAGAACCCGAACGCGTTGCCCGCGTAGCCGATCTCAGCCAGGTTCGCGTCCTCGTAGGTCTTGCCCGTCTCGGAGACGATCGTCTCAGCCACGCGCTGCGCGTTGTCCATCAGCCACTTCTGCGCACGCAGCAGCACACGCGCGCGCCCTTCGAAGCCGTATGCCTCCCACTGGGGCTGCGCAGCGCGCCCGCGCGCCGCCATCTCCGCGACCGCCGCCGCGCCGAGGTCGGGGACCGTGCGCACGGTCTCCCCCGTCGCAGGGTTCTCCACCGGTATCTCGCCCGCGGCCGGGGCGGCAGCCTCTACGGGAGCCTGCTCGACCGGTGTCTCCGCGCTCGCCTGGGCGGCCTCGTCGCCGGCCCGGAGGATCTCCTGTTCGACGTGCTGCTCAACGCTCGCCATCTGATGCACTCTCCCCTGCTCGCCTGTGACCCGAATGGGGTGCATGTCCCCACTACGGGTATTGCCTTGTATGAAGAGCGTACTCCTCGAGCGCATGCGCCCGGTGCTGACTGGCTGTCCGGCCAGCACACGTACCGGGTGTGTCGGTCATCGCCTGGCGGTAGCTTCCGTGCGAACATGGCAGCAACTCGACTCGATCGCCTCGTGCGCCACCGCAAGGACCGAGCGTAGTGGCTGGGGCGCTTTCCACACTGAGGTCGTCGGCCGTCGCCGCGATGCTCGACCGGGTTCATGCCGCGGCAGCGCGCGAGGATGGGCTTGCGAAGCAACGTGTCCGGGAGCGCGAGGCGCAAATCGGCCATCGGCTCTCCCAGGCGCAGCGCTATGAGCTTTACGGCGAGGCGCCGCTTGCGATCAAGCGCGAGGTCGGCGAGCTGCTGTACGTGGTTGCTCTTGGATCGCCCGGCCGGCGGATGGTCGAGTTCGGCGCCTCGCACGGACTCTCGACCGCGTATCTCGCAGCAGCGCTCAGGGACTCTGGCGGCGGCGCCCTCATCACGACAGAGCGCCATCCGGCCAAGGCCGAGACGGCCACTAGAAACCTGACGGACGCCGGCTTGAGCGATCTTGTCGAGATTCGCGTCGGCGACGCCTTGCAGACGCTTGGCACGATCTCGGGACCCGTCGATCTCGTGTTCCTCGACGGCAGCAATGACCTCTACTTGCAGGTGCTCAATCTCGTCGAGTCGCACTTGCGTGTCGGTGCCCTGGTAGTAGCCGATTTGAGCGCCGACGATCCTGACCTACTCCCGTACCTTCACTACGCCCGAGATGAGCGCAACGGCTTTGTCTCGATCGAAGTCCCGTTGGCGGCCGGCGTCGAGCTCTCGGTGCGGACTACGACCGTGTGAAATGGGAGCAGTCGTGTGGACTGGCAGTCCGATACCGACGCGACCCCTGAGCGCACCCACGGCTCAACGACCGCCCCGGCGAGTCTTGGGGGAACGTCAGTCCGAGAACGCGATCGACGCGATGCCGATCGGCTCCGACGGGCGGTCGCCGCCGTCGGTGGGCACGCCCTCGAGCTTGTCGACGACATCCATGCCCTCCGTCACCTGGCCGAACACCGTGTGCTTGCCGTCCAGCCACGGGCATGCGTCAGCGGTGACGATGAAGAACTGGGAGCCGTTGGTGTCGGGGCCGGCGTTGGCCATGGCGAGCGCGCCGCGCACGATCTTGTGCGGGTTTATCTCGTCCTCGAACGTGTAGCCGGGGCCACCGGTTCCCGTTCCCTGCGGGCAGCCGCCCTGGATCATGAAGTCTTTGATCACGCGGTGGAACGTGAGCCCGTCGTAGAAGCCGTCGGCGGCGAGCTTGCGGAAGTTCTCGACCGTCTTGGGCGCGTCCTCGTCGAACAGCTCGAAGACGATCGGACCTTCTGTTGTCTGCATCGTGAGGGTGGACATCGCGGCTACTTTACCGGCACGCGCTCGAGGCTGAGCGTCCCCGAGGAGCCGCCACCGATCGCATGCCCGTTCAGCGCCTCGATCACGCGGTCGGCCTCCGCCTCCGGCACCGACAGGAACGAGAAGCGATCGAGCACGAGCACGTCGCGCACCGCCTCGCCGTCCAGCCCCGCCGAGGACGTCACCGAGGCGACGATGTCGGCCACGCTGAGCCCCGCCGCGCGGCCGCCGCCGAGAACCAGCTTGGCGTAGGGCTCGCCGTCGTCGCGCCGCGACACCTGCGGCTTGGAGTGCCTGCGCGGGCGCTCGCGCACCGGCGTCGGCGCGGCGACCACGCCGCGCTCCCACTGCGCGACGTTCGTGCCGATGTGGCGTTCGATCGCCTCCAGCTCCGGCTTCTGGCGCTTCTCCACGAACGTGATCGCGCGGCCCGAGCGCCCCACGCGACCGGTGCGCCCAATGCGGTGCACGTACGTGTCGGGGCTCGTCGGCACGTCGTAGTTGACGACCAGCGTGACCGTCGAGATGTCCAGGCCGCGCGCGGCCACGTCTGTCGCCACGAGGATCGGCACGCGCCCGCCCTTGAACGCCAGCATGACGCCGTCGCGCGAGCCCTGCGACATGTCGCCGTGCAGCGCGCGCACGTTCATGCCGCGATCGCGGAGCGTGCGAAACAGCTGGTCGCAGCGGATCTTGGTGCGCACGAACACGATCGCCTGCTTGCCTTCGGCCTCGGCGCGTGGCATCTCCGCGCGCAGCACCTCGACCAGCTTGTCGGGCTTGTCCTTCGTCTCCACCGGGAGCTGGAACTGGGCGACGGTGTCGATCGTGAGCGTCGCCGCCTCCACCTTGATCACCTGCGGGTCGTACATGTAGCGGTCCGCCAGCTTGCGGATCGGCGGCGGCATCGTCGCCGAGAACAGCGCCGTCTGGCGGCTGGAGGGCGTCAGCGAGAGGATCTTCTCGACGTCTTCCAGGAAGCCCAGGTCGAGCATCTCGTCGGCCTCGTCGAGCACCAGGAAGCGGCAGTCGTGCAGCACCAGCGAGTGGCGCGAGATCAGGTCGAGCACGCGCCCCACGGTCCCCACGACCACGTGCCCGCCGGCGCGCAGCTGCGCCTGCTGGGTGCGGATCGGAGCGCCGCCGAACACCGCCACCACGTCGACGCCGCTGTGCGAGCCGTACGTGCGCAGCGCCTGCGTCACCTGGATGCACAGCTCGCGCGTGGGCGTCAGCACGAGCGCCTGCACGCTCGGCTCGGAAGGGTCGATGTACTGCATGATCGGCAGCCCGAACGCGGCCGTCTTGCCGGTGCCCGTCTGCGCCTGGCCGATCACGTCGCCGCCCGCGAGCAGCGCCGGGATCGCCTGTTCCTGGATCGGGCTGGGCGACTCGTAGCCGACGGCGCGCAGCGCCTGCAGTGTGGACTCGGTCAGCCCGAGCTCGGCGAATGTCTTTGCCATGACGGTGGCTATGAGCTTAGGCGGCCGGGTCGAGCAACAGCTTGCCGGTGGTGCGCCGCGCGCGCAGATCGCTCTGCGCCTGGGCCGCCTCTTCCAGCTTGTACGTGTGCCCGACGACCGCCCGCAGCTCGCCGGCGGCCACGCGCGCGAACAGGTCGGCGAGCGCCTGCGCGAACATCCCCGGGCGATCGAGGCAGTGGAACAGGTAGAAGCCGACGACCGCGCGCGAGTGGCGCAGCAGCGAGCCCGTGCGCACCTCGTTGGGTTCGCTCGTCGCGATCCCGCATACGACGATCCGCCCGAACGGCGCGAGCGCGCGGTAGGAGGCATCGAACACGGCGCCGCCGGACATGTCGAAGACGACGTCCAGCTCACGGCCGCCGTTGGCCTGCGCCAGGCGCTCCGTCAGCCCCTCCGGGTCCGGGTCGATCGCCGCGTGCGCCCCGAGCTCCAGCGCGAGCGTCCGCTTCTCCTCGCTCGTCGCCGTCCCGATCACGCGTCCGGCGCCCAACGCGCGCCCGAGCTGCACCGCGATCGAGCCGACGCCGCCCGCGGCGCCGTGCACGACGACGCTCTCGCCGTCCGCCACGCGCCCCGCCGTGCGATACAGGTGCCACGCGGTCGTTCCCTGGATGATCAGCGCGAGCGCCGTTCCGTCGTCCACCCCGTCGGGGATCGGGAAGACGCGGTCGGTCGGCGCGATCGCATACTCGGCGTAGCCGCCGCTGCCGACCAGCGCGACCACGCGCTCGCCGGTGTCCTCGAGCACGCCCGCCACCTCGCCGCCTGGCACCAGCGGCAGCGTCGCCTTCTGCACATAGGTGTTGGTGCGCGTGTGCGTGTCGCCGAAGTTCAGCCCCGCGCGCGTCACGCGGATCAGCGTCTCGCCGGGGCCTGGCTGCGGGGTGGGCAGCTCGGCGAGCTCGAGCACCTCGGGGCCGCCGAACTCGGTCATCTGGATGGCACGCACGCGCCGAGGCTAGCGGACCGCGGCGCCCGCCCCCGGTACGCCGTCGTGCTCTAAGGTGCGCGCCCATGCCCATCACCGTGGTCGGATCGATTGCCTATGACACCGTCAAGACGCCGTTCGGCGAGCGCGAGCGGATGCTCGGCGGCGCCGCCGTGCACTTCTCGCTCGCCGCGTCGTTCTTCGACGAGGTGCGCGTGGTCGGCCCCGTCGGCGAGGACTTCGGCGAGGCGCAGCTCGAGGTGATGCGCGCCCGCGGCGTCGACGTGTCCGACGTCGAGCGCGTCAGCGGCGGCAAGACCTTCTTCTGGCACGGCGAGTACGGCTGGGACCTGAACTCGCGCGAGACGATCGACACGCAGCTCGGCGTGTTCGAGGGCTTCTCGCCGAAGCTGTCCGAGCGCTCGCGCGACAGCGACGTGCTGTTCCTGGCGAACATCCAGCCCGACCTGCAGCAGGACGTCCGCCGCCAGCTGCCGCAGGCGCGCTTCGTGGCGCTCGACTCGATGAACCTGTGGATCGACGTCGCGCGCGACTCGCTCGTCAGCGCGATCGAGAGCGTCGATTGCGTGATCCTCAACGACGCCGAGCTGCGCCAGCTGACGGGCAAGCCCAACCTCGTCTCGGCCGCGCGCGAGATCCTCTCCTGGGCCCCCGCCGCGGGCTCCGACTCCGCCGTCGACGGGGCGCGCGGGCCGAGCGTGATCGTCGCCAAGCAGGGCGAGTACGGCGCCGCGCTCGTCACCCGCGGGAGCTTCTTCGCGCTGCCTGCGTATCCGCTGGAGTCGGTCATCGACCCCACCGGCGCCGGCGACACGTTCGCCGGCGGGCTCGTCGGCTACGTCGCCGCGCATCCCGACGAGCCGCTCTCCGACGGCCTGCTGCGCCGCGCGATGGCGCACGCGACGGTGCTCGCGTCTTTCAACGTCGAGGAGTTCGGCACCGAGCGCATGCAGCGCCTGTCCGGCGCCGAGGTCGCCGCGCGCATCGTGGAGCTGCAGGAGATGACGCAGTTCAGCGGCGCGCCGCTGCAGCTGCGCGGCTGATTTGCGCCCATCCGGCGCTTGTACGGAGCCGCCGGCGGGTATACCATCGCCGATACGTGACGACCTGGACGTTCATCTGGCTGATGGTCATCCTCAAGGTCCCGATCGTGGCGCTGTTCCTGATCGTGCGCTGGGCGGTGCGCCAGACTCCGGAGACCGCGCCCGGACAGGACGGGGGCATCGGTCCGCGTCCGTCGCCCAACCGCCCGCGCCACCCGCGCCCACAGCTGCCGCGCGCGCCTCGGCGCGGCCCGCATCGCGATCACGCGCCGGCCGCTCCGCAGCGCATGCGCGTGCTCGCCGCGCGCCAGCGCCAGCCGCATCGTTGAGCCAGATCCGCGACGACCGCCGGGCCGACGGCCGCGGTTGCGCATAATCGGGTACAGAGCATCCGAAACCGCGGATAGGAGAGACACATGAGCACCGAGCGTTCGACGATCGCATCGTCCCCGGAGGGGGAGGGCACCGCAGCCGGAAGCGGCGACGGGGCGAGCAACGGCGCGGCGGCCCCGCAGACGCTCACGGTGACCGACAACCGCACCGGCAGGAGCTACGAGCTGCCGATCGAGGACGGCACGGTGCGCGGGACCGACCTGCGCCAGGTCAAGACCAGCGACGACGACTTCGGGCTGATGGTCTACGACCCCGCCTACATGAACACCGCCTCGTGCCGCAGCTCGATCACATACATCGACGGCGACGCCGGCATCCTGCAGCACCGCGGCTACCCGATCGAGCAGCTGTGCGAGCACTCCACGTACCTCGAGGTGGCCTATCTGCTGATCAACGGCCGGCTCCCCACCCAGGACGAGCTGACCGGCTGGATCGACGAGATCACCGTGCACACGTTCGTGCACGAGAACGTCAAGAACTTCATGCAGGGCTTCCGCTACGACGCCAACCCGATGGGCATGCTGGTGGCGTCCGTCGGGGCGCTCTCGACGTTCTACCCGGACGCCAACAAGATCCACGAGGAGCGCGTGCGCGCGATCCAGATCATCCGGCTGCTCGCGAAGATGCCCACGCTCGCGGCGTTCGCGTTCCGCCACAACATGGGCCAGCCCTACGTATATCCCGACAACGACCTCAAGTACGCAGGCAACTTCCTCGGGATGATGTACAGGATGACCGAGCTCAAGTACGAGCCCGATCCTCGCCTCGAGCGCGCGCTCGACGTGCTGTTCATCCTGCACGCCGACCACGAACAGAACGCCTCCACCAGCGCCGTGCGCTCGGTCGGCTCGACCCAGGTCGACCCCTACTCCGCCGTCGCCGCCGGCGTCGCCGCGCTGTACGGGCCGCTGCACGGCGGCGCCAACGAGCAGGCGCTGCGGATGCTCGCGCGGATCGAGAAGGTCGAGAACATCCCCGACTTCCTCGAGGGCGTCAAGGCCGGCAACGAGCGCCTGATGGGCTTCGGCCACCGCGTCTACAAGAACTACGATCCGCGCGCGCGGATCATCCGCAAACACCTCGACGCGGTGTTCGAGGTGCGCGGCAAGAGCCCGCTGCTCGACGTCGCCACAGAGCTCGAGAAGCGCGCGCTCGACGACGACTACTTCACCTCGCGCAAGCTCTACCCCAACGTCGACTTCTACTCCGGCCTCATCTACGAGGCGCTCGGGCTGCCCGTCGCGATGTTCCCCGTGATGTTCGCGATCGGGCGCACCAGCGGCTGGATCGCGCAGTGGAAGGAGATGGTCGAGGACCCCGAGCAGAAGATCGCGCGTCCGCGCCAGATCTACACCGGCGAGCGCGATCTGGACTACGTGCCGATCGATCAGCGCTAGCGGCTAGAGCACCAGCGTCGCGCCGTGGCGGCGCAGCCAGTCGCGGTCCTCGAGGTAGCTCGGCCAGTGGCGCTCCACGAGCGCCCAGAAGCGCGGTGAGTGGTCGAGGATCTGCAGGTGGCAGACCTCGTGCCAGACGACGTATTCGAGCACGCGCTCGGGCGCCAGCAGCAGGCGCCAGTTGAAGCTCATGCGGCCGCTCGACGAGCACGACGCCCAGCGCGTGCGCTGCGCGCGGATGTCCAGCGCGCTGTACGGGGTGCCCGCGATCTGCGTCGCGCGGTCCAGCCGCGGCGCGATCTCCGCGCGCGCGGCGCGCCGGTAGAAGCGCTCGAGCGCCGGCCGCGCGTCGCCCTCGGGCACGAGCAGTCGCGCGCCGTCGCGGTGCACGCGCTGGCGGCCCGGCTGCGCCACCAGCTGGAGCTCCGCGCCCAGGTACGGGATCGTGCCGGCGCGCGCCGCGATGCGCTCCAGCACCCGCTGCGCGTCCGCCAGGCGGCTCTCGATCCACGGGCGCAGCTCCCTCACGGCGTCCGCCGCGGCGCGCTCGGGCGCGCGCGCCGGCAGCACCACCTCGACGCCGGTGTGCGCGTGCACGTTCACGCGCACCCGCCGCGCGCGCGAGGAGCGGCGCACGATGTAGGCGATCTCGGCGTCCGGCGTGTGCTCGGTGCGGCGCAGGTCGGGCATCTACCAGCTGAGGGTACGCACCCGCCCGGCCGCAGGGCATACGCTTGCGCGATGGACCCCCAGACGTTCGACGCCGAGCTGTTGCTATGGCTGGAGGACGAGCCGCCGGAGGTTCGCGCGGCGGACTCCGAGCGCGTGCGCGACCTCGCGTCGGAGTTCGCGCGCGGCTTCGACGCGCTCGCGGAGGTGGGGCGCGCGGTCACCGTGTTCGGCTCCGCGCGCACGCCGCCCGGCCACCCCCAATACGAGCTCGCGCGCGAGGTCGGCGCGTGCCTGGGGCACGCCGGCTACGCCGTGATCACCGGCGGCGGCTCAGGGATCATGGAGGCGGTCAACCGCGGCGCGCAGGAGGCCGGCGCGCTGTCGATCGGCTGCAACGTGGAGCTGCCGCGCGAGCACGAGCTGAACCCGTATCTGGACATCGGCCTGCGCTTCCGCCACTTCTTCGCGCGCAAGGTGATGTTCGTGCGCTACGCCAACGCGTTCGTGATCTGCCCCGGCGGCTACGGGACGCTGGACGAGCTGTTCGAGTGCGTGACGCTGATCCAGACCAGGACCATCCGCCACTTCCCCGTGATCCTGATGGGCGACGGCGAGTGGGATGGGCTGCTCGCGTGGCTGCGCGAGCGCGCGCTCGCCGAGGGCCGCATCGACCCGCACGATCTGAAGGTCATGCACCAGGTCGATCACCCCTCGCAGGTGTGTGCGATCGTCGACGCGGCGCTCGAGCGCCAGCGAGCCTATGGGCGCGACCAGCATCGCCGCCGCACCGGCCCCGCCGGCTGACAGGCTCGCGGCATCGCGTTCGTCGCGCACGAGGTCATAATCGGAGCCGCGATGTCCAGGTCCCGGGTCAGGCTGCCACGCGGCATTCGCGGCGCCTACGAGGTCTACCTCAACGGCGTGCCGCAGCGGCTCGGCGTCGACTACACCGTGCGCGAAGGCGCGCTCGTGTTCGAGCGCGAGCTGCGCAAGGACAAGATCAGCGGCTGGCGCTGGCTGCTCGGCGCGTGGGGCGTCGGCACCTACCGCCAGAACGACTCCGTGGACGTCCGCTACGAGGCCGCCGACGGCTCGCCGCGGGTGGCCGAGGGGCTCGAGATCGAGAGCGGCTGAGGAGCAGCCGCGAGCCACGGCCGCGCGAGCTTCAGCGCGCTCAGGATCGCGCGCGTCGCCGGCGAACGGTTGAGCGTGTAGAAGTGGATCCCGGGTGCGCCCGCCGCGAGCAGCTCCGCGCACTGCAGCGTCGCGTACGCGACGCCGAAGTCGAGCACCGCCTCGGGGTCCTCGCCGCGCGCGTGCAGCTCCCGCCGCAGCGGCTCGGGGATCGACGCGCCGCACAGGCCCGCCATGCGCTCCACCTGGCCCACGCGCGTGATCGGCATCACGCCCGGGATGATCGGCACCTCGATGCCCGCCGCCCGCGCGCGCGCGACGAAGTCGAAGTAGCACGCGTTGTCGAAGAACAGCTGCGTGATCAGGAAGTCGACCCCCGCCCGCACCTTCTCCGCCAAGTGCTCCACGTCGTCCTCCGGGCTCGTCGCATGGATGTGGGTCTCCGGGAAGCACGCCGCACCCACGGCAAACGGGTAGCCGTCCGCCATGAGCCCCACCAGTTCGCGCGAGTACTCCAGCCCGCCATCCGTCTTAGTCCAAACATTCTCGCCCGCCGGCGGGTCGCCGCGCAGCGCCAGCACGTTGTCGATGCCCGCGTCGCGCATCTCGTCGAGCGTCGCGCGCAGCTCCTCCACGGTCGCGCCCACGCACGTGAAGTGCGCCATCGCCTCCAGGCCATACTCCTCGCGGATGCGCTTGACGATCTCGATTGTCTTCTCGCGCGTGGAGCCGCCAGCGCCGTACGTCACCGACACGAACGACGGGTCCAGCGTCTTCAGCTCCGCCAGCGCCGCGTACAGGTTGTGCTCGCCCTCCGGGGTCTTCGGCGGGAAGAACTCGAACGAGAACACCGGCGTGCCGGCGGCGAGGATCCGATCGATGCGCATCTGCTGATTATGCCGTCAGCGCTCTGCGGTCCAGCGCTCGGGCTCCCCCTGCGGCGACGCCGCGCCGCTCACGCGGCGGATCCTGCCGAGCGCCCGCAGGTGCGTCAGGTAGCAGAGGATCTTCGACAGCAGCCAGTGCGCGTTCTGCTGCGACAGCGCGTCGCCGTACACATGCGGCACGACCTCGAACGCCGTCAGCTCGCGGCCGTCCAGCGCCGCGTGCACGGAGGCCAGACGTTCGTCCACGAGCGCGCGGTTGCCCTGGATGTGCGCGTGCACGTCCGCGAACGTGCGCCCGTGCCCCGGCAGGCACAGCCGCGCACCGAGCCGCTCTACGACGTCCAGCGAGCTCAGGAATTCGCCCACCGGGTCGGGCGAGTAGCCGTAGTCGAAGTACAGCGAGATGCGCCCCAGCAGGTGGTCGCCCGAGATCAACAGGCGACGCTCCGGCTGGAACATGCACACGTGCGACGGCGCGTGCCCAGGCGTCTCGTACACGACCCACTCGCCCAGGTCCGTGCCGATGGCAACGCCCGCAACCAGATCGCGATCCGGCTCGATCGGCCCCGCGATGCCCGTCCCGCGCCCGCTGCGCTCAGCCGCATAGCGGCGCAGCGGCTCCTCCGGCACGCCGCTCTGGCGCGCGATCTCCAGGCGCCGCTCCGCCACCGCCTCGGGGTCCTCGATCATGCGCAGGAGGTGCTCGTGGTTGGGGTGCATCCACACCTCGCAGCCCGTGCGCTCCACGATCGTCGCGACCTGGCCGCAGTGGTCGGTGTGCGCGTGCGTGCATACGACCAGCTGCGCCTGCTCCAGGCGCAGGTCGCACATCTCAAGCGCCCGCTCCAGGTGCGAGAGCGAGTCCTCGTCGTGCATGCCCGTGTCGAACAGCACGAAGCCGTCGCCGCGCGCGACCGCCCACGCGTTGCAGTGGGGGACGCCCGGCCAGGGCAGCGGCAGGCGCAGGCGGTAGAGACCCGGCTGCACGCGCTCGCCGCGGGGGTGGGTGGGCTTGACTCCCCGCCTGCTGATCCCATCGGGCATCGCGCGCAGACTAGACTAAGACCGTTCAGCTGCGTAAAGGAGGCGGCCCCATGACCGATCGGGAGAGTGCCAGCGAGGCGAGCACCAAGGTGCAGGAGGTCGCCGCCAACATGCAGCAGGCCGCTGCCACCCGCAGACGCATCTCGGGGAGCAAGGCGGAGGCGGTCGCGCGGCGCTACTTCGGCGCGATCGACGCGCGCGACCTCGAGCTGGCGGTCGCGCTGTGGGCGCACGGCGGCCGCGAGAACGTGCGCGGCCAGGTCGACGTGCTCGCGCCCGAGGGCGTGCGCGCTTTCATCGGCGAGCTGATCGGCGCGCTGCCGGACCTGCGCATGGAGGTCGTCACCACCACCTCCGAGGGCGAGCGCTGCGGCGTGCAGTGGCGGCTCACCGGCACGTTCGCCGGCCCCGGCGGCTTCGGCGGCGTCGCGCCCACCGGCGCGCCCGTCGTGCTCGAAGGCTTCGACCTGCTGACCGTGCGCGATGGCCTGATCCAGAGCAACGACGCGTTCACCGACTCGATGACGTTCGCGCGCCAGATCGGCATGCTGCCGCCGCAGGACTCGGCCGCGGAGGAGCGCATGATGCAGGCGTTCAACGCCAAGACCCGGATCGGCCAGCGCCTCGGCGCCGGCCCCGCGGAGCTGGTCGCGGAGGGCGTGTGGGTCGTGCAGGGCCAGCCCGGGCGCTGCAACGTGTACCTGCTCGAGGACGACGGCGGCGTCACGCTGTTCGACGCCGGCGCGCGCACCATGACGCGCGCAGTCGCCAGCGCCGGCGCCAAGCTCGGCGGCATCCGCCGCGTGGTGCTCGGCAACGGGCACACCGACCACCGCGGCACCGCGCCCGCGCTCGGCGTGCCCGTGCTGTGCCACCCCGACGAGGTGCAGGACGCCGAGGGCAGCGGCGGCTTTCGCTACTGGCCGGAGGGCCTCGCCGGGCTGCCCGTGGGGGTGCGCCAGCTGCACCTGCTGCTGCACCGCTTCGCCTGGGACGGCGGCCCCGTGTCGATCTCCGGCACGCTCACCGAGGGCGACGACGTCGCCGGCTTCCGTGTGATCGAGCTGCCGGGCCACGCGCCCGGGCTGATCGGGCTGTGGCGCGAGTCAGACCGCCTAGCGCTCACCAGCGACTGCTTCCGCACGCTCGACAGGTGGGGGCGGGACTGCGCGCCGCGACTGCCCGACGAGCTCTATAGCTACGACACCGAGCAGGCGCGCGCCAGCCTGCGCAGGCTCGCCGCGATGCAGCCCGCCGCCGCGTGGCCGGGGCACGCCAAGGCGGCCGTCGGCGACGTGCGCAGCCAGCTCGAACGGGCCGCCGACGCCGCCTGAGCGGGGCATGGGCAAGCGCGGGCGCAGCCGGCAGCGCACTGAGAAGCTCGTAGCGCCCGACAGCGATTACGCTGACGCGCACGGCAACGTGCTCACGCTGCGCGGCTCGCTCACGCCGGGCGCGCGCGTCGAGTACGCGCAGGCGCTCGCCGGGGCGGGCGCGCCGGCGGCCGGCACGCAGGAGGACGCTTGGCAGCGCGCCGGCGAGCTGCTGTTCGAGCGGCTCGCAGTGCGCTGGGTGATCGCGGGGGCGCCGCTCGAGCGGCAGGGCGAGCTGCTCGCGCGGTTTCGGGTCGCTTCGGCGGCGGAGCGCGCTTGGGTGCGGGGGGCGCTGCGGGAGCATTGCGCGGAGTGGTTCCCGGATGTGCAGGCGCCGTGAGCGCCCCGGCAGAATCGCAGTTACTGCCGCCGCGGCAGATGAGAACATGTGTTCGTGGAATCATCGGGCTTACAGTCACCACCGCCCGCCCGTCTACCCCCTCGCATAGATTCCCGCAGAGGACGCCGCTATCGGACGAGAGCCCCAATGGACACGCGACACGACATCTACTTCAGCGCCGACATCGAGACCGATGGACCGATCCCGGGCCCATACTCGATGCTTTCGTTCGGGATTACCGTCGCCGGGACCTTCGACGGCGAGCGCTTCCTACGAGCGGACCCGACCGAGCGAACGTTCTATCGGGAGCTCAAGCCGATCTCCGACACCTTCGACCCTGAGACCGCTGCGGTGAGCGGACTCGACCGACGACGATTGGTCGCCGATGGAGCCAGCCCGGGCCACGCAATGGACGACGCGACCACTTGGATCATTGATTGCGCGGGAAGTTGCTCTCCAGTCCTTATAGCGTTTCCGTTGAGTTTTGACTGGTCCTGGCTATGGTGGTACTTCAACGTCTTTGGTAGTCAGGAGTCGCCATTTGGGTTCTCCAACTGCTTCGATATCAAGACCGCCTACGCCGTGCGTGCGGGACGCCCCATCGCTCTCTCCGGCAAGTCACAGCTACCCGATCGCCTGCGCAGCTCCCGCCCGCACGAGCACCATGCGCTGGCGGATGCAATTGAGCAAGCCGACATCTTCGCCAACTTGATGGAATGGGACGGCTCAACGTGAGCGGCGAGGGCATCGAAGTTCCTCAGGCGCTACTCGATCGACGAGCCGTATCCACGACGAGGTTGGAATCCGCTCGCGGCTCATCTGAGGCGCTCCGCCTATCGGAGCGCTTTCCGTCTGTCGCGATATACGTGACTGGATCGATCGGACGGGGTGAGGGCGGCGGCCATAGTGACCTCGACATCTTTTGTGTTGACACCGAGGCCGAGATCCCGCATCGGGTGGGTCAGCTTGACGGGATCAAGCTTTTCAGTAGCCTAATCACAGTGAACGAGACAGGCGGATTTCCACCATTCTCGGGCGATGGCCGCTATCTCGTCGTGCACCACATCAAGGACGTCTTGCACTTTCTCGGCACTCGTGACGATGACTATCGTAACCTGTTCACCGCACGCATGCTCCTACTCCTCGAGAGTAAGGCCCTAACTGGGGGGAACGCCTACGCTGAGTGCGTCAAGCAGGTCATAGACCTCTACTGGCGGGATGCGAGCGACGATACGACCTTCAAGCCGACCTTCCTGATCAACGATCTGGTCCGCTACTGGAAGACCCTGTGCCTCTCCCACGAGGCCAAACGAGAGCAGGACAGTGCCTATAGGAAAAAGCGACGCCTAGCCGTACTCAAGCTGCAATTCAGCCGGCTCTGGCTAGTGTTCAACGGGCTTGCGTATCTGTTGCACGGGTTCGAGGTAGATGGTGTACCGCGCTCGCATGTCGAACGCCTTGTACAACTTTCACCTCTGGATCGAGTACGTGAGATAGCGAAGCAAACACCGAGCACTACATCTTCCATACAAGGCCTGCTCGAAGAATACTCATGGTTCTTGGAGGCAACTGATCGCACCAAGCACAGTGCCGAAGAGTTCTTTGCAATCGATGCCAACTACAACGAGGGACGAAATAGAGGCGAGCAGTTTGGCTCTCATATGGCTCAGCTGCTAGATGACATCGCCTCCAAGACCACGATCAAGCGCTATCTACTTATCTAACAAGGAAGGGAGCAACGTTGCAAGATCCGACCACCACGAGCCCAGAGCGGACTATCGCCACGAAGCTTCGCGAGCTGGAGAGCTTCACGCGAGAGGCAGCCGACTGCAATCGAGATGACCATGCGCGATCAGGTGCGTTGAGTCTGATCGCGGTCCTCTTGCGCCAGCCACTCGAGGTAGCTGACAATCTCGCTCGCAGGTGAAACCCGATAAAGCAGCCAGGCGCCTGAGCTGACACGACGCAATACCCAACGCCAGACGGCCTGGATTGGGTTCAGAACGAGGACAGCGCCAGCCGATGCGAGCGCGCGATCTGCTCGGCCACCCGCTCGTCGACCCCGACCTCATCGGCGATCCCTCCCCAGCCAGCAACCACCTCGGCGATCTCCGCGAGGATCGCCTCCGCGCGCCCGCGCTTGAGACCAGCGACTGCGGCGACAGCGCGCAGATCCGCAACATTGAACCCGTCGCGCCTGCCGTTGATCGACATCTGGTGGCTGTCGAGCCAGGGGTTGCCGGGCTTCCACGCCCAGATCACGTCGTAGGCGGGAGCCAGCGACCATTCACCCCCGCGATCCATGAGGAAGGCGATGTTCTTGACGTGGTCGTCCTGGTTGCGCGCGACGACGTTGAAGACCATGCGCCGGAACTGCTGCTCGACGACAGGCGTGCCGAGACCGAGCCGGCGGATCAGCAGCAGCGCCTGCTCGTAGCTGTAGGTGCCGGGCTCGTTGTAACTGACGTGCTCGAGCGCGCCGACGGTCTGCATGTGCAGCTTGCCGCCCTCGTCGGGCCGGTCGAAGCGCCGGGTCATGAAGTGGCGGCGCCCATGCTCCTCAAGCAGCCGGCACTCGGTCATCTCGATGCCGGCCGCGCGCGCCATCTTCGAGTACGCGTACTCGACGGCGCCCCAGCCCTGCGGGTCGGTGAGCCCGTGGTCGCCCGAGCGCGCGACGCCGTCGAACTTCAGTAGCCAGTGGCGAAAGCCCTGGCCGACCTGGACCTGCCCCGAGCGGAGGAGGCCGGTGGCGTCGTTGTAGGCGATGAACGCCTTCGGGCGCGCGCCGCCGGCGGAGCTGCCGATCGCGAGGATCGCCTTCATCGCCTGCTCGTCGGGGTGCTCGCTGAGCTCGGCCACGAACCCCTCGCGCTCCGCGAGCACCTCGCTGGCGAGGCGCACGAGCGCGTCCACCTGCAGGTCCACGCCGTCGGCGACGGTGGGCTCGTGCGACGGCTGGAACTCCAGCGCCCCGACGCCGCGCGTGCCGACGTAGCAGAGGCGCTGCACGACATCGAAGCTCGACTGCTCGCGCCCCTGCGATGCGAGCCAGGCGTTGACCAGCGCTGTGCCCCAGCGATCGGGCAGCGAGTCGGCCAGCAATCCCGGGAGGCCGCTGAAGGCGTCCTGCGGCAGGCTGGGGAAGCTGTAGGGCTGCTCGCGCAGCGGCATCGCGACCGGCGCCAGCTCGATGCCGCTGCGCACGAACGCGGGGTCGTACTGAAACGTCGCGTAGCGCGCGCCCGTGTCGATCGAGACGGCGGCGATGCGCGACCCCCAGAGCGTCACGGCGGCAATGGTCATCTCTGAGTCAGCGCTCCGTCACGCGCCTGGACGAGGCTCGTCGCCCCATGTCCACGACCGGCCACCCGGCGCGGCGGGGTCACGCACATGACCGCTTCTGCGGCCGCTGGCCCGCCGTCGCCCCTTGCGCTGCTCGCGCTGCTCGCGCTCCAGCCGTGCGATCGGCAGCTCGATCGACTCCGGCACCGCCGCATCGAGCCCTTCGAGCAATCCCAGCGTGCGCAGCAGCTTGATCATGGATGTCATCTGCACCGACTCCCCACGCTCGGCGCGCTGCACCGTCGCCTGCCCAACCCCCGCCTGGGCGGCGAAGTCGGCCTGAGTCCAGTTGCGCTCGAGGCGGTGGCGCGCGAGCCGGCGGCCGAGCTCCGCGAGAACAGCTCCGTCGGTCTTCAGCTCGTTGAGATGCATCGATTTCGATGTGTTAGAAGCAATTTCGGCCACAATGAATCAGATTTGATGTGTATAATACCACATCCGCCTTGACAAGAACCAATCACTTCTGATGCTTTGCGCCGGGTATTGCACTTAACACATTACTACTGATGCCCTCCCAATAGCTCCAGCCGAGGCCCACCCGCACCGCCCGCGATGAACCGCGCAGTCGCGGGGCTGAGCACGAACTCGAGCACCTCTCCCCCCTCGCCGCGCACCTCCAGGCGCCGGCCCTCGTCGTGCACCGCGACCACGACACCCCGCTCGAAGCCACCGCCGAAGTGCGCGATGCGGGCCGCGGCACCGACCCGCGGCGGCTGTCGAGTGGGCCCGAGCACGCCTCGATGCTACGCGCCCGATACCTTCCGACAATGCGCCGCACCAAGATCGTCGCCACGATCGGCCCCGCCTCGCGCGAGCCGGACACGCTGGCGCGCATGATCGAAGCGGGCATGGACGTGGCGCGCCTGAACTACTCGCACGGGACATTGGAAGAGCACGCGGAGACGGTGCGACGGCTGCGCGACGCGGCCGGGCGCGTGGGGCGCCAGATCGCGATCTTGCAGGACCTGCCCGGCCCGAAGCTGCGCATCGGTCCGCTGCACGAGGGCGTGGTGGAGCTGACGCCGGGCGAGCGGCTGACGTTCTCGTGCGGCGACGGCGACCGGCCGGGCGACGCGGGCCACATGAGCATCTCGTGGGCGGGGCTGCCGGACGCGGTGCAGGCCGGCTCGGTGCTGTACCTGGCGGACGGCTCGGTGCGGCTGCGCGTGGTGGCGGTGCGCCCGGGCGACTGCGAGGTCGATTGCGACATCGAGATCGGCGGCGCGGTGGCCTCGCGCCAGGGGCTGAACATCCCCGGCCCGGTGTCGTCGCTGCCGGCGGTGCCGGAGGAGGACCTGCAGCTGCTGGCCCACGGCGAGTCGATCGGCGTGGACATGGTGGCGCTGTCGTTCGTGCAGTCGCCGGAGGACGTGGTGTCGGTGCGCGACCACACGCGCCTGCCGCTGATCGCGAAGATGGAGAAGCCCGAGGCGGTGAAGCGCGCGGCGGAGATCTTCGCGGTGACGGACTGCGTGATGGTGGCGCGCGGCGACCTCGGCATCGAGCTGCCGATCGAGCAGGTGCCGATCGTGCAGAAGCAGCTGCTGGAGCTGGCGGGCTGGATGGCGCGGCCGTCGATCACGGCGACGCAGATGCTGGACTCGATGGTGAGCTCCTCGCGCCCGACGCGCGCGGAGGTGGCGGACGTGGCGAACGCGATCCTGGACGGCACGGACGCGGTGATGCTCTCGCAGGAGACGGCCGTGGGCGCGCACCCGGTGGGGGCGGTGGCGATGATGGCGGCGGTGGCGGTGCAGGCGGAGGCGATCGCGCCGTACGAGCGCTGGAACCAGTTGCGCGTGCGCCGCACGCACTCCGACCCGGCGTACACGATCGCGCACAACCTGTGCGACGCGGCGCGCGAGCTGCGCCTGGACGCGCTGGTGGTCCCGACGCTGTCGGGGCGCTCTGCCCGGCTGGTGTCGGCGCACCGCCCGACGGTGCCGATCTACGCGCTGTCGCCGGGCAAAGAGACGGTCAGGCGCTGCGGGCTGATGTGGGGCGTGCAGGCGGCGTCGATGCCGCGCCACGAGACGACGGAGGCGCTGATCGCGGACGCGGCGCGGCGCGTGGTGGAGCTGGGCTGGTGCGAGCGCGGCCAGCGCGTGGGGATCACCGCGGGGCTGCCGTCGGGACGCCCGGGCACGACCAGCCTGTTCCAGATCCAGGTGCTGTGATGACCACGAGCGAGACGCGCGACGCGGACGTGCTGGTGATCTTCGGGATCACGGGCGATCTGGCGAAGGTGATGACGTTCCGCTCGCTGTACCGGCTGGAGCGCAGGGGCCTGTTGAACTGCCCGATCGTGGGCGTGGCGGTGGACGACTGGAGCGTGGAGCGCCTGCGCGAGCACGCGCGCGAATGCATCGAAGGCACGCACGAGCAGCTGGACGCGGCGGTGTTCGAGCGCTTCGCGGCGCGCCTGTCGTATGTGAGCGGCGACTTCAACGACGCGGCGACGTACGAGCGCGTGAAGGCGACGGTGGGCGCGGCGCACACGCCGGTCTTCTACCTGGAGATCCCGCCGTTCCTGTTCGGCCCGGTGATCAAGCGGCTTGCGGACGCGGGGATGACGAAGGCGGCGCGCGTGGTCGTGGAGAAGCCGTTCGGCCACGACCTCGCGTCGGCGCGCGCGCTGGCGGCGGAGATCCACGAATCGATCGAAGAGCCGCAGCTGTACCGGATCGACCACTTCCTGGGGAAGATGGGCACCGACGAGCTTCTGTACCTGCGCTTCGCGAACACGATGATCGAGCCGATCTGGAACCGCAACCACATCGCGTACGTGCAGATCACGATGGCCGAGCGCTTCGGCGTGGATGATCGCGGCCACTTCTACGACCCGGTGGGCGCGCTGCGCGACGTGGTGGTCAACCACCTGATGCAGCTGGTGGCGCTGGCCGCGATGGAGGCGCCGTCGGGGCGCGACGCGGACACGCTGAAGGACGCCAAGGTGGGGGTGTTCCGCTCGATCGCGAACGCCAGTCCGGCGCACTACGTGCGCGGCCAGTACGACGGCTACCGCGAGATCGACGGCGTGGCGAAGGACTCGACGACGGAGACGTATGCGGCGCTGCGCCTGGACATCGACAACTGGCGCTGGTCAGGGGTGCCGTGGCTCATCCGCACGGGCAAGAAGCTGCCGATCACGCAGACGGAGCTGCGCGCGGTGTTCCGCGACCCGCCGCGCCTGGGCTTCATGGAGCACGGCCACCGCCGCCCGGAGCCGAACCAGTTCGTGGTCAAGCTCGACCCCTCGACGGGCACGCGCGTGGTGCTGGACGCGCACCGCGCGGACGTGAGCGGCCCGGAGGCGGTGACGCTGGACGTGGAGTTCGCCGAGCAGGGCGGCGAGGCGCCGACTCCGTACGAGGTGCTGCTGCTGGACGTGATCCACGGCGACAGCACGCGCTTCACGCGCCAGGACGGCGTGGAAGAGACGTGGCGCATCTTCGAACCGCTGCTGCACGAGCCGCCGCCGGTGCACTCCTACGCCCCCGACTCGTGGGGCCCCGCGGAGGCCGACCGGCTGGTGCGCGGGCTCGGCAGCTGGCACGGCCCGTGGGTGGAGTCCTAGGCGCAACTCCCAGGCGGCTTGGCGCATTTGCCGGGTGTGCAGCTCCGGCATATCCGTACGATAGGGCGATGAGCAAGCCCGATGAGCTGACGCGCGCGCAGATCGAGAAGCTGGAGAGCATCTACGGCAACCGCTTCCTGCTGGAGCCGGCGCCCGACCACAAGCTGCCGCGGCACGGCATGTCGGCGCAGGAAGCGAAGGGCCTGGTGGAACAGGAGACGGTGCTGGATGGCCTGCCGACACGGAACCTGGCGACGTTTGTGACGACGTGGATGGAGCCGGAGGCGGACGAGCTGATCCGCGAGTCGCTGCGCGTGAACTTCATCGACCACGCGGAGTACCCGCAGTCGGCGGAGATCGAGCAGCGCTGCATCCGCATGCTGGCGGACCTGTTCAACGCGCCGGGGGAGACGACGGGCGCGCGCACGCAGGGCTCGTCGGAGGCGATCATGCTGGGGGCGCTGTCGCTGAAGTGGAAGTGGCGCGCGCGCAGGGAGGCGGCGGGCAAGGCGACGGATCGGCCGAACCTGGTGTTCGGCGGCGACGTGCACGTGGTGTGGGAGAAGTTCTGCCGCTACTTCGACGTGGAGCCGCGGATCGTGCCGCTGAAGCCGGACAAGTACACGATCGGCGCGGAGGACGTGGAGCCGCACATCGACGAGAACACGATCGGCGTGGCGGCGGTGCTGGGCACGACGTTCACGGGCCACGCGGACGACATCCGTGGCATCAACGACTACCTGGTGACCTGCAAGCACGAGCGCGGCCTGGACGTGGGGCTGCACGTGGACGCGGCGAGCGGCGGCTTCGTGTGGCCGTTCCTGTATCCGGAGTCGCAGTGGGACTTCCGCCTGGAGCAGGTGCGCTCGATCAACGTGTCGGGCCACAAGTTCGGGCTGGTGTACCCGGGGATCGGCTGGCTGATCTTCCGCGAGCAGGCGGACCTGCCGGAGGACCTGGTGTTCTACGAGAACTACCTGGGCAAGCGCGACGCGACGTTCACGCTGAACTTCTCGACGGGCTCGGCGATGGTGCTGGCGCAGTACTACAACTTCGCGCGCCTGGGCCACTCGGGCTACCGCTATCTGATGGAGACGATGAAGTACAACGCGCGCACGCTGGCCAAGGAGATAGCGGCGGCGGGCGAGTTCGAGCTGGTGGGCTCGGAGGCGGACGAGCAGCTGCCGCTGGTGGCGTTCAAACTGAAGGGCGAGCACGCGTACGACGAGTTCGACGTGGCGGCGCAGCTGGCGGCGCGGCGCGGCTGGATGGTGCCGGCGTACACGCTGCCGCCTAACGCGGAGCACGTGAAGATCATGCGCGTGCTGGTGAAGGAGACGCTGGGCCACTCGCTGACGGTGTGCCTGGGCGAAGACATCGCCAATGCGTGCAAGGCGCTCGAGGTGAAGGGTCCGATGCACCCGCAGGAGCGCAAGCGCGTGAAGACGAACACGGGCTTCTAAAAGGCCTTTTATGAGGGGCCTTCGGCCCCCGCGGGGTCGGCCGTGGCGCCTGCGTCAGCCGCGTGCGGTCACGCCGCTGCGCCCGTAGAAGTCGGCCTCCTCGCGGCCGAGCTCGGTGACGGGCTCGTCCCTGTACATCCACTCGCGCGCGATCCTGTGCCAGTTGGCGGTGGCGCGCAGCTGCGAGAGCACGGCGAGCGTGAGCATCTCCATGCGCCGGCCGAACAAATGCTCGGGTCGGATCGTCTGGTGGCGCATCTCCTTGAAGTGGCTGGAGCGCGGGTCGGAGCTCTCGATCATCACCTGGGTGGCGATCTCGGGGTAGAGCGCGACGTCTTCGTCGGCGGTGGTGTACCACCAGATGGCGTCGCGGACGAACGCGAGCAGGTGGTCGGGGTCGACGCGCTCGGGTTCGGGCAGGAAGCCGGAGCTTGAGAGCAGCTCGTGCAGCTTGGGCGCGTCGCCCTCGGTGACGGCGCGCTGGGCGGCGAGCTCGAGCTCGACGGGCTCGGCGTCGAGGCGCTTGAACAGCCCGAAGTCGAGGAACGCGACGCGCCCGTCGCCGAGCAGCAGGAAGTTGCCGGGGTGCGGG
The DNA here is from genome assembly GCA_035483595.1 of Solirubrobacteraceae bacterium. Taxonomy (GTDB): domain Bacteria; phylum Actinomycetota; class Thermoleophilia; order Solirubrobacterales; family Solirubrobacteraceae; genus Palsa-744. The sequence continues at coordinate 354,528 of DATHPU010000022.1, forward strand.
TCGCCGGAGAACTGGCGGTGGCGGTAGAGGCAGCCGAGGAAGAAGCGGAAGACGATCTCGCCGATGCGGTCGCGCTCGGGCTGCGGGCGCTCCTTGAGCTCCTCGAAGCCGACGCCGTCGACGTACTCGCTGACGAGCACGCGCTCGCGCGAGAGCGAGGTGATGACGTCGGGCACGACGATGAAGGGGTGGCCGGCGAAGATGCGCGCGAGCGAGCGCTGGTTCTGGGCCTCGAGCTCGTAGTCGAGCTCCTCGACGATCCGCTCCTTGATCTCCTCGGCGATCGCCTTGACGTCGAGCGCGGGCGTCATGCGCTTGAGCAGGCGCAGGATCATGTCCAGGTTCTGCATGTCGGCTCTGACGGCGCTGGCGACGCCGGGGTACTGCACCTTGACGGCGACCTCGCGCCCGTCGGCGAGCGTGGCGCGGTACACCTGTCCGATCGAGGCGGCGGCGATCGGCTCCTCCTGGAAGGTCGCGAACACCTCGGAGATGGGGCCTTCGAGGTCCTCCTCGATGACGCGCTTCATCTGCTTGAACGACACGGTGGGCGCGGCGTCGCGCAGCTTGGCGAGCTCGCGCTGGAACTCGTCGCGGTGCTCCTCGGCGACGAGCCCGACGTCGAGGAACGACATCACCTGCCCGAGCTTCATGGCGGCGCCCTTCATCGTGCCGAGCACGGCGACGATCTGCTTGGCGGTCTCGAGCTGGCGGCGGGCCATGGCCGCCTCGGAGGCCTCGTCGCCGCGCGTGACGTTGGCGGCGCGCGTGCCGAACTGCTTGACGGCCTCGCTGGCGGCGAGCGTGGCGACGGTCGCGGTGCGGCGCGCGCGAGACGTGGGGATCTTCTCGTTCTCGCGCGCCATCGCTCCCCATGCTAGTCAGCATCGACGCGGGGGTTGCCGCGGGGGCGGGATTGAAACGGAACCCACCACCGCGATTCGGGATTTGGCGCTCCGGGATTTGGTGGGCAGGTACTGGGTCTACGAGCAGATCCGACGCCGGAGAGCCGATCCACGAGGGCGAGGCGCGGGCATACACGACGACGAGTGGCATGGGCTTCGCCCTCACCGATGGCTGAAGAGCAGGTTCCGATATCCGGGCGACCCGGCCCGCCTTCTGGCAGGATTAGGCGACCATGGGAGAGACAGAGGCGCCTGAATACCCACCCGACGCGGCGGAGCTTGTCATTGCCCTCGTTGCGGCTGTCGGAACAAACGTCGCGATGGTCAGTGACGACATCAAGGTCGAGCTTCGCGAGTACGGATACGAGACCGTGCCGCTTCGCCTGAGTGGCTATCTGCAAGAGATTGTCGAAGAGCAGTTCAGCGAGAAGTTCGACGAGTGGCTATGGGACGCCATGACTGCCGGCGACGATCTGAGGGACCGTTGGGAGCACAGCGACGCCTTGGCGCTCCACGCGATTAGCGACATCGTGGCTACACGCGAGAAGCTCGGCTCACCGGAGCGCCTCGCGTTCATCCTCCGGTCGCTAAAGACCCCGGATGAGCTCGAGACACTTCGCGCCATCTACGGCCCCAGGCTCGTAGTTGTAGCCGCTTACAGCCCGAAGGACCAACGCTTGGAGGAACTCGGTGCGCAGATCGAAAAATCCCGAGGTAACAAGGATCGCTCTACTTGGGCGCATCAGCCACACGATCTGATTGCCAGAGATGAGGCGGAGGATCGCGAGCGCGGACAGAACGTGAGCGAAACATTTCACAGGGCGGACTTCTTCATCCGCGCTTGGGACAGTGACGTAGCCCGCACCGACGTCCAGCGAACGTTCGAGATCCTCTTTGGAAGTCCATTCAGGACCCCGACACGTGATGAGCACGCCCAGTTCATCGCTGCAGGCGCAGCCCTTAGATCGGCTGAACTTAGCCGTCAGGTTGGAGCCGCGATCGTCAACCAGGATGGCTCGGTGCTAGCCGTCGGCTGCAACGAGGTGCCAAAGGCATTCGGCGGATCACACTGGGAGGAGGATGGGCCCGGTAACCGGGAGTTCGAACTCGGCGAGATTGATACGAACAAGAAGGCGATTGACGCTCTTGCAAAGCAGCTGAGCGAAGCGATTGGCGACCGTCTTCGGAAAGTCTCCGGCTCACTCATCGAGGAGTATCCGGACCTCCAAGACCCGCTTACGCAGCTTAGTCATGGGTTGATCGAGAAGGCGCACGAGGATCTCAAGGATGCTGGTCTGAAGGATTTGACTGAGTTTGGGAGGTCACAGCATGCCGAGATGAGCGCGTTGCTCGATGCGGCGCGGCGTGGGGTCTCAGTTGAACACGCGACGCTGCACAGCACAACGTTTCCGTGCCACAACTGTGCCCGGCACATCATCGGCGCCGGGATCGAGCGTGTCGTGTTCATCGAGCCATATACGAAGAGCCGAGCAGAGCAGCTTCATGCTGATTCGGCGAAGATCGCACAAGCAGAACGTGACCCGGGAACGGTCGCCTTCGAGCCATTCGTGGGAGTAGCCCCGCGTCGCTATCTCGAGATGTTTGACGCGGCAGGTCGTGAGCGTCTGGGATGCCTGGGACGTCGCGACGAGAATGGCCGTCGGAGCAAATTCGTAAAGGCTGGAGCCTGTCCCGTTTTCGTCGATGCAGGCTTCCCCAGGTTCCGTCCCGATCCTCGCGAGTATCGAATCAAGGAGCTTCTGGCGCTGGAGCACTTTGACGAACTTCGCGAGCAAGAAGTGGATTCCGTCCGGTGCGGCAGCGATCCTGCTGGGTCAGACAAGGCAACCTAGGAGGCGGACGATGGCTAGCGCAGAGGAACGAAGGGCTGCAATCGCGAAAGCCAGCGCGCAGGTGCGGACTGGCGGCATAGTGGTCAAACGACACGCACCCAACAGCAAAGTGCAGGCAAATGGCATCCGCGTTGGCTCTGCCCATCGCGCTACGAATGGCTCAGGGAGTTTCAGGGGCCACCGACCGAAATGAAGCCAGCCCTACGCTCTAAATTCGAGCTGCGCGGACCGCACCCGTAAGGCAAGAGACGCGGCCCCCACCAGTGGCATAGCTGGGGCTCGGGGCGATATGAGGCGTGTCGCTAGGCCGGCTGCCCCCCTACGGGGCCGATGCGACGCGCGAGCCGGGGACGATGTCGTCTGAGCCGTCGGGCCAGCGCACCCACGCCTTGGTGCCGCCGTCGTAGTCGGCGCCGAGCAGCACCAGCGTGGCGGGCTGGCCGAGTGCCGTGCACTGCCGCGAGCCCTGGGGGTCGAGCCCGCGCCAGACGCGGATGAACGCGTTCTGCTCCCACTCGCGCGCGACGGTCGTCTCGTCGCAGTGGCCGGGATAGATGACGGTGTCGGGCGCCAGCTCCATGAGCGTGCCCATGATCGAGTCGCGCAGGTCGGCGTAGGTGGAGTGCCCGGGCGCTTTGACGCCGCCGACGGAGTCCTTGAACAGCGTGTCGCCGGTGAACACGGCCTTGGCGGCGCGGGGCTCGCCCTGGTCTGAGACGAGCAGCGACAGCATCCCGGCGGTGTGTCCGGGCGTGTGCAGCGCGCGCACGTCGAGGTCGCCGAAGGCGAGCGTCTGCCCGGCCTCGATCGAGCCCCAGCCATCCATGGCCGGAATCCCGCCCGCCCCGCCGCCGCTGGCCGCGGCGGCATCCGCGAGCAGCGCGCGCTCGCGCTCTGAGATCAGCACCTGCAGCTCGGGCCAGCGCGCGAGCAGCTCGCCGACATCTGAGACGTGGTCGAAGTGGTGGTGGGTGAGCAGCACGTGCGTGGGCTCGAGCCCGAGTCGCTCGGCGGCTTCGATCAGCGGCGCGACGGGGCCGCCGGCGTCGACGAAGAACGCGGGGCCGCCCCTGCCGTCGGCGACGAGGAACGTGTTGGACAGGAACTGCGGGTGCATGGCGCGCTCGACGAGCATCGCGCCATCCTTGCACGAATCCGTCAGGCGGCCGCGTCCTGCGGCTGGACGAGCCGAGCGAGATCGTTGAGGTAGCGCTCGTCGCCGACGTCCCGGCGCCACTCGAGCACGGGCACGGTGGCGGCGCCGGCGGCAACACGTGCGCGGGCCTGCTCGAGCGTGGGCGCGGTGGCGGTGAGCGCGACGGCCCTGGAGGTGCCCACTGTGCGGTAGGCGTTCTCGCCGGCCTGCACGGCGGAGGAGAAGTACACGCGGCAGCCGTCCGTTTCGATGCGCTCGCGATCGAGCGTGAACTCATAGGCGGGCCCTGGGCGCAACGCGTAGTCGGGCGAGACGAGGTACAGCACGACCGATGCCTCGTTGCGCAGCGGCACGTCCTGGGGCGCGAGGCTGCCCGCGCAGATGCGCTCCATCACGTGCGGCCAGCTACCGTCGAACAGGCTGAGGATGTTCATGCACTCGGGGTCGCCGAAGCGCGCGTTGAACTCGATCGCCTTGACGCCGTCGGCGGTGGCGAAGAAGCCGCTGTTCATGATCCCGTTGAAGCGGCGCCCATGCTCACGGAGGCGCGCGATCACGCGCTCGATGATCGAGCACGCCTGCTGGTAGTGGGCGGCGGTCATGAACGGCAGCGTGGCACCGGGCATCGACAGCGAGCCCATCCCCCCTGTCCCCGGCCCCTCATCGCCGTCGTAGCGGTAGGGATAGTCGTATGTGGAGGGCGGGAACACGACGCTGGCGCCGTCGCTGATCGCCTGGATGGTGAACTCGGCGCCGAGGACCTTCTCCTCGACGTGCACGCCCTCGCGGGCGCCGCCGCGCTGCAGCAGCTCGAGCGCGTAGTCGCGCGCGTCCTGATGGCTGGCGAGGTGCGGCCCCATGACCTTGACGCCCTTGCCGCCGGTGAGGCCGGGCGGCTTGACGGCGACTGGCGTGGGACCGAAGAACGCGAGCGCGTCGTCGAGCTCGCGCGCGTCGTGGACGACGCGGAGCAGCGGCGAGGCCTCGGGCGCGACGTCGGCGAGCACGGAGCGCGCGAACGTCTTGTTCCACTCGATCTCCGCGCCGGCCGCGGTGGGGCCGACTGCCCGCGTACCCTGCGCGAGCAGCGCGTCGACGACGCCGGCGGCGAGCGGCTCGTCAGAGCTGATCATCGCGACGTCGATGTCGCGCTCACGCGCGAACGCGGCGACGGCCTGCGGGTCGCACACGTCGCCGGTCCGGTGGCTGCCGCCGGACGCCGCGGCGGCGCTGAGGATCGACGGGTTCTCGTGGCCGACGAACGCGTGCAGCTCGCTGTGCTCGGCCATCGCGCGCGCGAGCGCGCTCTCACGTCCGCCGTGGCCAACGATCAGGGTCCGCACGCGCGCAAGTCTAGACTCCCTGACATGCCCCTAATCCACACGTGCTACCGCATCACCGACATCGACCGCTCGGTCGCCTTCTACGAGGCCTTGGGCTTCCAGGAGGTCGGCCGCCTGCCGATCAAGGACGAGGCGGTCAACGTCTTCATGAACCAGCCCGGCGACGGCGACATGCCGCGCCTGGAGCTGACATACAACTTCGGCGTCGCCTCTTACGACCTTGGCACCGGCTATGGCCACATCGCGATCACCGCGAGCGACCTCGACGGCACGCTCGCGCGCCTGGCCGAGCAGGGCATCCAGCCGGAGAAGCCGCCGTACTCGGTGCGCGAGGGCGGCTCGCGGCTGTGCTTCGTGAAAGATCCGGACGGGTATCGTGTGGAGATCATCGAGACGTAGAGTCCTCGCCGCAGTGACTGCAACGATCGTGCGTGCAGCACAGAAGGGGTGGGAGGTATGCTCGCTGCATGTCCTCTCTGAGGGGAAGGCTCTTCGCGGCGAGCGCGGCTGGCGCCCTCAGCCTCGCGCTGACGGCCGTGGCGCTGGCAGCGACAGTGTCCGTACACGTGCACGTGCAGCACACGCTCGCTGTCCGCCAGAGGGTCCATCTCACGTTCCACGCCAGCCAGCTCCCGCAAGGCGGCTACTACTACGGCGTGATCGTGCTGAAGCCGTACAAGAGGTACACACGAACCTCGCCGCCGCCTTGCTCGACGTCGAGCAACATGCAACGCACCGACTACGGCTACCCGCAGACGGACGGGCAGGTGGCGCTCGCCCTGACTCCGGCGAGAGCCTCGACCGGACACTGGTGCCCGAGCGGCTCATACGAAGGCGCAATCTACGCCGTCCCCCATGCGCCACCCTGTGAACGCGCCTACCCCTGCCATAGCGAACCGTACAAAGAACCGTGCGCAGGCACCGGGCCCGGGTGCGTGCTGGGCGTTGTCGCGCTGCCGAAGGAGTACCAATACCCCGACGGCCTGCCGACGCCACGCGCTACCGGCACAGCGATCGTGGCGCGCTTCTCCGTCAGGTTCCCAGCTGGCAGATGAGTTCAGACACGACACCCGCGGGAACGGTCCACGGCGAGCACCGCTGGGACTTCGTATTCGCGGCGCTGTATGACCGGATGATGCGCAGTGGCGAGAAACGGACCATGGGCAGGCGCCGCGGCGAGCTCGTCGCGAACGCGCGCGGCCGCACGCTCGAGATCGGCGCTGGCACCGGCGCCAACATCCCCCACTACCCGGACGCCGTAGAGGAGCTCATCCTCGCCGAGCCGTTCGAGCCGATGCGCCGCCGGCTGGAGCGCAAGCTCGCCACACGCGGCCAGCAGGCTCACACGCTGGATGCATCGGCCGAAGCGATCCCGCTGGAGGACGAGTCGCTCGACACGGTCGTCTCAACGCTGGTGCTGTGCACCGTCGACTTCCCGGACCTGGCGCTGGCCGAGGTGAGCCGCGTGCTTCGCCCGGGCGGGCAACTCCTGTTCATCGAGCACGTCCGCTCTCACTCGCCGCGCGTGGCGCACTGGCAGGATCGCTTGGAGACACCGTGGCGGCACTTCGCGGCAGGCTGTCGCTGCAATCGCGACACGATTGCCTCGATCGCAGCGGCGGACTTCTCGACTCAGCATGAGGACATTCATTGGAAAGGCGTGCCGCCGATCGTGGCGCCGCTGGTCACGGGGCGCGCGGTCAAGGGGACAGCCGTTAGCTGAGTCGGGATCCGAAAGCCAGCTTAAGCCCATGTGCTACATTGTGACGCACATGGCTGCCGCACATCCCACACCAGCTGCGAAGACCGTCGGCGTCCGGGAGCTGCGCCAGAACCTGAGCCGCTATCTCGAGCGTGTCAAGGACGGTGAGACGTTGACCGTTACCGAGCGCGGTCACGAGGTGGCGCGCCTCGTGCCCTCGGGCGCGAAAGTCGACCCGTACTACCTCAAACTCGCGGAGAAGTACGGCGCAACGATCCCCAAGGGCGACCTCCTCGAGACGATCGCCAGCCTGCCGCCGCGCGCCAGACCAGCGCCTGCGGGCACAACCGACGCGATCCTCGCTGAAGAGCGCCGTGACCGATTCTGAGGACGGAAGCTCGACCGTCTACGTCGACACGAGCGTATTCGGACGAGTGATCCTCGAAGAGCCCGACAAGGAGGCGATCCGTCGAGAGCTCGCAAAGTTCGATCGCACTGTTGCCAGCCGCCTGCTGCGCGTCGAGCTGGGACGTGTCGCTCGACGCGAGGACGCCACCGAAGCGGCGGATCGGATACTCGCCGACGTTCAGCTGATTCCGCTGGACGAGGACGTACTCGCGAGCGCCGAGACAATCTCCCCGACCAATGTTGGGACGCTCGACGCGATCCATCTGGCAACGGCCGTCCGCCTCGCCAAGGCAGGCGAGCTTGGCGCGCTGATGACCTACGACAAGCGCCTGGCCGAGGGCGCGCTCGAGCACGGCATCACAGTGCTGTCGCCGAGCTAATCCCTACTCCCCTCGCAGCACCGACAACGCCGCGCCCACCTGCGCGTAGCCCTCGAACCAGCGGCCCACCGGCAGCCCCACGCGGGCGGGGCGGGTGCTCGCAATCACGATCAGGAGCTTTGGCTTCACGACAGCACGCGATCACGGAACTTGCGCAGCCCGAGTGCAAGGAACACCGTGCAGAAGCCGATCAGCACCGGATACACCACATAGAGGTGCATGTGCGACGCTTCGGTCAGCCCTGCGCGCATGCCCTCGTTGACGTAGATCAGGGGGTTGATCAGGACGATGATCTGCAGCCAGTGCACGCCGTCGACGGTCACCGGTGAGAGCTTCGTCCACTGGTAGTAGGTGCCGCCGAGGAACGTCAGCGGCAGGACGACGAAACCGAACATCAGGCCGATGTTGCGCGGCTCGAACGCCGTGCCGAGCAGCAGCCCCAGCGCGGTCATCGTCACGCACGCAAGCGGTATCAGCGTCACCACCACCCACCAGTGCACCGTCAGGTGCGCGTGCACGCCCGGTGCGTGGACGACGGCCGCGATCGGGAACACGATCACCGCCGCCAACAGGCCCTGCGCCGCCCCGGAGAGCACCTTCGAGAGCGCCACCAGCCAGATCGGGCACGGCGCCTGTACGCGGTCCTCGATCTCGCGCGTGTAGCCGAACTCGGTCGACAGCTGCAGCGCCACCGCCTGGATGCCCTGGAACATGATCGAGATGCCAACCACGCCCGGGATCAGCACCGAGGCGAAGTGCGACTCCGCGAGCTTGCCGCCGCCGCCCCCTATCCCCTGGCCGATCGACGGGAACACGTACAGGAACACGAACACCAGCAGGAACGGCTGGATCAGCGTGCGCACGACGAACTCGCCGAAGTGCTTGCGCAGCACCACCAGATCGCGCAGCACCAGCGCGCGCAGCGCGACGCGACTGGCGCTCATCGTCGAGCGCGTCGGCTCGAGCGAAATCTGCGCATGGCGCCTCTCGGACGGGACCGTGGCGGCCATCAGTCGCGCAGCTCCTTGCCGGTGAGGTTGATGAACACGGTCTCGAGGCTCGGCTCGGCGACCGACAGGTCGACCACGTCGAAGCCGCCGCCCTCGGCCGCGTCCACCACCTGTGGCACCAGCCGCGGGACGCCCTTGACGTGCAACTCGACGCCGCCGTCGATCACCCGCGCGCGTGTGGCGCCGCCGATCTCCTGCGTCAGCCGCGCCGCGAGCGCGTCAGAGTCGCCACCCGCCTTGACCGTCACGATCGTGTCGGCGCCCACCGAGCGCTTGAGCTCAGCGGGCGTGTCCAGCGCGAGGATCTTGCCGTGATCCATGATCGCCACACGGTCGCACAACGCGTCCGCCTCCTCCATGTAATGGGTGGTAAGCAGGATCGTCTGGCCCTCGCGGTTGAGCTCGCCGAGGATCTCCCACAGCGCCAGGCGCCCCTGCGGATCGAGGCCCGCCGTGGGCTCGTCCAGGAACAGGACCGCGGGACGGTGGAAGATCGCGCGCGCCACCATCAGCCGCTGCGCCATTCCGCCCGACAGCGCGAACACGGACGCCTTGGCCCACTTGGCAAGCTGAAACTGCTCCAGCAGCTCGTCGGCGGTCGTGCGCGACTCGGCCGCGGAGATCCCGAACAGGCGGCCGTGGAAGTACAGGTTCTCCCACACCGTCAGCTGGCGGTCGAGCGTATTCTGCTGGGACACGATCCCGATCAGCTGCTTGGCGAGCGCCGGGTGCGCGACCACGTCGATCGCGCCCACCTGAGCCGTGCCCGATGTCGGGATCACACGCGTGGTGATCATCCCCGCGGTCGTCGTCTTGCCGGCGCCGTTGGGCCCCAGCAGGCCAAAGATCTCGCCCCCGTGGACGCTCAGGTCGAGATGGTCGACCGCGGCGAAGTCGGTGCCCGCGTACACCTTGGTCAGCTCGACCGTGCGGATGATCTCCTCACCGGGCATCGAGTGGCCAATCTACCCGGCTCGCGCTACCCTGGGCGCGAGCCATGGCGGACACGGGCAAGATCGCCAAGAACCTCGAGCGCTTCGCGCAGGCGGTGGCGGCGCACGACCGCGAGAACCCCACGCACACCGCGTATGGCATCGGCCTCGCGCACTTCGACCTGGAGCGCCTGGGCTTCGACGAGGGCGAGGAGATCCTGCCGGGCATCACGATCCAGGGCGACAGCGGTGTCACGGGCAACTTCCGCGTGCTGTGCGACGGCGAGCACGAGGAGGAGCTGACCGAGGCCGAGGAGCAGGCCGTCGAGGCGATCGCCACGCAGTCGATCCCCGCGTACTCGCCCGGTCGCTCGCCGTTCGAAGAGCAGTAGACACCGCTCATCCTGGCCGCCGCGGGCAGCTTCACCGCAGTACATCTTCGGTGTCGAGCTATTCGTTTACTGGCGCGAGGGGAGACATGCTCAAGCCGGCTCCGCACCCACAGTGGGGTTCAGTCGGCGTGGTGAAGCTCGTGCTCGACGGCCCGGCGGATCCATGAGGAGACCGAGCGGTCCTCGGCCGCCGCGCGCAGGCGAATCTCTTCCAGCCGCTCAGGCGCGAACCGCACGGGGACGGTTGCGCTCAGCCCGGCGCGTCGTCGCGGCGGCCCTTGGGGCTGCTGGTTCTCAGGCCGTGCGTAGAACGCGTATTCCTCGTCGGGGGTCACTGGGTCGGTCATCGATCTCTCCGGTATTGAGCGGCAAGGGAGCGGGACGCCTCATAGCAGCCGATCGGACGGCAGCGAGTGGGGTCGCCGTGGCGGGATGGTGCGAGAGGGACGACCAGGACACGGCCTTCGACCTCGGCGCACATCAGCCAGTGCGCGGGCGGCGTTGCCGGGTAGAAAAGAGGGTCGCTGGTCCACACGTCGGTGATGTCGTCGATCCCGAGGTTGGGATGCTTGAACAGGTGAGCGGCTTGAACGTCAATCTCGAACTGATCCTCGTCGCTGAGGAGATCGGGATCAAAACGCTCCTCCGCCACTTCCGTTATTGTAATACAAGCGACTACACGATCGAGTGGCTGATCACTGCGCACTGACGAAAAGCAGGCGTCCGAAAGATCGTCACCAACGCCGCGGATCGACAAGCCGCTTCCAGACCGCTGTACTAACCCTTGGCGACGACCACCGGCACGGGCACGCCCGCGCGCGCTGCAATCAACGCCACGAGCCGCTCGATCGTCGGGCACGCGATCCCGTGGCGCGCCGCCGCGCGCAGCACCGACCCGGGAATCGCGTCGAGCTCGGGCTCGCGCTCGGCGGCGATGTCTCGCTGCATCGAGCTACCGAGCGTGTCGTGCGCCGCCTCCAGCTCGGCGATCGCGCGCGCGGGATCGATGTCCCGGGCACCCTCCGCTTTGCCCGCTGCGCAAGCCTCCTCGATCGCGCCCTCGAGATCCGCGCGCAGCTCGGGCGTCGAGCGGATCTCCCCCAGCAGCACGTCATACGCGCTGGTGGTGCACGCGAGCGCGTTCAGCCGCACCAGCTTCGACCACATCACGTCCGCCTCGGAGTCCTGCACCCGCGCGGGCACGCCGGCGTCAGACAGCGCGTCCGCAAGCGCCTCCATCGCGGGGCGCACGGCAGGGTGGGTACTGGCCATGCTGACGAGCAGGAACGGGCTAGTGTGCACGACCACGCCCGGCTGCGGCCGGTCGGCCTCGACGCGGATCGAGCCCGCCAGCACAGTGCTCCCGGGGAACCGCTCGCGCAGCAGCGTCAGGTGGTCGAGGCCGTTGAGCAGCGGCAGCACGAGCGGAGGCTCCCCCTCCGGGGACGATGCGAACGCCACGCGCTCGAGCGCCGGCGCGAGTCCGGCGGCCTTCGTCGCCACGATCAGCGCGTCCACCGGCTCCCGCAGGCGCGCGAGGGAGCGCGGGTGAGCGACGAAGTCGCCGAGCGTCACGCTGCGCACGCTCACGCCGTCGCGCGCGATCACCTCCGCGGTGCTCTCGCGCGCGAGCACCACGACCTCGGTTCCCGCCCGGTCGAGCGCGCCCGCGATCAGGCCGCCAACCCCGCCGGGGCCGAGTACCGCGACCTTCATACGGCGACCTTCATGCGCTCGGATCGATCAGCACGCCGGGGTTCATTATTCCTGCGGGGTCGAGCGCCAGCTTGGCCGCGCCCAGCGCCTGCGCGAACGGCTCCGGACACTGGCGGTCGTACCACGGCCGGTGATCGCGCCCGACGGCGTGGTGGTGGGTGATCGTCCCGCCCTCCGCGATGATCGCGTCCGCGGCGGCCCGCTTGATCGCCGCCCACTGCTCCACCTCCTCGCCGCGCCGCGCCGGCGCGAGCACCGTGAAGTACGGCGCCGCTCCGTCCGGATACACGTGCGTGAAGCGGCAGAACACTTTCCCGTCCGCGCCGCACGCTGCGCGCACGGCCTCCTCGGTGGCGGCTCTGACGCGCTCGTGGAACGTCGCGAAGCGATCCCACGTGATCGCAGTCTCGAATGTCTCCGCGAGCACGCCCATCGCCACGAGCGAGTCGCGCGCGTAGGGAGCGCCCAGGAACGCGTCGCGCCACGCGCCGACCGCGTCGCCGCCGCCCGCGGAACCTCCATCGCCGCCGCCCGAGCCGCGCCGTTCGGGCACGACGCCGCCGTGCTCGACGCACAGCTCCAGCGCCCGCGCCATCGCGTGCTCGACAGGATGGTCGGCCGACTCGAAGCCGAGCACCAGCACTGCGTGGGAGCCGTCGCCGGCCATCGTCAGCGCCGCCTCGCCCGCGTCGAGCAGGCGGCAGTTGGACGGGTGCAGCCCCGACTGGGAGATCGCGCGCACGCACTCGGCGGCGGCGAGGAAGCTCGCGAAGCGCACCCCCGCGGAGCTGCGGTGGCTCGGGCGGGGCTGCACGCGCATCCACGCCTGCGTGATCACACCGAGCGCACCCTCCGAGCCAGCGAGCATGCGGTCGGGGCTGGGGCCGGCGCCCGAGCCGGGCAGCCGCCGCGACTCCCATACGCCTGCGGGCGTGATCGCGCGCACCGACTCGACGAAGTCCTCGATGTGCGTCCACAGCGTCGCGAAGTGGCCGCCCGCGCGCGTGGCGATCCAGCCGCCCAGCGTGGAGTACTCGAACGACTGTGGGAAGTGGCGCAGCGTGAAGCCGCGCTCGCCCAGCTGCGCCTCAAGCTGCGGGCCCAGCGCGCCCGCCTGGATGCGTGCGGCGCGCGAGACATCGTCGAGCTCGAGCACGCGGTCGAGCGCACCCAGGTCGAGCGAGACCACGCCGTTGTAGCTGTCTGAGACACGCGGGGTCACACCGCCCACAACGGAGGTGCCGCCGCCGAACGGGATCGCGGCGACGCGCTCGGCCGCGCACCACTCGAGCACGCGCTCCACGTCCGCCTCGTCGCGTGGATAGGCGACCAGGTCGGGAGCGTGCTCGAAGCACCCGCGAAAGCCGTTGACGACGTCGCTGTATGACTTGCCGAGGGCGTGGCTGGCGCGCGCGTGGACGTCGTCGGCGCAGATCGCCGCGAGCGCCGCCGGCGCCTGGATGCGCGGCTGCGCCAAGCGCACCGACTCGAGCGCCACCGGCTCCTCGACCTCCCCGAGCGCGATCCCCAGGTGCGAGGACAGCGTGTCGGCGGAGGCGCGCATCTGCGCGGGCGAGAGCCGCTGGTCCTCGAAGCCCCAGCCCCAGTGCTTGCGTCGACGCGCGCTCACGCCGGCGAGTGTATGCACAGCCGCCTCGCACGCGGCGGCACCGGGTTCTCCACAGCTTCACCGGGCGTTCCGGAGATTCAATAGCCTTGAGCGCAAGTTGTCCGAGCAGCCGCAGCCCACCCACCAGACACCGGAGATCCTCGCCCGCGGACCGTGGCAGCTGGAGCAGATCACGGCGCACTGGCAGGAGCAGTCGTTCGAGGCCCCGCCCGAGTACAGCGACGCGGCCGACGCGGCGATCAGGGAGTTGCAGGAGCGCGGCTCGCCGAGCCACGACGGCGTGGCGGCGCGCCTGGTGGACTATCGCCAGGACGAGCGGGGCATCGAGATCGAGCTGCAGCCGCTGCGCTGGGCGCTGCGGCTGGTCGAGGGCGACGCCTCGCAGAGCATGGCCGCGCTGTGCGTGACGCGTGCCGCCGACGGGCGCTGGCTCGCCGGACGGCGCGCCGCGTGGGTGTCCTCGTGGGCCGGGCGCTGGGCGCTGGGCGCCGGCGGCGCGGTCGACCTCGGCGAGAGTCCCGCGGACACGCTCGTGCGAGAGCTGCGCGAGGAGTGGTCGGTCACGCCGGAGCGGGTGCGCGGCGAGGCGCTGCTGCGGCTGCCGCACCAGATGGTCATGTTCGTCGGCCAGGCATGGCTCGCGGAGGGCGTCGATCAGATGGTCACACCCGACCACGAGCACGACGAGTTCGCGTGGTGGCCGCGCGAGATCGCCGATTGGCCGCCCGAGGCGGGAGACGCGCTGCCGCGGGTGGCCCAGTGGCTGTCGCAGTGAGCTCACAGCTGCGCCCGGCGGCCGGCCCGCTGACGTTCGCGCGCCTGAAGTGGACCTCGTTCACCCATTCATGCGTGTATCTGGCGCTGCTCGTCAGCGCGTTCGCGGCGGGCAAGCCGGAGCCGCTGACGTTCGTGCTCGGCATGAGCCACGGGCTGCTGTGGATCTTCATGTCACTCGCGTGCATAACGGCCGCGCGCCTGCGCGTGGTGTCGCTGCGGCTGGCGGTCGCGGTGGCCGTGCTCGGGGGCATCGGCCCGTTCTTCGGGAGCTACGAGTTCATCCGCGAGCAGCGACAGCGTACGCCGACACGGCCCGCGCTAAAGTGAGACATTGATGGCAACCAGTACCACGGCAGTGCAGACGATCGACGTCGTAACCCCTGCCGCGGGAGAGTCTGTCACCGAGGGAACCATCCTCGAATGGCGTGTCAAGGTGGGCGACCCGATCAAGGTCGACGACACGATCGTGGAGATCTCGACCGACAAGGTCGACGTCGAGCTGCCCGCGCCGGCCAGCGGCACAGTCAGCGAGATCCTGGTCGAGGAGGGCGAGACGGTGACCGTCGGACAGGTGATCGCGCGCATCACTGTGGGCGGCGCCGTGCCCGCTGCGCCTGACGCACCGGCGCCCGAGGCGCCAGCCCCAACCGCCGAGACGGCCACACCGAGCGGCGAGACGAACACTCCCGCTGTCAAAGCGGCCGCGCCGAACGGCGACGTGGCTGCTCCCGCCGCCGACGCGGGAGCGCCGGCCGCCGGAGGGGACTCCACGGCCTCGCAGTTCGTCGACGTCCTGACGCCCGCCGCGGGCGAGTCGGTGACCGAGGGAACGATCCTCGAATGGCGCGTGAAGGCGGGCGACCCGATCAAGGTCGATGACACGATCGTGGAGATCTCCACCGACAAGGTCGACCTGGAGCTGCCCGCGCCCGCGACCGGGACCGTCAGCGAGATCTTCGTCGCGGAGGGCGATACCGTCACCGTCGGCCAGGTGATCGCGCGCATTGCAATCAACGGTGCGGCGCCGGCGAGCGCGCCTCAGCCACCCCAGGCCGCACCGCAGCCATCCGCCGCGGCGCCCGAGGCGCCGGCTGCCGCGCCGGCGAGCGCCGGTGGTGCACCCGATGGCGCAAAGGTCTCCCCCGTGGCGGCGCGCGCGGCGGCGATCGAGGGCGTGGACCTCGCGGCCGTGGCGGGCAGCGGCCCGGCTGGGCGGATCACGAAGTCAGACGTGCTGAGCGCGGCCGCGACGGCGGCCAACGGCGCGAGCGGCGCCGACGCGGCGAGCGCCAACGGCGCCCACGCCGCCGAGGCCGGTGCGCTACCCCTGCGCGGCGGCGCGGCGGCGCTGGTCCGCTACATGGAGGACTCGCGCTCGATCCCGACGGCGACGAGCTTCCGCACGCTGACGGTGAGCGTGCTCGACGCGCGGCGGCGCGAGCTGAAGGCGGCCGGCAGGAGGGTGTCGTTCACGCACCTGATCGCGTACGCGATCGCGCGCGCGGCGGAGGACATGCCGGTGATGGCCAACCATTTCGCGGAGATCGACGGCAAGCCGCACCGGATGGTGGACGGCCAGGTGAATCTGGGGCTGGCGGTGGACGTGGAGAAGAAGGACGGCTCGCGCACGCTGATGGTGCCGGTGATCGCCGACGCGGGGCAGCTGCCGTTCGACCGCTTCCTGGCGGCATACGACGCGCTGGTGGAGAAGGCGCGCACGAACACGCTGACGGCGGACGATCTGGTGGGCGCCAACATCACGCTGACGAACCCCGGCGGGATCGGCACGGTGGCGTCGGTGCCGCGGCTGATGAGCGGCCAGGGCACGATCGTGGCGACGGGCTCGATCGCCTACCCGGTGGGCCTCGGCGAGGTCGGCACGAGCATCGGCGCGGAGAAGGTCATGACGATGACCTCCACGTACGACCACCGTGTGATCCAGGGCGCGGAGTCCGGGCGCTTCCTGGCCGCGGTCGAGGACTACCTGCAGGGCGCCAGGAGCTTCTACGAGGAGCTGTTCGGCGCGCTCGGGCTGCAGGCGGCGCCGCTGACGATCCACGTGCCGGCGGCGGCCCCGGCGACGAGCGGCGCGAGCACGGCCGCGACGACGGGCGGGCTGCTGGCCGGCAGCGACGAGCTGTTGCAGTCGGTGCAGGCGGCGAGCACGTTCGTCAGCCGCGTGCGCAGCCACGGGCACCTGGCGGCGCGCCTCGATCCGCTCGGGTCCGAGCCCGAGGGCGACCCGGGCCTGGACCCGGAGGCGCTCGGCCTAACGCCGGAGATCCAGGCGCGGCTGCCCGCGAAGATCTTCCAGATGTACGTGTCCGGAGCGACGCTCGCGGACGCGCTGCCGCACCTGCGCGAGACCTACTGCGGCACGATCGCCTACGAGATCGAGCACATCGCCTCGCACCGCCAGCGCGTGTGGCTGCGCGAGCACATCGAGTCGAGCGCGTTCCGCCACGAGCTGACCAACGATGAGCGCCGGACGCTGTTGAAGCGGCTGGTCGAGGTGGACGCGCTGGAGCGCTTCATGCACAAGGCGTACCTGGGTCAGCACCAGTTCTCGATCGAGGGCCTGGACATGACGGTGCCGATGCTCGACGAGCTGATCCAGCTGTCGGCCGCGCACGGCGGCCAGGAGGTCGTCGTCGGCATGGCGCACCGCGGGCGGCTGAACGTGCTGGCGCACAACCTGGGGCGCTCCTACGACACGATCTTCGCGGAGTTCGAGGGCGCGTCGACGCTGGAGGCGGTGACGACGATCCCGCAGGGCGGCACCGGCGACGTCAAGTACCACCACGGCACGCAGGGCACCTACCAGCTTCCGGACGGCGGCACGATCCGCGTCAACCTCGAGTCCAACCCCAGCCACCTGGAGTACGTCTCGCCGGTGGTGGAGGGCGCGACGCGCGCCGCGCAAACCTCGCGCAAGGGCCCGCACGCGCATCAGGACACCAACGCGGCGGTGCCGATCGTGATCCACGGCGACGCGTCGTTCCCGGGACAGGGGGTCGTGTCGGAGACCTTCAACCTGCAGGCGCTGGACGGCTACAAGGTCGGCGGCACGGTGCACATCATCACCAACAACCAGATCGGCTTCACGACCGACCCCGACGACGCGCGCTCGACGCGCTGGGCGTCGGACCTCGCGAAGGGCTTCGACGTGCCGATCATCCACGTCAACGCCGACGACGTGCCGGCGTGCATCAGCGCGGTGCGGCTCGCGTTCGCCTTCCGCCAGGAGTTCGGCCACGACGTGCTGATCGACCTGATCGGCTACCGCCGCTTCGGGCACAACGAGTCCGACGAGCCCGCGTACACGCAGCCGGAGATGTACTCGAAGATCAAGAGCAAGAAGCGCGTGTACGAACTGTGGGCCGACCGGCTGGTAGCCGAGGGCGTCGTCTCCAAGGAGGAGGTCGACCGCCAGGCGCAGGAGGTGTGGGACAACCTGACGCTGCTGCACCAGCGGCTGAAGTCGAAGATCGCCGCCAAGGCGACCGAGCACGACGGCGAACACACCACCGGCGAGTACCAGCTCGACCGCTCGCCGAGCCCCGAGGTCGACACGGCCGTGCCGGCGAGCAGGCTGCGCGAGCTCGGCGAGCAGCTGCTGCGCGTGCCGGACGGCTTCACCGTGCACCCGAAGCTCGTCAAACAGCTCGAGCGCCGCCACGAGGCGCTCGCTGAGAGCGAGGCGGACGCGAAGATCGACTGGGCGCACGCGGAGGCGCTGGCGTTCGCCTCGCTGCTGACGGAGGGCACGCCGCTGCGCCTGACCGGCCAGGACACCGAGCGCGGCACGTTCAGCCAGCGCCACATGGTGCTGCACGACGCCAAGACCGGCCAGACGGTGTGCCCGATCCAGAACCTGCCCGACGCGCTGGCGCCGCTGGAGCTGCACAACAGCCCGCTGTCAGAGCTCGCGTGCATGGGCTTCGAGTACGGCTACAGCCAGGAGGCGCCGGAGACGCTGGTGCTGTGGGAGGCGCAGTTCGGCGACTTCGTCAACTCGGCGCAGGTGATCGTCGACCAGTTCATCACCTCGGGCCTGGCCAAGTGGGGCCAGACCTCGCGCCTGACACTGCTGCTGCCGCACGGCTACGAGGGCTCCGGCCCCGAGCACTCCTCGGCGCGGCTGGAGCGCTTCCTGGTGGCGGCCGGCGAGGGCAACATCCGCGTGGCCAGCCCGACGACGCCCGCGCAGTACTTCCACCTGCTGCGCCGCCAGGCGCGCATCGCGAAGCAGCGCCCGCTCGTGGTGATGACGCCGAAGTCGCTGCTGCGCCTGCCGCAGGCAGCCAGCATGGTCGCCGACATGGCCGAGGACACGGGCTTCCAGCCGGTGCTGGCCGAGCCGGGCGTGCAGGACGAGCAGGTCACGCGCCTGGTGCTGTGCACGGGCAAGATCTATTACGACCTCGTGGGGCACCCCGAACGCGTGGCGCACGCGGGCCTCGCGGTGGCGCGCGTGGAGCTCCTGTACCCGTTCCCCGAACGCCAGATCCTCGAGCTGATGGGCCGCTACCCAAACCTGCGCGAGGTGCTGTGGGTGCAGGAGGAGCCGCGCAACATGGGCGCGCGCGCCCACATGTTCCCGCGCTTGATGCAGATCATGCCCGAGGAGATGCACTTCGGCTACGTCGGACGCCCCGAGCGCGCAAGCCCGGGGGAGGGATACCCGGCCGCGCACATCGACGAACAGAACCGCATCGTCACGACGGCTATCGACCTGCGTCAGCCGATCTCCCAGTACCCGCGCAAGACGCCGGGGGAGCGCTGAGATGCGGGCGCTCTGATGTGGGCGCTGTGGAAGCGATTCCTCGCGATTCGCCGCCAGCGCAAGCGCAAGAAGCGCGGCTACTAGCTCCGACTAGGCGGCCGTAGACCAAGCGAGGCAAGGACGCACTGAGCGAAGTGTGCTTTGCACACGAGCGAGGGAGGACGCCGCCTCGCGCCGGTATACGGCCGCCTAGCGGCCTTTCCAGACCGGGTAGCGCTTCTCCTTGAATGCTCTCGCGCCCTCCTTGGAGTCCTCGGAGGCGAACACGGGGCCGGAGATGGCGCCCTGCTTGTCCCACATCTCGTCGCTGGACCAGTCGAACTGCTCCTGCAGGATCCGCTTGGAGGCGACGAGCGCCAGCGGTCCGTTCTTGGCGAGCCGTCCGGCGAGCTCGAGCGCGACGTCGACGGCGGCGCCGGGCTCGGCGAGGTGGTTGACGACGCCGAAGTCGTGGAAGCGATCGGCGGGCATCGTGTCGCCGGTGAGCGCTAGCTCCATGACCACGTGGTAGGGCATGCGGCGAGGCAGGCGCAGCAGTGCGCCTCCGGCGGCGACGAGCGAGCGCTTGGCCTCGGGGATCCCCATTTTGGCGCCCTTGGCGGCGACGATCAGGTCGCACGCGAGCGCGATCTCCATGCCGCCGGCGACGGCGAAGCCCTCGATCGCGGCGATCAGCGGCTTGCGCGCGGAGCGCTGGGCGATGCCGGCGAAGCCGCGGTCCCCGAACCACGGCGACTCGCCCTTGACGAACGCGCCGAGGTCCATGCCCGCGCAGAAGAAGCCGCCGGCGCCCGTGAGCACACCGACGGACAGGCCGTCGTCGGCGTCGAGCTCCTCCAGCGCGCCCGCGACGCCCGCCGCGAGCGCCGCGTTGACGGCGTTGCGCACCTCGGGTCGGTTGAGCGTGATCAGCAACACGTTGCCGCGTCGCTCGGTGAGCACCTCTGAAGTGTCTTGATCGTTCATGCCCGCCACTATGCCGCAAACAGCTTCAGCTCGGGCTCGCGTTCGCCGCGCAGGACGGCGAGGTCGACCTCCACGCAGTCGATGCCGCGCGCGGCCGCGAGCACGCGCGCCTGCGGCTTGATCGTCTGCGCCGCGAGCACGCCGCGGCAGGAGCCGAGCGCGGGGTCCAGGCGGATGCGCTCCAGATAGCGCGTCAGCTGCTCGACCGCGTCGATCGTGCCCACGCGCTTGATCTCCACGGCGATCCACTCGTCCTCGCCGTCCCTGCACATCAGGTCGACTGGCCCGATGTCGGTGGGCCACTCGCGCCGCACGAGCCGCAGCCCCTCGCCGCACCACTGCGGCGCATCGGCCAGCAGCTCCTGCAGTTCGCGCTCCAGCCCCTCCTTCTCGAGCGTGGCGAGCATGTCGAGCTCGTGCTCGACGTCGGAGAGCACCTCCGCGATCGCGATGTCCAGCTGCTCGTCCTGGCCACCGCGCTTTCTCACGAGCAGCCGCCGCAGCGCGCCGTCCTCGTCCTGCTCATGCTCGATCACGGTCGGCGCGACCATCCAGTTGAGCGGCTTCACGTTCGAGCCGCCGCCGTCCGCCCAGACCATGAACGTGCCGTCCGCCTTGAGCATCAGCAGGCGCACCGCCTCTGGCAGCACGGTGCTCAGGCGGCCGGCGTAGGAGACCTCGCAGCGGGCGACGATCAGGCGCATCGCGCGAACCTATCGCGCCGGGCGGACCACCGCGGTGCAACGCGGCCGGATCACCTCCGAGCCGCCCCCTACGCTCTCGGTTCGTGGCAGACACATCGGCCGGCCCGTCATCCCCGCGCCCCTACCCGCCGCCGGCTGGCGCGGAGGCGTTCTGGCCGGTCCAGGCGACTGTGCTGGTCGCCATCGGCCTGCAGGTCGGGCTGCCTGCACGCCTCACCGTGGGTCCGACGTGGCTGGTGCCGGCGCTCGAGGGCGTGCTGCTGATCGGCCTGTCGCTGGCGACGCCGCGCCAGCTCGAGCACGAGCACCGCGGACGCCGACGGACCGCGATCGCGCTGACCGCGTTCGTCAGCGCCGCCAACGTCTTCTCGCTCATCGAGCTGACGCATCACCTGCTGCACAGCAAACAGCCAACGAACGGCCACGAGCTGATCATCTCGGGCATGCTGATCTGGCTGACGAACTTCCTGATCTTCTCGCTGTGGTACTGGGAGGTGGACCGCGGCGGCCCGGGACGGCGCGCGGCCGGCCACGACGGGCCGCCGGACTTCCTGTTCCCGCAGATGTCAGACGACCGCATCGAGCCGCGCTACTGGCGACCGCAGTTCGTCGACTACCTGTACGTGTCGCTGACGAACGCCACCGCGTTCTCGCCCACCGACACGATGCCGCTGACGCCGATGGCGAAGATGATCATGGGCGTGCAGTCGATCGTCTCGCTGGTCACGCTCGGCCTGGTGGTCTCGCGCGCGGTCAACATCCTGTAGCCAGCGTCGCTCCTCTGGCCGGCGTCGCCGTCAGCCGGCCATGCTCGGCTCGATCGCCAGCGCCTGCGCGACCAGCTCGTGCACGTCCTTGCCCGCGCCCAGCTTGAGCGCGCGCCTGAGCGCCTCGAGCGCGCCCTCGCGATCCATCAGCGCGAGGCGCAGCCGCCCGAGGCGCTCCCACGCGCCGGCGTCGGAGGGACCCCGCAGCGCAGCGCGCTCGGCGGCCTCCTCGGCGAGGTCCGTCGCGCCCATGTCTTCGTAGATGCGCGCCGCGAAGCGGTGGGCGGCGGGGCGGCTGCCGTCGACGCGCGCCCAGTCGCGCACGGCGCGCGCGGCCTCCTCGAGCTTGCCGGCGTTCCAGAACGCGAGCGTCATCAATCGCAGCACGGCGACGTTGCGCGGCTCGGCGTCGCGCGCATAGATCAAGCGCTGCGCGGCCAGCTCGTACTCGCCTTCGGCCATTGCGCGCTGTGCCGCGATCAGGAAGCGCTCGACGCGCTCCTCGGCCGGGTCGGGCTTGGAGAAGTCCACGAATTTCATGCTGCCGGCGGGCACCGTGCGGATGCCGTGGCTGAACTTGACGCGCGCCCACTGCTGCACTTCCTCGCCGGCTCCCACCGGATCCGAGGAGAAGTAGATGCCGGCGACGGTGCCGACGCCCCACTCGGGGTAGGTGAGACAGCGCGCGTAGCGGTGCACGACCGAGTGGTCGGGCACCCTGCTGCCAAACGGATCGTTTTCGGCGCGATCCTTGGCCATCGTCCGCGCGCGCTGTTCGGCCTCGTAGTTACGCCGGCCGGCCTCCTCTCGCTCGCGGCGCGCCGCGGCGGCGCTGACCTTGACGGCATTGGCCGACACCTTTCCCCCGCGCGAGCCCTCCGCCAGGCGCTCCAGCTGGTCGGCCGCCTCGTTGATCGCCTTGAGGTGGCGCTCGTGCTCGAACTGGCGCCCCTGCGGCGCCACGTCGGGATGCCAGCGCTTGGCCATGCGCCGGCGCGCGAGCTGCACGTCGCGCTTGGAGAACGGCGGCTCGAGCTCCAGCAGGAGCAGGTGCTGCTCGACGTCCAGGACGGTGGTGGGCATGACCCGACAACGTTAGCGAGCGCCGGCCAGGGCGGGCGGGATTTCCGTTCCGCTCTATCCTGCGTGCCGATGTCCTCCCAGTACATCTTCACGATGCACCGCCTGTCGAAGGTCCACCCGCCGGACAAAACGGTGCTGGACAACGTCACGCTCGCGTTCTACCCCGGCGCCAAGATCGGCGTGCTCGGCTACAACGGCGCGGGCAAGTCCTCGCTGCTGCGGATCATGGCTGGGGTCGACCAGGAGTACCGCGGCGAGGCGGCGCTCGCGCCGGGCGCAACCGTGGGCATGCTCGAGCAGGAGCCGCACCTGGACGAGTCCAAGGACGTCAAGGGCAACGTCGAGGACGGCGTCGCCGAGACGAAGGCGCTGCTCGACCGCTTCAACGAGCTGGCCGCCAACTACTCGGATGAGACCGCGGATGAGTTCGGCAAGCTCCAGGCCAAGATCGAAGCCGCGGACGCGTGGAACCTCGACACGCAGCTGGAATACGCGATGGACGCGCTGCGCCTGCCGCCGCCGGACGCCGACGTGAGCACGCTGTCCGGCGGCGAGCGCCGCCGCGTGGCGCTGTGCCGCCTGCTGCTGCGCGCGCCGGACCTGCTGCTGCTGGACGAGCCCACCAACCACCTCGACGCGGAGTCGGTCGCGTGGCTGGAGCAGCACCTGTCCGAGTACAAGGGCGCGATCGTGGCGGTCACGCACGACCGCTACTTCCTCGACAACGTCGCCGGCTGGATCCTCGAGCTCGATCGCGGCAAGGGCATCCCGTACGAAGGCAACTACTCGAGCTGGCTCGAGCAGAAGCAGGCGCGCATGGCGCAGGAAGAGCGCTCGGAAAAGGGCCGCGAGCGCACGATCGCGGCGGAGCTCGAATGGGTGCGAACGAACCCCAAGGGCAAACGCACCAAGTCCAAGGCGCGGCTGGCGCGCTACGAGGAGCTGATCGCGGAGGACCGCAACATCAAGCTCGACGAGGTTCAGATCCACATCCCGCCCGGACCGCGCCTCGGCGACAAGGTGCTGACGGCGACCAGCGTGTCGAAGGGGTTCGGCGATCGGCTGCTGATCGAGTCGCTGTCGTTCGACCTGCCGCGCGCGGGGATCGTCGGCGTGATCGGCCCGAACGGCGCGGGCAAGACGACGCTGTTCAGGATGATCACCGGCGAGGAGCGCCCCGACAGCGGCAAGCTCGAGTTGGGCGACACCGTCAAGCTCGCCTATGTCGACCAGTCGCGCGACTCGCTCGATCCGGAGAAGACCGTTTGGGAGGAGATCTCCGAAGGCTATGAGCACATCAAGGTCGGCGAGCGCGAGGTCAACTCGCGCCAGTACACGGCCGGCTTCAACTTCAAGGGCAGCGCCCAGCAGGCGCGCATCGGCAAGCTCTCCGGCGGCGAGCGCAACCGCGTGCACCTGGCAAAGCTGCTGCGCAGCGGCGGCAACCTGCTGCTGCTGGACGAGCCCACGAACGATCTCGACGTGGACACGCTGCGCGCCCTCGAGAACGCGCTGCTGGCGTTCCCCGGCTGCGCGATCGTGATCTCGCACGACCGCTGGTTCCTGGATCGCGTGGCCACGCACGTGCTGGCGTTCGAGGGCGACTCGCAGGTGACGTGGTTCGAGGGCAACTTCGAGGCCTACGAGGAGCACCGGCACGCCACGCTCGGCGCTGCCGCGGACCGCCCGCACCGCATCACCTACAAGCGGCTCGTACGTGGCTGAAGCGTCTCGCGGCGGCGCGTCCGTCGACGCCGATGGCGCGGCCGCAGCCGACGAGCCGGCTGCGGCGCCGACGAAGTTCGACCGCGACACGGCCGTGTGGCGTGAGTCGCAGTCGGGGATCGGGACGGTGTTCGGCGTCGCGGTGGCGCCAGACTGGCGCGCCGGGCGCGGCCCGCACGGCGGCTACCTGGCAGCGATGCTGCTGCGCGCGCTGGTCGAGACGGTCGCCGACGAAGAGCGCGCGCCGCGCTCGCTGACGATCCACTATGCGCGCGCGCCCCGGCCGGGCGCGGCACAGATCACCACGACACTCGAGCGCGAGGGGCGCTCGCTGAGCACGCTGTCGGCGCGGATGACCCAGGACGGCGAGCTGATCGCGCTGGTGCTCGCCGCGTTCTCGCTCCCGTGGGGCGGGCCGGAGATCGCGGACGCGGCGATGCCAGACGTAGAGCCGCCAGATCCCTCGCGCGAGGGCGTCAAGCTGATCGAGCGCGGCGGACCGGAGTTCGCGCGCCACATCGTGCTGCAACCGCGCATGCAGGGCAGCCTGTTCGGCGGCGGGCAGCAGCCGATGCTGATCCGCGGCTGGATCGGGCTCGCCGAGCCGAGGCCGATCGACGCGCTGTCGCTGGCGTTCTTCAGCGACGCGCTGATCCCCGCGCCGTACATGCGCATGTCCGAGCCTGCCGCCGTGCCGACGGTCGACCTGACGGTGCACTTCCGCGAGCGCCTGCCTGCCCTCCCGAAGACAGGGCGCCCCGCGAGCGGCGGCGCTTCCTCTCCCGAGCGCGACGCACGTGAGCTGTGCCTCGCGCAGACCACAACCGGGTTGATCCACAACGGCTTCTTCGTCGAGGACGGGCTCATCTGGGCCGCCGACGGCACGCTGCTCGCGCACTCGCGCCAGCTCGCGATCGTGATCCCGTTCCGTTAGGCTCGGCGCATGACCGACTACACCGTGAAGAAGATCAGCGAGATGGAGGCCAGCGCCGGCGGCGGCTTCGTCAAGGTGCGCGCCTCGATGGGCGTGACGGCCTTCGGCTGCCAGATGATCCAGCTGCCGCCCGACTACGACGGCTACCCCGAGCACGACCACGCGGAGAGCGGTCAGGAGGAGCTGTACGTGATGCTCGGCGGCTCGGGGTGGATGGAGATCGAAGGCGAGCGCGTCGATCTCGACCCGGAGACGTTCGTGCGCGTTGCCGCGGAGCCGCGGCGCAAGGTGTTCCCGGGCCCGGAGGGCCTGCGCATGCTCGTCATCGGCGGCAGCCCCGGCGCGCCATATGAGATCTGGTCCAGATCAGAGCTGAGCGCGAGCTGACCGTCAGCTCGAACCGTCCGCCCACTCGCGGGTTGACCTGATTCACCAGACGACGCTATGCTCGCGCGCAGCGACGCTCTAGTGACGTTGGGGGACGGACGGATGATCGATGGCTGGCTGACAACACGGGAGAATGCGCGACCGTGAAGCGGATGACACTCGCACCGGTTGTGCTGCTGGCATGGCTGTCGCTCACCGGCTTGGCGCAGGCGGCGCCGGTGACACTCGACTTCGAGAGCGGCGCAACGCTCGAAGAACGCGTCACCAACCAGTACGGAGCGCCGTCGACACCCGCCGGCCCGACGTTCATGAAAGCCAGCGAAGTCGGGCTCAAAGGCGTCGAATGCGGCTCGCCCAAGCTCGTCGACGCATTCAAAGCCCGTTCGGGCAGCAACGAGCTCGAGCTGGACGGGTGTGAAAACGGCGAGTTCTGGCCGAGCGACACGTTCTTCACACTTGGATACACCAGCGAACGCGTCGAATTCTGGGTCGCCTCGGACACGCCAAAAGGCGAAACGACGGTGACGGTGACGGCGTTCGACAAACTGCAGGTCGTGGAACAGGTCGAAATCCCGATCGAAGCCCACTCCGAAGTGACGTACGTGCCGGTCAAACTCGAACCGCCCGGCGCGGAAATCACGTCGGTGGCGATCCAGAACGGGAGGAACTTCCACAGCAACCCGGGCTCCTCGACCGAAGTCTCCGAGGGCGCCGGTGGCACCAACCTGCTGGTGGACGACCTCACCTACTACCCGCCCTCGTCGCCTCCGCAATCGAGCTTCCTGCTCGGGGCCAACCCGAGCGCCGTAGCGACCGCGCAGGGCAACACCGTGGAAGTGAAGATCCCCGTCACCTGGACCGACAACCCCGACCCGTCGGCGAGCCCCGTGCTGCTCGAAGCGACGACGCCCGCGGGTGTCGGAGCGACGTTCTCGCCGAACCCGAGCACGACCGGGACGAGCACGATGACGCTCAGTATCGCCCCGCACGCCGAACCCGGCGCGACGGCCGTGACGGTCACCGGCTACGTGGAAAAGGGCAAAGCCGGCGAAAAGAGCGCGAGCGTGGAAATCCCCGTGGGGATCAGCTCGGCGCTCGAAGTGAGCGCCGCGGAACCGGTCACGCTGGCGCCGTGCACGCCGCGTCAGCTGACCGAGCACGTGCGGGTGCCGAGCTACGTCAAAGAACCGGTCACGGTCGAAATGATCACCGCCAACCAGCCGGGCGCGCAGATCACCGCCGCCTCGCCGGCCGGCGAACTGGTGAGCCAGAGCACAGCGCGCGCGTCGGTCACGCCCACACCCGTCACCGGTGGCGGCGAAGCGACCGCCACCTTCACAGTTTCCGCGGCGCCGGGCACGGCACCCGCGGCGCCACAAGAGTACGCGGTTCTCGCGTACACCGCCAGATACCCCGACGCGCATTCCTACGGCGAGCTCTCGATCGAGTCCGGCGAGGTCGACAGGGTCACGAACGGCGGCGGGGTGGTCGCGCTCGCGGACGTGGCGACACCCGCGCTGCACCAGGCGGGGACGCAGGTCGAGCTCCATGGTGCCGGCTTCTGTCCGGGGACGAAGGTCGCGATCGGCGACTCGCTGGAAGGCGAAGGGACCGAAAACCAGGCGACACCCGAAGCGATCGACCCGGGCGGCGGCTCGCTCACCTTCCGGGTGCCGCGCGGCGCCGTCAGCGGGCCGATCGAGGTGGTGCCGGCGTCTGGCAGCGGCTTCCAGGGCCCCAGCCTGAGCGTGACGAGCTTCCGCAACACGTTCGGCTTCAGCTGGATCAACAAGGACTACGGCCTGCGGCTCGACGACGAACTCGGCGACGAACTGTTCGGCCAGGAAGAAACGAACGACGAACCGGTGCCAGGATGGCTGGTGCGCAAGCCGGAAGCGGTGTTGTTCGAATCGATGACCAACAAGCACATCCCCGGCGGCATCTGCTTCGGCGTCGCCTACTCGAGCTATGAGCTCATGGAATTCCCCGGCGAACTGAGTCGCTTCGCGCACAAGGGCGGCGTCGACCCGTGGTACATGGAAAGCCAGAGCGGCCCCGACGAACCGCTGCTGCGCTTCGTCACCGAGCGCTTCTCGCTGCAGTTCACCGACCAGCTGATTCCGGCGGAGGTCAACGCGGTGCTCGGAATCCACGGCACCAACGACGACATCGACGCGATCGAAGAAGAACTCGCGGCGGGCCATCCGGTGATGCTCGGGCTGATCCACTGGCACGGGGCGTCGATCGAAGGTCACACGGTGCTCGCCTACGACAGCCGGCCGCTGCCCGGCGGCGGCACGGCGGTGTACGTGTCGAACTCCAACGAGCCTTACAGCACGGAAGAGGAAAGCAACCAAGGAGCACACAACAACCGCCAGTTCAAGCTTTCGCAGGTGATCATCAAGGAAGGCAACTGGGAATTCCCCGAGGGCGCCGACTTCGAAAACTCCGAAGGCAAGCCGTGGTCGGGCTCCGAGGCCGACCTGGTCGTCTACCGCCATCACGAATTGCCGATCATCAACGGCGAACGCCCGCACCTGCCCAACTTGCTGACCGCGACCGTGATGGCCGTGTTCGGCTCGGCGGGCGACGGTGTGACGCAGCTCAGCGACGGCCACGGCTCGCTGTTCTCCGGCAGCCAGCTCGCGCCGCAGAGCTCGTGGCCGAAGGGCGTTGCGCCGCTGCCGGCGTTCACGAGCAAGGGCGGCCCCCTGCAGCTCGTCTCGTTCGAGCCGAAGCTGACCAAACCGCTGACCGCGACGGTCGCACGCTCCGCGGGCGGCGGCGCGATGAACCTGCAGCTCCCCGGCTTGCAGGCGAGCCTCCAGGCCGGCGCACACGCGGGCCAGATCGATCACGTGAGCGTCGACCCGGCGAACGACTCGATCGGCTACCAGACCTCCGCGTCGAAAACGCCGCTCAGCGGCACGCTGCTCGCGGCGCCGGACGCAGCCGCCGGCGCGAGCGCGGCCGCTGGCGCGAGCGCGGCCGCCGCCGGCACAGGCGCACACGCCGGCAGCGCGAGCGCACGAGCCGCCGCCGCGAGCACGCTGACGGACCGGCTCGCGCAGTTCAGCACGACGAGCGCAAGCGGCGGCTCGGACACATTGTCGTTCAAGCAGGGCCGCTCGTTCGTCCTGCATCACACGGGAGCGCCAGCCAGCCTGACGCTGACGCTGTCGGCGTTTGCCGCAAACGGCCAGCCGGTCGCGATCGCGCTGCCGCCGATCCGCCTGGCGGCGGGCGCGACGGTGCAGGTCGCGCCCACCAGCTGGCGCGCGCTGGGCTCGGCATCGGTGCGGGTGAGCACCACCGTGCACGGCCGCAAGAGCGTCCGCATGCTGCGCGGCAGGAGCCTCGCGAAGCGCTTCGCGAGCGTGAGCAAGGCCACGCTCATCGCGCTCGGCGCGCACCGCTACCGGCTCGACCTGGCGCTCGCTCTGCGCCACCTCCCCGCGCACGCGTCGCTGTCGGTCGCCGCGAGCGTGCTCTCACACGGGCGCACGCTCGCGCGCGCCTCGGCCAACCAGCTGTCCGGCTCGCAGCTGCACGCCGCCATTGCGCACCTGACGCTGCCGGGGACGATCGCGTCGGGCCGCTACACGCTCAAGCTGCGGATGCTGGAGACGACGTCGAGCGGGGCCATCGCTGGGTCGGTCGTCGTCACGAAGACGCTGTCGGTGCGCGCCAGCTGACGCGGCAACCTCAGCGCGCGAACGAGGTTTCGCGCGTCAGGCGCAAGGCGGCCGCGGCGATCAGCCGCGCACACGCGTGCACGTCGTCGATCTGCACCAGCTCGACGGGCGAGTGCATGTAGCGGATCGGGATCGACACGAGGCCGGTGGGCACGCCGCCGCGGCTCAGGTGAACGGCGTCCGCGTCGGTGCCGGTGGCGCGCCCGGACGCCTCCACGGTGAACGGGATCTTCTCGGCCTCGCCGGCCGCGAACAGCAGCTCGAAGACGGCGTCGTTGAGCGTCGAGCCGCGCGTGAGGACGGGGCCGGAGCCGAGCTCGTGCTTGCCGGCCTCCTTGACGTCGATGCCGGGGGCGTCGGTGGCGTGCGTGACGTCAACGACGATCGCGGCATCCGGCTTCAGCGAGAACGCGCTCGTGCGCGAGCCGCCGAACGTGGTCTCCTCCTGCGCGGCGGCGACGGCCGCGAGCTCCCACTGCGCGCCGCCGGCCTGAGCGACGATGCGCGCGGCCTCGAGCGCCACGAACGAGCCGAGGCGGTTGTCGAGCGCGCGCGAGCTGAGCCGCCCGTTGGGCAGCTCCACGGGCTGCGCGTCGATCACGGCCACGTCGCCGATCCGCACCATCGCGCGCGCCTGCTTGCCGTCGCGCGCGCCGACGTCGATGTGCAGATCGCGGATCTCGGCGACCTTCTTGCGCTCCTCGTCGCGCAGCAGGTGGATCGGCTTCTTGCCGACGACGCCCACGACGGCGCCCTGGCGCGTGTCGAGCACGACCCGCTGCCCCACCAGGATCTGCGCGTCCCAGCCGCCGACCTCGCGGAACCACAGGTAGCCGTCGTCGTCGATGTGCGTGACGATCAGCCCGATCTCGTCGATGTGACCCATCACGAGCAGCCGCCGCGGCTGCTTGTCGTAGCCGTGCTCTGGCGCCACCAGCGCCAGGGGCGTGCCGACGACGTCGGTGCTGACCTCGGCGAACACGCCCGCGGCCTCGCGCCACACACCCGCCGGCGCGCGCTCATAGCCGGACGGGCCGCGCGCGGCGAGCAGCTCGCGCAGGAGCGGCGGCACGCCGGCAGGCGCTGCCGCGCGGGCGCGTCTGGCGCCCGCTTTCGCGGCAGTGCCGCTCGCCTTTGGGACTTTGCCGGCCGTCTTCGCGGCTTTGGCGGGCCTGCGCGCGGCGGGGCTCACGCGGCGAGCAGGTTTCGCAGGACGTACTGGAGGATGCCGCCGTGGCGGAAGTAGTCGGCCTCGCGCGGCGTGTCGATGCGCACCGTCGCGTCGAACTCGATCGGCGGCCCGCCCTCGCGCGCGGCGCGCACGCGGACGGTGGCAGGCGGCGAGCCTCCACCCGCCATCGCCTCGGCCATGCCCGCGATCGCGAACGTCTCCTCGCCGGTGAGTCCCAGCGAGGCGGCGCTCTCGCCGTCGGGGTACTGCAGCGGCAGCACGCCCATGCCGATCAGGTTGGAGCGGTGGATGCGCTCGAAGCTCTGCGCGATCACCGCGCGCACGCCGAGCAGCTTCGTGCCCTTGGCGGCCCAGTCGCGCGATGAGCCGGTGCCGTACTCCTTGCCGGCGAGCACGACCAGGTCGACGCCCCGATCGATGTAGCGCATGGCGGCGTCGTAGATCGACATCTGCTCCGGCTCGCCGGCTCCGGAGAGGAAATAGGTGTTGCCGCCCTCGGGCAGCGGCGCCAACCCCGCCGCATCCCGGCCGGGTCCTCCCCGGAGGGGGAGCAGGTTGCGCAGGCGGATGTTGGCGAACGTGCCGCGCATCATCACCTCGTGGTTGCCGCGGCGCGCGCCGTAGGAGTTGAAGTCGCGCGGGGCGACGCCCTGCTCCTGCAGGTAGGCGCCGGCGGGTCCGTCGCGCTTGATCGAGCCGGCGGGCGAGATGTGGTCGGTGGTGACGCTGTCGCCGAGCAGCGCCAGCACGCGCGCGTCCGCGATGTCGCGCACGGGCTGCGGCTCCGCGGGCATGCCGTCGAAGTAGGGCGGCAGGCGCACGTACGTCGAGTCGGGATCCCACATGAAGCGCTCGCCGGCGGGCACCGGCAGGCCGTTCCAGTTCTCGTCGCCCGCGAACACCTCGCCGTAGCTCTTGCGGAACATGTCAGCGCGCACCGCCTCGCCGATCGTCTGCGCGATCTCCTGCGCGGAGGGCCAGATCTCGTGCAGGTACACGTCCTCGCCGTGCTCGTCCTGGCCCAGCGGGTCGGCGACGATGTCGATGTCCATCGTGCCGGCGAGCGCGTACGCGACGCACAGCGGCGGCGAGGCCAGGTAGTTCATCTTCACGTCGGGGTTGATGCGCCCCTCGAAGTTGCGGTTGCCTGACAGCACCGACACGACCGCGAGATCCGACTCGTTGACGGTCGCCGAGACCTCCTCCGGCAGCGGGCCGGAGTTGCCGATGCACGTGGTGCAGCCGTAGCCCACGAGGTTGAAGCCCAGCTGCTCCAGCGGCTCGGTCAGCCCAGCGCTGTCGAGGTACTCGGTGACGACCTTCGAGCCGGGCGCCAGCGAGGTCTTGACCCAGGGCTTGGAGCGCAGCCCGCGCGCGAGCGCGTTGCGCGCGAGGATGCCCGCTCCGATCATCACGGACGGGTTGGAGGTGTTGGTACAGCTCGTGATCGCGGCGATCACGACGTGGCCGTGGTCGAGCTCGACCACGCTGCCGTCGGCGAGCGTGCAGCGCGCGCCGCTCGTCTTGACCTTGATGGTGCCGGTGCCGCCGTCATCGGGCGCTTCGACGTAGCTGGGGCCGCCGTCGGCGACTCGCGGGTGGTCGTTGCCGTTGGCCGGCGGGTCGCTGGAGGGGAAGCTCTCGGCGTCGGCCTCGTCGCGCGCATCGTAGTCGGGTACGTAGCCGCCCAGCGCCTCGCGGAAGGAGGTCTGCGCGTGGCTCAGCGCGATCCGGTCCTGCGGGCGCTTGGGCCCGGCGATGCTCGGCTCGACGCTCGCGAGATCGAGCTCGATCGTGTCCGAGAACGTCGGTTCTTCGGAGTGCTCGTCGTGCCACAGACCCTGCTCCTTGGCGTAGGCCTCCACGAGCCCGATCTGCTCGGGCGCCCGCCCCGACAGCTCCAGGTAGGCGAGCGTCTCGGCGTCGATCGGGAAGATCGCGCAGGTGGAGCCGAACTCGGGCGACATGTTGCCGATCGTGGCGCGGTCGGCGATCGGCAGCCCGGCGAGGCCGGCGCCGTAGAACTCGACGAACATCCCCACCACGCCGCGCTCGCGCAGCATCTCGGTGACCGTCAGCACGAGATCGGTGGCGGTTGCGCCCTCCGGCAGCTGCCCGTGCAGGCGGAAGCCGAGCACCTGCGGGATCAGCATCGACATCGGCTGGCCCAGCATCGCCGCCTCCGCCTCGATGCCGCCCACGCCCCAGCCGAGCACGCCGAGGCCGTTGACCATCGTCGTGTGCGAGTCGGTGCCCACGAGCGTGTCCGGGTAGGCCTGTCCGGTCTTCTCGTTTCCGAAGACCACGCGCGCGAGGTACTCGAGGTTGACCTGGTGCACGATGCCGGTGTCGGGCGGCACCACGGCGAAGTCGTCGAACGCGCCCTGGCCCCAGCGCAGGAACACGTAGCGCTCCTGGTTGCGCTCGAACTCGCGCTCGGCGTTGACGCGGAAGGCGTCGCGCGTGCCGAACGCGTCGACCTGCACGGAGTGGTCGATCACGAGCTCCGCGGGCGCGAGCGGGTTGATCTTGGCGGGGTCGCCGCCCATGCCCGCGATCGCGTCGCGCATCGCCGCGAGGTCCACCACCGCGGGGACGCCAGTCAGATCCTGCATCAGCACCCGCGCGGGCGTGAAAGCGATCTCCTTGCCGGGCTTGGCCTTCGCGTCCCAGCTGGCGAGCGCTTCGATGTCCGCCGCTGTGACCGAGCCGTTGCCCTCGGTGCGCAGCAGGTTCTCGAGCAGCACCTTCAGCGAGAACGGCAGACGCTGCACGTCGAAGCGCTGCTGCAGGGCGTCGAGACGGTAGATCTCATACCCGCGTCCTGAGACGTCGAGCGTGTGCTTGGCGCCAAAGCTGTTCTGCGACATGGGCGACTCCCGTGCGATCCGTGTGTCTACAGGGACTTACCCGCAGTCTCGCAGAGTCGACGCGGCGACTCGGGCGCCCGCGCTGCCGCCGGCGAAGCGCTCGGTCGGCGCAGTTGCGGCTACTCGCTCGCCGCGAGCGCCGACGCGTGCGAGGAGGTGTGGCTGAGGAACAGCTCGACGGCGTCGACGTCCAGCGGCCGCGAGAACAGGAACCCCTGGCCGTGGTCGCAGTGTTCGCGCTGAAGCGTCTCGAGCTGGGCCTGATCCTCGATGCCCTCGGCGAGCGTCTCGATCTCGAGCGCCTTGCCCAGCTGCACGAGTGTGTGGATGAGGGCGGCGGACGCCTTCGAGGTGGCGATGCCGTCGATGAACGAGCGGTCGATCTTGAGCGCGTCGGCGGGGAACTGGCGCAGGTACGCGAGCGAGCTGTAGCCGGTGCCGAAGTCGTCGATTGCGATGCGCACGCCGAGCTGCTTGAGCTGGTGCAGGCGCGCGGCCGTGGCATCGGGATCGCGCATCAGCGCCGTCTCGGTGATCTCGAGCGTGAGCGCCGATGGCTCGAGCTCGTTGTCCTCGAGCGCCCTGCGCACGTCGTCGATCAGCGAGTCGTCGTCTAGCTGGCGCGCGGACACGTTGACGGCCATGCCGATGCGGTAACCGAGAGCATGCCAGACCGACAGCTGCCGGCAGGCCTCCTCGAGCACCCAGCGGCCGATGGGCACGATCATTCCGCGCTGCTCGGCGATCGGGATGAACTTGTCCGGCGGGACGATGCCGCGCTCGGGTTGGCGCCAGCGGATCAGCGCCTCGACACCGATGACCGAGCCCGTGCGCAGGTCGAACGTTGGCTGGTACAGCAGGAACAGCTGCTCCTGCTCGAGCGCCTGCGCCAGGTCCAGCTCGAGCGTGAGACGCTCGTCCGAGGCGGCCTGCATGCTGGACTCGAACAGCGAGAAGCGATCGCGGCCGGTGAGCTTGGCCTGATAGAGGGCGAGGTCGGCGTCGCGCAGCAGTTCGTCGGCGTGCAGGCGCGGGCCCGAGGCGATGCCGATGCTGGCGGTGATCGACAGCGGGCGGCCGAGCGTGTCACCAAGGTCATAGGGCTGGCGCAGCACCTCGAGCACGCGCTCGGCGATGAGCTCGGGCCCCGCGTCGGTGGGAGCTTCCTCGAGCAGCGCCAAGAACTCGTCGCCGCCGAGGCGCGAGGCGGTGTCGCTGTCGCGGATCGCGGCCTGCAGCCTGTCGGCGACGATGCGCAGCAGCTCGTCGCCGGCGGCGTGCCCGAACGTGTCGTTGACGTGCTTGAAGCCGTCCAGGTCGATGTACAGCGCCGCCACGGCGGTGTGCCGGCGCCGCGCGCGAGCGAGCATCTGCTGCGCGCGATCCAACGCGAGGATGCGGTTGGGCAGGCCGGTGAGGGCATCGTGCAGCGCCTGGTGCTGGAGCTGGCCGGTCTTCTCGCGCACCATCGTGAGAGCGCGTTCGCGCGAGCGCGCCAGCACCATCACGAGCGCGCACACGAGCAGCGTGAGCAGCAGTCCGATCGCGAGCACCAGCAGCCCCTGGGTGTCGGCCGTGAGCCCGTGAACGACCGCCGCGCCGCGCACCAGCGCCCACCACCTGCCGTCGATGCCCAGTGCGGCGCGATGGCTGAGCGCTCCCTTGGCGGTGACGACCCCGGCGTGGCCGATCAGTTCAGCCGTCTGGCCGGGGTTCTGGTGGTACAGCGAGACGCCCAGACCGCGGTGCTGGCCGACCGCTTCGTCGATCAACGCGCCGATGTCGAACGAGGCGGCGACCCAGCCGCCCACCGCCGCGCGGCGCTCGGCGACGGTGGCGAGCGCGGCCCCGTGGCGGTAGAAGGCAGCTTCGATGAACACCGTCGTCACGCCCTGCGCGGTGACGGGGTACACCACGAACTGCCCGCTGTCGGTAACCGCCTGCTCCACATTCGCGGTGGTGCTCCTGCCGGCCGGGTAGGAGCCGATCGCGGAGCGCGGATCGCACCAGTCGCCCTCGAGTATCTCGCCGATGGCGGGGCTGTATGGCGTCTGCGCACCGCCGGCCGAGAGCAGGCAGTAGCGGACGCGACCGCCGCGGGAGACGGGCACGATCGTGCCGCCGACGAGCGTGCGGAAGGTGGGGTCCGCGGCGCGGCGCGCGAGGAAAGCGGCGAGCTCGGATGCGGGCACCGCTTCGACGACCGTCGCGCCGAGCCCGCCGAGCCGGCGTTCCTTTGACAATTCGGAGAACCACTGCTCGAAGCGGGTGGCGCTCATGTGCGGTTGCAGCGTGAGCACGGAGCGCAGCGTCTTGACGAAGTCGGCGTCACGCAGCAGGAGCGTCTCGAGCGTCTCGCTGACATCCGTCGCGGTGACCTGGAAGCCCTGGCGAGCGTTTGCGCGCGCGCTCGAGCGCCACAGCGCCGCGCCCCCCAGCGAACCCGCAACTCCGATCGCGAGCAGCGCCCAGGCGAGCAGCATCCAGCGCCGGGGACCGGGACGCGCGGGCGCGCCGGCGGTGTTCTCGCGCGGGGGTGGAGCGTCGTGCGGCAGCGCGGTCATCACATCCTGATCGACGCGCGGCACCGATCACGGCGACCGTAGTCCTCCACACAATCCGAGGCGCCGGAACGTCAGCGAGCGAGCTCCGAGGCGCGCGTCACGCGCCCCTTGCCCTGCCGCTTGGAGCGCAGCAGCGCGCCGTCGCATGCCTCCAGCAGATCGTCGGTGCTCATCGGCGCCTGCCACTGCGCGACGCCGATCGACGCCGACACACCGATGCCGGCGCCGTCGTGCACGCGGATCGCGCGCAGGCGCTCCAGCGCGCGGGCCGCCGCCGCGGCCGCGCTGTCGAGCTCCGCGTTGGGCAGGATCACCACGAACTCGTCGCCGCCGTAGCGCGCCACGCGGTCGAACGCGCGGAACTCCCCCACGAGCGCGTGCACGACCGCGCGCAGCATCGCGTCCCCCGCCTGGTGGCCGTAGCGGTCGTTGACCATCTTGAAGTCGTCGAGATCGATCAGCAGGCCCGACAGGGGCCCCCCGGTGCGCGTCGCGCGACCGATCTCCTCGTCCAGGCGCCGGCGCATGGCCCGATGGTTCATGCAGCCGGTGACCGCGTCGGTGCCGGCCTCGGCGCGCGCGCGGGCGAGCGCGAGCGCGGTGGCGGCCTGCTCGACGAGCGCACCGGCGAGCTCGACCTCCGACGGCGCGAACGCGTCGGACTCGCGCCGCACCAGCACGACCACGGCCTCGACCTCCACGCGCTCCCCGAGCGCCAGCAGCAGCGCAGAGCTGACCGAGCCGGTTTCGGCAAGTCGCGGGACGCTCGCGTCGAGCTCCTCCGGGTCGGCTGCCAGGAAGCTGCTGCGCGTGCTCGCCACCCAGCTGACGCCGGGCGGGCGCTCGCCGCGGGGCAGCAGGTAGCTGAGCCGCCCGATGCCGCCATGCAGGTACACCGCGACGACCTCCTCCTCGCCGTCGTCCTGCAGCAGGTGGTGGATGTGCACCTCCTCGGCGCCCGGCACAAGCAGCAGCTCGCGCGCCAGCACGCGGAAGATCGCGTCCGTGTTGCCGGTGCCGTCTGCCAGCGCGTTCAGATGACGAATGCCGGCGAGCAGGCCGTCGAGCCCGGCAGACGACGTAGAGGTATCCGTACCCGTAACGACATCCATGCCGACAATGTACGGCAATGCACCGACGGGCGCGAGGGCGGCCCTCGGCCGCCCCCTTGCGCCCGTCTACGCTCCAACCGCTAGCGGAACGACACCGTCACGCTCGCCGTCGAGTGCGCGCCCGGCTTCTTGGGCACGAACCCGACGCGGAGCTTCACCTTGAACGGGCGCCGCCTGCTGCGCCCGCCGCTCGAGAGCGGGATCTTCAGCGTCGTGGCTTTGCTCGCGGCGCCGAGGGTGCGGCGCACGGTCGACAGACCTGAGCCACTGCCGCTGATGCGCCCGGCCGCGTATGTGCGGACGGTCAGGTAGGCCGTGTTTCCGACGACCTTGTGTCCGACGATCTGCACGCCACAGCTGGTCGGCGCGATGATCGTGTTCTGTTTGACCTGCTTGCCGTTCTGGCCGGTGATGACCGTGGGCATCACGAGCTTCGCGGTGCACAGGTTCGTGGTTACTCGTTCCTTGGCCAGCGCCGAGTGCGGACCCAGCGGCAGGTTGACGGTGATGCTCGATACGGGGACATCCGGCGCCGACTCGAAGTTGGTCGTCGTGATGCCTTTCTTGATGTTCGTCTTGCCTTCGACGATCACCCGCACGCCGTCGCCTTCGAGCACGAGCTCGAGGCTGGGGAATTCTTCGCCCGAGTGCGACACGAGGATTGCAGGGCCCTTCATCGGCACCGGCAGCGTCGGAGTGATCGCTGTCGCCGTGCCCACTTCCGATCCGGGTGAGACTTTCGGGCAGTTGAGCGGGTTTTCTTCGAACGTCTTCGCCAGGCACGCTTTCTGCAGCGTCGTCAGACGCGACGGCAGCGCTTTCGGCAGCGTCACGAGCACCGACTTGACGTTCGCCTGTCCGGGCACCTGCGTCATCGTCGTGATCAGGCTCGCGCCGTTGGCTTTCGACGCCTTGGAGCTCGTTGACGCCGTGAACGCGGGCTTGAACGCCAGCCCGCTGCAGCCTTCCGCCTGCAGCGGCGAGACCAGCCCCGTCTGCACCGTGCCGAACGTCGAGGTGAGGACGCTTTCCGTCTGCTCCAGCGAGCAGTTGGTGGGGTTGATCAGGAATCCCTGCCTGTTGACGTTCACGCTCAGCGAGCGCATGCGCAGCGGCACGCCCTTGACGATCGTCGGCAGCGTGCTTTCGGCGGTGACGCGTGCGGTGGTCTGGTTGATGTTGATCGTCGAGCGCGTCACCACGGTGCCGAGGTTGAACGGACCGGCCTTCGCGGGAACCGCGATCGACAGGCCGAACGGCGCGCCGTTGTAGGGGCCGGTCATGTACACCGGTCCCGAGAACGCGTACGGCGAGCTGCCAGACCCCGCTGTGACGGTGGCGGTGCCGATCCTGCTGGCAGCGCCACACGTGCCCTGCGCCGCCTGCGGTTCACCGCACAGCGTGACCGCGGGGATCTCCCCGATCAGGCCCGAGGGCAGCGTCGTCTTGACTTTCTGCAGGTACTGTTCGCCTTCGGCGCGCGCCAGGCCGAACGTGTACGACGTGTGCGCGCCCGCTGCGGCGGTTTCGTATTCGGTGCTCTGTTTCAGCGAGAACGGCAGCGTCGTCGCGCAGCCGGTGATCGAGACGCCGAACGGGATTTCTTCGTTGCTCGGCGTACCCGACGTGGGCACGAAGTTCGCCGCGCCGCCATATTCGCCGCAGATCAGCGGGTTCGCGATCGAGGTCAGAATGCCCCTGTCGAGATGCATCGTCAGGTTCGTGAACGGCTGTTCCGGCACTTCTTTTTCCGGGAACACGGTCGTCAGCCGGCCAGTGGCTTCGTTCGGTATCACTTCGGCTTTGAGGCGCACCGAGATCCCGTACTGCGCCGAGCTGGCGACCACGTAGACGATGTACGGCGGGCCGGCGATCGGACCGGATTCGGGTCCGCCGAGATACACCTTGCCGGTCAGCGAGCCGTCGGGCAGCGTCGGCACATTGAGGCTCACGGTGCCTAGTTCGGAGCCCACCGGACATTCCACGCCGAATGCTTCACTGTGGATCCGTGCCTGCGCCGGCGTACAGGCTTCAAGCCCAGCCGCGGCGGACGGGTTCAGCGTCATGCCTTCAGGCAGGATGATCGACGCCGTCTTGACCTGCGACGGCGCGTTGGCGGTGGGAGAGTTGTGGCCCTGTTTCGGTTCGTTGAAGTCGGCGGCTTCTGCCGTCAGCTGATCCGGCTGGTCGCTGAGCGTGGACGAGGTTTCAAGATTGAATCCCGGCTGGAAGATCAGGTTTTCGCAGCCTTCGAGCCCGATCGGCGTCGTGAATTCCTTGCCGACGGTGGTGCCGGATTTGTCGGTTACCTGCAGCGTCGTGGTGTTGTGACCCGGACAGCTGGTGGGGTTCGTGATGAAGTCACCTTCGCCGACGGTGCCTTCGAACACGAGTCGCGAGCGGATCAGCGGCAGCGCGGGTGAGACTTCGATTTCGAAGTAGTCGTGGTAGTCGCCCTGGTTGGTGCCGCGCGTTTCCTTGCCCCATTCGACGTTGCCTTTGATCAGCGTGTGCGCGTACCACTGCTGTGCCTCGAGGAACGCCTGTTCGCCCAATGACGGGAAGCCGCCTTTGCCGGGCACGGCGCCGGCTTCTTCCCCTTCTTTGAAGCCCTTTGCGAGCAGCGCTTCGGTCAGCGGCTGCGGCAGCGCGAGCGCGACGCCGTACAGGGAGGCCAGCCGGGAGCCGTTGGCCATGTGTTCGGTTTCACCCGGAATCAGGTTGTACACCTCACCCGACAGCGGAAGGTCACCGGCTCCGCCTTCTTTGGGGTTGCCGCCATAGACGGTCGCGTCGTTTTCGCCGATTTCACTTCCCCCGCATTTGCCGGTCGGCGCCGTGAAGAAGCCGGTTCTGGGAACGAGTTCTTTGCCGAATTCGCCGAGCGTGCAGCGTTCGGTCGCAAACGGGTCGGTCGCAAGCCCAGGGGCGACGTCGGTGCGGATGTGCGTGACGATGCTGGTCGGCACCACCGTGTTTTTGGAGTATTCCCCACCCGGGATCGTCTGCACCTTGAAGTCGGTGACGCCGAACGGCACGCGCCCACCCGCTTCGGTGAAGCCTTCGGCTTTTGCTTCGGTGGTCGTGATTTTTGGCTTCGGCTCGAAGAACCCCGGTTCGACTTCTTCCTGCCCGCAGGTTTCTACCTTGCAGTTCGTCGCGACGAGCTTTTCGATCGCCGGCGCTTCCGCGGCGGCCTGCGCGGCCGGTGCCGATAGGGCGACAAGCGCCCCCACAACGAGCGCTGCAAGCGAAACAAGAAACCTGGACCTCACGACTACCTCCCCTATCGAAACTCGGCTGGATCGAGACACGGCCTGTACCCCTCGGGACTCCGGGCAGGCGAAAAAGTTGCGGTTGAACAGAGCAACAATTGGACGGACCTCCTCAAGTCCTTCACGCCCAGACGGCCCTCCCCAGCTGCCCCGACCGCCCTCAACGCGTGTCTCTCTCCCTAGGGATAGCAGCATTCCGCACTTTTGGCTCAGCGATCCACTTGAGCTGGCCAGACAGCCAATCTCTACTCGTCAGATCAGCCTACGTCGAGCCCGACCGGCTCACCGAAGCTCACGCGCAGCAGCGCGCCGCCGCCGGGCGCGTTCTGCGCCTGCGCAAACCCGCCGCACGCCTCCGCCGCCTGGCGCACGATCGCCAGCCCGAGCCCCGAGCCCGGCAGCCTGCGCGCGTTGCGGGCGCGGTAGAAGCGGTCGAACACGAACGGCAGGTCCGCGTCCTCGAACCCGGGGCCGTGGTCGCGTATGCCCAGCACGCCGTCGCGCAGCTCGATCTCCACCGTCGCGCGTTCCGGGCTCCACTTGCGCGCGTTGTCCACCAGGTTCGACACCGCGCGCGCGATGCGGTCGGCCTGGCCGCGCACTACGGTCGGCTCGAGGCTCAGCTCGAAGCGCAGCTCGCCGCGCCTGCGCGCGCTGGCGACCGCCTGGCGCACGAGCTCGTCGAGCCGCACGTCGTCCGCCGCGCCATCCGGCTCCGCGGCGCGGGCCAGCTCCACCACGTCGCCGACCAGCGCCGTCAGCTCGTCCAGCTCCGCCACGATGTCCGCGCGCAGGCTCTGCTGCTCCCGCGGGTCCAGGCGCTCGGCCTCGCCCAGGACCTGGATGTTGGCGCGCAGCGAGGAGATCGGCGTGCGCAGCTCGTGGCTGGCGTCCGCGATCAGGTGGCGCTGCGCCTGCACCGAGCGCTCGAGCGCGTCGAGCGTGCCGTTGAAGCTGTCCGCCAGGCGCGCCAGCTCGTCGCGTCCCTCCAT
Organism: Solirubrobacteraceae bacterium; assembly: GCA_035483595.1. Classification (GTDB taxonomy): domain Bacteria; phylum Actinomycetota; class Thermoleophilia; order Solirubrobacterales; family Solirubrobacteraceae; genus Palsa-744. The sequence continues at coordinate 395,784 of DATHPU010000022.1, forward strand.
CTGCAGCCGGCGCGACAGGTCGAGATTGCCGGTCAGCGACTCGGTGCGCTGCGTGAAGCGCCCAATCGGCGCGAGCGCCGTGCGCGCCACGAGCGCCCCCAGCAGCGCCGACAGCACGACGCCGCCGGCGCCGATCAGCGCCAGGATCAACAGCAGCCTGCTGAGCTCGTGATCCACCGGCGTCAGCGGCTGTGCGACCATCACCGCGCCGTTCGCCCCCGTGCCGAGCGTCAGCACGCGCAGCTTCGTGCCGGCGACGTTGCGTTCCGTGAGGCTGCTGCCGACGCCGCGCGCCGCGATCGCCCGGTCGCCGGCCGCCAGCGCGATCCTGTGCGGCGAGGAGCCCTGCCCGCCGGGGACGTGCACCTGGCCCTGCGGCGAGATGAACTGCACGTAACCCGAGGCAGCGCCGAACGGCGCCGGCTCGACGGTGCGCGGGAAGCCGCCGCCGCCACCCACGCCGCCGCCGCCGGGGCCGACCGGCCCGCCGAGCCCGCCGACTCCGCGCGCGGGCTGATCCCGGTCCCCATCGCCGTCGGACAGCGGCGGCGCCGCGAACGCGCCGGCCCGCGCGCGCAGCGAGCTGTCGATTTCGCCGCGCAGGTCCGAGCGCACCGCCGCGTACATGCCCGCCGCCGCCGCCAGCACCGCCAGCGCCACCGACACGCTCGCCACCGCCGCGATGCGCGTGCGCAGCGTCATTGCCAGCCCGCTGCCTCACGCTGGGCAGCGCGTCGATCGGCTGCGCTCACGGCTCGCGCAACGCGTAACCCACGCCGCGCACCGTGTGGATCAGCGCGCCCGCGCCCGCGTCCTCGAGCTTGCGGCGCAGGTAGCCGATGTACACGCGCAGCGCGTTGGACGTGGGCCCGAAGTCATAGCCCCACACGCGGTCGTAGATCAGGCTGTGCGGGAGCACCCGCCGCGGGTTCAGCATCAGCAGCTCCAGCAGCTGGTACTCCATGCGCGTCAGCTCCACGAAGCTCTCGCCCACCTGCACGCCGTGGCGGTTCGGGTCCAGGCGCAGCTCCGCGAACGACATTACTGCGGGGTCCTCCTGCGGGTTTGCGCGGCGCAGCAGCGCGCGCAGCCGCGCCTGCAGCTCGCCCACGTCGAACGGCTTGACCATGTAGTCGTCCGCGCCCACGTCCAGGCCGTCGATGCGATCCGCCACCGCGTCGCGCGCCGTCAGGATCAGGATCGGCACGCGGCTGCCCGTGCGACGCACCCGCCGGCACACCTCCAGCCCGTCGATCCCCGGCAGACCCACGTCCAGCACCACCGCGTCCGGCACCGACTGCACGATCTGCTCGATCGCCGCCTCGCCATCCTCCGCGTGCAGCACGTCGTAGCCCGCCAGCGTCAACGCGCGCCGCAGCGCTTCGCGCACCGCGCGATCGTCGTCCACAACCAGGACCCTCACGAGCGTGATTGTTGCGTGCCGGCGCTCGCGAGCGCTTGCGCGCGGCCCCCGCAGTCGTACAGCGTGGTCGAGCCGCTCGCCGACCCCGCACCCGCGCCGCCCGCCGCGCTCGACGCGCCAGAGCCGCTCGCTGCACTCGTGCTCGGCGGCAGCGTCACCGCCTGGCACGCCTTCGCGACGGCCGCCATCGCCGTTTTCGAGCCTGTGCGCGTGTCGCCGGGCAGGCCGCGCGCGGCCATGCCGGAGCCCTGCTGTTCAGCCAGCATCCAGCGGATCTTGCCTGTACGCACCTCCTGCGCCAGCCACGACACGCTCACGTCGCTCTCGCGTCCAGAGAAGCCGCCGATCCCAGCCACGTTCGCGTCCTGCTCGATGATCGACGACGCCGCGTTGGACTGGCTCGACACCGCGATCGTGCCGCCGCCGTGCTGCTCGACGTAGGACAGGATGCTGCTCGTCACGCTGCCGCCCATCGGCGCGCCGATCGCGCCGCCGCTGCCTCGCGCACCGCCGAAGCCTGGCGCAGGCCCGCCCGCCGGAGCCGAGCCGAACAGCTGCGGGACCGCGCCGGTCGGGGGGCCGCCGCCGAAGCCGCCGCGCGCGCCGAAGCCACCGCCGGGCCCACCGCTCTCCACCGACGCGGGTCCGCCCGCCGGGAATGTACCGCTGGTGGCGTGGCCGAGTGTGTCGAACGCCCACACCGACGGCGCCGCCAGCAGCGCCGCCAGCGCAGCGCCGAGCGCCGCGATGCGCACCTTGCGCGAGCCGAAGGCCACCAGCGCCAGCACCGCCAGCGCGCCCACCATGATCAGCACCGGCGCCAGCCACGTCAGCTGTCCGGGGTAGTCCGCGCGCACGACCAGCTCCACGATCACGCCCGCGATCACCGCCAGCGGCGCGAGTACGCGCGCGCTGCGCGTCACGCCGCTCAGCTGCGCCGCGCCCGCGCCCACCAGCGCCGCTGCGAACGGCGCCAGCAGCGACACGTAGTAGGGGTGGAAGATGCCGCTCGCCGAGCTGAACAGCACGGCGGTCGTCACGAACGCGCCGCCCAGCGCCAGCAACCAGCCCGTGCGCGCGTCGGCGCGGCGCAGGCGACTCGCCACGAGGATGCCGACGCCGCCAACCAGCGCGAAGCCCAGCAGCCAGCCCGCCTGGCCGCCGAGCGCCGAGTTCAACAGGCGCAGCGGGCCGGTGGTGCCGCCGAACATCGTGCCTCCACCGCCGCCGCCCGCCTGCGCCCCGACCTGGGGTGGACCACCGGTCTGCCCGTCCACGCGGCCGACGCCGTTGTATTCGAAGATCAGCGACAGGATGCGGTTGTCGCTCGTGCCCGAGATCCACGGGCGGTCCGCCGCAGGTGTCAGTTCCACCAGCAGCGGCCACGCGCCGCCCACCAGCAGCATCGCCACGCCGCCCGCCAGCAGCTGGCGCAGCGCGTGCAGACGGCCGCGGGCGGCAGGCGCGACCCACAGCCACGCCGCTGCGATGCCCGGCGCGACCACCAGCGCCACCAGCATCTTCGTCTCGAAGCCCAGGCCCACGCACACGCCCGCCGCCACCAGCCAACGCGTGCTCCTGTCGACGCCCAGCCAACGCGTGCTCGTGCCACCGGGCGCCGCGTCGAACGCGCGCACCGTGCACCACAGCGCCGCTACGCAGCACAGCACCAGCAGCGCGTCCGGGTTGTTGTGGCGCGACACCGCCACCGCGATCGGCGTCAGCGCCAGCGCGAGGCCCGCCGCGAAGCCGCCCACGCGACCGAAGCGTCGTCGCACCAGGTCGTACACGAGCGCCACACTCGCCACGCCCATCAGCGCCTGCGGCACGAGGATGCTCAGCGAGTGGTAGCCGAACACGCGCACCGACAGCGCCTGCACCCACAGCGACAGAGGCGGCTTGTCCACGGTCATCACGCCGCCCTTGTCCAGCGACGCGAACAGGAAGTCGTGCCAGCTGGTGCTCATCGACCTCACCGCCGCCGCGTAGTAGTCGTTGGCCCAGCCGTTGCGCGCGAGCGCCCACAGGTTCAGGATCGCCGCTAGCGACATCACCGCCGCAAGCTCCGGACGCGGCGCGCGCAGCGCCAGCGCCCCGGCCCACCTGCGCGCCCGCAACCCCCACGCGATGTCGTTGGATGTCGTGCCGGTGGTCGTGCCGGGAGCCGCCGATGCCGTCGCCGATGCCGCTGAGCGTGCCTGCCATGGACTGTTCATGCGGGCAGCATCGCCGCGCGCCGTAGGAGCAGCGTGTGGCCAACCTCAAAGTTTTATAAGGGGGCCACGCTCCGAGAGCGGTCGATGGGCAAGCGAGGCAAGGACGCAGGGAGCGTGGCGTGCTTGGCACGCGAGCGACCGAGCACGCAGCATCGCGCCGCTCAGCGGCCGCTCTAGTCAATCAGGCGTTTGCCCAGCTGGGAGATCGCCAAGCGCCACATGATCAGCGCGAACGCCAGCAACACCGCCGCGTGCCCCAGGTCGGCCGTGCTCAGCGTGCCCAGCGACGCGTCGCGCACCAGCTGCACGCAGTGGTACAGCGGGTTCACCTGCGCCACCTGGCGCACGCCCACCGGCAGCGAGGACACCGGGAAGAACGTGCCCGCCACCAGGAACATCGGCGTCAGCACAGCGCTCGTTATGTAGTTGAAGTTGTCGATCGTCTTCGCAACCGCCGCCACCGTCACGCCGAAGCCCACGAAGCCGAAGCCCGTAACGAAGCCGATCAGCGGCACCAGCAGCATCCCCGCTTCCGGTTCGAGGCCAAACGCGAACCCCACCAGCAGCGGCGCCACGCCGTACACGCCAGCGCGCAGCGACACCCACAGCATCTCCGCCGTGATCAGCTCCTCCACATCCACCGGCGCCGCCAGCATCGCGTCGTACGTGCGCTGGAACTGCCAGCGGATGAACGTGTTGAACATTCCCGGGAACGCCGACGAGAACAGCACCGCCGTCGCCACCACGCCCGTCGCCACGTATGGCACGTATTTCACGTGCAGCAGGCTCGGCGCGAATTTCTCGAAGCCCAATCCGAACGCCAGCAGGTAGATCGTCGGCTGCACGATCGACGAGAACGTCGTCGCCTTCCAGTAGCGCCCGAAGATCGCCACGTCGCGGCTCATCACGCCCGCCAGCGCCGCCGGTTCCAGCCGGCCCACTTGACGGATGCCCGCCCTCCCGCCATAGGGCGCCTGGGCCACCGCCGCCGTGTCGCCCTGCGAACGCGTACTCATCATTCGATCTCCTCACCCGTCAATGCCACGAACGCGTCCTCCAGGTTCGCCGGGCGGCGCACGCCATCCGGCGCCAGCCCGTCGATCGACTCTGCGCGCATGATCGCCACCGCCGGGCCGCTGCGGCGGCTCGCCCAGCCGTGCTCGCTCGCCAGCTCGCCCACCTGCGCCAGGCGCTCCGGCGGCCCGTACACCTCCAGCACCTGCTCGCCCGCATGCGCGCGCACCAGCTCCGCCGGCGTGCCCTGCGCGATGATGCGACCGCTCGACATCACCGCCACCGTGTCCGCCAGGCGCTCCGCCTCCTCGATGTAGTGCGTGCTCATCAGCACCGTCACCCCGTCCGCGCGCAGCCCGTCGATCAGCGTCCACAGCTCCTGGCGCACCTGCGGGTCGAGGCCCACCGTCGGCTCGTCAAGCAGCACCAGCCGCGGGTTGTGGATCAGCCCACGTGCCACCAGCAACCGCCGGCGCATGCCGCCAGACAGCTCCCGCACGATCGTGTCCGCGCGCGTCTGCAGGTTCGCGATGTCCAGCGCCCGCGCAACCGCCGCCTGGCGCTCGCCGCGCGGCACTCGATAGAGGCGCGCGAACACCGTCAGGATCTGCCTGCACGTCAGCTCCACGTCCAGGTTGTCCAGCTGCGGCACCACGCCCATCTCAAGCCGGGACTGCTTCGATTCGCGCGGCAGCTCGAAGCCCAGCACCGAGATCTCGCCCGCGTCCGCCAGCGTCTGCGCCGTCAGCATCCGCATCGTCGTCGACTTGCCCGCGCCGTTGGGGCCCAGCAGGCCGAAGCACACGCCCGCCGGCACCTCCAGGTCCAGGCCGTCCACCGCCGTGATCTCGCCAAAGCGCTTCACCACGCCGCGCAGCGAGATCGCCATCTGATCTTTCTCGTCGCCCACGCCCGACACTCTACGGCGGCTCGGGGTTGCGCCCTTCGCTCGGGTTCGAGACGCTCCGGTACTTTGTGGGCACTCGACAGACGCCGTATAACCATGGCTATACGGCGTCTCTGCCGGGAGACAAACACGGCGACGATCCATCGACCGCGCCCCATCGCGCCTATCCGCCGGGCCATGCGACCTGTGCGGATGTCGATCGACCGAGCAGCCGATGTGGACGCCGGTCCATATCCGCCGCGCCCGTTATCCGCCACGCTGCATGCACGCTGTGCGCAATGCATCCCATGCGAGGGAAAGGGTCATGTCAAACAGAGCTGCGCAGATCGTTGCGCTCGGAGGCGGCGGCTTCTCGATGGAGAAAGACAGCTCGCTGCTCGACGACTACGTGCTGTCGCTCACAGGCACCGCGCGGCCGCGCGTGTGCTTCCTGCCCACCGCCTCCGGCGACGCCGACCACTACGTCGTGCGGTTCTACAGGCGCTTCTCCCCCGACTGCGACGCCAGCCACGTGTCGCTGTTCCGCCGCGACCAGGGCACCGGCGGCGTCGAGGACGACCTCGCCAGCCACCTGCTCGCCCAGGACCTGATCTACGTCGGCGGCGGCAACGTCGTCAGCATGCTCGGCGCCTGGCGCGCACACGGGCTCGACGCCATCCTGCGCCGCGCGTGGCGTCGCGGCATCGTCCTGTGCGGGCCCTCCGCAGGCTCGCTGTGCTGGTTCGAGCAGGCGCTCAGCGCCTTCCACGGCGCGCCGCGCATGGTGCGCGGGCTCGGCCTGCTGCCCTACTCCAACTGCGTGCACTACGACGCCGAGCCCGCCCGCCGCGCCGAGTACCACCGCTTCGTCGCCGACGACATGCGCCCCGGCTTCGCCGTTGAGGACGGCGTCGCGCTGCACTTCAACGGCACCCGGCTGCAGCGGGTCGTCAGCTCGCGTCCCGGCGGCAGCGCGTTCCTCGTCGAGCCCTCGCGCAAGCGCGTGCGCGAGACGCGCCTGGACGCCACCGACCTGGGCGCCGCGGGTGCGGCGGGAAGCGCGCCGTCCGTCGTCGCGCACGCCAAGCGGGAGCCAGTGGCCGCGTGAGCCCCACGAGCGACAGGCCGGTCGTCGACGTGGACGAGCGCCAGATCTTCGCCATGGGCGGCGGCGGCTTCACAATGGAGCCAGCCAACCCGCTACTCGACGACTTCGTGCTGTCGCTCGCCGACGTCGGCGAGCCGCGCATCCTGTTCCTGCCCACAGCCTCCGGCGACACCACCTCCCAGATCAACGCCTTCCGCGAACGCTTCGCCGAACGCGCGTGCATCGCCGAGCACCTGTCGCTGTTCCATCTGCGCGACTCCACGCGCTCGCTCGCCGAGATCGTGCTCGGCCAGGACATCGTGTACGTGGGCGGCGGCTCCATGCGCAACCTGCTCGCGCTGTGGCGCGCCCATGGGCTCGACAGCCTGCTCGTGCAGGCGTGGCAGCGCGGCACCGTGCTCGCCGGGCTCAGCGCCGGCGCCATGTGCTGGTTCCAGGGCGGCGTCACGCGCTCCAGCGGCCCGCCCGAGCCGATCGCCGGCCTGTCCGTGCTGGAAGGCTCGCTCACCGTGCACGCCGACGGCGAGCCCGAGCGCCTGCCCGTGTGGCTCGCCGCCGTGCGCAACGGCGCGCTCCCCGGCGGCTGGGCGCTCGACGACGGCGTCGGGCTGCTGTTCCGCGGCGAGCGCCCCGAGCGCGCCGTCAGCTCGCGCCCCGGCGCCGGCGGGCAGCGCGTGGACGCCATCGAAGGCGAGCTGATGCGCAAGCGCCTCGACGTGGAGCTCCTGGGCGACGGGCCGCGCGCGGCGCTCGGCGGCTTCGACGAGGCCGTCGAGGAACTGCGGCGCGTGCACCGCCTGCGGCGCGGAACCTCGCGCAGACGCGGGTAGTACAGCTGTCCAGATCTCGCAAGTTCTGCGGAGATGCCGCAAGAAAAGGGCGAATAGCCCGAAAGGGACGACATCAACTGCCCGAAACGGGCACACCGACGTCGCCCCAACGGAACCACTCACCAGGACGGCATCCAATGCACGCAACCATCCCCACATACATCGGCCCCGAGACCCATACCGACGGCGCGCTCCGCTGCGTGTCCTCCGGGTACCTCGCCGACGGCTGCTCCTGCAGCTCGACCGTGCCCGCGCACGTCGTCAACGCCGCGTGGGCGCGCGAGCTCGAGCGCACACCCGCCAACGAAGACCAATTCTTCCGCTTCCTGTGGCGCGGCGGCGAATGGCTCGGATACGGCCTGCGCGACGGCCGCGTGCGCGGCGTGTACTGCCCCGAGCACAGCGCCAGGCGCGCCGAGCGCTCCTACGACCACTTCGGCGTCAGCGCCGGCGCCGCCTCCTAGTCTGCCGCTATGCCTCGACGCGCTCGAAGATCGCTGCCAGGCCCTGGCCGCCGCCGATGCACATCGTCTCAAGCCCCATCCGCGCGCCGCGCCTGCGCAGCTCGTGCAGCAGCGTGGCCAGAATTCGCGCGCCGGTCGCTCCAACGGGGTGACCGAGGGAGATGCCCGACCCGTTCACGTTGACGCGCTCCAGGCCGTCATGCAGGCGCCACTCGCCCAGCACCGCCAGCACCTGTGACGCGAACGCCTCGTTGAGCTCGATCAGGTCCATCTGATCCAGCGTCACACCTGCGCGCTCCAGCGCCAGCGCCGTCGCCGGGATCGGGCCGATGCCCATCGTCTCCGGCGCCACGCCCGCCACCGCCCACGACACCAGCCGCGCCATCGGCTCGAGGCCCAGCTCCGCCGCGCGCTCGCGGTGCGTCACCACACACACCGCCGCGCCGTCGTTCTGGCCGCTCGAGTTGCCCGCCGTCACCGTCGCCTGCGGGTCGCTCGCGCCCATGATCGCGCGCAGCCGCCCCAGCGCCTCCAGCGTCGTGTCCGCGCGCGGGTGCTCGTCCACCGCCACCAGCTCCTCGCCGCCCGTGCGCGGCACCGCAACCGGCACGATCTCCTCGGCAAACGCGCCGCTCTGCTGGGCCGCCACCGCGCGCTCGTGCGAGCGCAGCGCCAGCTCGTCCTGCGCCTCGCGCTCGATGCCGTACTCGCGGCGCACGTTCTCCGCCGTCTCCAGCATGCCGCCCGGCACCGGGTGGTTGACGCCGCCCGCGCTCACACGCGCGCGCTCCAGGCGGTCCTCCAGCCTGATCGCGCCGCTCTTCACGCCCCAGCGCGGGCGCGTCGAGTAGAACTCCGCCTGGCTCATGCTGTCCGCGCCGCCCGCCAGCACCAGCTCCGCCGCGCCCGTCTGCACCTGCATGCACGCGTACAGCACCGCCTGCAGCCCCGAGCCGCAGCGGCGGTCGATCTGCAGGCCCGGCACGTCCACTCCCAGGCCCGCGTCCAGCGCCGCCACCCGGCCCAGCGCCGGCGCCTCGCCGCTGGCGTAGCACTGGCCCATGATCACGTCGTCCACGTGCTCGCCGCGCAGGCCCGTGCGCGCCACCAGCTCGCGGATCACCGTCGCCGCCAGGCTCGCCGCGCCCACGTCGCGCAGCACGCCGCCGAAGCGCCCCACAGGCGTTCGCAGCGGCTGGCATATGACTGCGTCTCTCGTCGTCACCATGCCCGAGAAGGCTACGGGCCGGGCGGCGCGAACGCGGCGAGGCCCACCGGGCTGCCCACGCCCGACGGGCCGTCATAGCCGGGCGCGGCGCGGCAGATCGTCGCGTGTTTGCACGACCCGTTCTTGCCGCGCACCACGTCGTACAGCGCCGCTTCTTCGCCCACGTGCGCGTACAGCGTCGCCGCCGGGTACGCCACGCCGTGCGCGCCACCCGCCAGCGCGAACTCCGCCGCCACGATCGGCGAGGACACCGACGTTCCGCCAAACACCGTCCAACCCGTCGGCTCGCCGCCGCCTTCCGGCGTGCTGTCGTACACGTCCACGCCAGTGTCCGGGTTGCCCACCGCCGACACGTCCGCGATCGCACGACCGGTGCCGCAGCCGGTGGCCGCGAAGTTCGCCGCCGCGCTCTGCCACAGCGGCGCCGCGAACAGCACGCTGCAGCCGCTGCCGCCTTCGCGCCATACCTTGCTCGTCCACACGCCGTGCCTGTCGCTCAGCGACGTGCCGCCCACAGCCACCACGTCGGGGGAGTCCGCCGGGAATTCCGCCCCCAGCGCTTCGCCCGCGCAAGCCTCGTTCAGGTAACCGCAGTCGCCGGAGCTGACCGTGATCGCCACGCCCGGGTGATCGTACGAGCCGGCCACACTCAGATCGGGGGCCGCCTCGGCGGCGCCGTAGGAGTTGCTGATCTCGCTCGCGGCCGCCTTCACCGCCGCTTCCACGCTCGCCGCCAGGTCCGAGAAGCGTTCGCTGGAGGCCTCCACAAGCAGCACGTGGCAGCTCTCGCAGATCGCGTGCGCCATCTGCACGTCGATCGACTCCTCCGACGCCCAGCCGCCGTTCTTGCGCGGCAGCGGGCTCGCCAGCCCTTCCTCGTTCACCTTGCGGAAGCAGCCGTTCGCGCTCGTGCACGCCGGCAGGCCGAACTGCGCGTCGTACACGCCCAGGTCAGCTTCCGCGCTGGGGTCGTCGAACGCGTCCACCACCGCGATCGTCTGCGCCTGCGAGGCCGCCGTTTCGTCCGGCAGCGCGTACGCCGCATGCAGCAGTTCCGGCGTCAGGTAGCCCGGGATCGGAGACGTCACTTCCACCTTCGACCTCGCCACGCCGTTCGCTTCTGCGCTCTGGCGCGTCGCGCTCTGCTGGAGCTCCGCCGGCGTCAGCGATGCGGGCACCAGCTTCAGGCTCCTGCACGCCGCCGTGCCCGGGCGGGGCGCGCCGCACACGCTCTGCACGCGGTAGCCGGGCGCGCTCGACGGGGTCGCGGGCGCCGCGGGGGCGGCGGCGGATGCGGTTGCTGATACCGCCATCGCGCAGGCGAGCAGCGCGGACAGCGTTGTCCTCCGGTGTCGATGGCTCACCGCGGGGATCGTAGCCGGACGCTGCCGATCAGGCGGCGGGTGGGGCGGGTGCCGACGCTGATGGCCCGAGGCTGCGCTCGAGCGCGCGGTTGCGCATGTAGCGGGCACCGCGCATCACGGGCGCCAGCGCGATAGCGCGCAGCGAGGGGTCCAGCACCGTCAGCGTCACCAGCGAGCGGCGCTCGCGCAGCAGTTTGTTCATCGTCGCGTTGTTCGGCGACGCGCACGAGTCGATCCAGGCGGACTCCGCACGCTGCTCGAACAGCTCGAGCATCCGCGCCTCCAGCTGGATCCCCGGCGAGAACCTCGCGTAGTCCTCGTCGTAGGCCATCTTGTAGTAGAAGACGCCCGCGCCGGCCAGGATGTTGCACTTCATCGCCAGCGTGCGATCGCCGGCCTGCAGCGCCAGCAACTGCAGGCGGCCCTCCCCCGCGAACGCCGCGCACATCTCGCGGAAGAAGCGCGCGTGACCGGGGTCGCCGGCGAGCACCGTCCCGCGCTCGGCCAGGTAGCTGCGCCGCTCGAGCTCCATCAGCTGCTCCACCGCCGCCTGCTCGCCCGCGCGCTCGACCGCCGTCAGCTCCTCTCCCAGCTCCTCGCCCATTCGCTGCCACTGCGAGCGCAGGTTGCGGCGGTGCTTCGAGCTCATCGCCCGCTCCAGGTAGCCACCGTCTGCGTGCCGGGTCAGGAAGGCGCGCTCGTAGCGCTCGAACAGCATCGAGCGCAGCCCCGCTTCAGCCAGGGTCGCGCGAAACGCCTCGAATACGGGGCCGCCCTCCACGAGCCATTCAAAGGCGGCGAACAACGACCGCGGCTGACGCACGACGCCGCTGACGAGCGCCAGCGTCGCATCGCGAGCGCGCGTGCGCGAGATCAGCGGCGTGCCCACGAGCGCCGCCACGATCGCGTGCCCGCGCCACATCGCCGTCGCGCGCACCGGGATCCGATGCCAGCGCTCGACACGGTGCACGGGCATGCACGCAAGCCACGACTCGCCGTCGTCCACCACCGCCAGCGCCACGCGCTCGAGCTCGCCCAGGCCGCGCGCGAGTGCCAGCAGGTACTGCGGCTCGAAGAACGGGTTCGGCTCGAGCGCAACCGCAGCCAGCTCGCGCCAGCGGCCGATGTCCCGCTGCTCGAGCTCCGCAAGCGGAATCAGCTTTGTCGTGATCTGGCGTCGCAAGAGCGGCTATCGTCGCAAGTCAACCCCATGGAGCGCTTCAGCGACAAGCCATTCGGAGACGCGCTGCGCGTGCTCATGGCCGAGCGCGGGCTCAGCTACCGCGCGCTCGCCGAGCTCACGCGCGACCTCGACGGCAAAGGCATGACCCATGCGCACATCAACATGCTGGCCAATGGCCATGACAGGCCGTCGATGCGCGCCATGGAGCTGATCGCACAGGCGTGCGACACCGAGCCCGACTACTTCGCTGAATATCGGCTCGCGACCGCCATGCGCGCGCTCGATCCCGCCGAGGTCGGCCTCGAGCAGGCGCTCGAGAACCTCAACGCCCGGCTCGGCGCCCGAGCCGCTGGTGCCAGAGCACGCCCGCAGCCAGCGCCACAAGCGCAACCTCGTCCCACCCGGTAGCCAGTGGGTCGTACGGGCTGACCGCGATCACCAGCAGCACCACCCACACCAGCCACGCCATCTGCACGCCGCGGCGCGTCACGTCCGGGTAGCGCCAGATCATCCGGTTCAGGCGCTGCGCGAAGAACCCCAGCTCGTGCTCCTCGCCCAGCAGCCTCGCCGCCGCGGACAGCGCCCATAGCGCCACCACGAACGCCAGGTAGCCGAACGGGCGCAGCAACGCGAGCCCCGCGCCGCGCAGGCCTCGTGCCACCGAGAAGCGCATGTCGTGCACGGATTGCAGTCTAGGACGGGGCGCGGCCGGCCTACAGGTAGCGCAGCAGCACTTCCGCGCCCGGCAGGCGCCCCTCCACCAGCGACACGACCACGTAGGCCGTCAGCGCGGCGAGGATCACGAGCTTCAGCGCCTGGCGAGCCGTCCAGAAGAACAGCTCGCGCTCGGCCTTGCGAATCTCAATCGGCTGGCGCGCCCGACGGCTCCCGAATCCCACCATTCGTTCGACGGGGAGGATTTCATCATTTCCATCAAGTTTGAAGAATCTGTTTCTGTCTCGGACAGCTATCTGCATCGCTGCCCAATTCTGACTGCTGTGCGGCACCCCCCGCTCGCCTCGTGAGTCGAAAACAACGCAACCAGAACGTTGACAGCTTCCGCCGTCGCTGGACATACTGGCCCGATTCTGACCAGCTGAAAGAAAGGGGCGGATCGGCATGAAGAGATCCCACGCTGTAGGGCTTTCGCTTCTCATCGTCTTCATCTCCGGTACGGTTGCGGCGGCTTCGGCAGCCGCGATCGAATGGTTAGAAGCGGGAGCCGAAATCAAAGTCGCAAAAGAAGTGGAAGGACTGGCCGAAAACAAATCCATGATCTTCCGTGACGCCAATGCCAAAATTGCGGTGTTATGCGAATCGGCGATATCAGGGGCCGTTGGGCCGAAAGCCAAAGGCGAACTCAGCCTCGCGGGTCCGTGTGTCGTCGTGGAAGGCCTCACGTCGGTCGAAAAAGTGGGGCTCAGCAGCCCATGGAACACGACGCTGGAAACCGTGGGCGGGGTGGCAAAGGATGAGATCACGGAAAAATTCAGCATCCCCGGTTTCGTCATCGAGGGCATCGACGCGGGCATCAAAATAGAAGACACGTGCACCAAACCGAAAATCTTCACGGGACTGGAACAGAGAGGCGGCAAAGTCGCCATCAAGTTCGAAGCCGCGGAAAAACTCAAATGCAGCCTGGGCGGTGAAATGGGCACGATGGTCGGGGAAATGATCACCAACCTCAAGAACAAAGAAGCGCTGAGCTTCTCCTGATGCAACAGCCGCCTCGATGCCGGAGGGGTGTGGCGGGCTCGCGCCACAACGTCATACCCCTCCAGCACGACAGCGGAAGGGGAGTCAAAAATCGCTGGTGCGCGCCCGTATGCGCGCCAGTTCGGTGAAAACGCTACTCGACGTCGAAGTCGTCGGAGGCGCGCCAGCCGTCGCGAAGGCCGCACGGGCAGCACCAACCGACAGCGCCCCGCATCGGACGGTTGACGTGCTGCTCGACGCGCTCGCGATCCGCCTGACTGAGGGATACGCACGCGCACGATGGCACCCGAGCACGTCGCTGGGGCGATCCGCGCCGGAGCGCGCTATGTCGCGGGGAGCCCGAGCAGTTCGTCGTCGGCTCTTGGGAGGAACACCTACGCCAACATGAACGCGTCAGCCTCCGCGACCGGCGGCGGCTAGAGGAGATCCTTGCGATGACCGATCCCGGTCAGCCCACTACGATCGTTCACGAGCTGGCGCCTTGATCTGTGGCCCTCGCGTGCGACCCCGGCCAGAACCGCCTGCCGCTTCTCGTGCGCGCCGATCCCCTCAAGCTGGCTAGGCTTGTCAGCAGGTGACCTCCCAAGCTGATGACCCAGCGGCTCCGGCGGCTCGAATACTGTCGAGCACCCAGATGGAGATGCTTGCCGAGCATGGCGAGCAGCACACAGCCGAGGTGGGCGAGAAGCTGTATGAGATCGGCGATGCGACCTACCCGTTCATAGCGATCGTCGAGGGCGAAGCGGCCATCCTGGACGGCGCCGGGAACGAGATCGTCCGCCATGCCGCCCCAGGCTTTCTCGGGGAGGTCAACCTCCTCAGCGGGCAGTCGGTGTTCGTCACCGCGATCGTCACCCGGCGAATGCGCTACATCGCGCTCCCGCGCGAGAAGCTGCGTGCGATGCTGTTCGACGACCCCGCGCTCTCGGATTTGATTCTGAGTGCCCTGGTCGAACGCCGCGAGCTGCTCCAAGCGCGTAGCGGCGTTGGTCCTGAGATCGTTGGTCCACGCGAGTCTCCCGATACGCGCCGGCTGCTCGAGTTCGCCCGCGCGCAGCGGCTCCCGCACACCTGGATCGATCCCACCGAGACGACAGACGGCGCCGGCTCACACACGCAGTCGCCGCTGGTGCGGCTGCCCGGCGGGGTGGAGCTCATCAACCCGAGCAACGGGGAGCTCTCACGGGCACTCGGAATCGGCCTGCAGCTCGCGCCGCGCGAGGAAGTCGACTTGCTGATCGTCGGCTGCGGTCCCGCGGGACTGGCTGCAGCCGTCTATGGTGCCTCGGAGGGGTTGGACACGCTGATCGTGGAGGGCCGCGGCATCGGCGGCCAGGCGGGCACCTCGCGCAGGATCGAGAACTACCTTGGCTTCCCCGCCGGGATCAGCGGCAGCGAACTGGTCAGCCGCGCTGCCACCCAGGCACGCAAGTTCGGCGCCCGCGTGGCCTCGCCCTACCGCGCCGACGAGCTGCGGCCCGGCGTGGGGCGCCATCTCGTGAAGCTGGAGGACGGCAACGAGATAGCTGCCCGCGCCGTGCTGCTCGCCACCGGCGCCGAATACCGGCGTCTGCCAGTCGCGGGACTCGAGGCGTACGAGGGGCTGAGCGTGTTCTATGCCGCCGGACCGCCGGAGGGCCAGCTCTGCACGGCTCAGCGCGTGGCGGTCGTCGGCGGCGGCAACTCAGCCGGCCAGGCCGCCGTATGGCTGGCGCGCGGCGGGGCGCTCGTCACGCTCCTGCACCGCCGTGGCAACCTCGCAGAGACGATGTCGCAGTACCTGATCGATGAGCTCGATCGCTACGGCGTCGCAGTACGCGATCGCTCTGAGATCGTCGGCCTAGAGGGAGAGCACGGACAGTTGCACGCAGCCACCTTCGCCGATGGAGCGCAGCTGCCGCTCTCCTTCCTGTTCCTGTTCCTCGGTGCCAACCCCTGCACTGAGTGGCTCGGTGACGTGCTCGCGCGTGACCTCGACGGCTTCATCCTGACGGGCACCGACGCTGGCGCCGAGGGATTGCTCGAGACCAGCGTGCCGGGCGTCTTCGCAGCCGGTGACGTGCGCGCTGGCTCGATCAAGCGCTGCGCCACAGCTGTCGGCGAGGGCGCAACCGTCGTCCAGTTCGCGCACGAGCGCATGCACCGACTCGCGGATTCGCCGGGGTTGGTTTCCTGAGGCTAGCTTGCCTGCAGTCAAGCAAAATCCAGCCGTCTGGACGCGCATCCGCGCGCTGCATGCAGAGCGCTTGCTCGGATATCAGCGTAGCGCGCTTCGCGCTACGCTTGGGGTATGGCATCGGCTCCCCATCGCTTTCTCTGCGTCTCGGACGCGACGGGCTGAGCGCGCTTGACGAGATCGCTCGGCGACGAGGCTTGAGCCGCGCCGAGGCCGCGCGGCAAGCGATCGCCGAGACAGCAGAGCGTGAGCGTCGACGCGGCGGACTTGCAGCCGAGGCGAGGCGCCTCATGCAGAACGAGGGCTACGTGCGCGAAGCACGCGATGTCGCCGGCCTGATGGAGACGTTGCGTGGTCCGCGGTGATGTCCATCGGATCAAGATGCCAGCCAAGCGCAGCCACGTTCAGGAAGGCCGCCGATTCGCGGTAATCGTCCAAGCGGACGATCTGCGTGCCCTCTCCACAGTTGTCGTCTGCCCGACGTCGCGTTCAGCGTTCACAGCCAGCTTCCATCCGGAGGTCATCGTTGCTGATCGGGCGACCCAGGTCCTGTGCGAGATGGTGGGGGCCGTCGACGTACGCGCGCTCGGAGAGCGAGTAGGACTCGCCTAGCACACGTCTCTAATTAACGGAGGGGGAGAGATTCGAACTCTCGGTACGCCAATCAGGCGCACAACGGTTTTCGAGACCGCTAAGATTTGGCTCTGGCAAGCCAAAAGTGGGGGGTGCGCGCCCGTATGCGCGCCAGTCCCGCGGAAACGCTACTTGAGGGTTGGGCGGGATTTGGCACCGCAGCTGTACTCCGTTACAAAAAGTTATAGGAGGTCACAGGAATCTGTGATCTTCAGATCCATGGCCCCGTGGCCCCGATGGCTGTCTCTACCCATCGTCGCCTGCCGCGTCGATCCTCGCGATCATCTCACGTACCTGTCGCGCGGCCTCTTGGACGTCGGTGACGTCGAAGCCGTGTTCTGCGGCGAGAGCCGTGAAGGCTTCGGGCCATGACGGGTGTATCACGAGCTCTGGAGGCCACGGCTGCCTGCCACGTACCTTGAATGTGTCGACGCAGGCACTCCGCACGCCGGCCCAGTCATGGTCCGCCAGCTCCCGCAGGAGGATCAGGTCCAACAGATCGTGAAAGCGTTGGTTTTCCTGCTTGCCATCGGGCGGCGGCTCGGTGCAGGCATGGATCTTCTGGGCGATCTGGTACCGCACACCTAGGCAGGCAACACGCGTGGGGCCGTCCAGACCAAACTGCCCAATCGCGACCGCCTCGAGCATCTCGACATCATCGCCGGCTTCGCCCTCGGCCGGCGCCACCTCGAATGGCACAGTTCCCCAGCGTCGGCCTCGGTAGGCGAGCTTGATCTGCAGGCGCATCGACCGCGTGTTCCTGATCGGCACGGGTGGCGTGCGCTCGAATGTGAAGTCGTTCCAGCCCGCTTGCAATGCCTCGTCGAGGCGTTCCAGCATCGACTCGGTCGACTCACGGAAGATCGTGTCGATGTCCTTCGTGGTGCGGGCCTGGAGGCGCATGCGCAGCTCCATTGCCGCACCGCCCTTGAGGATGAACAGCGGCTCGCCGGCCTCGTCGCGAACTCGATCGAGTACGGCTAGGACGATCATGAACCAGACCCACCGTTGGAGACGGCCAACGACCATGCCCTGCTCGCGGGCGTATTCGTTCACCCATCGCTCGATGACGCCCGTGCTATGCGGCGCCTTGCGCCGGGCTTCGGACATCGTCATCAGGCCGGGTCCGGGGCCTTCTGGCGGCGCCTTACGTCAGCGAGTTGCTCACGCGTCAGCAATCCCCGTGCCTTGGCATTGTCGATTGCCTGGCCGAGCAGCCGCGACCCCAGATGGCTGCCGATGCCGTCGAGGATCGCGCGATAGGGCGTCACGATGGGAATTCCTTCATGTCTGGTCACGTCCTGATCGTCGAGATCGCAGTAATGAAGTGTGTAGAGTTTCGGGACATCCCGCCGCGGTCGATAGCCAGTGGGCACGGTCATGTGGATCTTCGCGGGATTTACGTCGCAAAGCTCGTGCAAGTCGAGCGCCGTCTCGGCGCAGAGGACGCCTCGGGCAACCTGGGGCCAGAGGCTCGCCTCCATGTACTGGTCAAGCGCCGTCATAGGCACCAGCACGATCCGGTAGACGCCGTGGGCGACATGCTCGGCCAGCCCTTGGCGGACTAGATCCTGCAGCCGCAGCGGATTGATGTTCAGCGCGCGGGCATCCCGCGGCGTTACGTAGCCGTGCTGGTCCTGGGCCACCTCGAGGAGCTGGGTGAAGACACGTCCTGGCATCGATCTAGCGGAGGAACTATGGAATTTTTCCATACTGTCTCCTCCGCCAGAAGGCTAGCAGTTCGGGCAAGTACGTGGAAATTTGCCATGTTTCTTCCTAAAAATCGCCGCGGGCCAATGCAGAACCGTCCGATAGCTTGGTACCGACGATGGTGCGCCGGTCGCGGCGCCCCCCACACTCCTCGATACGCTTGCGCGCTGTGATCACCGGAGACCTGAAGGCAAAGATCGACCGAATCTGGGACGCCTTCTGGTCTGGGGGCATCGCGAATCCGCTCGAGGTCATGGAGCAGATTACGTATCTGCTCTTCGTCCGCCGGCTGGACGAGCTGCAGATGACCAAGGAGAACAGGTCGAATCGGCTCGGAACCAGCCTCGATGCCCCGATCTTCCCGGCGGGCGACGACGACCTCGACCGGCCCTTCGCGGATCTGCGCTGGTCGCACTTCAAGGATCGCGATCCAGCGGAGATGTTCGCGATCGTCGGCGAGCGCGTTTTCCCGTTCCTACGCGAGCTTGGCGGTGAGGGGTCGACTTACTCGCATCACATGCGCGATGCGCGATTCACGATCCCCACCCCGGCGCTGCTCGACAAGGTCGTGGGCATGCTCGACGAACTGCCGATGGAGGGCCGCGACACCAAGGGCGACGTCTACGAGTACATGCTCAGCAAGATTGCGACCGCGGGGCAGAACGGCCAGTTCCGCACGCCACGGCACATCATCGCCCTGATGGTCGCTATGACGGCGCCGACACCCACAGACGAGATCTGCGATCCGGCGTGCGGGACCGCCGGCTTCCTCATAGCTGCGAGTGACTACGTCCGGCGCACGCATCGCGAAGTCGAGCTCGATCGCGTGGCCCGTGAGCACTTCCACAACAGCATGTTCCATGGCTTCGACTTCGACAACACCATGCTTCGCATCGGGTCGATGAACATGCTCCTCCATGGGGTCGAGGCCCCGGACATCCGCTACCGCGACTCACTCTCGGAGGGCGCAGGCGAGGAGGAGGGCATCTACTCGCTCATCCTCGCCAATCCGCCGTTCGCCGGCAGTCTCGACTACGAGACGACGGCTCAGAACCTACTACGGGTCGTGAAAACGAAGAAGACCGAGCTGCTGTTCCTCGCCCTTTTCCTGCGGCTGCTACGGCCCGGTGGGCGTGCTGCGGTGATCGTGCCGGACGGCGTGCTGTTCGGATCGACGAAAGCCCATAAGGAGATGCGACGGATCCTCGTCGAGGATCAGAAGCTGGACGGGATCGTGAAGCTGCCCAGCGGCGTGTTCAAGCCGTATGCGGGCGTCTCGACCGCGATCCTGCTGTTCACGAAGACCGACAGCGGTGGCACCGACTACGTCTGGTTCTACGACGTGAAGGCGGACGGCCACAGCCTGGACGACAAGCGCATACCGCTTCTGGACAAGGGCAAGCTGGGACCCACCCCGGACGCTGACCTGTCCGACGAGGAACTCGATAAGAACAACCTGCCGGATGTGCTCCTTTGCTGGGCTGAGAGAGATGGCGACGAGCGTGAGCGTCCGCGGACGGACCAAAGCTTCTGCGTACCGAAGGTGGACGTAGTCGCAGCCGGCTACGACCTCTCGATCAATCGCTACAAGGGAATAACGTACGAGCAGATCGAGCACCGACCGCCGACTGAGATCATCGCCGAACTGCAGCAGATTGAGGATGAGATTCGTTCAGGGCTCAGCACACTCAAGGAGATGCTGTAATGAGAGTGGGCTGGGCGGAGACCACGGTTGGCGAGATTTGCGAGTTCCACTATGGGCGCGCCCTCAAGGCCCAAGACCGGTCTGGTGCCGGATGGCCGGTCTATGGCTCCAATGGAATAGTCGGTGCACACGACGCCGCGCTTACTCAAGGGCCGACGATCGTGATAGGTCGAAAGGGCTCGTGCGGCGAGGTCCACTACTCGCCGACTCCCGTATGGCCGATCGACACGACTTACTTCGTCGACGAGACCTGCACATCGTGTGACATCAAATGGCTAGCGCACCTACTGGATGCCTTGAGTCTCACAAGACTGAATCGGGCAGCGGCCGTACCCGGTCTCAACCGTGAAGACGCCTATCGGCTGCCTCTTCTTCTCCCGCCGCTCGCCGAGCAGCGGCGGATAGCTGGTGTGCTCGATCAAGCGCACGACCTCCGTCGCCGGCACGTCGAGTGTTCCGCAGCATTGTCCTCCCTGAGCCGCACGGTGTTCGTCGACATCTTTGGAGACCCAGCGGCCAACCCTAAGCGATTCAGCAACGGAAGCATTGATGACATAGTTGCTAGTACTGACTATGGATCAGCCAAGAAGGCTGGGCAGACGGGACAATATCCGATGCTACGCATGGGCAACGTGACCGCCGACGGCAGAGTCGATTTGAATGATCTTAAGTATGTAGATCTCTCCGACAAAGACACTGATCGCCACCTGGTTCGAAACGGAGACATTCTCTTCAATAGAACCAATAGTGCGGAGTTGGTTGGCAAGACAGCCGTGTTTCGCGGTCCGGAGCCGATGGCCTATGCGGGTTATCTCATTCGAATACGGATGGCAGACGACCGTCTCCCAGATTATCTCGCAGGCTTCTTGAATTCGGGATATGGCAAGGCCGTTCTACGGCGTATGGCCAAGAGCATCATCGGCATGGCGAATATCAACGCTCGGGAGTTGCGGTCCATCAAGCTGCCGTTGCCGCCCAGGGACTTGGAACGCCAGTTTGAGAAAGTGGTCGCCACAATCGGCCATCACGACGCGGGAATGCGTCAGCGGCTTCACTTGCTCGACGCCCTCTTCGCCTCCCTCCAAGACCGGGCCTTTAAGGGAAATCTTTGACTTCGATGCAGGGCGGGATTCTACAAGTGTGGGAGGACACTTATCGTGAGATCTGGGATCAGCTGGCCGAACATGGTAATGCCCCGACGGACCTCTACATAGAGCTGTATCGAGAGCTTGTACCAAGACTAGCAGCAAGGCCTAACGAGAATGAGCTAGCCACATTGACTAGCGAACCAGTACTTGCTGAGGAGGCATTTCGGGCGGTCTCTCCGCTGGACTTCACGAGCGAGTCTCAACTGATCGGGTTTTTGGAGACAGCAGCAGACGTTCTCGACGACTTCAGTTGCAAAGGGCTTACAGACTTGTATTTTCGACTACTGGGCTCCTTTGTTGAAAAGTATAGTCTCCGCTACGACCTTCGGCGACCATGTTCATTGTCTCCGACGCTCTCGGGGATCTTCTCGAGTCTTATGAGCCATATCAGCGCTGTGGCAGAGGAGGATGAGCATGTTGGCTCACTACTCAGGGAGTTCGAGGATTCTATCCGCGACCTGCGAAGTGGCCGATCGGGATTCAGGATCAAGACCGTCATTCAGAAGCAGTGTAATTTGCTAGAGGCGATTGGTGCTGCGCACCCAAATACGAGCGCCAGCGGTTTGGGGGCAATCGCAAATGAACTAGATACTTGGCCGCACGCAGCGCTCAGAGACGCGCTAAAGAACGTCTACAAGTTTAGCTGTGACTATCCGGGTATTCGTCACGCCGGCCAGCCGGCAAACATCTTGGGGGAGGTCGCGACCCGAGATCTAATCGGAGTCGGCATTGTACTCATTGGCTTTGCCCCATATTTGATTGACAGCCTGGACGGCGAGGCGATCTTCCTCGGAGACCTGTAGCTTGTGAGCAACTTCTCCTTTTTGTTTAGCGGTTGGCCCGATCTTGCAGATGAGTGCGTCCAGGCTGAGCGAAGCGCCACCGCTGACCCTCGAGCAGGCTGTTTTTACGCCCGGCGGTCTCTTGAACTCGCTGTCCACTGGATGTATACCGCCGACAGCTCGTTGCAACGCCCCTACAGGGACGACCTTTCGGCGATGCTCTTCGAGCCATCCTTTCAGTCGGCGGTCGACAAGCGGATCAGGACCAAGATGGACTTCGTCCGCCGCCAGGGCAACGCCGCAGTCCACGATCGCCGGACGGTTAAGCGCGAGGCTGCGATTGGCGTTATCCGTGAGCTGTTTCACATCATGTTCTGGGTCGCACGCACCTACGCACGCGACCCCGCGGACGTCCCGCCGCCGGGGCTTGCTTTCGACGAGGCCGCCATACCACTCCCGTCGTCAGCCGAGCAGCGACAGGCGTCTGTCGAGGCTCTCCAGCGCAAGGAGGCGGAGCACGCTCGGCGAGACGCGGAACTTGCCCGCGCGAGGGCTGACAACGCACAGCTGCAAGTTCAACTTGAGCAACTACACACCCAGATCGCACAGGCGAAGGCTGTCAACGAGGCAACGCCGGATGAGCACGACTACAACGAGGAGGAGACCCGCGACCGCTACATAGACCTGTTGCTGCACGAGGCGGGATGGCCCCTCGATGAAGATCACGATCGCGAGTACGAGGTGCATGGCATGCCGACTCGCAACGGCGTTGGCTACGTCGACTACGTCCTCTGGGGAGATGACGGCAAGCCGCTCGGGTTGGTCGAGGCGAAGCGGACGCGACGCGACCCACGCGAGGGTCGCCAGCAGGCGAAGCTGTATGCCGACTGCTTGGAGCAGGAGTTCGGCCAGCGGCCGCTGATCTTCTACACCAACGGCTACGAGACGTGGTTCTGGGATGACGAGCGCTACCCGCCCCGGGGTGTTCAGGGCTTCCACACCAAGGACGAGCTGGCGCTGCTAATCAACCGGCGCACGAGCAGGCGCGCCCTCGCGGACATCGAGATCAACTCCTCGATCGTCGAGCGCCACTACCAGCAGCGCGCAATCCGGCGTATATCCGAGGCGTTCGATCGCGACCGCCAGCGCAAGGCGCTTCTCGTGATGGCAACGGGGGCTGGCAAGACCCGCACGGTGATCGCGCTGGTCGATCTGCTGATGCGCGCCGGATGGGTCAAGCGCACGTTGTTCCTGGCCGATCGCGTCGCGCTGGTGAAGCAGACAGTCGGCGCGTTCAAGGCGCACCTGCCGGATGCGACGACGGTCAACCTCGTGACTGAGCGCCGTGAGGAAGGACGTGTGTACGTCTCGACCTATCCGACGATGATGGGCTTGATCGGAGAAGGGCAGGCCGGCGAAGAGCGGCGCTTCGGACCGGGGTTTTTCGACCTCGTGGTAATCGACGAGGCGCACCGCTCCGTCTACCAGAAGTACCGCTCGATCTTCGCCTTCTTCGACTCGCTGCTCGTCGGGTTGACCGCGACTCCAAAGGACGAGGTCGGCCACGACACCTATGGCCTGTTCGATCTAGAGCCTGGCGTCCCAACCGACTACTACGACCTGAAGGAAGCAGTGGACGAGGGATTCCTGGTGCCGCCCCGCGCGATCGCCGTTCCGCTGAAGTTCCCGCGCGAGGGCATCCGCTATGACGACCTAAGCGACGAGGAGAAGGAGCAGTGGGAGTCCCAAGACTGGGGAGATGAGAGTGAAGAACCACCAGACTCCGTCGCGGCCCAGGCGGTCAACCGCTGGCTGTTCAACGCCGACACGATCGACAAACTGCTTGAGACGCTGATGACTCACGGCCACCGGGTGGCGGGTGGCGACCGGCTCGGCAAGACGATCATCTTCGCCAAGAACAACGAGCACGCCGAGTTCATCGCTGCGCGCTTCGACGCCAACTACCCGGAGCATGCGGGCCATTTCGCGCGCGTGATCACGCACCGCACCGAGTATGCGCAGTCGCTGATCGATGCCTTCTCAGTGGTGGACAAGGCACCGCACATCGCCGTCTCGGTCGACATGCTCGACACCGGCATCGACATCCCCGAGGTCCTAAACCTCGTCTTCTTCAAGCCAGTCCGCTCGAAGACGAAGTTCTGGCAGATGATCGGCCGCGGTACTCGGCTCTGTCCCGACCTGTTCGGTCCAGGCGAATCCAAGAGCGACTTCCTCATCTTCGACTGCTGCGAGAACCTCGCCTACTTCAACGAGCACCTCGAGCCGAGCACGAGCGGCGTCGGCGAGTCGCTGCGTCTGCGGCTGTTCAAGGAGCGTGTGCAGCTGATTCTCTCGCTCGCCGAAGCCGAGAACCAGGGGAAGCTCAGCAGTGGCGAGCGGGGGCTGCACGCCGAGACGATCGCGCTGCTTAGCAAGCAGATCGCGAACATGAACGTCGATAACTTCCTCGTGCGTCCTCAGCGGGAGTGGGTCGAGCGCTACCGCGCCGATGAGCCATGGACCGAGCTCGACGTAGAGCGTGCAATTGAGCTCTCAGATCGCCTGGCCGACCTGCCGACCGCGCTACCAGATGACGACGAGGAGGCAAAGCGTTTCGATCTACTAATTCTAAAGCTCCAGATCTGCCGGCTACTCGACACGCCCGGACTGGAGCGGCTGCGCCACCAGGTCCAGGAGATCGCATCGGGCCTCCTGGAGCAGCTTGCGATCCCCGCGATCCGCGAGCAGCAGGAGCTGCTCGACGAGCTCGCCGGCGATGAGTGGTGGGTCGATGTCACGCTGCCAATGCTTGAGCACGCGCGACTGCGCATCCGCCGCCTGGTGCGCCTGCTGGAGAAGCGCAGGCGGGCGTTCGTCTACACCGACTTCACCGACGAGCTGTCTGAGATCGAAGAAGTAGAGCTGCGCGACATCCGTGTAGGCGCCGACTTCGAGCGGTTCCGCGAGAAGGCGCGCGCCTATCTGCGCGAGCACGAAGACCACCTCGCACTGCAGCGTCTTCGGCGCAACCTGCCCCTGACGGACACGGACATCGAGCAGCTCGAACGGATGCTGCGGGAGGCCGGGATCGGCTCCCCCGACGACCTGGAGAGGGCGAGTCTGGAGGAAGGCGGTCTCGGCGGCTTCATCCGCTCCCTGGTCGGATTGGACCGTGACGCCGCAACCGATGCGCTCTCCGGATTCATAGACGGCAAGACGCTCAGCGCAGACCAACACGAGTTCGTCGCGATGATCGTCGAGCAACTGACCATGAACGGCACGATGGACCTCGGCCTGCTCTACGAACCGCCGTTCACGACCCTCGCGCCTGGAGGTCCCGAGGCGCTGTTCGCCGACGCCGAAGTCGACGACCTAATCACCGCGATCCGCGCGGTGGACAGCAGCACCCGACCCCAGGACGAAGCGGCCTGAGATCTCACATACCTACACGCGCCTACCGGCCGCCCGTCCTTGATCGCTCGCCTCAAAGTCTCAACCAACTTTGGCCTATGCGCGCCAGTTGCGCGCCAGTCCTAGCCCGACTCGGGCGGTTTCCAGCAACCTCCAGCGGCCGTTGGCGCGGCTCGCGAAGACCCGCCATATGGTCAAAGTCCGCTGCAAACGCGCGGGTTTCGGCTCCTAACGGAGGGGGAGAGATTCGAACTCTCGGTACGCCAATCAGGCGCACAACGGTTTTCGAGACCGCCGCATTCAACCGCTCTGCCACCCCTCCAGGGCGGCACCCACCAGGGGGCGACATCCACAAGGCTAGATGATCCACGCGCGCGCGTGCACGCCCGCCGAGCTCCTACCGCCGCGACGCGAAGAACGCGCTGAGCAGCCCCCCGCACTCCTCCCCGAGCAGCCCCCCGGCGACGTCCGGCCGGTGGTTCAGCCGCCCCTCCCCCAGCACGTCCAGCACGCTCCCGCACGCCCCCGCCTTCGGGTCGCTCGCCCCGAACACCACCCGCGGCACCCGCGCGAGCACGATCGCCCCCGCGCACATCGCGCACGGCTCGAGCGTCACGTACATGACCGTGTCCAGCAGCCGCCAGCTGCCGAGCTCCCGCGCCGCCTCGCGCAGCACGATCACCTCGGCGTGCGCGGTGGGGTCCTGGCGCAGCTCGCGCTCGTTGTGCGCCAACGCCACCAGCTCGCCGTCGCGCACCAGCACCGCGCCGATCGGCACGTCGTCGTGTTCCAATGCTCGCTCGGCCTCGCGCACGGCCAGGCGCATGAAGTAGTCGTCGCGTGGGAAGAAGCGTCCGCTCATCGATATCGCCCGCGGCGTCTGCGACAGTGCCCTCCCCGCCGCGTTCCCCGGCGCATCATCATTACCAGACCGCCGATGCCCTCCCCCACCGCCCGCCGAACGCTGCGCCGGACCGCGCGCAGAATCTCGATCCTGCTGACGCCGTACACGGCGGTGGTGCTGCTCGGCGGCGTTTCGGTGGCTGCGGCGGCCTCGCCGGCTCCGTACGCGCCCGGCGAGGTGATCGTCGGCTACGCCCCTGCGCACGCCGCCCGCCGAGCGCACGCGGCGAGCTCCGAAGGCGCCGATGAACAGGAATCCTCGGGCGTCGAGACCCGCACGGTCCACCTCGCGCCGGGCGTCAGCGTGGCGAGCGCGCTGCGCCGGCTGCGCGCGCAGCGGGGCGTGGCGTGGGCGGTGCCCGACTACCGCGCGCACGTCGCCGGCGGGCTGATCCCCGACGACGAAGGCACGAGCCACCACCCCGGCGGCTGGCAGGAACTGCAGTGGAACTTCTCCGGCGAATGGGGCGTGGACGCACCCGAAGCGTGGGCCAACGTCGCCGCCGACGGCGCTCCCGGCGGGCAGGGCGTGACGGTCGCCGTGCTCGACACCGGCGTTGCCTACGCCAACCGCGGCCCGTTCCGCCGCTCGCCGGACTTCAGCCGCCGCTCGTTCGTCAAAGGCTATGACTTCGTCGCCAAAGATCCCTACCCCAACGACCGCAACGGCCACGGCACGTTCGTCGCGGCGACGATCGCCGAGGCCACCGGCAACCGCTACGGCCTCACCGGGCTGGCGTTTGCGGCGCACATCATGCCCGTGCGCGTGCTCGACAGCCAGGGCGAAGGCGAAGCGTCGACGATCGCCGAAGGCGTCGTGTTCGCCGTCAAACACCACGCCCAGGTGATCAACCTCAGCCTCGAGTTCTCGCCCGGCGTCACTGCCGCCGACATCCCCCAGCTGATCCACGCGCTGCGCTACGCGCACCGCCACAACGTGCTCGTGGTGGCGGCCGCGGGCAACGAGGGCCACGCCGCGATCGCCTACCCGGCGCGCGCGCCCGACGTGGTGTCGGTGGGCGCCACCACCGAACACGGCTGCCTCGCCGACTACTCCAACGACGGCTCTGGCCTGACACTCGTCGCGCCCGGCGGCGGCGCCGACGCGGACCTGCCGGGCGACCCCAACTGCAACCCCGAAAAGCCGCCCGGCCGCGACATCTTCCAGGTGACGTTCACGGGCAGCTCCTATAAACGCTTCGGCCTGCCGGGCGGCTACGAAGGCACGTCGATGGCAACGCCCCACGTCGCCGCGACCGCCGCGCTGATCATCGCCAGCGGCGTGCTCGGCCGCCACCCCACCCCTACGCAGATCACCGCGCGCTTGAAGGCCACCGCGCGCAAACTCGGCGGGGGCGGCGACGAACGCCTCTACGGCGCCGGCCTGCTGGACGCGGCGGCGGCCACCGCGCCGGGCGGTCCCGGAGCCGTGGCCGCCATCGCGGCAAGGTAGCCTGGCGCCAAGCATGTCGAGCACCGATCAGCCACTCCAGCAGCCGCCCGAGCGCTGCGACCTGGCGATCGTGGGGGGCGGCATCGTCGGCCTGGCGGTGGCGCGCGAGCTGATCCGGCGCAATCCGCAGGCGTCGGTGTGCGTGCTCGAGCGCGAAGCCGAGATCGGCATGCACCAGACCAGCCACAACTCGGGCGTGATCCACGCCGGCGTCTACTACGTGCCCGGCTCGCTGAAGGCGCGCCTGTGCGTCGAAGGCGCGCACGAGATGTACGAGTACTGCGAGCAGCGCGGCATCGCGCACGAGCGCTGCGGCAAGGTGATCGTCGCCACCGACGCCTCCGAGCTGGGCCGCCTGGACGAGCTCGAGCGGCGCGGCCAGGCCAATGGCGTGCCGGGGCTGCGCCGCATCGACGCCGCCGGCATCGAGCAGCTGGAGCCGCACGCTCGCGGCGTCGCCGGGCTGCACTCGCCCGACACCGGCATCGCCGACTTCCCCGCGGTCGCGCGCTCATACGCCCAGGACATCCTCGGCGCGGGCGGCGCCGTCGCGACCGGCTGCAGCGTCGAGGGCGTGTCCACCGCCGGGCGCTCGCTGCGGCTCGAGCACGCGCACGGCGCCATCGAGGCGGGCCACGCGATCTTCTGCGCCGGCGCGTGGGCGGACCGCCTGGCGGTCGCCGCGGGCGCCGACCCCGACCCGCGGATCGTGCCGTTCCGCGGCGCCTATCTGCGCCTGGCGCCCGAGCGCCGGGATCTGGTGCGCTCGCTCATCTACCCCGTGCCGGACCCGTCGCTGCCGTTCCTCGGCGTGCACCTGACCAAGCACATCGACGGCGACGTCCTGATCGGCCCGACCGCGCTGATGGTCGGCGCCCGCGACGCGTACAGCCTCGCGCACGTCAGCCGCCGCGATCTCGCCGACACGCTCGCGTGGCCGGGCACGTGGCGGATGCTCGCCAAGTGGTGGCGCACGGGCGTCAGCGAACTGCGTCACGCCGCGCTGCGCTCCGCGTTCGTCCACGCCGCCGCGCGCTACGTGCCCGACCTGCGCGTCGCCGACGTGCAGCCCTCGTTCGCTGGCATCCGCGCGCAGGCGCTCGGCCGCGACGGCAAGCTCGTGGACGACTTCGTCTTCTCCCACACCGAGCGCGCGCTGCACGTACGCAACGCGCCCTCGCCGGCGGCAACCTCCTCGCTTGCGATCGCGCGTTACGTCGCGGACGAGGCGCAGCGAGCGTTCGACATCTGAGATAGGCAGCAATCGGCCAAGGAGCGTCTCCGCGGCATTTGCCGAAACTCGAATCGGTGGGTATCCTTGCGCGATTCGCGGTTTCGACTGGCCAGGTGGGGGCTCGCTATGGAGGGCTGGAAATTGATGCGCACGATGCGCGCTGTGTCTGTGCTTTGCACGCTGCTGCTGTTTGCCTGCGCGGCGACGGCGGTCGCGTCCGAAACCGGGTCCGAGCTGACGAACGCCGGCGGTGACCTGCGCACGGGCTGGTATCCGAACGAGCCTTCGATCACACCGGAACTCGTCAGCGGCGGCACGTTCGGGCGCCTGTGGTCGACGCCCGTCACAGGCCAGGTGTATGCGCAGCCGCTGCTTGACGAGGGCACGCTGTTCGTCGCCACGGAGGCCAACCACCTCTACGGATTGAACCCCGCCACCGGCGCGCAGCTGTGGACCAAGAGCCTCAGCGAACCATGGAACCCCGGCGAAATCAGCTGCGCGGACCTGACCCCCGAAATCGGTGTCACCTCGACTCCGGTGATCGACCCGGCGACCAACATCGCCTACCTCACATACAAGACCTACCGCGAAAAGAAAAAAGAACCGGAGTGGTTCATGGACGCGGTGAGCGTATCCACGGGCGAAACACAGCCGGGCTTCCCGGTGCAGCTGAGCGGCACCGCCCAGAACGCCTCCGGCCAGACGTTCCACGCGCAGACCCAGCTCCAGCGCCCGGGGCTGCTGCTGATGGAAGGCGTCGTATACGCGGCCTTCGGCTCCGACTGCGACCACCCCGTGTGGCAGGGCTGGGTGTTCGGCGTCTCCACCGCGGGCGCCGTCAAGGCGCGCTGGGTCGCGGATGAGACCGGCGAAGGCGCCGGCATCTGGCAGTCAGGCGCCGGACTGACCTCGGACGGACCGGGAACGATCCTGCTGAGCACCGGTAATGGGGGCGCCCCCTCGACGCCGACGCCCGGAGACACGCCGCCGGAAGACCTCGGCGAGTCGATCGTGCGGCTCGACGTGCAGCCCGGCGGCTCGCTGAAGGCCGTCGACTTCTTCGCCCCTTACAACGCCTCCTTCCTGGACAGCTGGGACGCGGACTTCGCCTCCGGCGGCGTCACCGGCCTGCCCGAAGAATATTTCGGCACGCCGGCCATACCGCACCTCGCCGTCGCGGTCGGCAAGGACGGCTACGTGTACCTGCTCAACCGCGACAACCTCGGCGGGATCGGGCAGGGCCCCGCCGACTCCGACGAGGTCGTACAGCGAATCGGACCCTATGGCGGCGTGTGGTCGCGGCCCGGCGTGTGGCCGGGCGAAGGCGGCTGGGTGTACATCCCGACGGCGTCGGGAGGCACCACCGGCAACGCCACCTCCGGCAACTTCCGCGTCTACCAGTACGGGCTATCCGGCACCGGCATGCCCACGCTCTCGCTGCAGGGCACCTCGACGGAAGTGTTCGGCTTCTCCTCGAGCGCGCCTCTGATCACCTCCAACGGCACCAACCCCGGCTCCGCGCTCGTCTGGATCGTGTGGGCGCCCAACGGCACCGGCGAAGGCGCCCAGCTGCGCGCCTACAACCCGATCCCCGTACACAACGAACCGGTCCTGCGCTGGAGCGCGCCGATCGGCACCTCGTCCAAGTTCGCGGACCCAGGCGTCGGCGCCGGCCGCCTGTACGTGGGCACCCGCGATGGCCACGTGGTCGCGTTTGGCTCGCCCGTGACACCCGTGCTCACCGGCTCGGAAACGGTGTTCCCCACGACCACCGACGGCGAATCCTCCGAAAAGAAGGTGCTTCTCACGGCGACCGAACCGCTGACGCTCTCCAGCGTCGTCTCGAGCTCGTCGCAGTTCAAAGTCGGGACGCCCTTGCCCGCGCTGCCCGCCACGCTCACCACCGGCCAGACCGTCGAAGTGCCGGTCACCTTCGCGCCCACCGGGTCCGGCCCGATCGGCGCGACGCTGACGGCCACGACCAGCACCGGGACGAAAGTCCCGTTCGGGCTCTCCGGCGTCGGGCAGGCCTCGGGGCCGAAGCTCGAAGCGACGCCTCCGCTCGTGACGTTCGACGGCACGATCATCGGCGAACACGAGTCGGCCGGCGCCACGTTCCGCAACGTCGGCGGCGCGCCGCTGACGATCGAGGGTGTGCATCTGCCGCCGGCGCCGTTCGCCACGAGCGGCGCCCCCTCGGTTGGCTCGACGATCGAACCGGGGCACTCGATCACGATCACCGTCACGTTCGAACCGACCGAAACCGGCACGTTCGAGAACGAAATCGCACTCGAAACCACCGGCGGCAACGAAGCGATCGGCCTGTCCGGCACGGCAAGCACGCCCGGCGACCTGCAGATCACCCCCGAAACCGTCGAATACGGCCAGATGCAGGACGGCTCGAGCGAGCTGGAGAATTTCACGATCAAGAACATCGGCGGCAGCGCCGTCCCGCTGACGAAGTCCAAGCCGCCGGTGGGCGGCGCCTTCGCGGCCACGACGACGCTGTCTGAGGGCACGACGATCGAGCCCGGCGAAACCCTCACCGAGACGGTCAAGTTCGCGCCCACCAGCCCCGGGCCCGTCAGCGGCGTTTGGGAACTCAACGGCGAAAAGGACACCAACGGCCTGCAGAAGGTGGAGTTCGTCGGCGAAGGCATCCTGCCGCCCGCGCTCACCGCTTCCGCCGAATCGCTGAATCTCGGCTCCACGCCGGTCGGCGGCGAACTGTCGCGCGAAGTCACGTTCACCAACACCGGCGGTACGACGCTCGAAGTCAAAGGCGTGAAAAGCCCGTCGACGCCATTCGCCGCAACCGGCATGCCGGCGACCGGCACCAAGCTCAAGCCCGGCGAAAAAATCACGGTCGGCGTGACCTTCAAATCGGCCGCGCGCGGAGAATTCGCAGGCTCCCTCGGCATCACCACTCAGGCAGGCGAAACCAAGGTCGCGCTGTCGGCCTTCGCCGAAGAACCCGTGCTCACGCCCTCCACCACATCGCTCGAACTCGGCTCAACGCTCGTCAACAAACAGCTGACCGGCGAAGTCAAGCTGCACAACACCGGCAACACCACGCTCGAAGTCAAAACCGCGCACCTGCCGTCGGCGCCGTTCGCCGCCACCGGGCTCAGCACAGGCATGAAAATCGCCCCCGGCGAAACCGTCGCCGTGCACGTGACCTTCAAATCGGCCGTCGGCGGCAAATTCAACGGCTCGCTCGGGCTCACAACACAGGCCGGCGAAATCAATGTCTCGCTGTCCGCGTTCGCCGAAGAACCAGCGCTGACGCCGTCGCCCACGTCGCTTCCCCTCGGCTCTACGCTCGTCGGGACAGGGCTGAGCGGCGAAGTCACGTTCAAGAACACGGGCAACACCGAACTCGAAGTCAAAAGCGTCAAAGCCCCCTCGAACCCGTTCGCCGCCACCGGACTGCCGAGCACCGGCACCAAGCTCAAACCCGGTGAAACGATCACCGTCCACGTGACCTTCAAATCTTCCGTCGGCGGCCAGTTCAACGGCTCGCTCAATCTCACCACGCAGGCCGGCGAAACAAGCGTCGCGCTGTCCGCATTCGCCGAAGAACCCGTGCTCACGCCCTCCACCACATCGCTCGAACTCGGCTCGGTGCTCCTCGAAGCACAGCTCACCGGCAAGGTCACGTTCAAGAACACCGGCAACACCGAACTCGAAGTCACAGGCGTCAACGCTCCCTCGACCCCGTTTGCTGCCACCGGCCTCCCGGCCAACGGCACCAAGCTCAAGCCAGGCGAAACGATCACCGTCGAAGTGACCTTCGAATCCTCCACTGCGGGCCCGTTCACCGGATCGCTCGGCATCACCACGCAGGCCGGTGAAACCAGCGTAACGCTCTCGGCCACGGCGGAAGTGGTGCCCCGGAATGAACTCACCGCGTCTCCAAAGCGGCTGGACCTCGGCTCGACGCTGGTCGGCGAACAGGCCAAGGGCGAAGCGACCTTCAAGAACACCGGCAACACGACGCTCGAAGTCAAAAGCTCGAAAAGCCCGGGCGCGCCATTCGCGGCCATCGGCATGCCTGCCAACGGCACCAAGCTCAAGCCAGGCGAAACGATCACCGTCGAAGTGACCTTTGAATCCTCCATCGCGGGCCCGTTCACGGGATCGCTGGGGCTCACCACTCAGGCCGGCGAAACCAACGTCGCACTGTCGGCAACAGCGGACGTTGTGCCCCGACCAGAACTCACCGCCTCCCCGAAGCATCTCGACCTCGGCTCGACACTCGTGGACGCGCAGGTCAAGGGCGAAGCCACACTCAAGGACACCGGCAACACCGAACTCGAAGTCAGCGGCGTGAAGAACCCCTCGCCCCCGTTCGCCGTCACGGGCCTGCCCGCGACCGGCGTCAAGCTCAAACCCGGCGAAGTCATCGACGTCTCAGTCACCTTCGAACCGACCACGGCCGGCAGCTATGAAGACTCGCTCGCGCTGATCACGCAGGCCGGGGAAACCAAGGTCGCCCTGGCCGCCACCGCGACCGCGCCAGCCACCCCGTCGACTGGGCCACCGGCGCCCCCGCCAACCACCCTCGTGACCCCGCAGATCGGCACGAGCCCGTTCACGGAAGCCAGAGAACCCGCGCTGAGCCTCACCAAGCTCGCCTTCCACAGCAAGACGGCGCGTGCCGCCAAGCACGCGCATGACGTCGTCGTGACGTACACACTCTCAGCTGCGGGCACGGTGCAGATGGCGCTCTACCGCCAGACCGTCAGCCACAGCTGCGGGCGCGGCGTCAGCTCGTGCAAGCCGTGGCGGCGCACCGGCGTCGCCCCCCGAGCGAGCGGACACGCGGGAGCCAACGCGCTGACGCTGAGCCTCGCCGGGCTCGCGCGCGGCTACTACCGCCTGGACGCGACGCCGATCGCACACTCGGGCGCCCCCGGCACGACGCGATACCTGCACTTCAGCTGGGCCGGATAGTCCGCGCTCAGGCGCCGTCCGCGCTCAAGCGCCGCCGCGCTCGCGCGCGGCGCGGTCGATGACGCCCGCCATCTCCGCGCGAAAGCGCTCGCGGCCGAAGCTGCGCGCGTTCTCGCGGACCGCCGACTCGTCGATCGCGAGCGCCTCGAAGCGCTCGATCGCCGCCGCGAGGCCCTGCGCGCTCTGCTCCCCGAACAGCACGCCGGTGCGGCCGTCGAGCACCGTCTCGGTGGCCCCGCCGACGCCGTAGGCGATCACCGGCAGCCCTGCCGCCTGCGCCTCCACGGGCACGATCCCGAAGTCCTCCTCGCCGGGGAACAGCAGCGCGCGGGCGCCCTCCAGCAACCGGTCGCGCTCGGCCGCCGAGACCTTGCCGAGGAACTCGACGCCGCCGTCGGGGGCCTGCGCGCGCACCGCATCGAGCGCCCGCCCGTCCCCGGCGACCTTCAGGCGCCGGCCGAGGCTCGCGCAGGCGGCGACGGCGAGATCGACGCGCTTGTACGGGACGACCCGTCCGAAGGCGAAGTAGTAGTCCTCGTCCGAGGCGTCGCTCGCCTCGCTCGTGGCGCCCGGCTCAGTCGCCGCACGCACCCCGTCGCCAGCTCGCGGCGACGCCCGCCGCAGCCCCAGGAAGTGGTCGACGTCGACCGGCGGGTGCACGATCTGGGCGGGGCGCCCATAGTAGCGCCGCACGCGCTCCGCCACGTGCCCGGAGTTGGCGACGATCACGTCCGGCCCGGCGGCGCCCGCGCGATCGACGCGCCGCAGCCACGCGAGCAGCGGCGGCAGCGCGAGGCGCAGCGCGCGGGGGACGTCCTCGCCGTCGAGGAAGCCCTCCTCCCACGCGTAGCGCATCGGCGTGTGGCAGTAGCACACGTGCAGCACGCCGGCGGGCGTGCGCACGTTCTTGGCGCACGCGTGGCTGCTGGAGAGGACGAGGTCGAAGCCTGAGAGATCGAACGAGCGAAACGCGCGGTTCATCAGCGGCAGCAGCTTCGGGTAGTGGCGCACGGCGCCGGGGATGCGGTTGAGGAAGGAGCTGTGCACGACGCGATCTTTGATCTGCGCGGGCCACGGCGCGGGGTCGTAGATGGTGGTGAACAGCTCCGCCTGCGGGAACAGCTCAAGCAGCTCCATCACGACTTGCTCGGAGCCGCCGGGGATCGTCAGCCAGTCGTGGACGACCGCCACGCGCGGGAAGCGCTCGCGCAGCTCCTCGATTAGACCTCCCGTGGGCAAGCACGCGAGACTACACGCCCCGGCGCCTGGGATCATGCCGCCGATGCCCGAGACGCCCACGCTGCGCGGACGCGACATCGTCTGCGTCGGATTCGCCGACTGGGATACCGAGCTGTGGACCAACCAGCACCATCTGATGGCGCGCCTGGCGCGGGAGAACCGGGTGCTGTTCATCGAGTCGCTGGGCCTGCGCCAGCCGCAGCTCGCGGGGCGCGACCTGGCGCGCATCGCGCGACGGCTGCGCCGCGGCGTAGCGCCGCCGCGCGCCGTGGACGGCCTGCACGTGCTCTCGCCGCTGGTGCTGCCGTTCCACCGCAGCGGGCTGGTGCGGGCGCTCAACGCGCGCCTGCTACCGGCGCTCGTGCGCCGCGCCGTCCGGCGCCTGGGCTTCGACGCGCCGATCCTGTGGGCGTACGTGCCGCAGGCGGAGGCGCTCATCGGTGCGCTCCAGCCCTCTTTGGTGGTCTACCACTGCGTCGATGACATCGCCGCGCACGAGCGCATCGACACGGCCAGCTTCCGCGCCGCCGAGCAGCGCTTCGCGGCGCGCGCGGACCTGGTGCTGGCGAGCGCGCCGGCGCTCGCGGAGCGCCTGCGGAGCATCTCGCGCAATGTCCTGTACGCGCCCAACGTGGCCGACACGGACCTGTTCTCGCAGGCGCTGACCCCGACCCCACCCAACGCGAGCCCGCCGGCCGCGCTCGACCCGCAGATGGCGGCGCTGCCGGCGCCGCGGATCGTGTTCACGGGCGCGATCGTGACGATGAAGCTCGACTTGGCGCTGCTCGCCGAGCTGGCGCGCCTGCGGCCGCAGTGGTCGTTTGCGCTGGTCGGCCCGATCGGGCCGGGCGAACCGCACGCGGACATCTCGGCGATCGCGGGCGTGCCCAACATCCACCTGCTGGGGCCGCGCGCCTACGCGCAACTGCCGGACGTGCTGCGCGCGGCCGACGCCGGGCTGATCCCGTATGCGCGCAACCAGCTAACGACGAGCATCTTCCCGATGAAGGTGTACGAGTACCTGGCCGCGGGCCTGCCCGTGGTCGCGACGCCGCTGCCGGCGCTGGAGGGCGTCGAAGGAATTCTCACGGCACCCGACGCCGAGGGGATGGCCGAGCTGCTCGACAGGGCGCTGGCCGAGGACAGCCCCGAGCGCCGGGCGGAGCGTTCGCGCGCGGCCGCCGCGCACTCGTGGGACCGGCGACTGGAGGAGATCGCCGTGGCGATCGACGCGCTTTGAGAAGCCTAGCTTCCCGCCTTCCGCCCGCCCCGCCCTCCCGCCTTCCCGTGGGGAGCCGGCTCCTGTGAGGGACCTGTTCGTGACCACGCACACGCCCGTGCTGCGCAGCGGCCAGGCGGTGCGCACGTACGGCGTGGCGCGCGCGCTGGCCGCGCACCGTCCCCTCGACCTGCTGTACGTGCGCTTCGGCGCGGACGAGCCCGACGCGGCGTTTCGCGGCATTCCGGGGATCGCGCTGCACGAGGCGCTGCCCTCGCGCGGCGTCAAGCGAGCGCTCGCCTACGCGCGTGCGCGCCTGGAGGGCGTGCCGGGCGACTTCGCGCGCGGCATTTCCCCCGAGCTGGCGGCCCGCGCGAGCGCGCTTGCGTCCCAGCAGGACCGCGGGCGCGTGATCGCCGACGGGCCAATCGCGGCGGCGGCGCTGCGCGCGCTGGCGCGCAGACGCCCGGTGATCTACAACGCGCACAACCTCGAGTCGGCGTTCCGCGGCGAGCTGGGCGGCGTCGGCGACGGCGACACGCGCGCGCTGGAGCGCTTCGAGCGGGGGCTGCTGGCGCGCGCGTCGGAGTCGTGGATGGTCAGCGAGCCGGACCTCGAGGGCGCGCGCGCGCTGTGCCCATCGGCGCAACTGCGCTACGCGCCCAACGTCGTCGACGTCGCGGCGATCGCACCGGTGAGGGCGCGCACCGAGGAGCGCCGCGCGCTGTTCGTGGCGAACTTCGCCTACGAGCCCAACCGCAACGGCGTGCGCTTCCTGATCGAGGAGGTGCTGCCGCTGGTGTGGGCGGAGCTGCCCGACGCGCGGCTGGCGCTCGTCGGCGCGGGCCTCGAGCAGGAGCCGAGCGGGGACGCGCGCGTGGAGGCGCTCGGCTTCGTCGACAGTCTCGCGGACGCGTACGCGAGCGCCGCGTGCGCGCTCGTGCCGCTGCTGCAGGGCGGCGGCACGCCGCTGAAGCTGATCGAGGCGCTCGCGTACGGCCTGCCGGTGATCGCCACGCCGCGCGCGGCCTCGGGGCTCGCGCTGACCGATGGCGAGAACTGCGTGATCGCGCGGGACGCGCCAGCGTTCGCGGCGGCGCTGACCCGCGTGCTACGCGACGGCGCGCCCGAGCTGGCGCGCCGCGGCCACGAGCTGGCGCTCGAGCGCTACTCGATCGCGGCGCTGAGCGCCCTGCTCGACCCCGCCCGCACGTAGCCCGCCGAGGCGCCCGCCCGACCCCGAAACGGCCCCGTCCACGACCCCGGCCACGGCCGGGAACATGCGTCCAGGGCGAATACACGGGCTTACGCGGAGCCGCGGGGCTTCCGAAAGATCACTTGCAGTTCTCAAGGTAGGGGGCGCAAGCGGTTCCTCACAGGAACGCGCGCCGCCGCCCGCGCCCTTGCAAATCCCGACAAAGGCACCCCCGCCGCGAGGCGGGCCCGCAAAGCCAGGGGTCTCTCGCAGACAGCCCGGCCACCGAAGGAGACGACATGACTACCCCCGCCGTTGGTCTCACCCGCACGCTGAGGAAGCTGACGCTCCTCGCGCTTGCGGCCTGTTCGATCCTGTTGGCGGCCGGCGTCGCGACCGGCACAGCCGCCGCCTCGACCGCCGGCTCACACCACGCGCTTGCGACCGCGAGCCGTGTGATGCCGCGCCCGCTGGCCGTTGCCGCGAGCGCCAGCAAGTCCGACGACCGCACGCTGGTCGCGGACGCGAAGCGCTTGAAGCGCTGCCTGGCCGCGCACAGCCGGCAGCCGAGCGCCTGTGCCGCCGCGCGCCGGGCTCTGCAACTGGCAGGACGCCGCCTCAAGCAGGCGCAGCAGACCCTGTCGCGCGTCGCCGGCAACGGCGCCAGCGCCAAAAGCGCCCACTGGGGGGGCGGCTCCTCGACGGTGACGGCGGCCCCCAAGCTGAGGGCGTCGGGCGACACGCTCGCGTGGACCCGCGTGGGCGCGGTCAACACGTACGTGTTCGTGCGCAAGGTCCCCGGCCAGGCCGACCAGTACTCGACCGTGACGGGCCTCTCGACGACGCCGCCGCCGGTGCCGGGCGCGACGGTCCACTACAGCGTCCGCGCGGCCGTCAACGGCGGCGCGTGGGCGACACCGGAACTGGCGATCGCCTACGTCAAAGCGGGCGAAATCGCACCGGTCGAAACGCCGCCCGCGGAAACCCCGCCCGCCGAAGGCAAATCGGGCGAAGGCAAACCGACCGAAACCGAATCGACCGAAACGGTTCCCACGAAACCGGTGGTCACCGTCCCCAGCGAAAACCCGCAGGCCGCGCCCGCGCTGACGGTGTCGGGCGAGACGATCTCCTGGCCGCAGGTGGCCAACGTCACCACGTACGTGCTCGCGATCAAGGTGCCGGGCCAGGAAACCAGGTACACGGAGGTCAACGGCACGTCGGTGACGCCGACGGCGGTGCCGGGCGAGACCGTCAACTACGGCCTGCGCACCGCGGTGGTGGGCAGCGCCTGGGCGACCGAGGTCGCGGTCTCCTACCCCGGGAGCCCGCCCCCGCCGCCGGTTGAAAAAAAGGAAGAAGCGCCCAAGAAAGAAGAAGCGCCTAAAAAAGAAGAAGCGCCGAGCGGCTCGATCCTGACCTCGCCGATGTGGGTGGGCGTGGACGCGGGCGGCTGGCCCTCGACGTTCGCGGCCGACGTCGCAGGCGCCGCCTCCTACGTGCGCCTGGAATCGCCGTCGAGCATCAGCGGCTGGACGGCGGCCGGCGTGAAGGTGATCGCTGACATGTCCGGCCCGTACAACAGCGGCGGCGTGGCCGCGGTGAACGCGACGGAATGGGCCGCGAAGGCGGTCGCCTACTACAGGGCGAACCCGGCGACGGTGGCGATCGAGGTCCTCAACGAGCCGGGCAACCCCTGGATCGGCTGGGGCTCGAGCGCGGGCAGCTCCGCGAACGCGGCGGCGTATGACCACCTGCTGAAGGTCGTGCACGAAGCGTTCGTCGCCAACTTCGGCTCGAGCTACCCGGCGCTGCTGGCCTCCTACGACGGCGGCACGGGCCCGACGACGTGGGGCGAAGAGATGTGGGCGGCGGACCCGAACGTGGGCAGCTACATCAACGGCGTGACGATGCACTCCTACGGCGGCACGAGCAACCGCACGCAGTCCGCGCTGGGCGACCGCCACCAGATCGAAACGGCGCACGCGCAGCACCCGAACATCCCGGTCTACGTCACCGAGGTGGGTTGGCCGACGGCTGTGGGTCAGCCGTCGACGGGCGACTCGTTCCAGTGGACGGAAGCCGAACAGGCGCAGAACATCACGAACTTCGTGAACTGGGCCAAAGGCACCGGCTACATCCAGGACGTGACGTACTTCAACTACCGCGACTACGGCACGAACGACTGGTACGGCATCGAGAGCGCGTCTGGAGCCCACAAGCTCGCGTACTCGGCGCTGGCAGCCTTCCGCGCGTAGCGGGAGATCGCTGCCCGAGGTCGAACTCCTCGGGCAGACAGCAGGCGCGCCACGCGGCCGGGAACCCCCCGGCCGCGTCGGCGTGATGGGCCATCATGTGGCTGTGATCGAGAGCGAGAGCGAGCGGCGGGCATCCTAGTGTCATACCAATCGAGTCGGGGCCTGCGCGACCGGGCGGCGGGCTCGCTGGGGAGCACGCCGGTGCTGTTGGCGGGCGCGCTGCTGGTGGGCGCGCTGTGCGGCGCGCTGGTCGAGCACAAGCCCTCGACGGCGGAGATCGTGGCGGTGTGCGCGGGGGCGGTGATCGCCTTCGCGATGCTCGGCGAGCGGGCGTTCTCGTGGGCGGTGGTGATCGTGGCGGTGCTGCCGTGGTACCCGTTCATCGCCGAAAGCGCGGAAGCGCCGATCGTCAAGCAGGAGGTGCTGTGCGCGGCGATCGCCGCGGCGCCGCTGGCGCCGTGGCTGTGGTCGCTGGCGCTGGGCGGGCGCCGCACGCGCCCGAGCCGCGGCGCGCTGCTGCTGGGCGTGCTGTCGCTGGGCCTCGCGATCCTCGTCTACGAGAACCTCCACAGCCTCACGCGGCTGATCGCGGCGGGCATCGTGGGCTACCTGTTCATCGGCGTCGCGTTCCTGTGCGCGCGGCGCTTCGGCCGCGGGCAGGCATGGCTGGCGGCGTCGTTCGGGGGCCTCGTGATCCTCGGCCTGATGGGCGCCGACGCGTATCTGCGGGCGCCGGGCAACCGCGTGGGCTACTTCACCGGCTATCCGATCACGTACGGCGCGCTGGTGGTGGGGCTGATGCCGGCGGGCCTGCTGTTCGCCTACGGGCGCTCGCGCCTGCTCACGGGCGCGCTGGCGGCTGGCATCGCGGCGCTGCTCATCTTCAGCCAGTCGCGCAGCTCGTGGGTGGCGGTGACGGTGGTGCTGCTGGTGGTCGCGATCGTGCAGGCGCGCGCGGGCAACTACCGGGCGCTGCGGGCGATCGTGGGCGCGGTGGTGGTGCTCGCGGCGCTGATCCTGGGCACGAGCTCGCTGCACCGGATCGTGGAAGAAAAGCTGGCGGCCAAGCAGGCGAGCAGCCAGTCGGTGACCCACCGCGAGTGGAGCTACGGCTACGCGATCCAGGCGATCGGCCAGCAGCCGGTGTTCGGCGCCGAGGAACCTGGCTTCTCGGCGAACGAATCGGTGCAGAAAACGGCGATCGGAGCGATCGACAACGGCTACCTGTCGATCACGGTGGACATGGGCATCGTCGGGCTGATCGCGGCGATCATCCCGATCGGGGTGGCGCTGCTGGTGATCGGCCGCTGCATGCGCCTGGGCGTGACGCCCGCGTACGAGCTGTCGCTGGCGCTGGGCGTGCTCGGCATGGCGGTCGTGGCGATCTTCTACGACAGCTTCTACTGGGCCCAGATCGACCTGCTGTTCGGCGCGATGGGCGGCATCCTGTCGACGCGGCTGGCGAGCATCGCGCGCCCGGCGCCGAGCGTCGCGCGAAAGCCGGAGCCGGCGATCGTGGCGTTCAGACCGGCGACTTGATGCTGCGGTGGCGCGAGGAGCGCCCGTTGGAGCTGCCGGGCTCGTCGTAGTAGTAGTAGCCGCTGGCGGTCGAGGACTTCATTTCGGTGAGCACCACCCCGAACACGCGCCTGCCGCTGGCGGCTAGCACGCGGGTGGCCGCTTTGACGCGGTCGCGCCTGCTGAAGCTGCCGCGGGCGACCATCACGACGCCGTCGACCTCGCTGAGCCGCAGCAACACGCGGGTGTCGGCGACGGGCAGCAGCGGCGGCGAGTCGACGATCACGATCTCGGCGGCGTCGCGCAGGTGGGCGAGCATCTCGCCCATGCGCCCGACGCTGAGCAGGTCGGCGGCGTTGGGCGGGATCGTGCCGCTGGGCAGCACGATCAGGTTGGGCTCGTCCTCAAGGCTGACGAGGCACTCCTCGAGCTCGGCGTTGGCCACGAGGATGTCCGACAGCCCGGGCAGATGGCGCGGGATGCCCAGCTGCGAGGCTGCGGAGGGGCGGCGCATGTCGGCCTCCACGAGCGCGACCCGCCGCCCGCTGGCTGTGAGCGCGAGCGCGAGGTTGACCGCGACGGTGCTCTTGCCCTCGCTCTCCTCGGCGCTGGTGATCACGAAGCAGCGCGCGCGCCCGGTGGGGTCGAGGAAGCGCAGGCCCTCGCGCAGCATGCGGTAGGACTCGCCGATCGGCCCCGCGAGCTGCTCCGCGAGCGCGGTGTGCGGCGGCACGTGCGGCACGCTGGCGATGATCGGGTAGTCGGGCAGCGCGCGCTCGAAGTCGTCGATCGTCTTCAGTCGCCGGTCGAGGAAGTCGACGAGCAGCGCCAAGCCGGCGCCGAGGAACAGCCCGACGACGAAGCCGAGGATGCCGTCGCGTTTGGGCTTGGGCGCGACCGCCGTGGGGTCCGGTTCGGCGCGCGCGATCACCTCCGCGCCGCCGGTCTGCAGCGAGCGCAGCACGCCGAGCTGGCGCTGGCTTTCCGCGAGCTTGGCCTGCTCGGCGGGGCTGGCGGTCTTGATCGACTGGCTGATCAGTTCTTCGGCCTGCCCGACGGTGTTGCGGTCGGTCTGGCGGCGGTAGGCGATGTAGCCATCGGCGAACGCGTTGGCGACGGCGGCGGCTTCGACGGGGTTCTGGCGCGTGGCCTTGATCGTCGCGATGTCCGCGCCGGAGTCGGCGCTGACGGAGATCGACCCGACGAGCGAGGCGACCGGTTCTTTGATCTTCAGGAGGCTCTCGGCCTCCTCGCCGACCGCCAGCGAGGTGACGACGTCGATGCTCGTCTGGGTCGTGCGCTGCGGTTCCTCCTGGCCGGTCGAGAACAGGTTGCTGCCGAACAGCGCCTGCGCGAAGCCGGGTTCGCGGAACAGCAGCTGGGCGGAGGCGGAGTATTCCTTGGGCGAGCGCAGCGACAGCGCGACGGACAGCCCGACGCTGACGACGACGACCGTGATCACGATCAGCCGGCGGCGCCACAGGACCGACAGCAGCTCGAACGGCGAGACCGTCGGGGCGGAGGGAGCGCTGGTTACAGGGTCGATATCGGCCACGGCTGTGCGGGTGCCGCGAACGTGGCGGGCACCGAGTCAATGATAGGCCGATCGCGGCGGCAGGCTGCACGATTCATACCTCTGCCGATATCGGCCGCGGGGGTCCGGCGCTTGAACGCCCTGACGGCGCGTTCCGGGGCTGGCACTAGAGTGCTTCACCCGATGAGTGACGCTGAGCTGATCACGGACGCCGCGGCTCTGCATGCGCTGGCACCCGAGTGGGACGCGCTGGCGGTGGCGGCGTCGAACCCGGTGTCGGCGCCGGCGTGGGTCCTGTCGTGGTGGCGCCACGTGGCGACGCCGGAGCTTCAGGCGCGCGTGGTGGCGGTGCGCGATCGCGGCCGGCTGGTGGGCGTGGCGCCCTTCTTCCTGTCCCCCCCGCGCCGCGGCGTGCGCGAGGCGCGGCTGATGGCGAGCGAGTTCGGCGTGTGCATGGAGCCACTGGCGCTGGCGGGCCGCGAGTGGGAGGTGGCGGCGGCCGTCGGCGGCGCGCTCGCCTCCTCGGAGACGCCCCCGGACGTGGTGGCGTTCGGCCCGATGACGGTGGCGTCGCACTGGCCGGTGGCCCTGCAGGAGCAGTGGCCGGGGTCGATACGCGGCGTGCTGCGCCGCTATCGCGTGGAAAGCGCGCCGGTGATCGCGCTGCGCGAGCCGACGTTCGAGGAGTGGTTCCAGACGTTGAGCGCGAAGCTGCGCCACAGCCTGCGCCGCGGCGAGCGCGCCTTCGCGGAGGCGGGCGGCAGCGTGCGCTGGAGCACCGCGGCGACGCTGCGCGCGGACGCGGAGGCGTTCGCGCGGCTGCACGCCGGCCGCTGGAGCGAGCGCGGCTGGTCGCGGCTGGCGGACCTGGACGAGCGCCTGCCGGACTGGCTCCAGGACGTGGGCCGCGACCTGGTGCAGGAGGGCCGCTTTCAGATGTGCGTGCTGGAGCTGGACGGCGAGCCGATCTGCGTGGACTTCGGGCTGATGGCGGGCACGGAGCTGGCGGCGATCAACTCGGGCTGGGACGAGCGCCACGCGAAGCTCGCGCCGGCGAAGCTGGCGGTGGTGCAGGTGGT
This sequence comes from Solirubrobacteraceae bacterium, assembly GCA_035483595.1. Lineage (GTDB taxonomy): Bacteria > Actinomycetota > Thermoleophilia > Solirubrobacterales > Solirubrobacteraceae > Palsa-744. The sequence goes on from DATHPU010000022.1 coordinate 439,366, forward strand.
GCGCCGCGCGTACGAGCGCGGCTGCAAGCGCATCCACCTGGGCTGCGGCGAGAACCCGAACAAGGTGCGCCTGGCAAACGGCAACGACCCGGTGGCGTGGACGCTGTTCATGCCACCGTCGCCGCGCCTGGCGCAGGCGTACGGCAGCGCGCTGCCGGGGCTGCTGCGCCGCCGCGCGGCGGACGCGGCGGAGCGCGCGCTGCCGCCGGAGCGGTTGCAGAAGCTGCGCAGACTGGCGAGTCGATCGCGATGAGCGAGCCCTCACCCCCACCCGCGGCATCCTCGCCACCCGCGGCCTCCCCGCCATCGGCGGCCTCGCCCCCGCCCGAAGTCCCCTCGCAGCCCCTCCCCCTGCGCATCGGCGTGGCGGCGGCGTTCGACCCGCGCGACATGCAGGCGGACTCGGGCGCGGCGGGCGCGGTGCTGCAGGCGCTGCACGAGGTGGTGGCGGAGGCGGTGCCGCTAAGCGGGGCGCTGCCGGCGCGCACGCGCCGCGCGACGCAGCTGGCGAGCCTGGCGGCGCGCATGCGCCCACGCGATCTCGGCGACCCGCGCGCGGCGGCGAAGCGCCTGTTCCGGGCGACGCAGCTGGGGCGCCCGACGATCGCGGCGCGCAACCGGCTGATGCGCGAGCGCGTAGCGGCGGCGGGCCGGCTGGACGGGATCGTGCAGCGCGGCTGCGAGCTGGTGCTGCCGCCGGGACAAAGGTTCGTGACATACGAGGACTCGACGGTGCTGCAGGCGGTGACGTACCCGTGGCCGCACCTGCAGGCGCTGTCGGAGGGGGACGTGCGCCGCTACGAGGCGCGCCAGCGCGCGGTGTACGCGGCGGCGGCGGCGTGCTGCGCGTGCACGCAGTGGGCGGCGGACAGCATCACGGGCAGCTATGGCGTGCCGGCGGAGCGCGTGTTCGTGGTGGGCCTCGGCCAGAACCACCCGGCGCGCGCGGTGACGCCGCGCGACTGGAGCGTGCCGCGCCTTCTGTTCGTGGGCGTGGACTGGGAGCGCAAGAACGGCCCGGCGGTGCTGCGCGCGTTCGCGCGCGTTCGCGAGCTGCATCCGGACGCGCGGCTGGAGGTGGTGGGCGGACACCCGCGTCTGGACGCGCCGGGCGTGACGGGCCACGGGCCGTTGTCGCGCACGGATCCGGGCGATCGCGAGCGGGTGGCGGCGCTGTACGCGTCGGCGACGGCGTTTGTGATGCCGTCGCTGCACGAGCCGGCGGGGATCGTGTTCGTGGAGGCGGGCGCGGCGGGGGTGCCGTCGATCGGCGGCTCAGACGGCGGCGCGGCGACGATGATCGGGCCGGGCGGCGTGGTGGTGGACCCACACGACGGCGAGCGCATCTACGCGGCGATGCTGGAGCTGGCGGACCCCGAGACGGCGCAGCGCCTGGGCGCGCTGGCGGAGCGCCACGCGAGCCTGTTCACGTGGCGCAAGGTGGCTGAGCGGCTCGTGCGCGCGCTGGCGATTCCCGGTGTGGACGCAGACGGTCTCGCGGATTTTCTTTAAGTCAAGATGGAGTGCGCGTCGGCGACAAACCGCTCCTGGTCGTCGAGATAGGGGCCGATGCGGAACGTCTGCGCGCGTGCGAGGGCGCGCTCGACGCGTGCGGCGGTCTCATCGGGTTCGCGGAGCACACGCGCGAGCGCGCTGGCGGCGCCGCGGGCGTCGCCGCGGCCGAACAGCAGCGCGTGCTCCTCGTCGCGCATGCCCTCGCCGATGCCGCCGACGTCGGAGGCGACCAGCGGCACGCGCGCGAGCGCGCCCTCGATCGTGACGAGCGGGAACGGCTCGTCCCACACGGAGGAGACGATCAGCGCGTGCGTGCGCGCGAGCTGGGCGGCGACCTGCGCGGGCGCGAGCGGCCCCGGCCAGCTGACGGCGTCGGCCACACCGAGACGCTCGGCGAGCGCGCGCATGGCGGCGCCGTGGTCGCTGTCCTCGGGGCCGACGACGACCAGGCGCGCGGTGATCGCGTGCTCGCTGCGCAGCAGCGCGAGCGCCTCGATCGCGACGGCGACGCCCTTGTAGGGGGTGACGCGGCCGAGGAACGTGATCTCGGGCGCGGGCGCGGGCTGGCGCACGACCGCGGCGTACACGTCGCCGTAGCGCGGCACGGAGTGCCCGACGCGCTCGAGCAGCGGCTCGACGAACGGCTGCACGCGCACCATGCGCTTGATCGCCTCGGAGTTCCACGAGATGGCGGTGCGCACCGGCGCATGCGGCTGCAGGCGCAGCGGCGGCAGCGCGTTGAGCGCGCGGCAGCCGAGCGACCACGCGGCGCGGGCGGGCGGGCGCTCGGCGGGCAGCAGCTCGCGCAGGAACTGGTCGTTGGTGAAGAGGCCGCCGAACCAGTGCTCGCAGATGCGGAACGCGAGTGGCACGTCGCTGTCGGCGAGCACGCGCAGCGCCGCCTGCGGGATCGACGCGCCGTTCCACACGTACGCGAAGTCGGGCTGCCACGCGAGCGCGCGGCGCGCGGCGCGCACGCCGTCGATCGCAGCGCGCGGCGCGCGGCGGGCGCCGCGCGAGTCCGGCGTGAGGCTGGCGAGCTCGCGGCGCACGCCCGCGTCCTCGCCTGCCCGCGCGCGGTCGCGGTCGCTGGTGAGCACGAGCACGTCGTGACGCTCGCGCAGGCGCTCGGCGACGCCCGAGCACTCGACCTCGTAGCCGCCGAAGGCCACGGGTGGGTACAGCGCGGAGACGACGAGGATGCGCATGGGGGCGTGAACGGTAGCGTCGGGTCGTGACAATGCCGTTGCGGGCTCAAGTAATCGCTCGCAGCGCACGATTTCGAGCCAGATGCCGACCGAGACCGAAGACAGGAACACGAACCGTGCGCCACAGACCGGGCGCGCCGAGCAGCCGCGGGCTTCTAGCGCCGAGCCGCCGTTCGACCTGGCGGTGGCGCTCGCGGAGGTGGAGCGCCTTGCGAAGCCGCCGCGGATGCCGCCGTGCAACGTGCGCGTCCGCGTGAAGACCTCGCCGTGGGTGCGTAGGGCGCTGCCGACGCGGCTGCTGGTCGCGCGGGCGGCCCGCCAGGCCGAGGCGATCTGGGAGCACAGCGAGGGCGAGCGCGAGGGGGCGATCGCGACGATGGAGGCGATCGTCTCCGGCACGGCGCGCGCGGGCGAGGCGCGCGAGCTGGCGCGCCTGCACCTGATCGAGCGGCGGGTCGACACGGTCCTGTTCTGGGAGCAGCCGTGGTCGGCGAGCATGGACGCGGTTTCGGCGGCGCGCGTTCGCGAGGCGCTGTCGGGGGAGCGCGGGGTGCTGCTGAGCGCGTGCCACACAGGGCCGTTCTACCGCTCGATGTACTCGATGCCGGTGGGGCGCGCGCAGCAGTACACGATCTTCGGCCCGTGGCTGTTCGAGCCGCCTTCGCACGACTACTGGGGGCGGCGCGTGGCGCGCTGGCGCAAAGGCGCGCTCGGGCGCAAGGTGCCCGCCGAGGGCTCCTACCAGCTGCTGGCGAGCCTGCTGGCGCGGGGCGACTGCGTGTACGTGTTCTACGACATGCCGGGCCGGCGCGAGACGCGCTTCCTCGGCAAGCGGGCGCTGCTGGCGGACGGCAGCGCGCGCCTGGCGGTCGAAAGCGATGCGCTGATCCTCGGCCTGCGCTCGCGGCGCGAGGGCCACGAGGTGCGGGTGGACGCGGCGGAGCCGCTCGATCCGCGCGAGCTGGGCGGCGTCGAGGAGGTGCACGCGGCGCTGGGGGCCCTGCACGAGCGCTGGATCCTCGAGCGCCCGCAGGAGATGGCCGACCCGAACAGCTTCGGCTGGGAGCACGGCGCCGGACCCGAGGCGTGGGTCCGCCCGCCGCGCGAGCGCGCTTGATGCGAGTGCTGTTCTTCAACGAGGGCAACCTCGGCGGGCACATCCTCGGCCAGGGCCAGCTGGACGAGGCGCTGCGCGTGGGGCTGGAGGGAGCGCCGGACATCGAGGCGCGCTTTGCGGGCATTGGCGAGATGCGCCGCCTCGAGCGCGCGCTGGCGACGCGCCCGGTGGCGCTGCTGGCGGACAGGCACCTGGACTTCCGCACGCTGCGCTGGCACCTGGTGCAGGCGCAGCGGGCGCGCGCGCAGGTGCGCCGCGAGCTGCGCGCGTGGCCGGCGGACGTGGCGCACGTGCACAGCCACTCGGTGGCGCTGACCATGCGTCGGATCATGCGCAGCCTGCCGGTGGTGCTGTCGCTGGACACGACGGTTCGCGGCTGGTGGGAGATGCCGGGCTGGCCGCTGGACCATTGGTACAGGTCGATCACGATCGCGCCGAGCAGCGCGCTGGAGCGCCGCGCGCTGCGGGCCGCGGCGCTGGTGCTGGCGTGGACGCCGTGGGCGAAGCGCTCGGTGGAGCGCGAGGCGCCGGGGACGAACGTGGTGGAGCACCACCCGGGCCTGGACCTGCGGCGCTACCGCCCGGCGGAGCGCCAGGAGCGCGAGCGCCCGCGGGTGCTGTTCGTGGGCGGGCGCTTCGCGGCGAAGGGCGGCGAGGACCTGCTGGCGGCGCTGGGCGAGGACCTGGGGCGCGACGTGGAGCTGGACCTGGTGACGCGCGACCCGGTGGCGGAGCGTCCTGGCGTGCGCGTGCACCGCCTGGACCCGTCCGACCCGCGGCTGCTGGAGCTGCAGCAGCAGGCTGACGTGCTGTGCCTGCCGACATACGGCGACACGAACCCGTGGGCGCTGCTGGAGGCGATGGCGTGCGCGACGCCGGTGGTCTCGACGCGCGTGGGCGGCATCCCGGAACTGCTGGACGAGGGCCGCGCGGGCGTGCTGGTGGACCACGGCGACCGCCGCGCGCTGCGCGAGACGCTGCTGGCGCTGCTGGCGGACCCGCAACGCCGCGAGCAGCTGGGCGAGCGGGCGCGCGAGTGGTGCGAGCGGCGCTACGACGCGCGCGTGCAGTTCGCGAGCCTGGCCGAGCGCCTGCGCGCGCTCAGCTGACGGCGCCGCGCCCGATCACGACGCGCACGTCCTCGACGGCGAGCGCGCGCAGCGCGAACAGCAGCGCGGGGTAGGCGACGCAGGCGGCGGCGACGAGCGCGGCGAGCGGCGCGTGCGCCAGCTTCATGGTCTCCAGGAGGGCGGTGAGCACGGCGGCGGCGAGCGCGGCGCGCCCGATGCGACCTGGTTTGGGCAGCGGCATTTCGAGCGTCTTGAGGATCAGCGACAGACTGAAGCCCCAGACGACGACCTCGGTGATGAGCGTCATCCAGGCGGCGCCCATGAAGCCGGTGAGCGGCACGAGGATGAGGTTGCCGATGACGTTGACTACGAGCGCGTACACGCTGATGCGCAGCAGCCGCGTCTGCAGCCCGAGCACGACGAGCAGCTGGCCGTTGAGGTAGCCGAAGGCGATGAACACGAACGCGGCGCCGAGCACCGGCAGCGCGGGCGCGCCGGGCACGAACTGGGCGCCGAAGATCAGCCGCACGACGGGGGTGGAGGCGACGATCGCGAAGGCGAGGCCGCCGAAGGAGGTGACGGCGAGCAGCTCGGCTGTGAGCCGCGAGGTGCGCAGCAGCCGCGCGCGGTCGTGCGGCCAGGAGGCGGCTATCACGGGCGCGAGCGTGGTGAGCACGGAGATCGGCACGAAGTGCGCTTGGTTGAGCAGGTTGTAGACCGAGCCGTACAGCCCCGAGGCGTTGGTGCCGGCGATCGAGTACACGATCACCTGGTCGACGGTGGCGTAGCAGATGATCAGCACGCCGGAGATGCCGATCGGCAGGCCGATGCGCACCACGTCGCGCACATGCGTGCGCGTGGGACGCGGGATGCGCGTGTCCTTGAGTTTGAGCGCCGCGACGGCCTGCACGAGCGAACCGATCGCGTTGGTGGAGACGAGGCCGATGGCGAGCGCGACCATGCCGCCGTGCTCGAGGTAGATGACGAGCACCGCGACGCCCCAGAGGATGCTCCTGAGCGTGAGCACGAGCATCGGCACGCGGTTGTCGACGCGCAGCTGGAACAGCAGCCCGAGCGCGCCGACGCCGCCGAAGGGCATCGCGACGATCATGATGATGCCGGCGATCAGCATCGCGTGGCTGCGGTGCAGCGCGAGGATGGTGACGAGCGAGACGAGCATCACGGGCACGAGCACGAGCAGCCGCAGCAGCATCACCGAGCCGATCCACTCGTGCGCCTGCTCGGGCTCGCGCGCGGCTTCGCGCAGCGCGACGCCCTCCATGCCGAAGTTGGCGAAGTAGCCGATCAGCCCGAGCGCGGCGAAGCCGGTGGACCACTGCCCGTAGCCGGACTCGCCGAGCGTCCTGACGACGAGCGCGGTGACGACCGCGCCGAGCGCGAGGTTGGCGATGCGCACGCCGATCTGCATGCCGATGTCGCGGGCGGCGCGCTGCTTGGTGGTGTGGCGAGCTAGGGTCGACATTGGGACGAGCGGGTCGGATCGACATCGGACGATTTGCCCGTCGGCGCGAGAATGACAGTATCCATGCAGCGTCCGGCTCAACACGCTGCGTCGCGCTCAAGCGCGCGGGAGCGGCTGCCGATGGCGCCTGTACGATCGCCACGACCAGAGAGGACCATCAGGTGGGCAACACGACGCTAGTGACGGGCGGCAGCGGCTACATCGGCGCGATGCTCGTGAAAGAGCTGCTGGACGCGGGACGCGACGTTCGCGTGCTGGACTCGCTGCTGCACGGCCAGGAGGACATCGCGGCCGAGCAGGAGCAGGCGGGCGTGCAGGTGATTCGCGCGGACATGCGCGACGCGGACGCGCGCAAACGCGCGCTGGACGGCGCCGAGGCGGTCGTGCACCTGGCGGCGATCGTGGGCGACCCCGCGTGCGCGCTGGACCCGCAGGTCTCCGACGACGTCAACGTGCAGGCCACGGAGAGCCTCGTGGCGGACGCGGGCGCGGCGGGCGTGCAGCGCCTGGTGTTCGCGTCGACGTGCTCCAACTACGGACGGATGGCCGACCCGACGGTGCCGATCACCGAGGAGGGCGAGCTGGCGCCGGTGTCGCTGTACGCCGAGCAGAAGGTGAGCATGGAGAAGCTGATCCTGGGCGGCGGCGGTGGCAGCGGCCTGAAACCGACGTGCGTGCGCTTCGCGACGGTGTACGGCGTGGGCCGGCGCATGCGCTTCGACCTGACGGTGAACGAGTTCACGCGCGAACTGTGGGCCGACCGCGACCTGGAAGTGTTCGGCGAGCAGTTCTGGCGCCCGTACATCCACGTGCGCGACGCCGGGCGCGCGGTGCGCACGGTGCTGGAGGCCCCCGAGGAGAAGGTCGCCAACAACGTGTTCAACGCGGGCCGCTCGGGCGAGAACTACCGCAAGCTCGACCTGGTGGAGGAGATCGGCAGGCAGATCGACCGCGGCCGCGTCACCTACGTCAAGCGCGACGAGGACCCGCGCGACTACAAGGTGAGCTTCGACAAGATCCGCGCGGAGCTGGGCTTCGAGACGCTGATGACGGTGCCGGACGGCATCGCCGAGATCATCGCGGCGCTCGACGCGAAGGCGTTCGGCGACCCGTTCGACGGGCGCTACAAGAACATCCCCTAGCGGCACGGCAAGACCCGCGCGACCGACCGATGGCCAGCACCGAGACCTTCCCCGAGCTGCCGCTGTTCGACCTGCAGCTGCAGCCGCAGGACCTGGAGGCGGTGGCGGAGACGCTGCGCTCGGGCTGGCTGACGTTGGGTCCGCGCACGGCGGCGTTCGAGGAGGTGTTCGCGGAGCAGCTGGGCGCGCGCCACGCGATCGCAGTGTCCAGCTGCACGGCGGCGCTGCACCTCGCGTACCTGGCGGCGAAGGCGGGGCCGGGCGACGAGGTGATCGTGCCGGCGTTCACGTTCGCGGCGACGGCGGCGGCGGCGCTGTACTGCGGCGCGACGCCGGTGTTTGCTGAGATCGTCTCGCGCAAGAACCCCAGCATCGACCCGGACGACGTGGAGCGGCGCATCACGCCGCGCACGAAGGCGGTGTGCGCGGTGCACTACGCGGGATATCCGGCGGCGGTGGACCGTCTGAAGGAGCTGTGTGACAGGCACGGCATCGCATTGATCGAGGACGTGGCGCATGCGCCGAGCGCGACGCTGCACGGGCGCAAGCTCGGCACGTGGGGCCTCGCGGGCGCGTTCAGCTTCTTCTCCAACAAGGTGCTGTCGGTGGGCGAGGGCGGCCTGCTGTGCACGGACGACGACGACGTGGCGGCATTCGTGCGCTCGCGCCGCTCGCACGCGATGACGAGCGGCACGTGGGACCGCCACAGCGGCCGCACGGACACCTACGACGTGGTGGGGCTGGGCTTCAACTACCGCCTGGACGAGCCGCGCTCGGCGCTGCTGCTGTCGCGCATGGGGCGCCTGGAGGCGGAAATCGAGCGCCGGCGCGAATTGACGGTGCGCTACCGCTCGCTGCTGGCGGACGTGGAGGGGATCATCGTGCCGTTCGAGGACGCGGACGTGCCGGGCTCCTCGTGCTACGTGATCCCGATCATGATCGAGGAGGACGGGCGCCAGGCGGAGGTGTCGAGCCGCATGCGCGAGCGCGGCATCCAGACGAGCATCTTCTACCCGTCGATCCACCGCTTCACCGCCTACCGCGAGCGCTTCCCGGACGTGTCGTTGCCGATCACGGAGCTGGCCTCGCGCACGGAGCTGACGCTGCCGTTCTACCCGCACATGTCCCACGAGGACCAGGACCGCGTCGTGACGGCGCTGGCGGAGGCGATCGCGCGATGAGTGACTGGCGCGTGGCGCTGACCGAGATCGAGGTTCCGGAGCAGGACGTGCAGGCGGTGCTGGACTGCCTGGAGTCGGGTTGGCTGACGATGGGACCGCGCACGAAAGCGTTCGAGCAGGCGCTCGCCGAGTACGTGGGCGCGCCGCAGGCGGTGACCGTGTCGAGCGGCACGGCGGCGCTGCACCTGGCGTGCCTGGCGGCGGGCATCGGCGCGGGCGACGAGGTGATCGTGCCGGCGTTCACGTTCGTGGCGAGCGCCGCCGCGCCGCGCTACCTTGGCGCTGAGCCGGTGCTGTGCGACGTGCGCAGCCCGCTGGACTTCAACCTCGACCCCGCGGACGTGGAGCGGCGCATCACGCCGCGCACGCGCGCGGTCGTGGCGGTGCACTTCTGCGGCTATCCGGCGGACGTGGCGGCGCTGCGCACGCTGTGCGACGAGCGCGGGCTGGTGCTGATCGAGGACTGCGCGCAGGCGATCGGCGCGCGCGTGGACGACAGCGGCCGCCAGGTGGGCACGGTGGGCGAGCTGGGCGCGTTCAGCTTCTTCTCCAAGAAGCAGCTGTGCGTGGGCGAGGGCGGCATGGTGACGAGCGCGGACGAGCAGCTGGCCGACCGCGTGCGCCTGTTCCGCTCGCACGCGATGACGAGCAGCACGTGGGACCGCCACCGCGGCCACGACCCCGCCTACGACGTGGTGGACATCGGCTTCAACTACCGCCTGGACGAGCCCCGCGCGGCGCTCGGCTTGAGCCGCCTGGAGCGCCTGCAGGCGAGCATCGAGAACCGCCGCGCGATGGTGCGCGCATACCGCGAGCGCCTTGCCGACGTCCCCGCCATCGAGCTGCCTTTCGACGAGCAGGCGGTGGAGCGCTCCTCGCACTTCGCCTTCCCGGTACTGCTCGCCGACCGCGACACCCGCGACCGCTTCCGCGACGACCTCAAAGCCGCAGGCATCCAGACCACGTGGTACCCGGCGCTGCACAAGTTCACCGAGTACACCCGCTTCGCCCCCGCCGACGGCCTGCCGCAGGCCACCGAGGTGGCCGACCGCCACTGCGCGCTGCCGCTCAGCTCGACGATGGTCGAGAGCGAAGTCGACACGGTCGTCGAGGCCGTGCGCGCTGCGATCTAAGCGCGGACTGCTGGCTCAGAGAGTTCTTGGCTCATCGTCGAGGCGAGTTCTAGGAGCTTCTTTCCGGTCCGTCGCGCCGCGACCACCTCGTCGGTGGGTACCCTTGCACCGGATTGAATGGCCTCTGACACGGTCTGGACCGCGCCAAGCTCATCCTGAAACAGGGACACCCATCGAGTGTGCGCCTGATAGTCCGGATCCTGAATGAGCGCCGGGTCCTCCTTGGCCCGCGATTCAAGTTCCTTGGTTTCGGCGATCACCTCTGCGAGCCTCTCCCAAAGACGACCGAGCGCAACTTGAACTGCAGCGTTTACATCCAAGGGAGCCATGATGCCTAGGATACCTTAGACGCTGCCTCTCGCAAGCACTCTTGAGGTAGCCTCACTTCAGGTGCTGGCTTCCTGCGATCGCCTGCTCAGCTCGACGCTCGAGCTGGTCCGGGGAGACGTTTAGCTCGTCTCGGACCTTTTCGGCTTCCCTCTCCCATCGGAGCGTGCCAAGCGGGGTCTTTATAGACCCGGAGAGACCGCTGACGAGTATGAGCAGGAAGCCAAGCAAAGCCGATGCAGCCGCGAAGTCGCCCGATGCATACGGCTCGCAGTCTTCGGCGAAGGCATGCTTGCCGAAGTAAAGCGCGACCTTTTGGCAAGTGCCGAGTCTCTCGGGATCGACATGCGAATACCCAAACGCGACCAGCAAGGCCACGAGAGCGAGACTGAGACCGAAAACCGCGCAGCCTTTGATCTTCTTAGATCTCATCCATCATCCACAGGCGACTGCTCGTCAGCACACGTCCATTAAGTCGGCGGAATCAACCGATCCCGCACCGACTCGAACTCTTCCTGCGCCTGCTCGTAGTCGTCGTGGCGTCCGATGTCCAGCCAGTAGTCGTCGCTCGGCCACGAGCGCACCACCTCGCCCGCGGCTATCAGGCGCAGGATCAGGTCGGGGAAGTCGAGGCGCTTGCCGGGCTCGATGAACGACAGCGCGCGCGGCGCGAAGCAGTACACGCCCATGCTCGCGATGTAGTCGATCGCGGGCTTCTCGTCGTAGCCCGTCAGGCGCGTGGGGTCGCCGTCGTCGCCGAAGCGCAGCACGCCCAGCGACACCTGGATCTGGCGGCCCTTCGTCGCGATCGTGGCGGCCGCGTCGCTGTTGCGGTGGCGCTCGAGCAGCGCGCCGTAGTCGATGTCGGTGAGCACGTCGCCGTTCATCACCAGGATGTCCTCCTCCCCCAGCCCCTCGATCAGCGCCAACGCGCCGACCGTGCCGAGCGGCTCGCGCTCGCGGTAGTAGTCGATCGGGATGCCGTAGCTCTCGCCGTCGCGGAAGAACGCCTCGATCAGCTCCGCCAGGTAGCCGGTGGCGATCGTGATCCGCTCGAAGCCGTGCGCCTTCAGCTGGCGCACCACGATGTCCAGCACCGGGCGGTCGCCGATCGGCATCAGCGGCTTGGGCAGCACCGTCGTGTAGGGGCGCAGGCGCGTGCCTTCGCCGCCGGCGAGGATCACCGCTCGTCTCATGCCACTACCCCGGCTCGCGCGTGGTGTTCAAACACGCGGCAAGGATATGGGCGGCCGTGGACGTTCACGAGAGCGAAGTCGGCGGCCGCTCCTCCTCGTGCACGCTCTCGGGGCTCCTCGCAAGCCCCTTGCTCACGAGATCGCGGATGTCGCAGCTGACGAGCGTACCGCCGCCTTGGTCAGCCGCCGCCACGTAGGCCGCGTCGTACACGGAGATCGTGTGCTCATCAGCCAGCTTCGCGGCGCGGTCGAGCATAGTCGTCGTAGACGCCACGACCCCGCCGTCTCCAGAGATCCGGTCGATCACTTCCAGCAATGGGGCGACACGCCCGAGCTCGCGCCAGCCTCGCACTGCCACGTTCGCCACCTCGTATCGGGCGAGATCGAGGGTGGTGAGCGTCACATCTGAATTCGCGAGCAGCGCCTGGGATGCTCGATGGAACCCATCGTCGGAATCAAACGCCGCGAGGATCACGCTGGCGTCCAACAGCAGCGTGCTCACGCTACGGCCTTGTGGATTTCACCTGCTCGGCAGCTGCACCACCGTGCTGCGCAGCCTGCCGCAGGAGCCTGTCCATGGCCGCCGCACGATCCGTGCGGCGCCTGCGCAGCGCGAAGTCCGCGAACTCACGCAACACGGCGCTGCGGGATGTCCCGAGACGAGTCGCCTCAGCATCGACCTCACTCAGGAGGTCGTCCGGCATCGACACCATGACCTTCGCCATATCCGCAGTATACCATGGTATACGCCCAGGCTGGGCGATCGTGGCTGCCGTGTCGCTCGCGCGATGGCGCTCGGCCGTGGACGTTCAACGCGCCAACACCTCCATATAAAGATCTGTCGTTCGTCGCGCGATCGCCGGCCACGCAAACCGCTCGTTCGCGAGGCGCTCGCCGGCGAGGCCGCGACGCCGGCACTCCTCGGCGCCGGCACTCACGCTCGCCGCGAGCGCCTGTGCGAGCGCGTCCACGTCCGCGCGCTCGCAGATCCAGCCCGTCTCGCCGTCCACCACCGCCTCCACCATGCCGCCGGAGGGGTACACGACCACCGGGCGCGCGAAGCCATAGGAGAGCAGCAGCACGCCGCTCTGGCTCGACTCCCTGTACGGCAGCGCGACCGTGTCCGTCGCCGCGAACAGCTGCGCGATCTCGCCCATGTCGAGGTATCCCTCGCGCACCGTCACGCGTCCGTCGAGCACCGCCAGGCGCTCGCGCACCGCCGCCAGGCCCCCGATGTCCTGTCCTCCTATCAGCAGGTGCAGCTCGGGCACCCGCGCGACCGCCTCCACGAGGTCGTCCAGGCCCTTGTCGGTGCGCAGCTGCCCGAACATCAGCGTCGCCGGCGCGTCCACCGCGAGGCCCAGGGCGGCGCGCGCCTCGGCGCGGTCGGCGCTGCCGCCCTTGCGCGCCAGGCCGCCGTACTCGCCGTGCGGGATCACCACCGCGCGCGCGCCCACCAGCGGCCGCGCGCGCTCCAGGTCCGCCTGCGTGTGCACGATCGTGCGCGCCGCCAGGCGCCCCGCGATGCGCCGCGCGATCGAGCCCGTGCCCATGAGGCGGTCCTGCACGCGGTCGAACGTGCCGTGTTCCGTTTGCACCACCGGCGTGCCGGTGAGGCGCAGGCACGCGAGCGCCAGCGGCGCCATCTGCGGCACCTCCCAGCCCTGCGAGTGCACCACGTCCGCGCTGCGGGCCAGCCGCATCAGCCGCGGCAGCGCCGCCAGGAAGCGCGCGCCGTTGGCCGGCTTGCCCAGCCCCCGCGCGCGCAGCTCGCGCGCGATGCGCGAGTCGCCGCGCGTGTAGTGGAACACCGGGACCACCCGCACGCCGTCGATCCGCTGATAGCGATGGTCTGCCGCGGTCGCCAGCGTCACGCTCCAGCCCTCCCCCGCGATCGCCGCCACGAGGTCCGCCGTGTAGTCCGACACGCCACCGCGGCCACCCTGCTCGATCATCAGCAGGCGCCGGCGGGCGCTCATGCGTACGAGCGCGCGCCGCCGATGGCCTGCTCGAGCAGCCCCTCGATCTTCTCGGCCACCACCGGCGCCGCGTACGTGCTCTCCGCGTACGCGCGCGCGGCGGCGCCCTCGCGCACGACGCGATCGGGGTCCTCCAGGTAGGGCGCGATCAGCGCGCGCAGCGCCTCCGGGTCGTTCTCCGGCGAGGAGATGCCGCCGAACTCCGGCATGATCATGTCCGCAACGCCCTCAGCGCCCGTGGACAGGCACGGGCGCGACGCGAGCATGCCGAGGATCGTGGCGCGCGGCGCGCCCTCGGTGGGGCTGGGGCAGAACACGGACACGTCGAACGCGGACAGCACGTCCGGCACCTCCGCGCCGGGCGTCGCGATGAAGTGCGCGCGCTCGCCCAGCGGCTGCGCCAGCTCGCGCAGCTCCGCTTCGGTGTCGCCGCTGCCCGCCATGATCAGGTGCACGCGGGGGTCGTTCAGCGCGATCGCCGCGCGCACCACCACGTCGTTGCGCTTCTTGAAGTGAAAGCGCGAGATGCAGCCCACCACGAACGCATCCGCGGGGATGCCCAGCTCGCCGCGCACGCGCGCGCGCCCCTCCTGCGTGAAGCGGATTTCATCGGCGCGCATCACGTTGGGGACGACCACGATCTTCTCCAGCGGCACGCCCACGTCGGACACCGACTTGCGCGTGCCCTCCGAGATCGCCATCACCAGCGCCGCGCGCTCGCCCGCCCGCAGGTACGCCTTGCGCGGCAGGCCCTTGCGCAGCGGGAACGGCACGGGCCCCCACTCCGCCCACACGACCGTGCGGCGCAGGTCCGCCGGCAGCATGCCCGCCAGCAGCTGCTCCTTCTTGTAGTGGACCATCAGCACGTCGTACGGCGCCTGCGCGCGCAGGGCATCCCTCATTTTTTTTATTAGGAGTGGCCAGCGCAACATCAGGCCGGTCCAGCTGCCCGTGGACAGCTTTGGCCCGAGCGCGACGGGGCTGACGCGCACGTCCGTGTCGCGCGCCATTGCGGTCATGTCGGTGAGCATCACCGTGTCGTGGCCGCGCTGGCGCAGGGCCTCGAGCATCTCGACGGCGGCGAACTCCGCGCCGCCGCTGGAGTCGGTGGTCATCACGCTCACGATCTTCACGTCGGAGATACTAAGGCGATGCGCGCGCTGATCGTCGACCAGTCCCGCGATCGCTCCGCGCTGGCCGCGGCGCGGATGCTGCACGCGGACGGCTGGGAGGTCGGTACGGGCGCGTGGCGGCCGAGCATCGCCTCGACGTCCAGCGCCACGTGCGCGTTCCACCGTGTCGAGGAGGCGGAGACCGACGAGGACCGCTTCATCGCGGACATCGCCGCCGCCGTGCGCGCGGGCGGCTACGAGGTCGTGTTCTGCGCGTACGACGTCGGCCTGCTGGTGCTCTCGCGCCGGCGCGAGGAGATCGCGCCGGCGATCGTGCCGTATGCCCCGCACGAGGTCGTGGAGCGCTCGTTCGACAAGCTCGCGTTCACCCGCGCCGCCGAGTCGGTGGGCCTCGCGGTGCCGCGCACCGAGGAGGCCAGCGAGGACGCGCTCGCCGCATGGCGGGGGCCGGTCGTGGTCAAGGCGCGCATCCACGTGCCCACGCGCTATGAAACGAAGCGCTTCGCCAGTGCCGCCGAGGCCGCGCCATTCGTCGCGGAGCTGCGCCGCGAAGGCGCGCAGCCGCTGCTGCAGGAGTGCATCACGGGCGCGCTAGGCGCCGTCGTGGTGGTGGTCGATCGCGACGGCCAGGTCGTGGCGGAGGTGCAGCAGCGCTGCGACCGCTCGTGGCCGGCCGAGGCGGGCGTCACCGCCCGCGCGCGCACGATCCAGCCGGACCCCGAGCTGTCGGAGCGCGTCGGCGAGCTGATGCGCAGCCTGGAGTGGTTCGGGCTGGGCGAGGTCGAGTACCTGCTCGACGAGCACGGCGTGCCGCGCTTCACCGAGATCAATGGCCGCTTCTACGGCGGCATCGCGCTGGCGGGCCGCGCCGACGTGAACGTCGCCGCCGCGTGGGCGCGCCTGGCGACCGGAAGGCCGCTCGCGCCCCTCGGGCCGCTCGGGCCGCAGCGCGTGGGCGCGCGCTTCCAGTGGCTCAACCGCGACCTCGCCGCCTCGCTGCACGCCGACGGGCCGCGCGGGCTCGCGCAGGCGCTCGCGCTCGCGCCGGGCAGCGCGCACAGCATGTACGCGCGCGGCGACCTGGGTCCGCTGCTGCGCTTCTACCTGCCCGAAATGGCGCGCCGCGCGGCCGCGAGGGTGGGCGTCGGACGGGGCGCGGAGTGACCGCCGGGACCCCGCAGCCGACGTGAGCGACCGCACCCACATCGCACGCAACGTGAGCGACGGCGCGGACCTCGCACGCAACGCGAGCCTGCACCTCGAGGGCGCCAGCCCGGCCGGGCTGCCGCGGGCGGTGCGCCGCGTGCTCGATCCGCGACCCGTGCCGCCGGCGCCGATCCGCACCGCGCAGCGCGTCGCGATGAAGCTCGGACGCCTGGACTGGGAGCGCGCGTGGCTCGCGCCGCTGATCGATGCTCGCCGTGAGGTGCTCGGCGCGGAGGCTGCGTCGGGCCCGCCGCGCTTCCTCGTGCGGGTCGACGAGTTCCCCTACTACAGCTCCTTCGACCGGCCGCAGGACCTCGACATGTCGCGCCGCTTCCACGACGTGCTCGCCGGGGCGGAGCTCCCGCACCTGATGTCGGCGCTGCCGCAGCTGACGCACGCGCCGCTGGACCCCGCCGCGAGCGGCGGCCGGGCGCTGGGCGAGCAGGAGATCGCGCTGTTCGAGCGCATGCGCGGCGACGGCGTCACGTTCGCCCAGCACGGCAACACGCACCGCACGCGCTTCCAGCACCCGCGGCGGCGCTCGGAGCTGTGCGGGCTCTCAGCGACAGCGTTGGGAGCGCTGCTGGACGACGGTCGCGAGCGGCTGCTGGCGGCGGGCGTCGGCGAGACGCGCGTGTTCGTGCCGCCGTTCAACCGCTTCGACGCCGTCCAGTACCCGCTGCTGGCGGACCGCTTCGACGTCGTCTGCGGCGGCCCCGAGAGCGTCGCGCTGATGGGCTTTCACGGCGGCCCGCTGTGGCGCGACGGCGCGGTCTACCTGCCCTGCTACGCGCCGCTGTACGCCGACGCGCGCACCGTGCTGCCGGCGGCCGAGCGCCTGATCGATCTCGCGCCGAGCACGTGGATCCCGATCGTGCTGCACACCTCGTGGGAGCAGCAGGACGACTTCCGTTCGCTGGCGCTGCTGGCCGAGCGGATCGCGCCGTACACGGCCAGCTGGGAGGAGCTGCTGGCGGACGTCGACCGCAGCGCCGCCGCGGCGGGCGCCGCCGCGGGGGACGCGCGCGACGGAAGTCCGGCCGGCCGGCCGATCTGAGACGAACGATGCCCGAGATCGACCTCATCCACGACCTCAACGCCGCCCGCGCGCTAGCGCCGCAGTGGGACGCGCTGGCCGTCGAGCGGGCGCTGCCGCTGTGCGCGCCCGGCTGGATGCTCGCGTGGTGGCAGCACAAGGCCCCGCCCGACAGCGAGCTGTGGGTCGTGATGGTGCGCGACGGCGGCCGCGTGATCGGGCTGGCGCCGTGGTTCGCCGGCCGCGGCCCCGGCGGGCGCGTGGACGTGCGCTTCCTCGGCGCCGAGCTCTCAGACCGCGTGGACGTCCTGTGCATGCCGGGACGCGAGCGCGAGGTGCGCGAGCAGCTGCTTGGCGCGCTCGCGCGCATGCGCCCACGCCCGGACCTGGTGGCGTTCGAGGCGGTGTCCGCGAGCTCGCGCTGGGCCGACGAGCTCGCGCGCGGCAACCCGAGGCTCGCGCGCTACCGCAACTCGCTGCTGCCAGCCCCCTCCGTGGCGCTGCCGTCGGGCGCGCCCGAGCAGTGGCTGGCGGGGCGCTCGAGCAACTTCCGCGGCCAGATGCGGCGCATGCGCAGGCGGCTGGAGCAGCGCGGCGGGCGCGTGCGCCAGATCGTCGACGCCGACGAGATGCACACCGCGATCGACGCGCTGCTGGCGCTGCACGCCGCGCGCTGGGACGGGCGCGCGGAGTCGCACCTGACGGGGCCCGGCATCAGGGAGCTGCTGCACGACGCGGCCGCGGCGCTCGGGCCCGACCGCCTGCGGCTGTGGGCCGCGGAGATCGACGGCGAGCCGATCTCCGTGCAGCTGTTCCTCGCGGCGGGCGGCCAGGTCAAGTACTGGAACGGCGGCTGGATGGAGCGCCACGCCGACCTGAAGCCGACGATGCTGACGATCCTCGCGGCGCTCGAAGACGGGATCGCGCGGGGCGAGCGCAGCCTCGACCTGGGCGCCGGCACGCACGCGTACAAGATGCGCTTCGCCGACGGCGACGAGCCGCTGACGTGGGGCGGGCTGATCGTGCGCAACCGCCGCTGGCCGCGCACACGCGCGGAGCTCGCGCCGCGCGTGCTGCGCCACCGCGCCAAGCAGGCGGTGCAGGCGCTGCCCGCGCCCGTCGGCGAGCGCCTGCGGGCGGCCGTCAAGGCCCGTCGCGTGGACGAGTAGCGACTGCAGGCGGCTAAAGCTTGCCGCCGTCTGCGCCGAAGCAGACTGGAGAGCGAATCGAGCGATGAGCACCCTGTCGACACCCCTGGTGGTGCAGTACCTGTACGTGCACGAGCGCGACGAGGGCTTCTACTACCCCAGCGCGCGCACCGCCTCCTCTGCGGCGGCGGTCGCCACGCGCTATCTCGAGTGCGCCCTCACGCAGGCCGCGTCGCTGCAGATGCGCGAGATCGACTGCGAGCTGGCGCTGGCGACGAACATCAGCGACCGCGCCGCACTCGGCCGCGTCGGCGCGGAGCTGCTCGACCGCATCGAGGACTTGGGCGTGCGCATCCTGGCGACCGAGTACCGCCACCGGCCCAAGCCGGGGACCGAGGTGTACGTCTCCTCGCGCTACGTGCTCGACGCGATCCTCGCCGCCAGCGAGGGCCAGCCGCCCGAGCGCCAGCTGTGGCTCACGGATCTGGACTGCGTGTGGAGCGACCCCGAGCTGGTGTTCGCGAGCGCGCCGCCCGCGTCGGAGGTGGGCTGCGTGTACATCGGCTATCCGCCCGACTGGGACACCGTGGGCTTCGAGGTGCACGGCCGCACGCGCAAAGCGATCGGCGACCTGGCGCGCGAGATGGGAGCCTCCGAGGAGGCGCCGCCGTGGGTCGGCGGCGAGCTGCTGGCCGGCAGGCCGCAGGCGCTGCGCGAGATGGTGAGCGTGTGCGAGCAGCTGGACGCCCGGCTCGACGCCGAGGGCAAGACGCTGCCCAACGAGGAGCAGATCCTGTCGCTGGCGGGCGCGCTCGGGCAGGTCCGCTTCGTCGACCTGTCGCACGTCGCCAGGCGCGTGAGCACGGGCCCGCGCGCGCAGTCCGCGAAGGTCGACGACCCGCTCGCGATCGGGCTGTGGCACCTGCCCTCCGAGAAGGGCCTCAGCCTGCGCCGCGCCGCCACCCAGATCCGCCGCGGGCGCACGCGCAGCCTGCGCCGCGACCTCGCCGACCCGGCGCGCATGGCGCGCCGCTTCAACGTCGCCGGCACCGGCCCACTGCGGCGCCTGCTGGACGACGGCTGGATCGTGCTGCAGCGCGCGCGCAGCATCGCCCCGCGCATCGCCGACAGCGTCTGAGCCCGTCGTCCGCGGCGGCGAGCGGCAATCCGCGCGTTGCGCGGCTCCCGGCTCGCGCGGCTCCCGGCTCAGGTGGTGCGGATGATCAGCACCGAGCAGGGCGCGTGATGGGAGACCTTGTTGGGCACCGAGCCAAGCAGGAAGCGCTTGGCGCCGGTCATGCCCTTGTTGCCGACGACGATCAGGTCGGCTTCGCGCTCCTCGGCGATGTCGAGGATCGCGTCGGCGGGGTCGCCCTGGCGCGGGTACACGTCGACCTCCACGCCGGCCTCGCGCGCGATCGCGGCGGCCGCCTCGAGCGTGGCGTCGACGTCCTCGCGGGGGTTGATCGCCCACTGCAGGTCCTCGGGCGCCTGGCGCCGTTCCTCGCTTAGGCGCTGCGCGGGCACGGGCTCGTACGCGCTGACGAGCTCGAGCTTCGCGCCGACGGCGCGCGCGAGGTCCACGGCCTGCCGCACGGCCTGGTTGGCCGTGTCCGAGCCGTCGGTTCCAACCACGATCGATTTGAACATGAGTCTCCCCTGCGTCGTCGCCAAGGTATCGCCGCGGAGGCGATCATATCCGCGCGGCGGCGGCGGCGCGAACGATGCGCGCACCGGACGCGCATTAGATTACGACGATGATCGACCTGCACTGCCACGTGCTGCCGGGCATCGACGACGGCCCGGAGACGATCGAGGACTCGCTCGCGCTGGTGCGCGTCGCGGTGGCCGCCGGAATCGAGACGATCGTGGCGACCCCGCACGTGAACGCGCGCACGCCCAACGACGCGGCCACGATCGCGCGGCTGGTGGGAGAGCTGAACGTGCGGCTGGCCGACGAGCGGCTGGCGCTGACGGTGCGCCCGGGCGCCGAGATAGCGATCACGCAGCTGTCGGAGATCGAGCCCGGCGAGCTCGCGCGCCTCGGCCTCGGCGGGGGCCGCTGGCTGCTCGTGGAGCCGCCGTTCTCGCAGGTGGCGCCGGGACTGCAGGAGATGATCGTGCAACTGCTGCGCGACGGCCACCGCGTGGTGCTGGCGCACCCCGAGCGCTGCCCCGCGCTGCACCGCGACCGCAGCGTGGTGGGGCGGCTCGTCGACGCGGGCGTGCTGATGTCGATCACGGCCGGCTCGCTCGTGGGCCGCTTCGGCGGCGATGTGCGCCGCTACGCGCTCGAGCTCGCGCGCGAGGGGCTGATCCACAACGTGACCTCCGACGCGCACGACCCGGTGAAACGGCCACCGGGTCTCGCCGAGCCGCTCCGGCAGGCGGGGCTCGAGCCGCTGACGGAATGGCTCACGCAGCTGGTGCCCGCGGCGATCCTCGGCGACGAGGAGATCCCGCCGCGACCCGCGGCGGCTCGCAGCGGCGGCGCGCGCGGCGTGCGCCGCTGGCGGCTGCGCCGCTGACACCGGAGCCGCGCTCATCCCGCTGCGCCGCTGACGCTCACGCGAGCTTTGTGATCGCGACGATCATCCCGATCGCGACGAACACGACGATCGCTATCTGCGTCCAGATCCAAACCGGGGACATCCTGCCCGACAGCGTATCCCGACTATCGTGTGGCCCATGCCAAGGCACCTAGCCAAGCTGGCGATCGGACTGGCGGTCGCCATCTTCGCGCTGGCGGGCGCCGGCGCGGCGGTCGCCGCGCACGGGAAACCGCACAAGCGCAAGCGCCCGCAGCCGACCACCGCAGTGCTCGGCGGCGTGAACGTGATCGGCCTCAACTACGGCTCGACGACGGCGAGCATCGACAGCGCGATCGCGCAGGCGCACGCGCTGCATGCGAAGGTGGTGCGCACGGAGGTCGCGTGGTCGACGTTCGAACCGCAGCAGGGCCAGATCGACGCGACCACGCAGTCCTCCGCGGACCGCCTGGTGAGCGACGCGGCGGCGGACGGCATGCGCGTGATCATGGTCGTGGACAGCACGCCGTGCTGGACGTCCACCGCTCCCACCGCGTTGCTGAACAGCTGCTCCCCGGTCTTCGGCGGCGAAGCGAACTCATGGCCGCCCGCCAGCCCGGCCGCATACGCCGCGTTCATGGCCTATCTGGCGGGCCGCTACGGCGCGCATCTGGCGGCGCTGGAGGTGTGGAACGAGCCGGACCAGTCAAACGAACAGTATTTCGCGGGTCCGAACAAAGCGGAACGCTACGTGGCGGTGCTGCGCGCTGCGTATCCCGCGATCAAGGCGGTCGATCCGAGCCTGCCGGTGCTGGGCGGCTCGATCGTCGGCTCCAACGGCGCGTTCCTGCGGCTGCTGTACGAAAAGGGCATGAAGGGCTACTACGACGGCCTCGCGGTGCACTACTACACGCTCACACTCGCGGCGGTGCGCTCGATCCACGAAGTGCAGCTGGCCAACGGCGACAGGACGCCGCTGTGGCTGGACGAGTTCGGCTGGAGCAGCTGCTTTCCGCAGGAAAGCATCGAGCAGGAACAGGACTGCGTGACGCCGCGGACCCAGGCCACCAACCTGGCGAACACGTTCCGGGCGCTGGCCCGCAGCCCCTACGTGGCGGCGGCGGTCTCCTACAAGCTGCAGGACTCGAGCACCGAAGACTTCGGCGTGCTGGGCGCCGCCGGCGCCCGCAAGCCGTCGTTCGCCGCGTTCGCGAGCGCGCTCGCGTCGCCTTTCGGGAGCATCAGCCCGGTGACGCTGCGCCTGCGCCGCAAAGGCTCGAGCCTGATCGCCAGCGGCTCGGCGCCGGTCGGCGACTACCTGCGGCTGGAAGTGTTCCACGGCAAGGTGCTGCGCTACTGGGAGCTGTTCACGCTGAACCGCTTCGACGAGTACTCGCTGACGCTTCCTCCGGTGCTTGGCACGCACGGCCTGCGCGTGCGCGTCTACCAGTACTGGGCAGGCATCGGCAAGGCCGCCCAGAAGACGATCTAGCGGGCGCTCACTCCGCGTTGCGGAACAGCGCGACGACCGTCAGCGCGAGGATCTTCAGGTCGAGGCCGAGCGACCAGTGGGCGATGTAGTAGTTGTCCCACTCGACGCGTTCGGCGAGCGACGTCTGTCCGCGCAGGCCGTGCACCTGCGCCCAGCCGGTGATGCCCGACTTGACGCGGTGGCGGTCGCCGTAACGGATGATGTCCTGCCTGAACAGCTCGACGAACTCGGGCCGCTCGGGCCGCGGGCCGACGAGGCTCATGTCGCCGCGCAGAACGTTGAACAGCTGCGGCAGCTCGTCCAGCGAGGTGCTGCGCAGAAAGCGCCCGACGGCCGTGCGCCGGTCCTCGCCCTCGACGCCGCCGGGGGCGGTGTCGCCCCCGAGCAGGAAGTCCAGGGCGCTGCTCTCCGTCTGGGCGTCCTGCTGCGCGGACGCCTGCTCCACGCGCATCGAGCGGAACTTGTAGAAGTCGAACACCTTGCCGTCGCGACCCACGCGGCGCTGGCGGAAGAACGCGGGACCGGGCGAGCTGAGGCGCACCGCGACGGCCGCGCACAGGAGCACTGGCGAGAAGGCGATCAGCAGCGTCAGCGCGAGCACGCGGTCGAGCGCGTGCTTGATCGCGAACTGCAGGCCGTCGAGGTCGACGGCGGCGAACGTCAGCAGCGGCAGCCCGCCGACCGTGTCGTACCCGACGCGGTCGTTGATCGTGTCGAACATGCGCGGCACCACCGAGACCTCCACGCCGAGTTCCTGGCAGCGCTGGATCAGGCGGCTGACGCGCGCGTCGGCGGCGGAGGAGAAGGCGACGATCAGGTGCCTGACGCCGGTGCGCTGCACGGTCTCGTCGAGGTCGTCGATCGTGCCCAGCACGGGGACGTCGCGGCCACCCACCTCGGCGACCGAGCGCGGGTCCTCGTCGAGGAAGCCGATCGGCACGAGCCCGTACTCGGGGTGGGACTCCAGGCGTCGCGCGACCTGCGCGCCGACCACGCCGGCGCCCATGATCAGGACAGACTTGCCGACCAGGTGGCGGGCGCGCGCGAGACGCTGCGCGAACGACAGCACGATGCGCCCGATCGCCACGCCGATCAGCGAGAACAGCCAGCCGCGCAGCCAGTCGGTCTGGTTGGGCAGCTGCCCGTTGAGCAGCATTCCGAGCGTCGCCACGGCCATCGCCGCGACCGACACGCCGCTGAGCACCGGGACGATCCCGTCGAGCACGAGCGTGCGCAGGCGCGTCTGGTAGAGCCCACGCAGGTAGAACAGCAGCATCACCAGCGGCGGCAGCGCCAGCAGCGGCGCGCGAACCGAGGACACGTACAGCGTCGCGTGGAGGCCGCCGAGCGAGATCGTGACGGCGGCGCATAGCAGCACCAGGTCGACCGCCGGGCGCAGGATCGACCAGCCGCGGCCCTCCAGCGCCCACTGCAGCGGCCCCGTGAAGGTCCCTCGCCACGTCGCCTTGGGCGTGGGCGCGTCGTGCGTCAGCTCGCCGCGGAGCGGGAGCGTGGTGGAAGTCTGCTGGGTGATCCTCGTGCTGTCCATGAAGTCGGGCTTCCCTGTCCTTAGGTACTTACTCGGGTCCTGCGTCGCATCGCTTTAGCGGGCCTCGCGCCCCGCCCCCGGCTCGCGTGCCAGGCTCCGCGTCAGGCTCCGCGTCAGGACGCCCGTGAATACGAGCAACCCGAACGCAAGGAGGATGTACAGAAGGTCCGCGCCGGACAGGCCCAGCATCAGCGAGCCGCCGTCGCCCCCCCGCGAGGCCGTGAGGCTAGACGAGGCCGCAGACGACGATGAGCCGGCTGCCGAATTCCCTGCGAGCGGCGTCGTTGCGTGTCTCCCTTTGGTGTCCAGCGCAGTCCCGGGCGTTTCCGCTCGAGCTCTCGCGCCGGCCGCCAGCGTGACCGCGCCAGTGCCCGCGGCGCCGCTGGACGACGCACCGGTGCTGCCGGAGCCGCCCAGCCCAGAACCGCCCGCTCCACCACCGCCAGAGCCGTGTCCGCCGGAGCCGCCGCCCACGACCGCCGAGCCGAGGATCGCCTGGTTTCCCTGTCCGGGGCCGCCGTAGCCGCTGAGGAGGGGACCCGCGCCGGCGGCCGCCGGCGCCATGGCCGACGCAGCCAGCACCAGGAATGCCGACGTGATGGTCAGGCTGTGGCTTCTCATGCGTCCGTGCCCTGATTCCTTTCTGGCTCGAGCAAGCTGTGCTCCGATCCGTGCCAAACGTTCATCGTCGCCTTCGACCCCCCGATCGCCAGGTTCCTTGAGCGCGCAGGCATGCCATCGACGAATCGACGATTGTTCGCTCACACGCTACCGAAGCTTGCCGTTTCTGTCGAGCGAATTTCACCGCTCCCGCAAGAAAAAAACCAAGAGCTTCACGCGAGCTGCTGAGCTTTGAGCAGGATCGAGCGGTTGAGCCGTTCGATGCTCACCCGGCGGCCCGCGCGAACGACCTGCAGCGCCTGCCGCGTGAGCGGTTCCCGCGGGTCCAGCCGCACCGCCCGCTCGAGTAGTGAAAGCGCGAGCGCGCGTTCACCTTTGGTTGACGCGATCGCCCCCCGCTCGAGCGTCGCGTACGCATCGCCGCCGCTGCGCTCGAGCGCGTTCGAGAACGCGCGCTCGGCGCGCCCCAGTTCGCCGTAGCGCAGCGCGATGCTGCCCGCGATCAGATACGCCTCGTCGCTGAGCGGGTTCAGCCGGGCGGCTTCGTCCAGGCGCGCATACGCCGTCCGCGGCGCGCTCGTCCAGATGCGCGCCGCGCTCTGCACCTCCAGCTGGCTGAGCCACGGGGCCGCGAGCGACGCAACGGCGGCGAGCGTCAGCGCGGCCGCCGCGGCCGCGCCCAGGCGCCGGCTCCACGCGGTTTGGGCGTGAGCCGTCCGGTGCTTTGGCGAGCGCCCCGGCGCGAGCGCGCAGGCGAGGCCGAGCAGCGCGAACGCGGGCGCTCCCAGGCCGGAGAACTCCCAGAACCAGTCGACGGAGCCGTGCACCACCCAGTAGCCGAACCCGGCGAGCGCAGCCCCGGCGACGGCGCGTGCGAGCGGGTCGCGGGCGCGCAGGGCGCGCGCGACCGCGAACAGCGCCGCGCCGAGGCCCACGAGCGCGATCAGCGCGCCGATCGCGCCCGTCTGCGTGAGCGTGCGCAGCTCGACGCTGTGCGGGTAGCGGGGCGTCTCTTCGCTGCGCCCGTGGGCGAGATACTGCTGGGCGAAGTTGTCGGCGCCGATTCCCAGCAGCGGATGCGCGTCGAATTCGTCGAGCGCGACGCGGTAGAAGTCATAGCGGTTGCTGCCGAGCCCGCCCACGAGGCGGCTGCCGCTGTCATTGCTGTTGGCGTAGCCGCCCTTGAAGCTGTGCCAGGCGCTTTCCAGCCGCGTCACGGGATTGCCCGCGACGGCCAGCCCGCCGCCGATCGCCGCCGCGAGCGCGAGCGCGGCGAGCGCGCGCATGCCGATGCGCGCCCGGCGCAGCATTGGCTCGCCGAGGCGGCTCTCCACAGCGGCGCCCAGCGCGACGGCCACGGCGACGGCCGCCGCGGCGGCGAACATCGCGGTGGTGGCGCTGTGCACGTTCGCGGGCACGACGGCTTCCTCGCGCAGGCGATCGCCCACCCGCAGCACGGCGGGCGCGGCGGCGGCGACGCCCGCGCCGATGGGGATCAGCACGGCGAACGTGCGCGTGCGCCCCGGCAGCAGCGCGAGCACGAGCACGAGCACGACGGGCGTGGCGTACAGCGAGCCGCGGCTCTGGCTGAGCAGCGCCACCTCCGCGAGCAGCACGGCGCCGCCGGCGAGCAGCCCGCGCAGCCCCCAGTGAAGGCCCCTGGAGCGCACCAGCAGCACGGCCGGCAAGAAGGCCATCAGCCACTGCGCGGCGTTGGCGTTGGGGTAGCCGCTCGGGTACAGCAGGCGCCCGCCCGGGAGCATCGCCTGCAGGCCGGCGGCGCCGGCGGCGTTCACGTGCAGCGCGACGTACCCGGCGAGCACGATCAGCGCGAGCGTCCACACGCACAGCGCGAGCGCCGCGCTGTGCGAGCGCTGACGCCAGAGGGCGAACAGCGCGAACACGGCCAGGTACAGGAGCGTGCGGTTGGCGCCTTCCCATGCTTCGCCGGGGACCGCCGCCCACAGGATCGACAGGTAGCTGAGCGCGGTGTACGCGGCGAGCGCGCCCACGGCGATCCACACCGACACGGGGACCTCGCGCACGCGCAGCCGCACGAGCGCCAGCGCGATGCCGAGCAGCACCAGCACGACCAGCGCGCCGGGCGCCCAGTGGGTGACGGGATAGCCCGCCTGGCTGGTGGCCCACACGACGAACAGCGCGAGCGCGGCGAGCGCGGGCACCGTGGTCGGCGCTTCGCGCAGCGACGCGGTGAGCTTCGCCGTCATCGCGCCCACAATAATCCCCCGTGTGGAGGACTCCGCCGCTCTCGTTCGCTTCTACGACGCCGCGTACACACAGGACCAGGCCGCCGCGACCCGGTACGCGCGCTGGCGGGCGCTCGGCGCGATCGGCAAGGCCGACCACGTGATCCGGCTGTGTGCGCGCGCAGGCGTGTGGGCGGGCGGGCGGGCGGGCGGGCGTCCATTTACAACGCTGGAGGTGGGCTGCGGCGACGGGGCGCTGCTCAGCGAGCTGCACCGCCGCGGCTTCGGCGGCGCGCTGTCGGGCGTGGAGATCACGGACGCGGCGGTCGCGATCGCGCGCTCACGGCCGGAGATCGACTCGGTGGAGCGCTATGACGGCGAGCACCTGGCGGCGGCGGACGGCGCGTACGATCTGGGGGTGCTCTCGCACGTGCTCGAGCACGTGCCGGATCCGCCGGCGCTGCTGCGCGAGGTGGGACGCGCGTGCCGGGCGGTGCTGGTGGAGGTGCCGCTGGAGGCCAACTGGTCGGCGCGGCGTGCGAGCAAGCGCGAGCACGCGGCGGAGGTCGGTCACCTGCAGCGCCTGGGCCGCGACGCGGCCCGGGCGATGGTCGCGCAGGCGGGACTGTCGATCGCGGCGGAGCTCGACGATCCGCTACCGCTGCGCGCGCACAGCTTCTTCGCCGACACGCGCCGCGCACGCGTGACCGCAACCGCCAAGTGGGCGCTGCGCGCCGGGCTTCACCGCGCGGCGCCACCGCTCGCGCGGCGGCTGTTCACGGTGCACTACGCGTGCCTGTGCTTGCCGCGGGACGCGTAGCGGCGGTGAGGAGCAGCGACAGCACGCGGCCCATCAGGTCGTCGGGCACGGCGTCGGGATCGGCGAGCTTCTGACGCGCGATGCCGTCGGCGAGCGCGTCGATCGCGACGGCCAGCTGCTCGGCGGGGAGCTCGAGCTCGAGGTCGAACTCGCGCACGCCGTCGGCGAGCAGCTGCGTGAGCACCTGGCGCATCTGCGCGAAGCGCTCGGCGACCTTTGGTCGCACGTCGGGGTCGCGCACGCCATAGGCCCAGAACTCCATGAACAGCAGCAGCAGCTCCGGCTCGCGGTCGATCATCGTCATCCACTGTCGCGCGCCGCCGGTGGCGCGCTCGGCGATCGAGTCGCGCGCGCGCACCGCGTCGGCGATCTCGCGCGCGTGCGCGTCGATCTCGCGCTGCATCAGCGTCAGGAACAGATCCTCCTTGCCGTCGAAGTTGGAGTACAGCGCCCCTGTGGAGAAGCCCGCCTCGGAGGCGATCTCCTCGACGCTCGAGCCGTGGAAGCCGCCGCGCGCGAACACGATGCGCGCCGCGGCCAGCAGGCGCTCGCGCGTCTGCTGGCGGCTCTGCTCGCGCGAGCGGCGGCTGTCACGCATCTGCTGGCCGTCGCGCGGGGAGTGGCCGTCTGCGGTCACGCGGCTGTCCATGCCTGGAATGCTAGTTGACAGAGTGCGCGCTATTTCGATAACGTCTGTTATCCGAATCCAGCTGGCAGATGAGAGGGGCAGACGATGGCGACCGCGACCAACATGAGCCAGGCCGACGCCGTCAACGTGGCGAGCCTGCCCGCGGACGCGATCTCCTACGAGGACCTGTACGCGCGCTGGGAGCGCGGCAACTGGTCGGCGACGGAGCTGGACTTCACCGAGGACGCGCGCCAGTGGCGCGAGGACTTCTCGGACTTCGAGCGCCAGGCGGCGCTGTGGAACTACTCCCTGTTCTTCTGGGGCGAGGACGCGGTCGCGGACAACCTGTCGCCGTACATCGACGCGGCGCCGCTGGAGGAGCAGAAGTACTTCCTGACCACGCAGCAGGTCGACGAGGCCCGCCACGCGGTGTTCTTCAAGCGCTTCATGCAGGAGGTGTGCGGCATCGGCGACGGCTCGATGAGCAGCGGCCTGCAGGCGATCAAGCCGCAGCTGACGCCGGGCTTTCGCAAGATCTTCGACCGCCTCGACCGGATGGCCGACGAGCTGCGCGCCGACCGTTCGCCGGCGAGCCTGGCGGCCGCGGTGACGCTCTACCACGTCGTCATCGAGGCATCGCTCGCGCAGCCGGGCCAGCACTTCATCTGCAACTACCTCGAGCGGCGCGATCAGCTGCCGGCGTTCCGCGCGGGCATGGCGAACATCGCGGCGGACGAGCAGCGGCACATCGGCTTCGGCGTGAAGCTGCTGGCGGACCTCAACCGCGAAGACCCCGTCGGCGTGCCCAAGGCGGTCGCCCGCCTGCTGCGCGACGTGACGCGCTACACCGCGCAGGTGCTGATGCCGCCGGGCTGGGACGAGCGCTACATCACGGTGTTCGGCTCGACATACGACGAGGTGGGGGTGGAAGGCCTGACCTCGATGACGACCAAGCTGCGCTCGGCCGGCCTCGCGCTCGACACGCTGCCGGGGCCGCCGCTGCTGCCGCCGGGGCTGTCGCCGCTGGAGACCGCCCAGCGCGGGCGCGCGCTGGCGAAGGCCGGCGTGATCGGCGTGCGCGAAGGGCCCACGCTGCGCGACTCGCAGACGCAGGAGCTGCTGTTCGACTCGATCCGCCGCCAGATCAACCCCAACCACGGCCTGAAGCGCCCCACGACGCTGCAGTGGGAGTTCACCGACCCCGACGTCCCCGCGTGGCACATCGTCGTCAACAACGGCTCCAGCACCGTGCAGCAGGGCGAGGCGCCGGCCGCGGACGTGCGCCTGCGAATCTCCTACCAGGACTTCGTGGACATCATCGGCGAACGGCTGGACCCGCTGCGCGCGCTCGCCACCGGCAGGCTGCGCCCGCGCGGCAACCCGCTGTCGCTGCGCGTCCTCGGCAAGCTGTTTCCGCGCGCCTGAGCGTCTACGGAGACTTCTGCACGCGCGCGGCAAGGCCGGCAAGACGCCGGCGGGTGAAGTCGCCCGCGAGCGCGAGCGCCGGTCCGGGATCGCGCGGGTCGAACATGCCGAGCTCGCGCGTGCCCCTGTAGGACTGCGCGAGCCGCCATGCAAGCGCGGGGCGCCGCCACGCGGGCGCCCCGGCGAGCATCGGGCCGACGACGCGCTTGTCCAGCTCCGGGAACACGACGCGTACGCCCGCGCGCAACGGCGGCTGCGGGCCGAGCGGGCGCCCGAGCAGCGCTGCGAGCAGCCGCTGCGAGCACTGCACGCCGCACGCGTCGCCGAGACCCCAGTGCCCGGGCAGGCGCACGTTGACCTCCAGGAACCAGTTCTCCCCCGTGTCCGCGTGGCGCTTGGTCTCGACGTTGGCGACGCCCACGAAGCCGGCCTCGTCGAGGACCCGTTCGGCGATCTCCATCGCCTCGGGCACGGGCGCGGACTCGGCGACGGTCGTGGCGCCGAAGCCGGGCGGGTACTGGCGCAGCTTGCGACAGCCCCAGCGCACCGGGTAGCTGCCGTCGGCGAGCCGCACCACGGTCGCCTCCTCCAGCTGTTCGTCGCCGCCGGGCACGTACTGCATGAGCAGCATCGGGAACCCATCCGCGAACGGGCGCGCGAGCAACTCAGCGGCCTCGTCGGCGTCGGCGACGAGGAACACGCGCTCCTGGCCGTAGCGCTCGCGCCACTCGTGTGAGAGCACGGGCTTGATCACGCACGGCCACGGCGCGACTTCCGCGGCGGCGGCGAGCTGCTGGGGGTCGCCGACGGGCATCGTCCACGGCACGCGCACGCCGGCGCGGGTCGCGATCGCGTCGGCCTCGTGCTTGTCCATAAGCTTCAAGTGAGCGCCGTCGAGGCGCTCGAAGGCGAGCACGTTGTCCGGGAGCTTGGGGAGCGCATGCACCAGGAACTCGCAGGCGCGATCGCTCGCCGGCAGCACCGCGATCTCCTCTCCGCGGCCGGCGAGCCGTTGCAGGGTCTCCAGCCACGGCTCGCCCGCGGGCTCGCACGGCACGACGATGCTCTCCACACCGCGGCTGCGCCCGATCAGCGTGTGCCCCGGCTGCAGAACGACCGTGACGCGCGCGCCCAGCGCGGTCATCCGGCGGGCGAGCGCAAGGCCGGCATTGAACGGCTCCAGCAAGACGATGTGCGGCCACTCGGTCCCCGCGGTCACGCGCCGGCACGCTACATAGCCACGCGAGGCCGCCCGGTAAGTGCGGCGCCTACCTAACCGGGGGAGAACTCCTTCTCGGCGGCTGTCGAATCGCCGGACGAGGTCCGACCAGCGGACGGCGCCGGAGCAGGCGCTTCGCCGCCTCCCGCTGCGCCTTCGCCCGCGCGGGCTTCGGCGCCGGCAGACCCGCTGGCATCCGACGCGGAGCGCGGCTGCGAGGATGCCGAGCGCGCGATTGCGCTCTGTTCAGCGGCAGTGCCGCCTGTGGTGGACGCGGTAGCCGCGGATCCCAGCGCCTGCTCGGGCCCGAACTCGCGGCTGGCCCGCGAGGAAGGCGTGAGCGCCTCCGCGGCGCCGGCGCCGTGATTTCGGCTCGCCGACGACGAGGCGGACGGGCCGAGACCAGCCGCCAGATACCCCGGCTGATCCGCCGCGGCGACCGGCGCGCCCACGCCATCGCCGCGAGACGCGTGGTTGAGCGCATGCCGGTGCTCGCGCGCGGGATGGACACCCTCCAGCGCGACGCAGCCAGCCCCCACACCGAGCGCGAGCAGGCATCCGACGGCGAGCTTGGCGCCGAGGCCGCCCGCTCCGATGAGCCAGCCCCCGCCCGCCGCGCCGCCCGCGCCGGCAGCGCCGACCGCCCCCGTGGCCGCCAGCGAGCCGCTCCCGACCGCGCCACCGCCCGTGGCGCCCCCAGCCGCCCCGCTCCCAGCCGCCCCGCCGCCGGCCGCCCCACCCGCTGTCGCCCCGCCGGCCGCGGCTGCTCCGCCCGCGTGCGCGCTCTCGGCGACGCGCGCGAGCGCGGCGGCGCCGAGCCCCCACGGCAGGAACACCGGTGGCAGCGCGGCGGCGAGGCCGCGCAGCGAGACGACGTAGGCGCGGCAGGCGGAGCACTGGTCGCGGTGCATCAGCGCCAGCTGGTAGCGCTCGCCGCCGGGGTCGAGGACGCCGAACGCGAGCGCGCGCATGAGCGAGCCCTGCTCCTCGCACCAGTCGCCGTCGCGGATGGCGTGCACGAGCGCGCCAACCTTGCCGGCGACCCCCGGACGGCCCGGGCCGGCTCCCTCCATCAGCTTGCGCATGCGCGCCTCGCTGACGCCCATGCGCGCGGCCGCCTCCGAGCGCGACAGGCCCTGCAGGTAGCAGAGCGTGGCGGCCTCGCGCTCGCGTCCGTCGAGGCGACCGCGCAGCCCCTCGAACAGCTGGCGCAGGCGCACGCGGTCGTCGAGCTCGGCGGCGAGATCGTGCTCGGCGACGGCGGGCGTCTCCAGCTCGGACACGGCGCCTGCACGCAGGGCGGGCGAGCCGTCGTGCCGCAGCTCGGCGGCGCAGCGCGTGCGTGTACGGGCGCGCTGCTCCTCGATGGCGCGGCGGAACGTGACGAGCACGAGCCAGCCGGTCGGGCTGGCGATCTCCTGCCCATCGAGCACGGCCGCGTACAGGCCCTGCCAGGCCTCGGCGTAGCAGGCCTCCAGATCTCCCCGGTCGAGGCTCACCCCGACCCCTCGCAAACGTCCCTGCACGCTCGCCAGCACGCGCCCCCGCAGCCCCTCGAACTCCTGTTGCAACAGCCGCTCGGCGCGATGGCGGCGAAGGCTGAGGGGGCTCATCGCGGGAAGATTATTTAATCCTGCCAGATGGGTGGATTCTAGATTCTGACGGCCCCCTCGATCCCGTCGATCTGCGCGAGGCTCACGCTGCGCATGTCCTCGCCGCGCCGGTGTGCGCGATGCCAGTCGACGAGGAGCTCGAGCGCCTCGTCCAGCGACCAGCGCGGATGCCATCCGAGCGCGCGTTCGGCGGCGCTCGAGTCGAGCGCCAGATGACCCGCCTCGGGCGGGTGCTCGCCGCCGTCGAGCTGCCAGCGCAGCTCGCCGTCCCACAGCTCGGCCAGTCGACGCACGATCCAGCTCACCGGCTGCACGTCCGTCGCCGCCGGCCCGAAGTTCCAGGCGCCGGACGCGTCCTCGCCCCGGGCGAGCGCCTGCGCGAGCACCAGATAGCCGGCGAGCGGGCTGAGCACGTGCTGCCACGGACGTACGGCGTTGGGGTTGCGCACGGCGAGCGGCTGACCGCCCTCGACCGCGCGGACGGAATCGGGCACGAGCCTGTCCTCGCCCCAGTCGCCGCCGCCGATGACGTTTCCGGCGCGCGCGGTGGCCAGCTGCGTGCGTCCGTCCTCGGAGAAG
This sequence comes from Solirubrobacteraceae bacterium, assembly GCA_035483595.1. Lineage (GTDB taxonomy): Bacteria > Actinomycetota > Thermoleophilia > Solirubrobacterales > Solirubrobacteraceae > Palsa-744. Next base: position 471,921 of record DATHPU010000022.1, read on the forward strand.
AACGACCTGCGGTATGCGTGCGCGACGAGCTCGGCGCACGCCTTGGAGCTCGAGTACGGGTCGGCGCCGCCCAGCGGGTCGCCCTCGACGAACCGGCGCGAGCCGCCGGCGGGGTTCTCGTAGCACTTGTCGGAGGTGACGAGCAAGACCGCCGGCGGCGGCTCGTCGGCAAGGCGGACGGCCTCGAGCACGTTGACGGTGCCCATCACGTTCGCCTCGAACGTCATCGCGGGCTCGTGCAGCGAGCGCCTGACGAGCGGCTGTGCGGCGAGGTGCAGCACGACCTCGGGGCGCGCGTCGCGCACCGCGGCCAGCACGGCGCCCGCGTCGCGCACGTCGACCTCGAGCTGGCGCATGTGCGCGCCGACGTCCGCCAGCGCGTGCAGCGACGGCCGCGTCGGCACGCCGCGCGCCAGCCCGGTGACGTCAGCGCCGAGCGACTGCAGCCACAGCGACAGCCACGCGCCCTTGAAGCCCGTGTGGCCCGTCACGAGCACCCGCCGGCGCGTCCAGAAGTCGCGGTCGATCTGCACGAGGCGGGTATCTTCACGCAATCGCCGCGCAGCCCGCCCGCACCCCTCCGAGCCCCCTGCCGCCGACGCCGCCCGAGCGCGCGGAGATACTCGGCATCCCGCTGGCTATCTCCGACTACGAGGAGGTGCTGGACTGGATGGAGGCGATGATCGCGGCCGGCGAGCGCGGGTACGTCACGGCCGCGGCGGTCAACCTGGTGATGTGCGCGCACGAGGAACCGGAGACGCTCGCGGCAACGCTCGCGGCAACGCTCGTGGTGCCGGACGGACAGCCGCTGGTGTGGGCGCTGCACGCGCTCGGGCACGAACGCGCGACACGCGTTTACGGGCCGAATCTGATGGCCGCGTTCTGCGCGCGCGCGGCGCGTAACGGGACCCCCATGTATCTCTATGGCGGACGGCACCCATACGGCAGCGGGCTGCTCGAGCGGCGCCTGGTCGAGCGCTTCCCCGGATTGCGGATCGTGGGCCGCTCCTCCCCCCCGTTCCGCCCGCTCACGGTGGCGGAGGACGAGCACGAGATCGAGCTGATCAACGCGTCGGGCGCAGCTGTGGTGTGGGTCGGCACGGGGCAGCCACGGCAGGAGCAGTGGATGCACCGCATGCGCCCGCGCCTGGCCCCGCCGCTGCTGGTGGGGGTCGGCGCCGCGTTCGACTTCCACTCGGGGCTGGTGTCGCAGGCGCCGGCGTGGATGCAGCGCAACGGCCTGGAGTGGACCTATCGCCTCTCGCGCGAGCCGCGGCGCCTGTGGCGACGCTACGCGCGCTACAACCCGATGTTCGTCGCGGGTTTCGCGCGGCAGTACCTGCGTCACCTGCGCGCCGGGCGCAGCTGACGGCTCAGGTCGAGCGGAACACGTCGATCCGCTGCGCCGGCGAGCCCCGGCGCAGCCCGCGGCTGGTTCTGACCCGTTCGAAGCGACCCGTCGCGAGCAGCTCCGCCGCGCATGTCGGGTTGGCGTAGATGACGGTCAGCTGCCGCGGCCGCCGATCGAGCGACTCGAGCACCCGGTCGAGCATCCCCTTGAACGTCTCGTCCCAGAACGGGTTGAACAGGTAGATGTAGGTGACGTCGTCGGGAAGCGGCCACAGCCGCGCGTCGGCGACGACGACTTCTATGCGCGGACAGCGCCGATGCGGCCCCGCGATGCTGGCATTGGCGCGCGCGATCTCGGCGTCGGCCTCGTTGAGCTCGAGGCCGACGATGCGCCCGAACGGGAGCCGCGCCGCCGCCAGCAGCACGCGACCCTTGCCCGCCCCGTAGTCCATCAGCACGTCCTCGCGACCCACCCTGCAGCCGCGCAGGCCGCGGGCGAGGTACAGGTGCCCGGAGGAGACGTCGGGGCTCCAGGTGCTGTGCAATCCGCGCTCGAACACCACGTGCTCGACCTCGCGTTGAACGCGGCGATAGCGTCTGCCGACCCAGGCCTTGACGACCAGCAACCAGCGAGCGACGGGGGCCATGCACCATCCTAACCTGATGGCTCCGATGAACGCCTCGCAGACCAGCCCGCGCGGATGAGCCGCGTGCTCGTCACAGGCGCCGCCGGCACGATCGGCGCCGCGGTCGTCAGGCGGCTGCTCGCCGACCCGGCATATGAGGTGCGCGTGTCCGACCAGCGCGAGGCGCCGCTGTGGATGCGTGAAGGCTGCGAGGTGCGCACGGGCGATCTACGGGTGCCAGCGGACGCCCGCAAGGCCACACGTGGCTGCGCGCAGGTGATCCACCTGGCGGAGAGCGCCGACGGCATCGCCGGACGCCGGCGACTGCCGCACACGCTGATCGAGGCGAACGGCGCGCTCGACAGCGCGGTCCTGCGCGCGGCGGTGGATCTCCAGGTGGAGCGCTTCACATACGTATCCTGCGCGAGCGTGTTCGAGCGGGCGGAGCTGTTCCCGACGCCGGAGGACCATCTGTCGAGCTGCCCGGCGCCGAGCTCCGCGTACGGCTTCTCGAAGCTCGCCGGCGAGAGGTCCTGCCGCGCGGCGCACGTCGAGCACGGCCTGCCGTTCACGATCTGCCGCCCGTTCGGCGCGTACGGGCCGGGCGAGCTGCCGGATACGGAGCCCGGGATCGCGCACGCGGTGCCCGACCTGATCGGCAAGACGCTCGCGGGCCAGCGACCGCTGCAGATCTTCGGCTCGGGCGAGCAGACGCGCACGCTCACGCAAGTGGACGACGTCGCCGAGGGCATCGTCGTCGCGATGAGCTCGCCGGCGGGCCTGAACGAGGACTTCAACATCTCCGGCGCGCGCGAGCTGACGGTCGCGGAGATCGCGCGCATCGTCTGGCAGGCGTGCGGCGAGGACCCCGACACGTTCGAGCTGGAGCGCCTGCCGGCATTCGCAGGGGACGTGCAGCGCAGCTGGCCGTCGGTCGAGAAGGCCAAGCGGCTGCTCAGCTGGAGCGCTCGCATCGAGGTCGAGGACGGGATCGCGGCGACGGTGCGCTGGCTGCGGAGCCTGGGGAGCGCCGAACGGCACGACGCCGCCGCTCGATAGGCTCCCGCCAATGCCAGACAAACCTTCAGCACTGATCACCGGCGTCACCGGCCAGGACGGCTCCTACCTCGCGGAGCTGCTGCTCGAGAAGGGCTACGACGTCCACGGCATGGTGCGCCGCGCCTCGACCGAGAAGTTCGACCGCATCGAGCACATCCGCGACCGCATCACGCTGCACCAGGGCGACCTGCTCGACCAGCGCTCGCTCGTGGACGCGCTGCGCGCGTCCAAACCGGCGGAGATCTACAACCTCGCGGCGATGTCGTTCGTGGCCGTCTCGTGGATCCAGCCGACGCTGACCGCGGAGTTCACCGGCACGGGCGTCACGCGCATGCTCGAGGCGATGCGCGAAGTGTGCCCGGAGGCGCGTTTCTACCAGGCATCCTCGAGTGAGATGTTCGGCAAGGTGCTCGAGGTGCCGCAGACGGAGACGACGCCTTTCTATCCGCGCTCGCCGTATGGGGTGGCGAAGGCGTACGGGCACTTCATTACAGTGAATTATCGTGAGTCTTACGACTTGCACGCCACGTCAGGGATACTTTTTAACCACGAGTCCATATGTTCGAATACACCCCTGCTCGTCCGCCAGGACGGAGCGGTGCAAGTGGTCACACCGGTCGACCTCGTGCCACTTCTTCACAAGGGTGGGGCGGTGCAGAACTTCTTGCCGAAGGGGCTGCTGGAGGTCTGGGATGGTGAACGATGGGCGCAGGTCACGGCCATAACCGCCTCCCGCCGGCGGACGGCCGACCCGGATCACCGCCTTCTCTCCATCCAGGCACGCGCCGGCGTGGTCGACGTCACCGCCCATCACAACATGCTCGATGCGGAGCACACGAAGGTCCCGGCGTGCGATGTCGAGGAGGGAGACGAGCTCGCCCTCTGCGAGGAGATGCCGGCGCCGAACGGATGGACGGTGGCGTCGGATGAGCTTGCCGAGTTCCTCGGCCTGATGGCCTCGGACGGCTACGTCTCGCGAGATGGTAAAAGCGTGTGCTTCACCAACAACGACCTCAGCTTGCGGATCCGCGTCGCGATGCTGTGGGGGCGCCTGTTCATGGGCTCGTCGAAAGAACGGACAGGGACCTCCGGGTGGAGCGAGGACGCGACGTCGGAGCACGTCGACCTCACCGGTAATCGCGCGATCGCCATGTGGCTGCGTGAACAGCTGTACACAGCCACCAGCTTCAAGCAGGTGCCGCCGCTGATCCTCAACGCCGAGCCCGACGCGCAGGATGCGTTTCTCCGCGGCCACTACGCCGGCGACGGCCTGAAGCGCGGCAACGGCGCCTCGATCAAGACCAACAGCGCCGTCCTCGCGCAGGGCCTGTGTTGGATGTACCACGCTGCCGGCCAGCCCGCCTCCGTCTACGCCGAGCAGCGGAATGGGCGCGCCTATTACCAGCTGAACCTCTTCTCCCGCGTACGCGTCGGCGCGAAAGGCCAGCACCTGCGCAGGAATCCCGCCGAGGTCCGGCGCATCGTGCAAGCCTGTGTCCCAGACGACGAGTGGACCTTCGACGTCGAGACCGAGAGCGGCAAGTTCTGCGCCGGCGTGGGCCGTCTCGTGATCTCCAACTCTCCCCGTCGCGGCCTCGAGTTCGTAACCCGCAAGATCACCTGGCACGCGGCCGCGATCAAGCACGGGCTGCAGAAGGAGCTGCGCCTGGGCAACCTCGACGCGGAACGCGACTGGGGCTACGCGAAGGACTACGTGGAAGCGATGTGGCTGATGCTCCAGCGCGACGTCGCCGAGGACTACGTGATCGCGACGGGGAAGGCGAACTCGGTGCGCGAATGCTGCGAGGTGGCGTTCGACGAGGCCGGCCTTGGTGACTTCCAGCAGTACGTGACGATCGACCCGGCGTTCGTGCGCCCGGCGGAGGTGGATCACCTGATCGGCGATCCCGGCAAGGCGGAGCGCGACCTGGGCTGGGTGCCGAGGACGAGCTTCGAGGAGCTGATCCGGCTGATGACGCGCGCGGACCTCGAGCTGCTGACGCCGCGCTGAGCTCGATGGCGGTGGAGCTGTTCGACACCTCGACGCCGGTGCGCGGCCTGCGCGAGGAGCTGCGCGCGGCGGTCGAGCGCGTGCTCGACTCCGAGCGCTACATCCTCGGCCCGGAGGTGAGCGCTTTCGAGAGCGAGTTCGCGGACTACTGCGGCGCCCGCCACGCGGTGGGCGTGGCCAACGGCACGGAGGCGATCACGATCGCGCTGCGCGCCATGGGCGTGGGCCCGGGCGACGAGGTGGTGGTGCCGTCGTTCACCTTCTACGCGTCCGCGGAGGCGATCCCGCCGACGGGCGCGACGCCGGTGTTCTGCGACATCGACCCGCAGACCTACTGCGTCACCGCGGACACGGTTCGCGCCGCGCTGACGCCGCGCACGAAGGCCGTGATCGCAGTGCACCTGTTCGGCAACGTGGCGCCGGTCGAGGAGATCGAGGCGCTGGGCGTGCCGGTGCTCGAGGACTCCGCGCAGGCGGCCGGCTCCACCGTCGGCGAGCGGCGCCCCGGCGCGCTGGGAACGGCGGCGACGTTCTCGTTCTTCCCCTCCAAGAACCTGGGCTGCTTCGGCGACGGCGGCATGATCACGACTGGCGACGAGCAGCTGGCCGAACGCGTGCGCACGCTGCGCTTCCACGGCTCGCACGACAAGGTCACCTACGAGCAGGTCGGCTACAACTCGCGCTTGGACGAGCTGCAGGCGGCGATCCTGCGCGTGCAGCTGCCGCACCTGGACGCGTGGGCGGACGGCCGCAGACTTGCGGGGAGCCATTACGAGCAGGCCGGGCTCGGCGAGCTGGTGGCGCTGCCGCGGCCAACACCGGGGGCCGCCCCCGCGTGGCATCTGTATGTCGTGGCGAGCCCGCACGTCGAGCGCCTGGAAGCTGCCCTGGCTGCCGCGGGCATCGGCCACAAGCCCTACTACCGCACCCCCGTGCACCGGCAGACGCCGATGCGCGGATGGGCGGCCGGCGCCGAGCTGCCCGGCACCGAGCACGCCGCGCGCACGCACCTGGCGATCCCGATGAGCCCGGTGCTCACGCGCGAGCAGACTGACGAGGTCACCGCGGCAACCCAAGCCGCCGTCGCTTAGCGGCATCGCGCGAGAGTTTCATCGCAAGCGATGCGTACGGTGCTGACCGTGCCCAACGTGGTGGTGGACAACTTGCGGAGCGCTATCTATGCATGCTATGAGGAGCTTGCGGCTCAGGTGCAGGCCGATGCCGCACTCGACACCAAGCTATTCGGCCTGCTCAGCTTCCTTGCCGCCATCGGAAGCCTCCTGGCCACACTTCCCTACGGATTGCGAAACGGGCGGATGCTGCTGCTCGTTGGCGTCGTGTTTGGCGCGCTCGCTTGCCTCGTGGGGAGCATCGGAGGCTCAAGCCCGAACACGGGACCCCGGCCCGAGGAGTTCTACGCCGAATATGGCGCACGAACGGAGGCGGAATACCTCGCTCAGTTGCTCTCCGACCTCGCATCGACAGCTCAGCTCAACCATGAGGGTCTCGAGCTGCGCCGACAAGCCCTCGCGGTCGCGCTTGGTGCGCCTGCCCTGTTCGTCGTCATGTTCGGTCTGATCTCGGTGACTTGATGGTGGCTAGACTCAGACACATGGAGAAACCGCCTCCCCTGCCAGCGCCGTCCGGAATTCGTCTCGTCAGCGTGCCGACGGGACCCTCGCTTGGGCTCATGCGGTGGCTCAAGCGAAAGAAGAACAAGCCTCGCCCTGTTGCCGCCGAGACCTCCCCACTCACCGCTGCCCCAGAGCGGGATTGACTCATATAGCCGACGCCAGATGAGCGTACGTAGGCCGTCGTCATGGCCTCACGGGAGCTACATCAGTCCCTAGCTGTTAACGCCAGCGCTCCAGCAGATCCTCCGCGCCGACCTCGCGCACGACGCGCGCGGGCACGCCCATCACGACCGCGCGCGCGGGCACGTCGCGCGTGACCACCGCGCCGGCCGCCACGAACGCCTCCTCGCCGACCTCGACGCCGGGGGTGAGCACGGCGCCGCCGCCGATGCGGCACGCGCGGCGCAGCGTCGCGCCGCGGATGGGCAGCTCGGGCCCGTGACGCCCCATCGTGTCGTCGTTGGTGGTGATCGCGCCGGGTCCCACGAAAACGTCGTCCTCGATGAGCGTGAAGGCCGTCAGGTAGACGTTCGTCTGCACGCGCACGCGGGCGCCGACGACGACGTCGTTGTCGAGCACGCTGCCGCGCCCGATCACCGAGCCCTGGCCCACCCGCGCCCGCTCCCGCACGAACGCCTGATCGCCCACGATCGCGTCGCAGCCGATGCTCGCCCCCGCGAACACCACGGAGCCCGCGCCCACGCTCGCTCCGGCGCCCAGCTCCAACGCGTGCACGGCGCCCTGCGCCTGCGAGTGAGGCGCCAGCCGGGGACGCTTGCCCAGGACCACATGATCCTCGATCGAGCACCCATCGCCGATCAGCGTGCCGGCGCACACGACCACGTAGGCGCCGAACGAGACGCCTTCGCCCACCAGCACGCCCTCCTCGAGCAGTGGCGCCGAAGAGCCGTAACCGCGCGTCGCGTGCGTCGCCCCCGCCGCTCCGCCGCCGCTCACAGCCGCACGACGTTGGCCGTGTCCGACGCACGTGTCACGCCGCGCAGGTCGAGCACCAACCGCGCGCGCCGCGCGATCAGCTGGTGGTCGACCTGTGGATGGGCGGTGACGATCAGCGCGAGGTCGACGTCGGCGAGGATCTGCTCGAACGGGGTGTTGGTGAGCGCGAACTCCGGCAGGCTCGGCACGTGCGGATCGTGGTAGAGCACCTCCGCGCCCAGCTCCTGCAACAGCGAGATGATCTTCAGCGCGGGCGACTCGCGCACATCCCCCACCCCGGGCTTGTAGCTGACGCCGACGACCGCGACTCTCGCGCCTTTGACCGACATGCCCCTGTCGTTCAGCGCGCGCTGAGCCTTGGCCACGCAGTGGTAGGGCATCTGCTGATTGACCTTGCCGGCCAGCTCGATGAACTCGGTCGCCATGTCGAACTCGCGCGCGCGCCAGCTCAGGTAGAAGGGATCGACGGGCAGGCAGTGACCGCCCATGCCGGGCCCGGGCTCGAAGCGCATGAAGCCGTATGGCTTGCTCGCCGCCGCGTCGACCACCTCCCAGATGTCGATCCCCATGCGGTCCGTCAGCATCGCCAGCTCGTTCACGAGCGCGATGTTCACCGAGCGGAAGATGTTCTCCAGCAGCTTCGTCAGCTCGGCCGCCTCCGGGCTCGACACCTGCACGAGCTCGTCGCAGATCAGGCTGTACAGCTCGTGCGCACGCGCCGCGCACGCGTCGGTCAGGCCACCGAGCACCTTCGGCGTGTTGCGGAGCGTGTAGTCCGTGCGCCCGGGATCGACGCGCTCCGGCGAGAACGCAAGATGGAAGTCGCGCCCCGCCGCCAGGCCCGACTCCTCCAGCAGCGGAGCCATACGTTCGCGCGTGGTTCCGGGGTACGTGGTCGACTCGAGCACGACCAGCTGATCGGCCTGCAGCACCTCGGCGAGCGCGCGCGTGGCGTCCACAAGCGGGCCGAGGTCGGGCTCGCGGTTGCGCGTGAGCGGCGTCGGCACGCAGATCAGCACCGCGTCCGCCTTCGCCAGCCGCGCATAGCGCGTGGTCGCGTGTATGCGCCCGGCGACCTGCCTCAGTGCGTCGGGCGAGACGTCCTCGATGTACGAGTCGCCAGCGTTCAGCGCCTCGATCTTGCGCGAGTCCACGTCGACCGCGATCACCTCGCAGCCCTCGTTCGCAAACGCCACAGCGAGCGGCAAACCGACATAGCCCAGCCCGATCACGCCCACGGTGGTCATCCGGCCGCCAGTGTAAGGCGTTACTGAGACGAGGTGGCAGCGAGCTGCATCGAGCGCAGGTCCGCCTGCACCATCCGCTCCACCAACTGCTCGAAGCTGACCCGTGCCCGCCACCCCAGCCGCTCGCGCGCCTTGCCGGGATCGCCCACGCTCGCCGTCCGCTCCGGCGCGCGCACGAGCGTGGAGTCCACCTGCACGTACCGGTCCGCGTCCAACCCGACGCATGCGAAGGCCGCCGCGGCCAGCTCCGCCACCGTGTGCGGCACGCCGCTGGCCAGCACGTAGTCGTCGGGCTGCTCCTGCTGGAGCATCAGCCATGCGCCCTTCATGACGTCCCCCGCGAACGACCAGTCGCGCACGGCGTCCAGCGAGCCGAGGGTGAGCTCGTGCTGCAACCCGAGGCTGATGGCCGCCGCACTGCGCGTGATTCGGCGTGTCACGAACTGCTCGGGCCTGCGCTCGGACTCGTGGTTGTAGACGATGCCCGAGCTCGCATGCAGCCCGTCGTTGGCACGCAGCACGCCGACCAGCTGATGGGCGGCGAGCTTTGCGATCGCGTATGGCGTCGTCGGCCGGCAGGGCGTGTCCTCCCGCTGCGGGCTCTCCGGCGCCTCGCCGAAGATCGCACCCGACGCAGGCACGAATATGCGTATGTCGCGATCGATCTCGCCGCTGCCCTTCAGGGTGCGCACCGTCTCGAGAATCGCCGCGCACGAGCCCGCGATCGCCGCCATCGTCACCCCCGGCCGCTGCCACGAATCGGGGACGAACGAGGGCGCCGCGAGGTGGTAGAGCTCGCGCGGACGCACACGCTCGATCGCGGCGCGCAACGTCTCTGTCTCGAGCAGATCGCCGCGCACCAGCTGCACGTGCGCGCGCAGATGCTCGCTGCATCCCAGCGGCTCCTCCGGCGCGCCGCGAACCATGCCGGTGACCGTGTAGCCCTTCTCCAGCAGCAGCTCCGCGAGGAAGGAGCCGTCCTGGCCGGTGATGCCCGTGATCAGCGCACTGGGAGCAGTTGACACGACCGGCAGCTTACGTGCTCGGGAGGCGCGGATCGGCGCTCGCGGCGTGCCGTTCGCCCCCGTCCTCGTAACCGCCGTACGCGGCCGCAAGCCCACGCGCCACCACCTCGGGGGCGCACAGCGCACGCACCCGCGCGCGACCTCGCTCGCCCGCCTCACGGTCCCCCGCGAGGCGGGCGAGCGCATCAGCCAGCGCGGCTGCGTCGCCCGGTGCCACCAGCGAGTCGAGGTCGACGAGCTCGGGCAGCGCGCCGACCCGGCTGGCCGCCACCGGCAGGCCCGCTGCCATCGCCTCGGCGGCAGCCAGACCGAACGTCTCCCCCGAACGCGACGGCGCCAGCGCGACCTGCGCGCCGGCGCGCAGCTGGGCCAGCGCGCGATCGTCGACATGCCCGACGAAGCGCACGGGATCGCTGCCCGCGCGCTCCGCCAGAGCCGCGCGCTCCGGCCCGTCGCCTGCCACCACCAGCGGCATGCCGGCCATGCGACACGCGTCGAGCGCGACGTCAACGCCCTTCTCGGGCGACAGTCGCGAGACCACCAGCGCGTAGGGTCGATCGGTGAATCCGCCGGCCGGTGACGGGCCGCGGTCGCCGCGAGCCGCGCCCAGCGCATCGGACGCCGATCCGCCCGCCGGCATGCCCAGCGTGCGCAAGGGCGGCGCCAGCACGTGCACGCGCTCCCACGGCAGCGGCGCGCCGAGCTCGCGCAGCCGTTCGCGCGCGAACATACTGGGCACGACCACCGCATCCGCCTGCTCGGCGAGGCGACGCTGCCACAGCGCCAGCGACGCGCCGTACGCGGCGGCCTCGGGCAGGCTGCCACGGCAGTTGAGGCGCACCCCCGGCAGCGTGTCGCGCCCGTGACAGCGCGTGCACTCGGCGCCGCGCGTGAAGCACACGCCGATCGCGCACACCATCCGGTACTGGTGCAGGTGCAGCACCACCCGCGCGCCCGCGCCGCGGGCGGCGGCCAGCGCGCGCCAGCCGAGCGCCGGCAGCAGGTTGTGCGCGTGCACGACGCGCGCGCCGCTCAGCCGCACCGTCCGCGCGACGTCGTCCGGGTCCAGGCCGCCGCGCAGCAGCCCGAGCGCCGCGCGCGAGCGCCCGAGGCCGGCGGAGTCCCGTGTCAGCAGCTCCGCCTGCTCACCCAGGTGCTCGCGCACGAGCCAGCGCAGGTCCTCGACGGTGCGCTCCTCGCCGCCGGTGGTGCGGTAGCGGTTGTGCAGGAAGAGGACCATCGCCGCATCAAACCTAGACTCTCTGGCAATCATGGCCCCGCTTGCCTCGATCGTGATCCCCACGCGCGCCCGCCTCGCCTACCTGGAGGTTGCGCTCTGCTCGATCGCGACCGAAGCCGCACGGCTGGACGCGGAGGTGCTCGTGGTCGACGACGCGGGGCCGTCGCCGGCGGCACGCGAGCTGGCGCAGCGATTCGGCGCGCGCTACGAGCCCCACCCGGGTCCGCTGGGGCTGAACGTCGCGCGCAACACCGGTGTGGAGCGCTCGCGCGGAGAGCTGGTGGTGTTCGTCGACGACGACGTGCGCGTGAGCGCCGGCTGGCTGCAAGCGCTGCTCGACGCCGCCCGCGAGCATCCGGACGTGGAGGTGTTCACCGGGCCGATCGGGGCACGGCTCGAAGGACCGAGTGGGTGGGGTTCTCGCTCATGCGGGCGTGAGCGCCCGCCGATCACGACGCTCGAGCTGGGCGCCACGGACACCGACGCGCGGTACGCGTGGGGCGCCAACATGGCGATCCGCCGCGCCGCGCTGGAACGCGTGGGAGCGTTCGACGTGTCGCTCGAGCACGGCGGCGACGAGCAGGAGTGGCAGGAACGCCTGCGCGCCGGCACGCCGGGAGCGCGGGTCCTGTACGTGGCGGGCGCAGCGGTCGAGCACCGCCGCGCCGGCGCCGACGCGCGCCTGCGCTCGCTCTGCCGCGGCGCGTACGCCCGCGGGCGCGCCGCCAGGCGCTTCGATGCGCGGCGCGGCCGGGCGCCGTCGCTCGCCGCGGAGCTGCGCACGCTCGCCGGCTGCCTGGCGCACGTCGTCCGCCGCCGCTGTCCGGCGGGCCTGACGATGGCGGCCCACAGCTGGGGGCGGCTGCGCGAGGGGGCGCATGAACGCGCCGGAGGCACTGGAGAGGCCGGCGACCGGGACGCGCGCAGCCCTGCTTCGAAGCTCGCGCCCGAAGCGGCCACCGACGATTTCCTGTCCGGCGCGAGCGGGACCGTGGGGGGGGTGGATGCGGTGCGCCGCGAGGCGCTCGACAGGGCGCTCGATGTGCGCCAGCTGCTCACTGCGGGACGCCTGCGCCTCGATCTGGCCGCGCGCCATGAGCCGCGTCTGCGGCATGTGCTCGCGATCGGCGTCGAGCGCCCCGAGCGCCGTCCGATGGCGGCGGCGATCCGCGCGGAGCTGCTGCGCTCGCGCCACGATGTCGAGCTTCACACCTGCGCGGCGGACGGCCGCGGCAAGTTCGAGAACCTGAACCTGCTGCTGGCGGCGCATCCGGCTGACGGTCACGACTGGCTGCTGGTGTTCGACGACGACGTGGAGCTGCCGCGCGGCTTCCTCGACCGCTTCCTGTTCCTGTGCGAGCGCTTCTCGCTGACGCTCGCGCAGCCCGCGCATCGCCTGAACTCGCACGCCGCGTGGCCGGTCACGCGGCGTCGCGCCGGCAGCGTGGTGCGCGAGACGAGCTTCGTGGAGATCGGGCCCGTCACCGCGTTCGCGCGCGCCGCCTTCCCGGTCCTGCTGCCCTTCCCCGAGCTGCGCATGGGCTGGGGCCTGGACGTCCACTGGGCGGCGCTGGCGCGCGAGCACGGCTGGCGTTGCGGCGTCATCGACGCCGTCGCGATCGGCCATCGCGCGGCTCCCGCCGCGGCCGGCTACGCGCGTACGGACGCGGTCGCGGAGGCACGGGCGTTCCTGGCCGGGCGCCCGTACCTGAGCGCCAGCGAGGCCGACCGCACGCTCACGATCCACAGCAGCTGGTGAGCGTGCCTGATGAGACCGGCAGAGGCCGCGACGGCGCCGTGAGCGGCGGCCCCGAGAGCGCCGGCGCCGCCCACGGCCCGCGGGTGGCGGTCGTGGCCGAGTTCTATCCCAGCGTGCGCGACCCCGTGCTCGGCGTGTGGGCGCACCGCCAGGCCCTGGCGGCACGCGAAGCCGGCGCACAGCTGCAGGTGCTGGTGCTGCATCGCGTGGTGCCCCCGCGCGCGTCGCTCGCGCGCGGCCCGGGCGCCGCGCGCGCCGCGGTGATGGCGCTCGCGCGCGAGCCGCGGCGACAGACGCGCGACGGGCTGGCGGTCACGTACGTCCCGTACGTGTCGCCGCCGCGCGAGCGCTCCTACCCGGCGTGGGGAGCATGGGCGGCGCCCGCGCTGGCGCTGGCGCTGCGCCGGCTCGAGCGCTCGTTCCCGTTCGAGCTGATCCACGCGCACAACGCGATCCCGGCGGCCGACGCGGTTCGCCGCGCGCGCCTGCGCAAGCCGCTGGTGGTGTCGGTGCACGGCGGCGATGTGCTGTACACCGCGCTGCGCAGCCAGGCCGGCGCGGACGCCGTGGCGCGCGGCCTGGCGGCGGCACAGCTGGTGCTGGCCAACAGTCAGGGCATCGCCGAGCTCGCGCGCGCACACGGTGCCGGCGATACGCGCGTGGTGCACCTCGGCACCGACATGCCGTCGGCGCAGCGCGCCGGAGTCCCAGCCTCCCGCGCCGGAGCCCCATCACCCCACGCGGGAGCCCCATCACCCCACGCGGGAGCCCCATCACCGCACGCCGGAACCCCATCACCCCACGCGGGAGTCCTGTCGCCCCGAGCGGGAGCCCCCTCGCTGGTGACGGTCGCGCATCTGGTGGCGCGCAAGCGCCACGCCGACGTGCTGCGCGCGCTCGCGGTGCTCGAGCAGCGCCATCCGACGCTGCGCTACGCGGTGATCGGCGACGGTCCCGAGCGGATCGCGCTGGAGGGGCTAGCGGTCCGCCTGGGCGTCTCCGAGCGCGTCGACTTCCTCGGGCAGCTGCCGCCGGAGGAGGCGGTGGAGCGCGCGCGCCGCTGCACGCTGTTCGTGATGCCCTCGACCGAGGAGGCGTTCGGCGTGGCGTACGTGGAGGCGATGGCGGCGGGCGTGCCCGCGATCGGATGCCGCGGCGAGCCGGGGCCGGAGGAGATCGCGGCGGCGGGCGACGGCTTCATGCTGGTGCCGCCCGGCGACATCGAGCGGCTGTCGCAGCGCATCGACGAGCTGCTGTCCGATCCGCACCGGCTGCGCGAGGCCGGCCAGCGCGCGCGCACGACGGTGGCGGCCAACTTCACGTGGCGGCTGTGCGGCGAGCAGACGCTGGCCGCGTACGAGCACGCGCTGGGGCGAGACGGATCGCGTCCGCGCGCATGAGCCCAATCCCGGGCCCGCAGGCGAAGCCGGTCCTGTTCGTGACCGGCCACGCGCCCGCCTACCGCGTGGGGGCGCTGGCGCGCCTGCACGAGCTGGAGGGCATCGAGCTGGCGCTGTTCGGCGGGCGCCTGCAGCACGGGGGCGCCGATTTCGCCGCGGACCTGCCTTTCCCGCACAGGCACGTGCGCCCGCACGAGCTCTGCACGCTCGCCGCCGGCGGCCGCTACCGCGCGGTCGTGTGCCCCACGGGCGGGCGCGTCGCGCCGCTTGCCACGTGGGCGGGCGCGCGCCGCGCGCGCGTCCCGCTGATCCTGTGGGCGTCGCTGTGGGCGCACCCGCGCAGCGCCGCGCACGCGCTCACGTACGTGCCGCTGCGCCGCCTGTACCGCTCTGCGGACGCGGTGGTGACGTATGGCCCCCACGTGAGCGCCTACGTGAGCGCGCGCGGCGCCGGCAACGTGCACGTGGCGCGGCAGTCCGTCGACAACGACTTCTGGCGCGCGGCCGCGGTGGCTCTGCCCGCCGATCCACGCTGGCCGGCGGACGCCGCGGCGAGGTTCCTGTTCGTGGGCCGGCCGGTGGCGGGCAAGGGCGTGCCGGTGCTCCTGGCGGCATGGCGCGCCGCGGGCCTGCCCGCCGATGCGGCCGCACTCGTGCTCGCCGGCGTCGGCGTCGGCGTCGGCTCCAACGTAGACCCCGGGCGCTCCGACGTGAGCCAGGACCTCGACGTGCCCTCCGGCCTCGACGTGCCTCCCAGCTTCAACGCTCCACTGTGCCTCGACCCGCTTCCGCCGGAGCAGCTGCGCGACGTGTATGCGGCGTGCGACGTGCTGGTCGTGCCGTCGGTGGCGACACGCACCTTTCGCGAGCCGTGGGGGTTGGTGGTGAACGAGGCGATGAACCAGGGACTTGCCGTGATCGCGACAGACGCAGTGGGCGCCGCCGCCGGCGGGCTGGTGCGCGACGGCGCCAACGGGCTGGAGGTGCCGGCGGGCGACGTCGATGCTCTGGCGGGTGCGATCGAGAGGCTCGCCGCGGACCCGCGGCTGCGCCGCCGCATGGGCGACGCGGGCGCGGCTGACGTGCTCGCCTACAGCCACGAAGCCTGGGCGCAGGGGTTCTCGCGCGCGCTCGCCAGCGTGGGTGTCTCCCGGAGGCGTTGGTAGCGTTGCGCGGTCAGCCTATGAGAATCGCCCGTCTTGAGAGCCGCCGGCGCAGAGTTCGCTCGGCCGCCCTGACCGCACTGCTGGCCGCGATGTCGCTCGCGTTTGCGCAGCCGGCGGTCGCGAACGTGGGCGAACAGATCGTGCTGCGCTGCACCCACAACGAATCGCTGGGCGGCTTCAGCCAGAGCGCGTACCGCCAGGCGCTGAAAGAACTGGCCGCCGACACGGAAGAGTACAGCGACTGCTCGTCGCGGATCCACGAAGCGCAGCTCGCCGCGGCGTCCAAAGGACGCGGTGGCGGAGGCGGCAGCGGCCAGGGAACGGGGGCCCCCGTCTCGATCGCGGCGACGCCGGCGGAGCAGCGCGCGATCAGCCACGCGGCGCGCGCGGGCTCTGAGCCGGTGACGCTTGGCGGCGGGGTGATCCACCCGGGGGTCGTGCACGTGGACGTGGCGCACGCGCTCAGCTCGCTGCCCACGCCCCTGCTGGCGACCCTGATCTTCCTACTCGCGTGTCTGCTGCTGGTTGCGGCGGGCGCACTGGGCAAGCGTGTCCGCGCCCGCGGCTCCGGCTAGGCCGGCGGTGCTGTGGTGGCCGACGCTGCTGGTGGCGGCGGTCTTCTGCTTCATCACGTTCCACGCCAAGGGCGGCCTGAACGCCGAATCGGTGATCTCGACGGAGATGGCGCTGACGCTCGCGGCGGCCGTGGTGGCGGCTGCGAGCGTGCTGAGGGCCCCGCCCGGCAGACGTGTGCGCGGAACGTGGCCGATGGGGCTGCTGCTGGCGTTCACAGCGCTGACGGCGCTGTCGATCGTGTGGTCGGTGCAGCCCGACGACAGCTGGCAGGAATCGGGGCGGATGCTCGCCTACAGCGCCACGTTCGGCGCGGCCCTGGCGCTCGCGCGCGCGGCGCGCGAGCGCTGGCCGGCGATCCTCGAGGGGCTGACGCTGGCGGCGGTGGCGGTGTGCGGCTATGCGCTGGCGACGAAGGTGTTCCCGAGCCTCGACCCGCTGAACACGTTCGCGCGCCTGAACGAACCGTATGGGTATTGGAATGCGGTCGGGCTGACGGCGGCGATGGGGGTGGTGTGCTGCATGTGGCTGGGAGCGCGCCGCGACGGCCACGCGCTGCTGCGCGCGCTGGCCTACCCGGCGATGGGGCTGCTGCTGCTGACGCTGGTGCTCGCATACTCGCGCGGCGCGCTGGCGGCGCTGGCGCTGGGCCTGGTGCTGTGGTTCTGCGTGGTGCCGCTGCGCCTGCGCGGCGCGATGCTGCTGATCGGCGGTGCGTTCGGCGCCGTGGCGGTGGCGGCGTGGGACTTCTCCAGGCACGCGCTCAGCTCCGAAGGCGTGCCCGCGGCGGAACGCGCGAGCGCGGGCCACGAGCTGGGCGCGCTGATCGTGGCGATGCTGGCTGCGCTGACGGCCGCGGGAATCGCGATCGGCTTCCTGACAGCGCGCCGCGCGCCCTCGCTGCTGGCGCGCCGGCGCGCCGGCGCGGCGCTGCTGGCGACGCTGGCGCTTGCGGCGCTCGCGTTCGCGGGAGCGCTCGCGCACAGCCAGCGCGGCTTCACGGGCAGCATCTCGCATGCCTTCCACGACCTGACCGACCCGAACGCCAAACCGCCGCCAAACACGCCCGGGCGTCTGACGGCAGTGGCGAGCGTGCGCGCGCGCTACTGGAAGGAGGCGTTGCAGGTCTTCGACGCGCACCCTGCGCTGGGCGCGGGCGCGGGCGGCTACGCGACGGCGCACCTGCGCTACGAAACGCAGACGCTGGAAGTGAGGCACGCGCACGGCTTTGTCGTGCAGACGCTCGCCGACCTCGGCCTCGCGGGCGCGCTGCTGGCGCTGCTGCTGCTGCTGACGTGGATGGGAGCGGCGGGCCGCGCGACGCATCCGTTCAACCGCCGGTGGACCGGTTGGGACGCATGGCTGCGACTGCGCGCCGGCGCTCGCCCCGGCTGGCTGGCGCTGCCGCGGGGCGAGCCGACGCGCTACACGCCGGAGCGCGTTGGCATGCTGAGCATGCTGTGCGTGGTCGCGGTGTTCGGCGTGCACTCGCTGATCGACTGGACGTGGTACGTGCCGGGCAACGCGTGCGTGGCGCTGCTGTGCGCGGGCTGGCTGGCGGGCCGCGGCGAGCTGGCGGGCGCGACGCCCGGCTGCAACCCGCACCCGGCGGCGGCGCGAGCCACCGGCCCGGCAATGCTGCGCTGGCCCGAGCGGTGGCCGTATCCGGGCCACACGCGCGTCGCGGTCGCTGTCGCGGTGGCGGTCGCGGCGCTGCTGGCGATGTGGTCGCAGTGGCAGCCGCAGCGCTCGGAAGAAGCTGTGCAGCAGGCGACCGCACAGCTGGAAGCGCACCGCCCGGCGGCGGCCACGGCGGCGGCGGAAGCGGCGGTGTCGCGCGACCCGCTGTCGACGGGCGCGCTGTTCACGCTGGCGGGCGTCCAGCACGCGGCGGGCCGCCCGGCGCTGGCGCGGGCGACGCTCGAACGGGCGGTGCGGCTGCAGCCGTCGAACCCGGCGACGTGGCTGGCGCTGGGACGGTACGAGCTGGAAGCGGGCGAGGCGAAGGCGGCGGTGGTGGCGTTGCAGGCGGCGATCTACCTGAACCCGGAGTCGATTGCGCCGGAAGCGGTCGCGGACGGGCGGCTGGAAGCGATCGAAACCCGCAACGACTACATCCAGGCGCTGCGCACGAGCATGCAGCAGCGCGAAGCGGCGCAGCGCGCTACGCAGCGCGCCGCGCGGCTCAAAAGCGCGAGCGAATCGCGTGCGCGAGCAGCAGCGGGCGTGCGCCGGGCGGCCCGCCGGCAGCCCTCACCCGGATCTGCTCGAAGCGGAGCTCATCCAGCAGCCGGGTGAGCGTGTCGCGGTTGTAGAAGCGCAGGTGGTCGCTGAGCGGGTGGAAGCGCTCGGCGAACGCGCGCTTGGAGAGCGCCGCGCGCGCGAGAGCGAGGCGCCCGTTGGCGGGCGTGCTGAGCACGAGGCTGCCGCCGGAGCGCAGCACGCGGCGGACCTCTGACAGCCACGCCGCGGTGTCGGCCACGTGCTCGATCACCTCGCCCGCCCACACGACGTCGAAGCTCGAGTCCTCGAGCGGCCACGGCCCCGCCTGATCGACGAGCCGCAGGTCGAGCTCGGGATGGCGCGCGAGTGCGCGCCGGAGCGGCTCCTCGGCGACGTCGACGCCGACGGCCTGGGCGCCGGCGCGCGCGAGCTCGGCGGTGAAGCGCGCCTCGCCGCAGCCGACGTCGAGCACGCGCTCGCCGGCGTGCACGCGTTCGAGCAGGAAACGGCTGCGCAGCTGGAAGTGCGACGGCTCGAGCCCTGCGGGCAGCGACTGCCAGAGGCTTTCGTAGTGCGCGCGCGAAGGCACCTGCAGCAAGGCTGTCATATCTATCCATCTGTCCGCAGAGCGACTAGTGTTGGCGCGGTGAAGGTCGCCTTCGACAGCCGCCCGGTTTCCGACTCGGACGGCGTGGGGCGCTACTCGCGCTGCCTGCTGGCGGCGCTGCGTGAGACGGCGGCGACACGCGACGAGCTCGTGGAGACGCACCGCCCGTCGGCGCGCACGCGCGTGGCGGACGTGTTCCACGCCCCGTGGATGGACGGGGCGATGCTGCACAGCCCGTGCCCGATGGTGGTGACGATCCACGACCTGGCGGCGCTGAAGCGCCGCAGCGAGCGGTTGCGCAGCGGTGGCCTGCACCTGCGCCTGCGCCGCCTGGCGCTGCAGCGCGCGACCCACGTGATCGTGCCGGATGAGCTTGTCGCTGACGAAGTCGTCGCGGAGCTTGGGCTCGAGCGCGAGCATGTTGTCGTGATTCCGCCGGCGCGGGATGCGACGGCCGCTCACGTTCCGGCATGCGCGCCGCCGGCGTGGAGCTGGGAGGACGCGGCGCGCGCGACCTGGGGCGTGTACGCACGCGCAGCCGCACCGACCGAGCGCTCGCGCCCGGTCGCGAGGGCGCGCGTCAGTACGCGCCGCGCCTAGTAATTACGGCGGGGATGGTCTTCAGCAGGATCGTGAGGTCCAGCGCGAGCGACCAGCTCTCGAGGTAGATGAAGTCGAGGTGCACGAGGTCGTCGAAGTCGAGCTCGGAGCGCCCTGACACCTGCCACAGGCCGGTGAGGCCGGGCAGCACGAGGTAGCGCTTGCGGTGCCAGTCCTCGAGCATCTCGTAGTCGCGCTCGGGCAGCGGCCGCGGCCCGACGAGCGACATGTCGCCGCGCAGCACGTTGACGAGCTGCGGCAGCTCGTCGAGCGAGAAGCGGCGCAGCAGGTGCCCGATGGGCGTGAGGCGCGGGTCCTCGCGGATCTTGAACAGCGCGCCGGAGGCCTCGTTGAGCTCTTCGAGGTCCGCCTGGATCTCCTCGGCGTCGGTGTGCATGGTGCGGAACTTCAGGCACGCGAACGGCCGCTGGCCGATGCCGCGGCGCATCGAGTGGAACAGCACGGGGCCGCGCGAGCTGACGCGCACGGCGATGGTGATGGCGAGCAGCAGCGGGCTGAGCAGCACGAGCAGCAGCGTGGCGCCGACGATGTCGAAGGTGCGCTTGAGCGCGAAGTCGATGCCCTCGAACACGGGCGGGCCGAGTTCGAACAGCGGCACGGACTGGCCGGGCACGAACTCGGCGCGGTGGATCAGGATCTCCATGGTGGAGGGCGCGAGGCGCACGCGCACGCCGCGGCGGTGGCACTGGTCGACGAGCTCGACGGTGTCGTCCTGGGGGAACTCGGGATCGGCGATGATGACCTCGTCGACGCGCTCGCTGCCGAGCACGTCGACGAGCCGCTCGAGCGAGCCGAGCGGGCGCAGGCCGTTGTCGGGGAGCGGCTTGGAGGAGAGGAAGCCGACGACTTCGATGGGCGCTTGCTGGCCGATCTTCGATCGGTCGTCGGCGAGCGCGTGCGCGACGTCGGCGATGTGGCTGCCGCTGCCGACGAGCACGGCGCGGCGCGTGTAGCCGGCGGCGCGCAGCAGCACGGCGGTGATGCGCTCGTAGGCGGCGCGCGCGCAGGCGATGTAGAAGATGGCGAACGCGAGCGTGCTCCAGAACAGGTAGTAGCTGGAGAAGTGTTCGCCGCTGACGACGGCGAAGATCAGCGCGACGAACGCGACCTGGAACAGCGAGCCGACGATGCGCGAGAGCCCGGGGCGCAGCGCGCGCTGGGAGTAGAGACCGGAGCGCGCGAACAGCAGCGCGGTGAGCAGGTAGGCGAACGGCAGGAAGTGTTCGGTGCTTTCGCGCGCGTGCACCGCCTGCACGCGGCCGTGCACGGCTTCCTTGAGCACGAGCGCTGTGAAGATCGCGAGCGCGACGCCGGCGAAGTCGAGCGCCAGCAGCGACACCACGCGCGCGACACGCCATACGGTGGAGGTGCGCAGCAGCAACGACACCGCGGGCGGCCGCTTGCGGCGGATGTCGTGGTCGGAGCGCTCGGTGCGCTGCGTGGTCACCGACAGTGTCGTGCGGGGGCGCGGGCGGGAGGCTGGCGGGGCTGGCGGAGCGGACGTTTCCGACACGCGTGGTCCCATCTCACGGCTCACAACACCGCAGCCTCGCAGATGGAGCGGTTGCGCCGCCTGTTGGGCGTCAGCTTGCGCCCCCGCCGATGAGCAGCTCGACGCCGGACTGCTCGATGGTGCGCGCGAGCCCGTCGCGCAGCGACACCTCGGGCGCCCACCCGAGCAGCTCGCTGGCGAGCTGGATGTTGGGCTTGCGCTGCTTGGGGTCGTCCTCAGGCAGCGCCTCGTAGACGATCTCGGCGGTGGACCCGGTGAGCTGTTTGATGATCTCGGCGAGCTCGAGCAGTGTGAACTCGTCGGGGTTGCCGATGTTGACGGGGTCGTGGTGGCCGGACTCGGCGAGCGCGATGATGCCGCGGATCAGGTCCGAGACGTAGCAGAAGGAGCGCGTCTGGCTGCCGTCGCCGAAGACGGTGATCGGCCGGTTGGCGAGCGCCTGGCGCAGGAACGTGGGGATCGCGCGGCCGTCGTGCGGGCGCATGCGCGCGCCGTAGGTGTTGAAGATGCGCACGATCGCGGTGTCGACGCCCTGCTGGCGGTGGTAGGCCATGGTCAGCGCCTCGGCGTAGCGCTTGGCCTCGTCGTACACGCCGCGCGGGCCGATCGGGTTGACGTGCCCCCAGTAGCTCTCCGACTGCGGGTGTTCGAGCGGATCGCCGTAGACCTCGCTGGTGGACGCCGTGAGGAAGCGGGCGCGCTTGGCCTTGGCGAGCCCGAGCGTGTGGTGCGTGCCGTGGGAGCCGACCTTGAGCGTGTGCAGCGGCAGGCGCAGGTAGTCGATGGGCGAGGCGGGCGAGGCGAAGTGGTAGACGAAGTCGACGGGCTCCTCGACGAAGTACGGCGCGGTGATGTCGACGTGCAGGAACTCGAAGCGCTGCGGGTCGCGGATGTGCGCGATGTTGGCCAGCGACCCGGTCTCGAGGTTGTCGACGCAGATCACGCGGTTGCCGCGCGCGATCAGCTCGTCGCACAGGTGCGAGCCGAGGAAGCCGGCGCCGCCGGTGACCAGGCAGGTGGACATGCGGGGAGGATACCCGTGTCGTTAGCGGCAGCCCACGTGCTCACGAGTGCATGCGCGAGGCGCGCGAGCGTTCCATCACCGTGCGGTCCTTATGATCTGTGGCATGGCATCGATCGAGGAGCACCCGACAGTCGCGCCGATCGTGGGCCCGGACGATCCGCGCCGCTTCACGGACTCGGGCATCGAGATCGGGGAGCTGTACACGGGGGCGGACCTGCCGCGGAGCCTGGACCTGGGCGAGCCGGGCGCGTTCCCGTACACGCGCGGCGTGCACCGCGAGATGTACCGCAAGCAGGCGTGGACGATGCGCCAGTACGCGGGCTACGCGTCGGCGAAGGAGTCGAACGAGCGCTACCGCTACCTGCTGTCGAAGGGCTCGACGGGGCTGTCGATGGCGTTCGACCTGCCGACGCAGCTGGGCCTGGACTCGGACAACCCGCGCTGCCTGGGCGAGGTGGGCCGCACGGGCGTGGCGATCGACACGATCGACGACATGCGCACGGCGTTCGACGGCATCCCGCTGGATCAGGTGTCGACGTCGATGACGATCAACGCGCCGGCGGCGTGCCTGCTGCTGCTGTACGAGCTGGTGGGCGAGGAGCAGGGCGTGCCGTCGGAGCAGCTGCGCGGCACGACGCAGAACGACGTGCTGAAGGAGTACATCGCGCGCGGCAACTACATCTACCCGCCGGCGCCGACGATGCGTCTGACGACGGACCTGTTCGAGTACTGCCAGCAGCGGGTGCCGCGCTGGAACACGATCTCGATCTCGGGCTACCACTTCCGCGAGAAGGGCTGCTCTGCCGTGCAGGAGGTGGCGTTCACGCTGTGCTCGGGGATCGCGTACGTGCAGGCGGCGATCGACAAGGGGCTGTCGGTGGACGAGTTCGCGCCGCGGCTGGCGTTCTTCTTCAACGGCCACAACAACGTGTTCCAGGAGGTCGCGAAGTTCCGCGCGGCGAGGCGCATGTGGGCGCACATCATGAGCGAGCGCTTCGGCGCGACGAACCCGAAGGCGACGATGCTGCGCTTCCACACGCAGACGGGCGGCGTGACGCTGACGGCGCAGCAGCCGGAGAACAACATCGTGCGCGTGGCGCTGCAGGGCTTCGCGGCGGTGTGCGGCGGCACGCAGTCGCTGCACACGAACGGCTTCGACGAGGCGCTGGCGCTGCCGACGGAGCGCGCGGCGAAAATCGCGCTGCGCACGCAGCAGATCCTGGCGCACGAGTCGGGCGCGACGGACACGGTGGACCCGTTCGCGGGCTCGTACTTCGTGGAGGCGCTGACGGACGAGATCGAAGCGCGCGCGAACGAGCTGATCGCGAAGGTGGACGCGCTGGGCGGCTCGGTGAACGCGATCGAGTTCATCACGGGCGAGATCGACGAGTCGGCGTGGGGCTACCAGGAGCGCTACCGCATCGGCCAGGACATCGTGGTGGGCGTGAACGCCTTCCAGGAAGACGCGATCGAAGTGCCGGACCTGCTGCGCGTGGACCCGGAGTCAGAGCGCGAACAGCTGGAACGACTTAAAGCTTTTAAGAACGACCGGGATGGCGCGCTGGTCGAGCGTCGGCTGGGTGAGCTGCGCGACGTGGCGGGCGGAAGCGAGAACCTCCTCCCGGCGATCCGCCAGGCGCTGAAGGACCGCTGCTCGCTGGGCGAGGTGTGCGGCGCGATGCAGGACGTGTTCGGCAGGTACGCGCCGACGTTCTGAGGGTCTGAGGGTCGGAGGGTCGGAGGGTCGGAGGGTCCGAGGGTCCGAGGGTCCGAGGGTCGCCGCGTCTCAACGCGGATTCGCGATCGGCAGGTCGTGATGGCGGCTGCCGCCGGGCGCACATTTTGTCCCGCCGCGAGCGGTGTATAGCAATGGTTATACACCGCTCGCGCCTCGTCAAATAGTTCCCAGCCGCGCAGGTGGATCGGCCAGGTCAGGCGTGTGCTCGGCGCCCGCGCCATTCAGGGCTCGAACAGCATCGAGGGCTACGAGGTGTCCGTCGAGGACGCGATGGCGGCGATCGGCGGCGAGGAGCCCGCGGACGCCAAGCTCGACGATTGGAACGCCGTTTCCGGGTATCGGCGCGCGATGACGTACGTGCTGCAACTCGCCCACGACGAGCACTTCCAGTACTCGCCACAGATCCTCCGCAGCCTGCACTTCATGATGACCGAGTACGCGCTCGACGCCAGCCCCGGGCTCTGGCGGCCGGGACCCATCTGGATCCGCAACGACGCGACGGGCGAAGTCGTCTACGAGGGTCCGCCGGCGGACGAGGTGCCGGGACTTGTCCAGGAGCTCAGCGACGACCTCTCACGCGAGGATGAGACACCGGTGCTCGTCAGAGCCGCGATGGCGCACCTGAACCTCGTCATGATCCACCCGTTCCGCGACGGCAACGGGCGCATGTCGCGGTGCCTGCAGACGCTCGTGCTCGCCCGCGAGCAGATCCTCGCGCCCGCCTTCTCCAGCATCGAGGAGTACCTCGGCCGCAACACGCAGGCCTACTACCGGGTGCTGCAACAGGTCGGGTCGCTCACCTGGCAGCCGCAGCGCGACGCCAGGTCATGGATCAGGTTCTGCCTGGAGGCGCACTTCGTCCAGGCGAGCAGCGTGCTGCGTCGCGTAAAGGAGTCCGAGGAGATCTGGACCAGGCTCGAGGCCGTGTGCAGCGAAAAGCGCCTTCCACCACGCGTGCTCAGCGCGCTGTTCGACGCCACGATCGGGATGAAGGTCCGCAACTCCTCCTACCGGGCCGCGCTCGCGATGTCCGACGAGACGATCTCCAACCAGCTCGCCACCGACGACCTTCGCGCGATGGTCAACGCCGGCCTGCTCCGGCGCTTCGGCGCACGGCGCGGCAGCTACTACCAGGCAGCCGACCCGCTCCAGAGCATCTGGCACGAGATCCGCAAACGCAGAGTCCCGATCGACCCCAGCTCGCTGTTCGCCATCGCCGAGTGACCCGCAGGCGCCGCCGCCAGATGCGGTGGGGGCCATTGCCGGCGTGAGCGATTAGGGTGCAGCGCATGCTCACATACCCCGCTGCGTCCCTATATGAAGTTGTCCTCGCGATTCACATCATGGCCGTGGTCCTCGCCTTCGGCGTCACGTTCGCGTACCCGATCATGTTCGCCGTCGCCGGCCGCCACGACCCGCGCAGCCTGCCGCTGGTGCACCGCATCGAGTACACCGTCGAGCGCATGCTCGTCAACCCCGGCCTCGCGCTGGTGCTGCTCGCCGGCATCTACCTCGCCAGCAAGGGCCACTACTGGAGCGACTTCTTCGTGCAGTGGGGGCTCGCCGCGGTGGTCGTCATCGGCGCGCTGATCGGGTCCGTGATGATCCCCACCGCCAAACGCGCCGAGCAGCTCGCCACGCGCGACCTCGCCGCGGTCGCGGCCGGCGCCGGCGCCGGCGAGAGCAACGTGGAGATGAGCGACGAGTACCGCGCCGCCGTGCGCCGCCTCGGAATCGTCGGCTCGCTGCTCAACGGGCTGGTGCTGGTCACGATCCTGTTCATGGCGCTGCACGTCGGCGCCTGAGCCAGCGGGGTCGCGCCGAGCGCGACGCGGGCGGCACTCGCGGCGGACGCCACTCGGGCGGCACCCCGCGACGCCTCCCTACGGGACGGTGAAGCCCCGCTGCGCGAGCGCTTCCACCGCCGGGTCCGTGCGCTCGCGCCGCTCCTCCAGAAAGCGCGCCGCCAGACGCGGCGATACCACCGCCACGGCGGCCTTCGCGCGCGTCGCTCGGTCGAAGCCCGCGCCCGTCACCAGCCCCAGCGACAGCCGCCGCGCGTCCGCCGCATGCGTCTGCACCGCGTCGCGCGCCCGTTCGCGCACCAGCCAGCGCCTGCGCGCCGCCAGCAGCGCCTCGCCCGCCGCGCGCTCCTCCGTGCTGAGCCCCGGCAGCGACAGGAGCTTCTCGGTCATGCGGATCATCGCCTCGATGTTCGCCAGGCGGTCGCTCGACGAGCGGCTGCCCGGCGTCAACCGCCAGCGATACAGCGGCTCGTGCACCAGCGCCGTCACCGCGCCGCCCAGCACCAGGCGCGCGAAGCACTCCCAGTCCTGCATCACCGCAAAGCTCTCGTCGTAGCCGCCCGCCTCGATCAGCCGCGCGCGGCGGATCGCAGGCCACAGAAACGTGCACTCGCTCAGGATCGCCGTGCGATGCGTGCGCTCGTCCGTGTCGCGCAGATGCCGCGCCGGGTCCAGGATCGTCACCGTCGCGCCGTCGTGCTCCACGATCGCGTCCGTCGCCACCACGTCCACGTCCGGGCGCGCCGCCACCGCCTCCGCGATCGCCTCCAGGCGCCGCGGCATGAACGCGTCGTCCTGGTCCAGCTGCACCACCCACTCGCCGCGCGCCGCGTCCGTCAGCGCGTTCATCGCCGACGCGATGCCGCCGTTGTCCTTGCGCACCACCCGCACGTGCTGAGCAAGCTCCCCCAGCGCCGCGTGCACGTCGTCCGGCGAGCCGTCGTCGCAGATCACGATCTCCAGCGGCTGCAGCGTCTGCTCCAG
The DNA here is from genome assembly GCA_035483595.1 of Solirubrobacteraceae bacterium. Classification (GTDB taxonomy): domain Bacteria; phylum Actinomycetota; class Thermoleophilia; order Solirubrobacterales; family Solirubrobacteraceae; genus Palsa-744. Next base: position 498,483 of record DATHPU010000022.1, read on the forward strand.
CACCGAGCGCACCGCCCCGCCGATCACATCCGCGCCCCGGTAGTACGGGATCACCACGCTCATGCTCGGCGGCGGCATCCCGCCAAGAATCTCACACGGGCCACCCCCATCGGTACTCTGGGGGCATGAACAGCGGGTATCGAGTAGCCGTCGTCGGCGCCACCGGGCAGGTCGGCACGCTGATGCTGCAACTGCTGCGCGAGCGCTCCTTCCCCGCCGGCGAGATCGTGCCGTTCGCCTCAGAGCGCTCCGTCGGCAGGCAGCTCGACGACGGCCTCGTCGTGCGCGGGCTCGACGACGAGTCCATCCGGAGCTTCGACATCGCGCTGTTCTCCGCCGGCGGCTCCACCTCGGGCGAGTGGGCGCCGCGCTTCGCCGACGCAGGCGCCGTCGTCATCGACAACTCCTCCCGCTGGCGCATGCTCCACGACGTGCCGCTCGTCGTCAGCGAGGTCAACCCCGACGCGCTCGCGCTCGCCTTCCAGGAGGGCGAGCACCGCGGCATCATCGCCAACCCCAACTGCTCCACCATGCAGATGGTCGTCGCGCTCAAGCCCCTGCACGACGCCGCCGGCATCGAGCGCCTCGTCATCAGCACCTACCAGGCCGTGTCCGGCACCGGCAAGCGCGCCGTCGACGAGCTGCTCGACCAGTCCCACGCGCTGCTGCACGAAGGCGACATCCAGCCGCCCGACGCATACGCGCACCAGATCGCCTTCAACGCGCTGCCCCACGCCGGCTCGTTCGCCGCCGGCGAGGACCACACCGACGAGGAGCGCAAGCTCATCAACGAGACGCGCAAGATCCTCGGCGACCCCAGCATCCGCGTCAGCGCCACGTGCGTGCGCGTGCCCGTCGTCAACGGCCACTCCGAGGCCGTCAACGTGCAGACGCGCGACGAGCTCTCGCCCGAGCGCGCGCGCGAGCTGCTCGCCGCAGCGCCCGGCGTCGTCGTGCTCGACGACCCCGCCGCCGGCATCTACCCGCTCGCCATCGACGCCACCGGCCGCGACCAGGTGTTCGTCGGGCGCATCCGCCGCGACCCCGGCCATGAGCGCGCGCTCGACATGTGGATCGTCGCCGACAACCTGCGCAAGGGCGCCGCCACCAACGCCGTGCAGATCGCCGAGCTGCTGCACCAGCGCGGGCTCGTGAGCCCGCCTGCGGCGTCGCACGCTGCGTAAGATCCGCGGACCCATGCCCAGCAGCTCCCACGACCGCCAGACCGACACCGCGATGCTCGCCGCCTCCCACGGCGCCAGCCGCAAGCCGCCGCGCCAGAAGGCGCCGGAGACCTACGAGGAGAAGCTCGCGCAGCTGCAGGAGCTGCGCGAGGCGGCGCTGCACTCCGCCCCCGAGGCGGAGGAGAAGCAGCACGCGCGCGGCAAGCACACCGCGCGCGAGCGCGTCGAGAAGCTGCTCGACCCCGGCTCCTTCCAGGAGCTCGACACGTTCGTGCGCCACCGCACGTACGACTTCGACATGCAGAAGAACCGGCCGTGGGGCGACGCCGTGGTCACCGGCCACGGCACCATCGACGGGCGCACCGTGTGCGTGTTCAGCCAGGACTTCACCGTGTTCGGCGGCTCGCTGGGTGAGGTGATGGGCGAGAAGATGTGCAAGATCATGGATCTCGCCGCCAAGATCGGCTGCCCCGTGATCGGCATCAACGACTCCGGCGGCGCGCGCATCCAGGAGGGCGTCGTCTCGCTGGGCGCCTACGGCGACGTGTTCCTGCGCAACGTGCGCAGCTCCGGCGTCATCCCCCAGATCAGCCTGATCATGGGCCCGTGCGCCGGCGGCGCCGTGTACTCGCCCGCGATCACCGACTTCATCTTCATGGTCAAGGAGACCTCGCACATGTTCATCACCGGGCCCGACGTCATCAAGACGGTCACCGGCGAGGAGGTCGGCTTCGAGGAGCTCGGCGGCGCCATGTCGCACAACACCAAGTCCGGCGTCGCGCAGTTCGCCTCCGAGGACGAGGACGCCTGCCTGGAGGACTGCCGCTACCTGCTCAGCTTCCTGCCGCAGAACAACCTGCAGAGCACGCCGCGGGTGGCGCCCACCGACGACCCCGAGCGCATGGACCCCGCGCTCGACCACGTGGTGCCCGACAACCCCAACAAGCCGTATGACATGCGCGACGTCGTCAAGCTGATCGTCGACGACGAGGAGTTCTTCGAGGTGCACGAGCACCACGCCAAGAACATCATCTGCGGCTTCTCGCGCCTGGACGGCTACGCCGTCGGCATCGTCGGCAACCAGCCCGCGCAGCTCGCCGGCGTGCTCGACATCGAGGCCTCCGCCAAGGCCGCGCGCTTCGTGCGCACGTGCGACGCCTTCAACATCCCGCTCTTGACCTTCTGTGACGTGCCCGGCTTTCTCCCGGGGACGGCGCAGGAGTGGGGCGGCATCATCCGCCACGGCGCCAAGCTGCTGTACGCGTTCGCCGAGGCCACCGTGCCCAAGGTCACGATCATCACCCGCAAGGCCTACGGCGGCGCCTACGACGTCATGTCCTCCAAGCACCTCGGCGCCGACTTCAACTTCGCGTGGCCCACCTCCGAGGTCGCCGTCATGGGCCCCGAGGGCGCCGTCAACATCATCTACCGGCGCGACATCGGCGCGAGCCCCACACCAGACGAGCGCCGCAAGAAGCTGATGGAGGACTACAAGGCGCGCTTCGCCAACCCGTACACCGCCGCCGAGCGCGGCTACATCGACGACGTCATCGTGCCGCACGAGACGCGACCGCGGCTGATCACCGCGCTGCGCACACTGCAGGGCAAGCGCGAGCCGGGGCCCAGGCGCAAGCACGGGAACATCCCGCTGTAGGGCACAGCCATACGGAGGAGCATCCAGTTGGGCGGGCAAGCGTCTAGGTGGATTGTATACCGTCCACCTAGACGCTATAGTATCCACATGGACGTTTCCCGTCCCTACGCCGCTGTGTGCCCAACCGTCGACGGGGACGTCCTCGAGGTGCTGGCCGGCACGACGATGGCGCTGACAGGCCGCCAGGTCGCACTTCTGACCGGTAGGAAGTCTCACAGCGGCGTCCTCGCCGTGCTCAACAGGCTCACAGAGCATGGGCTCGTCAGCCGGGTCGAGCTGAACCGCGCGTACCTCTTTGCCCTCAACCGCGATCATCTCGCGGCCCCCGCGGTAGAGATCCTGGCGGGGATGCGCAAGGCGCTCTTCGATGAGCTCCGCGACGTGATCGACGATTGGCCGATCACGCCTGTCCACGTCTCCCTGTTCGGGTCGGCGGCCCGCGGGGATGGAGATACGCGGAGCGACTTCGACCTGCTCGTCGTGCGGCCCGACTCAGTCGATCAAGATGAGCCGGCGTGGCGATCGCAAATAGACGAGCTCGTCGACCTGATCCGACGCCGAACTGGCAACCATGCCAGCGTGATCGAACGAGACGACTCCGGCATGGAGCGCCTGCGCGCCGCCGAACCGCCGATCCTCTCCGAGCTGCTCGCCGATGCGCTCGTCCTCAACGGCTCGCGATCACAGCTCGCCGACATGTTGGAAGCAGCGTGAGCCCGGCCGGCTCGGCGCGAACGCAACCGTGCTCGGAAGCGGACGCCGCAAACCGCCTCCGCCATGCGCGCAAGTTCCTCGAGGTCGCCGAGCTCCTCGTCGAGGAAGGTGACGACATCGAGTACGCCAGCCCTGCAGCGGCGCTGGCAGTGCTGGCGGGGATCGCGGCATCGGATGCGGCTTGCTGTCGGGCGCTGGGCATGCGTTCGCGGGCTCAGGATCACCGCCAAGCAGCGGTGCTGCTCGAGCGTGTCGCGCCGGGAGGAAAGACTGCCGCCAAATCCTTGGAACGGCTGCTGAACCTCAAGGACGAGGCTCACTACGGCCTGTTCGATGTCAGCGGCAACGATCTCAAGTCGGCGCTGCGGCAGGCGAGCAAGCTCGTGGAGTTCGGGACCGAAGTACTTGGGCGCGGGGCGAGGCTCACGAAACGCTAGCGACGCGCAAGACTACGCATATGTCCGCCGCCCACCACACCCTCCGCGCGACCCCGACCGCCTCCCCCGAGGAGGCCGCCGCGATCGTCGCGGCGCTGGAGCGCTTCATGCGCGCCACCGCCCCGCCCGCGAGCGAGCCGGCGGAAACGCTCGACGGATGGCACCGCGCCGCCATACTGGAGGGCGTGTCGCGCGACCCGGGAGACGGCCTTCCGGAGCCGTGGCTGCAGCCCCCTGGATAAATACCTGAAAGCCGCTAGGCTTTAGGCCAATAGCAGCGCCCACTGACCGGTGTAGTCGAACGCAGCCCGGACGCGAGCGTCCGGATCAGGAGGTTTCGCAAACATGGAGCCAGGTTCCATCTCCGCCCAGCGCGGCACGCTCGAGGACCCCGAGGTCCTGCAGAACGTCCCTGGGCACGTGATCCCGATCCTCGAACGGGAGTTCGACGACTTCAAAACCGAGGCGACCAAATTCCTCGCCGGCGACACGCCCGAAGACGAGTTCATCAAGTTCCGCCTCAAGCAGGGCGTGTACGGACAGCGACAGCCGGACGTGCAGATGATCCGCGTGAAGCTGCCGTTCGGCGGCATCACGCCGGAGCAGATGGAGAAGTTCGCGGACGTGGTCGAGAAGTACGTGCCGCTGAACAAGGGGCACATCACCACGCGCCAGAACATCCAGATGCACCACATCCCGCTGCCGGACGCCGAGCGCGCGATCCGCGAGCTGGGCGAGGCCGGCCTGTCGAGCCGCGAGGGCTGCGGCAACACGGTCAGGAACGTCACGGGCGATCCGTGGGCGGGCGTGGCCAAGGACGAGCTGTTCGATCTGACCCCGTACGTGGGCGCGTACGTGCGCTACTTCGTGCGCCACCCCACCACCCAGGCGATGCCGCGCAAGATCAAGACCGCGTTCGACGGCAGCCCGCGCGACCGCGCGATCAGCGGCATCCACGACATCGCGTTCCGGGCCCGCGTACGCGAGAGTACGGATCCCGGTGATGGAAGCCCCGCCCGCCCGGTGCGCGGCGTGGAGATCATGGTCGGCGGCGGCACCTCGATCATGCCGCGCGTGGCGCCCGTTCTGTACGAGTTCGTGGAGCTGGACAACGGCGACTACCTGCGCATCGCCGAGGCCGTGTTCAGGATCTTCGACCGCCAGGAGTGGCTGCGCGTCAACCGCGCCCGCGCGCGCATCAAGGTGTTCGTGGACAAGTACGGCATCGACGAGCTGCGCAACCAGGTCGAGGAGGAGCTGAAGGGCGACTGGGTCGCAGAACGCGACTTCTCGGTGGAGCGCCGCCTGTTCGTGGACGACGAGCGCGAGGGCGCGCCGGCGCCGCCGCAGAGCTATGGCAGCCCCAACGGCGACCTGCAGCAGTTCGAGCGCTTCCGCAGCGCCAACGTGGCCGAGCAGAAGCAGGACGGCTTCGTGACGGTGGAGGCGAAGATCACGCGCGGCGATCTCACGCCCGAGCAGTTCAGGGGTCTCGCGCAGATCATGCGCGACTACGCCGGCGGCTACGCGCGAACGACGGTGCAGCAGAACTTCGTGCTGCGGTGGGTGCGCGAGGAGACCGTCTACGACGTGTGGCGCGCGCTGGACGCGCTCGGCCTGGGCGATGCGGGCTCGCGCGAGATCAGCGACGTGGTGTCGTGCCCCGGCACGGACTCGTGCAAGCTCGGGATCACAAGCTCGATGGGCGTCAACCAGGCGGTGCAGGAGCGGATCGAAGCGATGGGCATCACCGACGAGCTCACGCGCCGGCTGAGCATCAAGATCAGCGGCTGCCCCAACGGCTGCGGCCAGCACCACGTGGGCGGCATCGGCTTCACCGGCGCGTCGATCAAAGTCGGCGAGCACACGATCCCGGCGTACATCCCGCACGTGGGCGGCGTGTTCGAAGGCGGCGAGGTCAAGTTCGGCACGCGCCTGAAGCTGCGTCTGCCGTCCAAGCGGGTGCCCACGGCGGTCGAGCGCTGGGTCGGCCACTACGAGGCCAACCGCAGCGACGGCGAGGAGTGGACGCAGTTCGTCGAGCGCGTCGGCACCGGCGAGCTGGAGGCGCTCGTCAAGGACCTGTCGATGCCCGTGGACTTCGGGCTGGAGACGATGAACGAGTTCATCGACTGGAACAGAAGCGCTCCGTTCGAAGTTCAGCGAGGCGAGGGCGAGTGTGCGGTATGACCTGCGGGCTTCTAAAGGCTTCGATGAAACGAGACGACCAGATCAGATGCCATCACTTGACAGGCACATAGAGGAGACGAAGGTGTCGGACGCCGCGCTCAGCCTCACCCACACGCTGCGCGAGGCCGCGCGTCACGGCGAGCGGGCTGTCCTGCTGTGCTCGTTCCAGAAGGAGGAGTCGGTGCTGCTCGACGAGCTGCTGCGGCTCAACGAGGAAATGACCTCCGCCCCACCCGCCGACACGGTGCGGATCGTGACGATCGACACGGGCGTGCTGTTCCCAGAGACGCTCGACACATGGCGCGCGTTCGAGCAGCGCTTCGGCGTCAAGATCGAGGTGCAGGACGCCAGCAACAGGGCGGGCGGGTCCGATACGCCGTGGAGCGGTCCCGAGCACTGCTGCTCGCTCGCCAAGGTCGCTGCGCTGCAGGCGGCGCTGACCGGCGCCGAGGGCTGGATCACGGGCATCCGCCGCGAGCAGGGACCCACGCGCGCGGGCACGCAGCTGATCGAACGCGACGAGCGGCGCGGCCTGTGGAAGTACAACCCGCTGGCGCACTGGACCGACAAGGACCTGTGGCGGCGCATCCACGAGCGCGACCTCCCCTACAACCCGTTGCACGACCAGGGCTACGAGTCGATCGGCTGCGCGCCGTGCACCCAGCCGGGATCTGGCCGCGAGGGCCGCTGGGCGGGGTCAGACAAGACCGAGTGCGGACTCCACGTCGAGGTCGTCGAGCCGTGAGCCTGAGGTGTCCACGATGAGCGTGGCCACGCGCCCGCAGCTCAGCCACCTGCGCGCGCTGGAGTCCGAGGCGATCCACGTGATGCGCGAGGTCGCCGCCGAATTCGAGCGCCCGGTGCTGCTGTTCAGCGGCGGCAAGGACTCGATCGTGCTGCTGCGCCTGGCCGAGAAGGCGTTCCGCCCGGCGCCGTTCCCGTTCCCGCTGATGCACGTCGACACCGAGCACAACTTCCCCGAGGTGATCGAGTACCGCGACCGCCGCGCGGCGGAACTGGGCGAGCGGCTGATCGTGGCGAGCGTGCAGGACTCGATCGACCAGGGCCGCGCGGTCGAGGAGACGGGGCCGCGCGCGTCGCGCAACAAGCTGCAGACGGTGACGCTGCTGGACGCGATCGCCGAGCACGGCTTCGACGCGGCGTTCGGCGGCGCGCGCCGCGACGAGGAGCGCGCCCGCGCCAAGGAGCGC
>DATHPU010000023.1:0-168697 GCA_035483595.1 Solirubrobacteraceae bacterium
CGAGCAGCTGCGCCGCTACGACGCGGTGTTCCCCCCAGAGCAGATGCTCGTGCTGATCTACGACGACTTCCGCGACGACAACGAGGCAACCGTGCGCCGCGTGCTGCGCTTCCTCGACGTCGCCGACACCCAGCCGATCGAATCGGTCGAGGCCAACCCCACCGTCGGCGTCCGCTCGGTGCGCCTGGATGCGCTCAAGCAGGCGGTACGCAGCGGCCAGAGCCCGGCGGCGCGGGTGCTGCGCGCGGGAGGGCAGGCGCTGACGACGCCGCGCATGCGCACGGCGCTCGAGCCGCTGCTGCGGCGCGCCGTGCACGGGAAGCCGCCGGCCGCCGACGCGCGGCTGATGGCCGATCTGCGCCGACGCTTCAAGCCCGAGGTGCAGGCGCTCGGCGAGTACCTCGACCGCGACCTGATCGCGCTGTGGGGCTATGACGCAATCGAGTGAGCCGGACGTCGCGAGTGGGCCGAACGCAGCAAGCGAGCCGGGTGCGGCAAGCGAGCGAGCGCCGCACGCACTCGACGCCGAGTGGCGCGCCCAGGCCGAACGCGCGCAGGAGGCGACGCTGCCGCACGGGCGCGTCACCGTCTCCTGCCCGGCGCGGCTCGACGCGGGCGGGCTCGGGCGCCATCTGCGCGAGCTGCTCGACGCGCTCGCGCGCGCCGGCCAGCCCGCCACGGCGATCCACAAGGGCTCCGACGCGCTCGCCGCCGCCGCCCGCCCCCCCGGCGCGCGCGCCCGCCATGCGCTGGATCGCGCGATCGCGCCGGCGCTGCGCGGCTCGCTGGCGTGGCGCATGTGGGCGCAGAGCGTCGAGTTCGACGCCGACGCCGCCCGCGCGTTGGGCGAGCGCAGCGAGGGCGACCGTGCCGGCAGCGCTGGCAGCGCTGGCAGCGAGCACCTGATCGCGTTCAACGGCACCGCCATCGCCCAGTTTCGCGCCGCCGAGCGCGCGGGCTGGGGGTCGCTGACGCTGGTGGCGGCCAACTCGCATTACCGGCATCTGGTCCGCCAGCACGAGCTGGCGCACAGCCAGTACCCGATCGAGCGCCCGTGGCCGCGGCACCTGCTGCGGCGCAACCTCGCCGAGTACGCGTGCGCCGACCGCATCCACGTCGCCTCGCGCTACATCCGCGACTCGTTCCTCGCCGAGGGCTTCCCCGAGGCGAAGCTGTTGTGCTTCCCGCTGACGCCGCATCCGCGCTTCGCGCCGCCCGGCGCCGGCGCCCACACCAACTCCCCCGCCGACACCAGCTCCGGCGCCAGCACCGCATCGCCATCGCACGACACGTTCGACGTCGTGTACGTCGGCAGCCTGTCCGTGCACAAGGGCGTGCCGCTGCTGATCGACGCCATCGGGCGCCTGCCGCAGCAGGATCTCAGGCTGGTGCTGGTCGGAGGCTGGGGCACGCGCGCGATGCGCCGCTTCCTCGAGCGCGCCGTCGCCGCGGATCCGCGCATCAGCGTCGCGCCCGGCGACCCCGCGCCGGTGCTGGCCGATGCGCGCCTGTGTGTGCACGCCGCCTACGAGGACGGCTTCGCGTACGCGCCCGCGGAGGCGCTCGCGTGCGGCGTGCCGGTGATCGTCAGCGAGGACACGGGCATGAAGGAGCTGGTCGACCCCGGCCGCAGCGGCCTGATCGTGCCGACGGGCGACCGCGACGCGCTCAGCGAGGCGATCGCCGGCGTCTACCGGGGGGAGCTGCTCGATGGCTGAGATGACGGCGCTCGCCGTCGTGGGCATGTCCGCCACCGACCCCTGCGGGATGCGCGACCACGCGACCGTGCTCGCGGGCGCGCTCGCGCACGAGCACGTGTCGTGCTCGATGCACTGGGTCAGGCGGCCCGAGGGCTCGCTGCGTTCGGCGCGCGCGGACCTGCGCGAGTGGACGCGGGCGCTGGAGCTGGAGCTGGAGCAGATCGAAGCGGACGCGGTGCTCTTGCACTACTCGGCGTTCGCGTACGCGCACCGCGGCGTGCCGCTGCTGCTGGGTCCAGTGCTCAGCGCCGTGCGCAGCACCGGCCTGCCGCTCGTCACGCTGATGCACGAGTTCGCCTACGGCTGGCAGCTGGGCGCGTGGCGCACGAACGTGTGGGCGCTGAGCCAGCGCGCGGTCCTGATCGAGCTGATGCGCGCGTCGCGGGCGGCGATCGTGACGACCGACTTCCGCGCCGAGTGGCTCACCTCCAGGCGCTGGCTGCCGACGCGCCCGGTAGCGGTCGCGCCGGTGTTCTCCAACCTGCCGGCGCCGGACCCCGGCCAGCGCCCGCAGCGCGGCCTGCTGGGGCTGTTCGGCTACGCCTATCAGGGCGCCGCCGCGTCGCTCGTGCTCGACGCGCTGCGACTGCTGGCCGACCGCGGGGTGGACGCGCGGCTGAGCCTGCTCGGCGCGCCCGGCGCCGGCTCTCCCCCAGGCCGCGCGTGGCAGCAGGGCGCGCGGGATCGCGGGCTCGCGCCGGCGCTGTCGTTCACCGGCACGCTCGCCGCGGGCGAGCTGTCGAACGCACTGGCAGGCTGCGAGGTGCTGCTGTCGGCCGCCTCCCCCGGTCCGACGTCGCGCAAGGGCACGCTCGCCGCGTCGCTCGCGTCGGGGCGGCCGGTCGTCGCGCTCGACGGCCCGCGCACGTGGCAGGAGCTCGTACTGGCGGAGGCGGCCGAGGTCGTGGCGCCGCACGCCGCAGCGCTCGCCGACGCGCTCGCGGCGCTGCTCGCCGACGAGGCCCGGTGCGAGGCGCTGGGCGCGCGCGGACGCGCGTTCGCGGAGCAGCGCCTGAGCGTCGCCTACAGCGCCGAGGTCGTCGCCGAGACGCTCGCCGCGGTGCTCGGACGGCGCGACTCCCAGTTCTCGCGCGCGGCCTGATAGGCCTCGGCGATCGCCTCGACGTGGCGCGCGAGCGAAAAGCGCTCCGCCACCGAGGCCCTGCCGGCCTCGCCCATCGCGCGCTGGCGCTCGGGGTCGTCGAGCAGCTCGCTGAGCGCGCGCGCGAGCGCTGGAGCGTCCCCGGGCGCGACGCTGAGCCCCGAGACGCCGTCGTCGAGCCAGTCGCCGATGCCGCCCGTGGCGCTCGCGACGACGGGGCGCCCGGCGGCGAACGCCTCGATCCCGACGATCCCGAACGGCTCCGGCCACAGCGACGGCACGACCACGACGGAGGCTTCGGCCATCTCCTGCGCGAGGCCGTCCGGGTCGAGCCAGCCCTTGAAGTCGATCCTGTCCTGCACGCCCAGCCGCCGCGCGAGCTTGCGCATCGCCGGCAGCTGCCAGCCGTCGCCGCAGACGACGAACTCGCCGTCGACCTCGCGCGCTGCGCGGATCAGCGTGGCGATGCCCTTCGAGGTCACGATCCGTCCCGCGAACACGACGCGCCTGCGACCCTCGTGCCCGGAACCGGCCCTGACGGATACGGTCGGGAAGTACGGCACGACCCTGCGCTGCTCCAGGCCGTTGACGGCGAGGTGGCGGTCGACCGCGCTCGAGTAGGAGATCGCGAGGTCGGCCTGTTCGAGCGCCGCGAGCGCGCGCCCCGCCGTCCGGTAGGCGGTGGGCAGCGTGCGCGGGTTGCGTTTGTGGGCGCACATCGCGAGGTTCGGGATGCATCCTGGCCCATGCGCGCGTGCACACTCGTGTCCGGGACGGAAGTAGTGCACGCGCGAGGTGCACGCCAGATACCCGTGCGAGCTGATCGCCACGGGTGCGCTGCGTTGCAGGAATTTCACAACATCGGGGTCGTCCAGCTGATTAAGGTGAATCACGCCGGGCTCACTTGACAACGCCTCGCCGAAGCGCGCCTGCATCGACGCGCCCGCGTTGAACAGCCCAGGGCTTTGACAAATTGTCACACCCGCCGGCACGCGCTCGTTCTCGACCCGCGCGACGAGCACCGTTACACGCCGGCCGCTCTCGGCGAGCGCGCCCGCGCTGGCTTCCACGTGCGCGCCGACACCGCCGTCTCGTGCCCAGCGCGGTGTCACCATCAGCACTGAGCTCGTTGCTGTCATCGCCAGTGGATGCTACAGCAGGCCGTCTGTTACGCTGGCCAATCCATGGCCGAGCGCTCGACGTCCGCGTCTTCGGGGACGCCATCCCCACAGCGGCCGCAGGTCGTATATGTGATGGGCGCGGGCCGCAGCGGCAGCACGATTCTCGGTGTCACACTCGGCAACTGCGACGGCGTGTTCCATGCCGGCGAGCTCGACAAGTGGCTGCTCAAACGCGGCAGGCCGCAGCTTGACGGCGAGGATCGGGAACGTTTCTGGAGCGATGTGCGCGAGCTCGTGCCGAGCGCCGAGGAGCTGTTCGGCGGCGAGGCGCACCGTTACCTGGAGCGCTCATCCGCGCTGTTTCGCGGGCGCCGCCTCGCGACCCGTCGCAGACTGCGCGAGCGCTACCGGCGCGTCAACGAAGAGCTGTACCGCGCGATCGCGCAGACGGCCGGCGTCGCGCACGTCGTCGACACCGGCCACTACCCGCTGCGCGCGCGCGAGCTGCAGCATGTCGCGGGGATCGATCTGCACCTGATCTTCCTGGTGCGCGATCCGCACAGCGTCGTGGCGTCTCTGGGGCGCAAGGACGTCCCGGAGCGCAGCTTCAACGAGCTGACCACGAACGCGTACCTGTGGCTCACGTATCTGGTCTCGCTGTTTGTGTTCCTGCGCCAGCCGCGCGCGCGGCGGATGTTCCTGCGCCACGAGGACTTCGTGGCGGACCCGGCCGGGATCGTGCGCTGCATCCTCGAGCGCAGCGGCTGCGCGGCCGACGTCCCCGACCTGAGCGCGCTGCGCACGGGCTTTCCGCTGCAGGGCAACCGCCTGATCCGCTCGGACGTCGTCGCGCTGAATCCGCGCGCCTCCGCGCCACCTGAGCGCTCGCTCGCAACGACGCTGCTGCAGCTGCCGTGGACACTCGTGTTCGGGGCGCTCAGACCGCGTGCCACCGCGATCGCGCCGCGCGGGCGCCCGATGGCCGCACAGGCAGGCTGAGCGATGAGGGCGAGCGCCGCAGGGCGGCTGCGCCGCGCCGTCGGCGCGGTCTCGCGGCGCCTGGACCGTCCCGAGCTGCTGGCGGCGGTCAACCCCGCGGCACGGCGCGCCGAACACGAGGCGGTCGCCGTCAGCGCCGTGCTCGCGGCGGTGCTGCGCGCCGACTCCACCTACGTCGACATCGGCGCGAACCGCGGCCAGGTGCTCAGGGAGGCGCTGCGCGTCGCGCCAGCGGCGCGGCACATCGCGTTCGAGCCGATCCCCAGCCTCGCGGCCGAGCTGGCGCGCGAGCTGCCGGGCGTGGACTGCCGTCAGATGGCGCTCGGCGCGAGCCCCGGACGGGCGGAGTTCTGTCACTACCGGGCGCTGGACGGCTGGAGCGGGCTGCGCCGCAACCCCGAGATCAACGACGAGCGCGGCCAGCCGGAGCTGATCGAGGTGCGGGTCTCGACGCTCGACGCGGAGCTCGCGGGCGTGCGGCCGGCGGCGATCAAGATCGACGTCGAGGGCGCCGAGCTGGCCGTGCTGGAAGGCGGACGCGGGCTGCTCGTGCGCGAGCGCCCGCTGGTGATCTTCGAGCACGTGCCGCGCGCCGCGGAGGTGTACGGCGCCAGCTCGCAGGCGCTGTGGAAGCTGCTGTCGGACCTCGACTACGTGATCTTCTCCGCGACCGGCGCCGGCCCGTTCGCGCACCCGGAGCCCGCGACCGGCGAAGGCATCATCAACTGGCTCGCCGTGCCGCGCCTGGGCGCGCGCGTTCAATCGAGCTCGTCGTAGCGCCACTGCGCGACGAGGTCGCGGCCCAGGTACTCGCCGAGGGCCTGCACCTCGGGCTTGAAGCGCCGGCGCAGCTCGATCGTCAGCTGCTCGTCGACCGGCCGCGGGCTGCGGTGCACGACGCGATTCTGGGCGAGCGCGAGCGCTCCGCGCCTGAGCGTCGTCGGCGTCAGCGCCGTCACCGCGCGCTTGGCCGCACGCGCCGCGGGACCGGTGCCGACCGACACCGCGTGCACCAGCTCATCCAGCTGCTGCGAGCGCATGTGCACGGTCGGGTTGGCCTTCTGCACCTCGATCGGGTGCGACTCATCGACGTCGAGGAAGCGGAACACGCCGCGCACGGTGGCGTCGTTGTCGGCGAGGAAGTCGTCGTAGATCAGGACCAGCACCTGCTCGGGCGCGAACAGCTCGCGGTAGCGGCGCAGCTGCTCGACGTAGCGCACGTGGTCGGCGTACTGCAACAGCTGCGGGCGGTGCGAGCGGCGCGGGATCCGCCGCCCGGCAGCCCTGGCGGCTTCGAGCGACAGCGCCTTGCGCAGGTCGTTCTGGCTCTCCACGTGCGTCTGCACGAGCTGCAGGTGCAGCGAGCGCAGGAAGCTCGCGGGCTCGCGCAGGATCGCGATGATGCGCGCCTGCGGCTGCACCTCGGCGATCCGCCGCGCGGCCGTCCGCGACCACAGATACGACGAGGACGCCTCGCCGGCGCGCTGGTCGGGGCGCGCGTCCGCGAACAGCGTCAGGTACTCCGCGAGCGTCTCCGGCAGCGGCCCCGCCCGCGGCGGCTGAAAGCGTGGGCGCATGTCGGTCGCGAAGAACCACGGCTCCTTGGCGTCGGGCATGTAGATCCGCGGGTGCCCCCTGAGCATCCGGTACAGCGCGGTCGTCCCCGACTTGGCGTGGCCGACGATGAAGAAGTCCGGCAGGCGCTGGCCGGCGGCGATCTCCGGGACTGCGGGCTCACTCGACACGGTCATAGCCCCACATGCTGACCAGGTCGCGATCCAGGTACTCGCTCAACGCCCGCACCTCCGGCTTGAAGCGGCTGCGCAGCTCCGCCATCAGCGCCTCGTCGGGCGGCTGCGGATCGCGGTACACGAGCCGCCGCTGCGTGGCCCGCAGCGCGTCGCGGCGCAGCTGCTGCGGCGTGACCGCCTTCAGGCCGGCCTTCACCGCCAGCGACACCGGCCCGCGGCCGACCGAGACGGCGTGCACGAGATGGTGGATGCGCTCGGAGCGCACGCTCACCGTCGGGTTGGCCTCCAGCGGGTCGATCGGGTGCTCGTCGTCGACCTCCAGGAAGCGCAGCACCTCGCGCACCGTGGCCTCGTTGTCGCGGCGGAAGTCGTCGTAGATCAGCACCAGCAGGCGCTCGCGCCCGAACAGCTCGTGATAGCGGCGCAGCTGCTCCACGTAGCGCACGTGCTCGGAGTAGAGCAGCGCCTGCGGCCAGTACGTGTAGGGGGGGATGCTACGGCCGGCGCGGCGCTCGGCCTCGAGCTCGATCGCGCGGCGCAGGTCGGCCTCGGTCTCGATGTAGGTCTCGACGAACTGCATGTGCAGCGAGCGCAACAGGCTGGCGGGCTCGCGCAGGATCGCGATCATGCGCGCGTCGGGCGCCACCGCGGCGATCCGCCCCGCGGCGGTGCGCGACCACAGGTACAGCGCCGAGGCCTCCCCCACCCGCTGTCCGGGATGCGCGCCCGCGAACAGCGCCGCGTACTGCTCGAGCGTCTGCGGCGTGCCTTCCGGCCGCGGCGGCGTGCGCTCGTGCAGCTCGGTCGCGAAGTACCACGGCTCCTTGCCCGGCGGCATGAAGATCTGCGGGTGGCGCCTGAGCATCTCGTACAGCGCGGTGGTGCCGCTCTTGGCCTGTCCGATGATGAAGAAGTCGGGCAGCTGACCCGTCAAGGCAGCGCCCCTCCGGGCGCACCCGCGGCGATCGTCGAGGCGGTGCGGTAGTAGTGGTTGTGCTCCTGCAGCTCCGCTTTCGTGTCGAACGCCGAGAGGTGGCCGTCGAGGATCACCATCACGCGGTCGCACATGTCGAGCGTGGACATGCGGTGGGCGATGACGAACAGCGTCAGCTCGTGCTTGAGCGCGATCAGCGACTCGCCGATCAGCCGCTCTGACTGGGGGTCGAGCGCGCTCGTTGGCTCGTCGAGCACGAGCACCTGCGGACGCGCGGCGAGCGCGCGCGCGAGGCAGATGCGCTGCTGCTGGCCGCCCGAGACGGCGTCCGCGCGCGGCCCGACGACCGTGTCGTAGCCGTCGGCCCAGCCGGTCACGTCCTCGTGGATGCGCGCCAGGCGCGCCGCCCGCTCGACGTCTTCGTCGGGGATGTCGCGGAAGTAGCGGATGTTCTCGGCGACCGTCGCGTGCAGCAGCCGCGGCTCCTGGGGCACGTACGCGACGAGCCGCTGCCACTCCTTGCGCGCGAACTCCTTGACGGACTCGCCGTTGACCAGATAGCGCCCGCCGCCGGGGTCGCGCAGCTGCAGCAGCAGCTGGATCAGCGTCGACTTGCCCGCGCCCGAGGGGCCGACGACGCCGATCGCCTCGCCCTCGCGCACGGTGAAGCTGATGTCCGACAGCACCGGGCGCCCGGGGTTGTAGGCGAAGGACACGCGCTCGAACGACAGCGTCCGCACGGCCGCGAGCTCGCGGCCGGCGTCGACGGGGCTGCTCTGGGAGTAGCGCTGCTCCGCCTGCTGCAGGCGGTCGATGAACGGCAGCGACTGCTGCAGCGCCTGGTAGGAGCCCTGGATCGACTGGCCGTTCTGCGCCGCGCGCACGAGCAGCAGGATCACCGCGCCGAGCGCGCCCGCGTGCTTGGCCGCGCCGCTGGCCTGCAACGCGAACAGCGCCACGACGATCAGCACGTAGATCAGGCTCTGATAAAGGTTTGGAGCCAGTTTCGCGATCAGCTGCGTTTTGAAGAACAGGTCGCGGCAGCGCCGGAACAGCGCGGCGACGCGCTCGTACTGCGCGCCGGCCACGCCGAACACCTGCGACTCCTCGGCGAGGCGGTTGGCCTCGGCGATGCCGCCGGCATAGCCGATCTGGGCCTGCGACAGTTCGCGGCTGCGACGCGCACCGAGCTGGCGCAGCGGCCGCAGGACCGCGAACATCGCCACCGCGATCGCGAACACCACGCCGGCCGCCACCGGGTTCAGCGCGACCGCGATCCCCATCAGGATCAAGAAGTTGATCGAGGAGGTGATGATGCCCGTCGCCTGCAGCGCGCCGCCGGTCGCCTGGCTGGTCTGGCTGGTCATGATCTCCTGCAGCTGCCCCTCGCGGTCGCGCGACTGCACGTCCCACGACGCGCGCGTGAAGGCTCGGAACACGCGCGTGCGCAGGCCCGCCTGCACGTCGGCGGCGATCCGCGCCGGCAGCACCGACAGCGGCCACTGCAGCAGGAACCTGGCCAGCGCGAACGCGAGCCCCACCCACAGCAGCGTGTGGATCGGGGCGTTGATGTGAAACAAGCCGCTCTTGGAGCTGACCTTCTTTGAGCGGTCCACGAGCGACGCGGCGACCTGCGCGATCACCGTGAGCGTGCCCGCTTCGGTGAAGCCGGAGATGATCGAGCACACCGACAGCGACACGATCAGGCGGCGCTTGTCGCCGATCAGCAGGTCGAGCTGCGCGCGCATCGAGCGCTTGGGCGTGCTCATACCGGGACCGCTGCCTCGCTCTGCGTGACGAATGGCGGCGCGGCCTTGCGCCGGGCGAGCTGCCAGCCGGGGCCGGCGAGCCAGTAGGAGGCGATGCCGGCGGCGAGCCAGAAGTAGGAGCCGTTGGACTCGCTGCCGGACACCGGCCCGTCGAAGCCCATGAAGAACATCGCGATCACCGGCGCGAACGCGGCGGCGAGATACACCTGCAGTTCGTGGTCGACGATGAAGCGCAGGCGCGTGACGGCGAGCAGCGCCAGCGCGATCGCGAAGCCGGTCCAGGCGATCAGCCCCGGCAGCCCCGTTTCGTCCACGAGGAAGTTGTACTGCGTCTCCGCGTTCACGTTGTGTCCTTCGAGCTCTTCGGTGACCTGGCCGCCGAAGCCTTTGGCGGGGCCGGCGGTGCCGAGGCCGAAGCCGAACGGAGCGGCAGCGAGATCGCGTGGGATCGTCAGCAGCTCGCCCTGCTTGTAGCTGGTGGTCGTTCCCGAGACCTGGCCGGGAGAGATGCTCGTGTAGCGCGAGAACACGCCGCCGCCGACAGCCGAGATGAACAGCAGGCCCACCGGGATCGCGATCGCCGCGACGATCAGGGCGGCGAGGAGCGGGCGCGACGCACGCCTGCCGGCGCTCGAGCTGAGCAATATGTACACGATCAGGCCGAGCACGCCGCCGACCACCTGCAGGCGCCCGAGGCCGGTCGCGATCGCGACCATCGCGCCCAGGCACAGCAGCATCGCCGCCCAGCGGCGCCTGCGCATCGTCGCGATCAGCGCGAACGTGCCCACGAGCGCGATGTCGCCGAAGCCGGCGCCGACGCCGCTGTCGTCGCCCAGGCCCATCGGGCGCACCCGCGCAACCCCTTCGCTCGAGTATTTGCGGTGCCCTTCGAACACCTTGGCGGCGTAGCCCGGACCCCAGCTGCCGACCTGCTGCGGACTGAGCTGCGTCTGATACGTGGACACGATGCCGTTGGCCAGCGCGATCACGCCCAGCACCAGGAACACCTTGCGCAGGCGCGCCTTGGAGCGGATCAGGATGTAGCCGAAGAAGAAGAAGGGCACCCACTGCAGCTGCTCGCGGAAGCCTGCGAAGCTCTTGAGGACCCCCCCCGTCTTCGGGTTGAACGCCTCGATCAGGACGGCGAACACGAACGCCAGCACCCAGCCGGAGAGCGGCGGCAGGCGCAGCGGGCGCCGCTGCACGATCATCCGCAGCAGCAGGCCGAGCAGGACCGCGAGGATCAGCACGTTCTGCAGCGCCGAGGTGACGAGCCCGCCCTGGCTGATGAGCTTGATCGGCCCGCCGATGCAGCCGAGATAGAAGCCGAGGAACAGGACGGTCAAATCGAGCCGCGGACTCGAGACCAGCAGAAACACGACGAGCCCGCCGGCGAGGGCGCCGACGATCAGCGCGAGATCCGGCTTCGGCTCCGCCACGACGATGCCAAGCGCGATCGCAAACGCCCCCAGCCCCATCGCGGCGATCGCGAGCAGATCCTGGATGCGCCGGTTGACCACGGCGGGATGCGCCCCCGCGACCCCACTGGACAGCCTCATCTAGGTGGTCCTCACCTACGCATCAGCCTGCCGGGCCAGCGCTGGATGCTCTGCCCGGAGGAGATGCCATGCTTGGCGATGTCCTTGGCCGAAGCCGCGTTGGCGACGGCGCCGAGCACCGGCGCCGTCGGCGTTCGAGCCAACAGCTCGCGCAAGCTCCGCGCCGAGGACTCGTGTGTGTGGCTCGCGCGCGCCACGAGCACGATCGCGTCGACGACGCCGAGCAGCGGCATCACGTCGCTGACCTCGAGCGGCGAGGGCGCATCGATCAGCACGCGGTCGTAGTCCTCGCCGACGGAGCGCAGCACCTCGGCCATGCCCGCGCTCGCGAGCAGCGCGGGCGGGTTGGCGGCGGCGCTGCCGCTCACGAGCAGCGACACGCCACCTGGGCCGGGGCCGGCGAGCGCAGTGGCCACGCCGGCGGCTTCTGCTGGCTGGTTGACGAGCGCCTGGGCCACCGGCAGCGGCACCTCCTGCATGACTTCCGCGAGCGCGGCTGTGCCCATCAGCACCTCGGCGAGCCCCTGCGCGCCGGTGACGCCGAGCAGCCTGCCCTGAACCGGGCGGCGGAAGTCGGCCTCGACGATCGCCGTCCGCTCACCCGCTTCGCTCTGTACGAGCGCGAGATCCGCGATCAGCGTCGAGGCGCCGTCGCCGGCGTCCGGGCTAACGACGAGGATCGAGCGCGGTCCCTTGCGGTGGGCAGTGGCGCCGTTGGCGTGGTTGCCCGCGCCCTGCAGTTGCAGCGTCGTGTGCAGCCGGCGCAGCGGCTCGATCAGCGGCTTGGACGGCGTCGGCTCGCCGTCGCGGTGGATGATCGGCCGCTTCACGTGTGGCAGCGCGGTCAGGATCTGCGCCTGCAGCACGGATTCGATGTCCGCGACCGTGCGCAGGCGGCGGTTGAAGCGGCTGAGGATGAACGCTGCGATCGACGCCAGCAGCAGACCTATGACAAAACCGAACTCGGCGTTCTTTTTCGGCTTCGGCGAGAGCAGCACCGCCGCGTGGGGCTTTGCCACTTTTGTCTGCTGGACGCCCGTGACCGTCAGCAGTGATTCCAGCTGGTTGATCTTGGTGCTGAGGCTCGCGGCCTGGATCTCAGCCGAGGTGCTGAGCCCGGTGGTCTTGCTCCCGCCCTTGCCCTTGCTCGCCGCCCGCGGTATTTCGATTCGGCGCTGCTGACGGCGGGCGATCGAGATCGACTTCTTGACGCCACGCTCGAACTGCGCGTGCTGGCGTTTGATGTAGGTGGTGGCGACGGTGTTCGCGAGCAGCGCCGCCGCCTTGGCGTTGCGCGCTTCGGTGGTGATGGTGACGAATTGACTCTTTTCGGTCGCTTTCGCCCGCACCTTGCCCTTGGCTGCCAGCTTCGCGATGTGACTGTGCTCTTTGCGCAGCCGCTGGCGCACGATTTCCACGACCAGCGCGTTGATCAACTCGGGCTGCGTGGCGGCGTCGATCGTGGTGCTCTTGGTGGAGAGCCCGCGTTCGCTGAACTGTTCTTCCGCGCCCGCCCCGAGGTACAGCTCGGTCGTCGCCTGGAAGGTGGCCGGCTGGTGCTTGTAGTAGAAGTAGCTGCCGATCGCAACCAGCGCCGCGATGGTCAGAATCAGCCACTTGCGCCGCCAGATCGGAGCGAAGATCGCGGTGGCGTCGGTCGTATCGTTCATCGGGGTAGGATCCGTCCAGGGCCGGCGATCAGCCATATTAGGCGCCAAAGTTATTGGCGGCTAAAGAGTAGCGTGCCTGACAAAACTGGAAGTTGCGCGGCGTGCAACGATGTTTGCGTGCCGTCATCCGCCCTCTCGCGCCCCGGCGACGGGCGGCGGCTAATGGTGATCAGCCACCCAGCGGTGGTGAGCGTCAACCAGGAGGTCTACCTCGAGCTGCAGCGCCGTGGCTGGCAGATCGCGATCGTGGTCCCCGACCGCTGGCGCCACGAGTACGCCGCGACGGACGTCGCCCCGCAGGCGCTCGACGGCCTCCAGGGCGCGCTGCGGCCCACCCGCATGGCCCTGCCCGGCCGCGCGCAGCGGCACTTCTACCTGGCCCGCTGCGGCGCCATCTGCGCGCGCGAGCGACCCGACGTGGCGTTCGTGGAGGCGGAGTCCTTCTCGTTCTCGGCGGCGCAGTGGAGCCGCGTGCTGACGCGCGCGAACGTGCCCTTCGGCGTGCAGTGCGCGGAGAACATCGACCGCGCGCTGCCGCTCCCGGTGCGCTGGATGCGCGGGCGGGTGCTGCGCCGCTCAGCGTTCGTCGCCGCGCGCTCCGACACGGCCGTGCGACTCGCGCGGGCGTGGGGTGCGACGGGCGACGTGGCGTTCGCCCCGCACGCGGTCCCCGGCTGGGAGACGGAGCAGGCCGGGCCGCCCAGCGCGAGTGGACAACCGAATCCGCGCCCGTTCACGGTCGGCTACGCGGGGCGCCTCGTGCCGAGCAAGGGTCTGGCGGACCTGCTGGCGGCGGTGCGCCAGCTGGACGCGCCCGTGGAGCTCGTGCTGATCGGCGACGGCGAGCTGCGCGCGCAGCTCGAGGGGCAGTCGATCCCCGGCTCGAAGGTGCGCGTGGTGGACGGGCTCAGCCACGAGCAGATGGCCGCCGGCTACGCGCAGATGGACGTGCTGGCGCTGCCGTCGCGTACGACGCCGACGTGGAAGGAGCAGTTCGGCCGGGTGATCGTCGAGGCGCTGTGGTGCGGCGTCCCGGTGGTCGGCTCGGACTCGGGCGAGATCCCGTGGCTGATCGAGCTGACGGGCGGCGGGCTGACGTTCCCCGAGGGCCAGCCGCAGCTGCTCGCCAAGCAGCTGCGAGCGCTGCGCGAGGACCCCGAGCTGGGAGCCCGGCTGGCGAACACCGGTCGCGCGGCGGTCGAGCGGCTGTTCACGGTGCCGGCGGCGACCGACCCGCTCGAGCGAATGCTCACGGACGCGGTGCGCTCGCGCCAGCCAGCCGCTCATACAGCTCGTGGTGGCGCGCCACCATCGCCTGCCAGCTGAAGCGCAGGGCCGACTCGCGCGCGGCGCGCCCGAGTCGCTCGCCCAGCTGCGGCTCGGCGGCGAGCCGGCGCAGGCGCGCGGCGATCGCGTGCGCGTCCGCGGAGATCAGAAAGCCGTTGTGCTCGTCCTCGATCAGCTCGCTGACCCCGTTCACGCGGGTGGCGAGGATCGCGAGGCCGCTCGCCGCGGCCTCGAACGTGACGAGCGAGAAGGTCTCGTAGCTGGAGGGCAGCACGAACGCGTCGGCGAGGGCGTACAGCGCGTGCACGTCGCGCGTGACGCCCAGCCAGTGCACGCGCGCGGCGACGCCGCGGCGGTCGCTCAGCTCGCGGTAATCGTCGGGGTTGCCGCGCCCGGCCACCACCAGATCCCAGTCCGGCGCCTCGGCCAGCGCCTCGATCGCCCAGCGCAGTCCCTTGTGCTCCCAGTCGCCGCCGACGAACAGGAGCACGCGGCGTGCCGGCGCGATCCGCAGGCGCTCGCGCAGCTCGCGGGCCCGCTCGTCGTGCAGGCCCGGCGCGAAGCGCTCGGTGTCGACGCCGTTGTGGATCGTCACCACGCGCGCCGCCGTATGCGGGTAGTGCGCGCGCATCTCCGCAGCGACGCCATCCGACACGCACACGAAGGTCGCCGTCGAGTTGGCGCGCACGCACAGCCGTTCGGAGACGCGCTTGACGACGCCCACCGCCCTGGCGTACAGGCGCGACGCGCGCGTGGGGCGGCCGGGCATCGCCGTGTAGGACTGGTGGCAGCAGTGGATCGCGACGCTGTCGACGCGGCCCAGCACGATCGCGCCGGTGCTCTGCACGACGCCGCGCCGCCACCTCCGCAAGGCGAGCGAGCCGGCGAGCACGAACCACGGATACGCCACCAGGAACGGGCGGCTGGGACCCCTGACGCGGTGAAAGCGCACGCCCGCGCCGGCCGGCAGCTCGCACGTGCGCGCGATCACCGTCAGCTCGTGCCCGAGCGCCCGCAATCCCAGCACCAGCTCCGACAGCTGGCGCTCCATGCCGCCGACGGGGCCGATGTCGTGCGCGACGATCGTCACCTCGGTCATCGCGCGCCCGTCATCGCCCTGATCGCGCCTCTCCACCGCACCCATCGCACTCTCCACCTCATCCATCGCGGACCTCGATCAGCTCGCGCATCCGCGCGAAGAAGCGCTCGCTCATCGCAACGTCGGTGAACTCCCGCAGGAAGCGCTCGCGGCCCTCGCTCGCGACGCTCGCCCGCAGCTCTGGCGAGCTCAGCAGCGCTTCGAGCGCGTCCGCCAGCGCGACCGGCTCGCCGGAGCGAGCGAGCACGCCCGTGCGGCGGTCCTCGATGATCTCCGCGGCGCCACCGCCGTTCACACCCACGACCGCCACCCCCCTGGCCATGCCCTCGAGCATCACGATCCCGAACGGCTCCGGGTCCGACGCGTTGACGAGAATGTCCATTCGGCGGATGTACGGTCCCGCGTCGGGCACCTGGCCCGTCAGCGTGACCTCCCGTGCGAGGCCGAGGCGCGCCGCCAGCGCCGGCAGAGACTCCGCGTACACTGTTGACAGTGCATATGCGTCGCCGCCGACGATCAACGTGTGAATCCGGTGTCCGCGCTCGTGCAGCAGCCGCTGCGCGTGCAGCAGCCGGTCCTGCCCCTTCCACGGCTCCAGCCGACCCACGAGGCCGACCACCGGCACGCCGGGGGGCGGCCGCAGCGCCGCCGCAGACTGCCCCTCTGCGGGCGCGTCGTCCACGAGCGGAGGCTCCTCGAGCGACGGCACCGGCACACCCGCCGCGACGACGAACGTGCGCCGCCGGGGGAACATGACGCGCTGCGCGTCGGCGGCCGTCTGCGAGGTGCAGCCGACAGCGATCGTCGGCAGCATCGTGGCGATCGAGTCGAGCCAGCCGCGCGTTGGAATCGCATGCTGCCACCACAGCACGCGACCGCGCATGCCGGCGAGCACGGCGGCGGGAGCGCCGTAGAGCTGCGTCTTGGCCGACCAGCTGACGATCAGATCCGGGCGCCTGCGGCGAAACGTCCGCGCCAGGCGAGCGACCGCGAGCACCCAGCGATGGGGCTCGCGCAGGCGCCCCGCGCAGACCACCTCGACGTGCGTGCCGGCGGCCTGCAGCTGCTCCGGCCAGGGGCCGGGCTCGAGGAACACCACCTCCAGCTCGTGCCCGCTCTCGCGAGCCCCGTCGAGCAGCGTCTGCAGCATCGTCTCGGCGCCGCCGAGACGCTCTCCCCACGGCATCGTCACCAGTATGCGCATGAGTGTTTCAGTGGCCTGCCGGGGCGCGTCGAGCGCTCGTCGCGAGCGGTCTCATGCGGTCCACCGGATCACATCCAGAGCGTATCGGATGCTCTATGCTTGCCTCCCTGCCTAACGCAA
Organism: Solirubrobacteraceae bacterium; assembly: GCA_035483595.1. Lineage (GTDB taxonomy): Bacteria > Actinomycetota > Thermoleophilia > Solirubrobacterales > Solirubrobacteraceae > Palsa-744. The sequence goes on from DATHPU010000023.1 coordinate 16,376, forward strand.
ACTCCTTCGAGCAGCGGGCAGCTCCGATGGGCCGCCTGCGCAGACATATTCAGGGGAGCAAGCGGCGGCTGGGCAGGTATGAGAGCACGCTACCGACGGACGGGGGAATCGACATGCCTCCGCCGCCGCCGCCGTGCCCCGAGGGTTGGCAGACGGGTCCCCCGCATTTTATCGGTGTCGGGGTGCAGCGCTGCGGAACAACACGGTGGTTCTCGATGGTCAGTGCACATCCGGAAATCACACGACCGTCCGGCGCGAAGGAGCTTCACTATTTCGACCGCTTCTACGCAAGCCCTTACACGGCGGCGGACAGCGCGCGCTATCACCGGTACTTCCCGCGCAACGGCGCGCAGCAGGTGGGCGAGTGGACACCGCTGTACCTGAGTGCCCCCTGGGTGGCGCCACTGCTCGCGCAGGCCGCCCCGGACGCGCGCCTGCTGGTGCTGCTGCGCGACCCGGTGGAGCGCTACGTGTCGGGCCTGCAGCTCGACGCGGCGGTGGCCAGCAGGCGCGGTGCGCCGCTCAGCCGCTACGCGCCGCTGGAGGCGTTCATGCGCGGCCTCTACCACGCACAGCTGTCAAACCTACTGCGGCACTTCGAGCGCTCGCAGCTGCTGGTGCTCCAGTACGAGCGTTGCACACGCGAGCCCGCGCGCGAGCTGCGCCGCACGTTCGAGTTCCTCGGCCTCCAGGACACCGGCTACACGCCCGACCTCGAAGCGCATCCCAAGCACCAACCCGACAAGCCTCGGCTGGACACGGACACCCGCAGGGCCTACACGCAGGCCTACAGCGAGGACGTGCTGCGCCTGCTCGACGCGTTCCCCGAGATCGACGTCAGCCTGTGGCCGAGCTTCGCCGAGCTCGCGGGCAGGGTGTGATGGCCGGGCAGCGAGCCGTGGTGCTGGGGGCGCCGCGGTCGGGGACGACGTTCCTGATGGCGTTCCTCGACGCCCTGCCCGAGGCGGAGTGCGTCAGCGGCAACCTACTGCCAGTGGGAATCGCGCACCTGGCCGCGCAGGAGCTGCCACAGGACGTGCGCGAGGTGCTGCAGCGCAGCTTCAGATGCTCGCTCACCGACTACCTGGAGTCGGGCGCCTACCTCGCCCGCTCGGCGGCGCTGCGCAAGTGGTGGGTCAGCGACCGTCGCGCGCGCGGCCTGCGCGCCGCGGCCAGAAGCACGCGCACGCAGGAGCTGCTGATCTACAAGGAGCCGTTCTTCGCGTTCGCGCCGGAGCTCCCCTACGCCGCCTTGGCGGATGCCCCGCTCATCTACATCTACCGCGACGGCCGCGACGTCGCCAACTCGCTCGTGCGCAGCTACGACGTTCTCACCGACGCAAAGCTCGCGGGCCTTGAGTCAAACGAGGCGCTCATCGGCCGGCGCGCCGGCGAGCTGTACGTGCCGTGGTGGGTGGCGGAGGGCGAGGAGAGCGCGTTCCTGCGCAGCAGCCCGTACGTGCGCGCGATCTGGATGTGGCGCGAGATGGTGAGCCGCAGCGAGCGCTTCTTCGAGCGCCCCGAGGCGCTCGCCTCCGGGCGCGTGCTGCGCGTCCGCTACGAGGACCTGGTCGCGCGCCCGCTCGAGCAGGGCGAGGCGATCGCGGCACATCTCGGCCAGCGCCTGACCGCGAGGATGCGCGAGCAGCTGCAGCGCGCGCATCCTCGCTCGATCGGCAGCCACCGGCGCCGCGAGCAGGGCGAGTTGCGCGAGGCCGAGCGGATCGCCGGCGCCCAGCTCGCCGCCCTGTCCTACAGCCTCGAGAGCCCCGCCGCGCAGCCGGCGGCCTCGCACTGAGCGCGGCGCACGACCGCATACGCACGATGGCACGCCCGCTTCGAATCGCATGGATCGGCGCCGGACCGGCCGCGCGCGAAGGCACCGGCGGCGCGCCCGGCGTGGCGATCGAGCTGCTCGACGGCCTCGCGCGGCGCGGCCACACGATCGACTGCTTCTTCCCCGGCAAGGGTCACCCGCTGCCGCCGCGCCTGGCCGGCAAGGACAACCTCACGTTCATCTGGGGGACCAGCGACTGGCGCTGGCGGCGCTGGTACAACCGCACGATGATCGGCGTGTTCGTCACGGGCCTGTTCAGCCGTGCGCGCGCGTCGCTGCGGCTCCGCCGCGAGGTCGTGCGCCGCCACCGCCGCCAGCCGTACGACCTGGTGTTCCAGTTCTCGAACATCGAGGCGCTGGCGATGCCCGCGAGCCTCGCCCGCAGCGTGCCGCTGGTAATCCACCCGGCGACGCACATCGCCGGCGAGCTGCGCTTCCTGCTGGCAGAGCGCAAGCTCAGCCTGCGCTGCCAGCCCGCCTACACGTTCGCGACCGCGGCGAGCGTGATGGCGGCGCGCGTGCTCGTGCAGCGCGTGCGCATCAGGCGCGCGCGGCTCGTGATCTGCATCAGCTCCGTGTTTCGCGACCACCTGGTGCACGACTACGGCGTGCCGCTGGAGGACACCGTCGTGATCCCCAACCCGGTCGCGGTCGAGCGCTTCGCAGCCGCCGACACGACCCGGCCGCTGGAGGCGCCGCCGCGCGTGCTGGTGCTCGGCCGGGTGTCCGCGCGCAAGGGCGTCGAGGACGTCGTGGCGGTCGCGAAGATGCTCCTGACGCGCGATGTCGAGGCCCGCGTGCGCGTCGTCGGCGGCGCGACGCTGTGGTCCGACTACAGGAAGCTGCTGGAGGACCTGCCGAGCGCCAACAGCGAATACGTCGGCTCGATCCCCGCCGCCGAGGTGCCGGCGGAGCTCGCACACAGCGACGTGCTGCTGCAGGCGAGCAAGTTCGAGCCGTTCGCGCTGACCGTCGCCGAGGCGCTCGCCTCGGGCGTGCCGGTGGTCGCGACAACAGAGGTCGGCGCCGTCGAGGACGTCGACCGCGCGCTCGCGGCGGCCGTCGCGCCCGGGGACGTGGAGGGCATGACCGACGCGATCGTCGCGATGCTCGAGCGCCTGCGCGAGGCGCCCGGGCAGACCCGCGCCAGGGCGCGCGCCGAGGCGCAGCGGCTGTGGGCCTCGGAGCTCGTGTGCGACCGCGTCTCGGCGGCGCTCGAAGCCGTCGTCGCCGACGGTTGAACGGCACGCTCGACTGTCGACGTTTGTTGGTTTCGATCGCGGGCACTAAAGGGTCGGACTCCCGCCACCGATAACCAGAGCGCCTCGACGTTCACGGTCCCCGTGGATATGCACGTGCAGTAGGCAGGCACCTCACATGCTCTTCATCCTCATCCCCCTCATCTGGCTGGCAATCGCGACGTTCGTCGTGATTCTCTGCCGCGGCGCAGCAAGCGCCGACGCGATGCTGCTCACAAGTGTCGAGCAGGCGCGAGCACGCATCGCTTGCGCGGCTGACCCGCACAGAGGCGCACGTCGCGCATGGCACACCCACGGGACGCGTCGCAGCGCACCATGGTCGGGCCGCACCCGCGAGACACGCATCCGCCACTGAACACGCGCGCTCCCTCGATCAGGGGCCCCCGCACGTAGGGAACCCTGAGGCACAATTCGGGTCAATTCCACCCGCAACGTGAGAAACGCTGTATCATGCGCCGCTGGAGCCGAAGGTCTCGGCCGATCCAGACATTCGAAACACAGCTTCGACCGCGTCAGCCATCAAGCCAATGCACGTCGATCCCTACATCGTTCTCGGCAGCGCCATCATCGGCTTCCTCGTCGGCATGACCGGCGCCGGCGGAGGCGCGCTGATGACGCCGATGCTGATCCTGCTGTTCGGGGTGACGCCGTCGAAGGCCATCTCCAGCGACCTCGTCGCGGCGGTCGTCATGCGCCCGTTCGGCGCGGCGGTGCACCTGCGCAAAGGGACCGTCAACCGCCGCCTCGTCGGCTTCATGGTCCTCGGCTCGGTGCCGAGCGCGTTCCTGGGGGCATACCTGCTGCACCTGATGGGCAATAGCAAAGGCGCGCAGGAAAACATCGAGATAGTGCTCGGCGCGGCGCTGCTGGTGGGCGCAGCGGCGATGGTGCTGCGCTACATCCTCGACCGCCGCGGCGGCCACACGCGCACCGCGGTAGTCCACGACCTCGACGTCAAGCCGCTGCGCACCGTGGCGATCGGCGTGCTCGGTGGGGTCGTCGTCGGCATGACCTCGGTCGGCTCCGGTTCGCTGATGATCATCCTGCTGCTGTTCCTGTACCCGATGCTCGGCGCCAACCAGCTCGTCGGCACCGACCTCAGCCAGGCGGTGCCGCTGACGCTCGCCGCTGCGCTCGGCGCGCTCGCCTTCGGGCACGTCGACTTCGGCGTCACGACCTCGCTGATCATCGGCAGCGTGCCTGCCGTGCTCGTCGGCTCGCTGCTATCCGCGAGCGCCCCCGACCGCTACATCAGGCCAGCGATCACGTTCGTGGTGGCGGCATCCGGTCTGAAGTACGTGGGCGTCGGCACGACCGCACTGGGCTGGATCCTGTGCGCGACGCTCCTCGTCGGAGCGCTCAGCTGGGCCGTTTACAGACGCCCGTGGCAGAGCTCCAACAACCTCGCGGAGCAGCTCGCTCACACCGACGTCACGCCGCAGCCCGACCTGATCGAGTAGCGCCGCCACGCGAGCGCCGATCCTGTGGATCCTGCTCTAGCCTGCGGTCCATGGCCATTGCAGAAGTCTTGGGCGCATGAGCGGCGCAGAGGCGGGACTCGCGATCTCGGTGTTCCTCGCGTGCACCGTGGAGGCGGTCGAGGCGCTCACGATCGTGCTCGCCGTCGGAGCCACGCGCAGCTGGTCCTCGGCGATGAGCGGCGTGGGAGCCGCGGCGGTGGCGCTGGCCGTGATCGTGGGGGCGCTGGGACCAGCGCTCACGTCGCTGCCGATCGACGTGCTGCGAGTCTTCGTCGGCGGCCTGCTGCTGATCTTCGGGCTGCAGTGGCTGCGCAAGGCGATCCTGCGCGCCAGCGGCCTGAAGGCCAAGCACGACGAGCTCGAGATCTTCAGGGAGGAGGCCGAGGCGGCAAGGACCGCCGGCGGAAGGCGCGCCGCCTTCGATGGCTACGCCTTCACGATCGCCTTCAAGGGCGTGCTGCTGGAGGGCCTGGAGGTGGCGTTTATCGTGCTCACGTTCGGCGCCAACCAGCACCGCATCCCGCTGGCCGCGGCCGCGGCCGGGCTGGCCGTGCTGCTGGTCGCAGCGGCCGGGGCCGCCGCGCGCGCGCCGCTCGCGCGAGTGCCCGAGAACACGATGAAGTTCGCGGTCGGCGTGATGCTCACCTCGTTCGGGACGTTCTGGGGGGCCGAGGGGGCTGGAGCGAGCTGGCCGGGGGGCGACGCGGCGCTGCTGGCGATCGTCCCCGGGGTGCTGCTGACGGCGGTCGCGATGGCCTGGACGGTGGGACGCGCGGTCCAGGCGTCCGCAGTCGCGAAGGTCGCGACCGTACCCGCCGACACTGGCGATCAGGCACGGATGAGCGCATGACCCGCCTCGAGGCGCTCCTCGCGGGCGTGTGGGAGTTCGTCGTCGGCGACGACTGGCGGACGGCGATCGGAGTGGTGCTCGCACTGGCGCTCACCGCGCTGGTCGGCGCCGCCGGCGCCAACGCCTGGTGGCTGATGCCGCCCGCAGTGGTGGCGATCCTCGGCCTGTCGATCTGGCGCGCGGCCAGGGGTCGGCTCTAGAAGTCCTGGGGTGCGGCCGCGCGTGGAGCCGAGGCTGGTTCTTAGAGTCCGCGTTTTTGTAGTACGTGGGGGATGGTGCGTAGGAGGATCTTGATGTCGGTCCATAGCGACCAGTTGGCGAGGTAGAGGTAGTCGATCGCGACCATCTCTCTGAGCGGCACGCGGGCGGGGCCGAGAATCTGCCACGGCCCGGTCATCCCGGGGGTCAGCTCCAGGCGGCGGCGGTGCCAGCCCTCGATGCGCTGATCCTCATCCAGTACCAGCGGCCGGGGGCCCACGAGGCTCATCTCGCCGCGGACGATGTTCCACAGCTGCGGCAGCTCATCAAGCGCGCTACGCCTGAGCAGCCTCCCGACCCTCGTGACCCGTGGGTCCTCGCGGATCTTGAACAAACCTTCCTGCGCCTCGTTACGGTCACGCAACCCGTCCTTCAAAGCCTCCGCGTCCACGATCATCGTGCGGAACTTCACCATCCGGAAACGATGCCCATGCCGGCCGACCCGCTGCTGGCGAAAGAACACCGGGCCACCATCCTCCAGCTTCACCGCCACGGCCGTCACAGCCAGCAGCGGCGAGACCGCGAGCAAACCCAAAAACGCCCCCAGCAAGTCGAACACCCGCTTGAACGCCGCCGAAGAACGCGTCAGATCGAACCGCCTGACACCCATCACCGTGACGCCATGCAGATCATCGAACTCGACCGAGGAACCCACGACCTCCAACAACCGCGGCAAAACACTGACCCGCACCCCAACCGCCTTCAAAGTGCGCACCAGATTCAACATCTCCCCCCCATCAACGCTCCGCGGCGCGATGATCGCCCGGTGCACATCAAGCGTCTGGGCCAAATCCCTGATCTCCGCCAACCGCGCCTCCGAAAAACTGTCCGTCGACCACAACGCGACCTCATCCAAATCCAGATGCGCGACAACCTCCGCCTTCACTCCACCATGCCCAAGCTTCGAGCGAATCGTCTCCGCCGAAACCGCATCCCCGATGAACAAACACCGCTCCGCCGGCGCCAACCGCAACGCCACCACCCGCGCCAGCGCCCGCGCCAAGATCAACCCACCCGACAACGCCAACCACAAAAACAACGCCTCATGACGATCCAACGCCCCCCGCACCAACAACCCACCCGTCAACCACGCCACCAACGAACACAAAGTCGCCAACTGAAACAACCGCGGCGCCTCATCCAACGTCGTCTTACGCAACAACGCCTCATCCCGATCATACAACCCAGTCAACTTCGCCCCCACCACCAAAATCGGCACCGCCGCAACCCCAGCCCACGTCAACTCCACAGACCGCGCCGACAACCCCACAGTCAACAAAAACGCACCAACAATCGCAACAACATCCCCCACCAACAACAACCGCCTAAACAACGCATCCCGCCGCAAACACGCAGCCGGACCACGCACCTCCCCCAAACCACCCACCGCACCACCACGCCAGGGCGCCGCTCGCCGTTCAGCACCGAACCTCGTAGCCGGCGTGCCAGCCGCTTCCTTGCTGATCGCCATGGACCCGCATCATCGCGCCTCTGGCGCGGATGGATGTCGAGATCCTGTGATGCCCGACCCCGATGCTCGCGCTACCCCGAGCTCTCCTGACAAGACTCGGGCCGCCCCATCCCTGGGGCGGCCCGTTCCTCGCTGCTCAGCTGCTCCGCCGATTACTGCATGCGCGGCGATCCTTCGCCGTCAGGACGCGCTTCGTGCGGTCCTTATTCCGATACTTCTGCCAGGCCTGCTTTGGCCTCCTTGTCGAGCTTCGCCGGGAGCCTTTCGTAGTCGTTTCCTTCGATTTTCACCTGGCCACCTTCAGCTTCTTCGTTCAGCACGTAGCCGAGGTAGTCGACAACCGTCGTCGCCTGCCCTTCCGCGGGCGCTTCGACGAACAGTTTGAACGGGGTCACCGCGAGATCATACGTCAGACCGCACAGCGGGTACGCCTTCTCCTTCGTTTCGGTGGTCACGTCGTTCCACAGGCCTTTGGCCGACTTCGGCGGGAACTTGGTGCCTTTACCGTTGGTGTACTTCTCCTTGACGCAGTTGGCGTTTGCTTTCGCAGCGACGTCGCCGTTGGTCGCGGGATCTGCGTACTTCTGCTTCTTGGCGGCTTTCGTTTCACTTGCAGTGCCGCTGTTCTGGAGCACGGCCCAGAAGCGTTCCGTGCCTTCGCCGCCTTCGCTGCCGGGGACGAATTTCGATGCGCGGGCTTCGGGCAGGTTCACGTAGCCGATGCTGCTTTCGGTTTCGGCCACGAGCTTCGCCACTTCGCCGCCGCCTTTGGCCGCCGGACGGATGACTTCATCCGCGACGGGCCACGACGTGTTTTCTGCGCCTTCAGCCGTTTCGTCCCAGTCGACAGTGCCAACCGATTCGTGTTTGACGTTTTCGAACGGAACTTTTTCGGTGCTGATCAGGCCGAGGTACTTCTTGAACACATGGGTCGTGCCCGACTGGTCCAGGCGCACGATGTGCTTGATTTTCGCTTCCGCGCAGCCCGTGCCGGTGATGCTGTCGGCGTTGGCCGGGTTTTCTGCTTTTTCGGTGGCAACCAGTTCGCCCCACGTTTTGATCTGGTCGAGCCACAGCTTGTTCAGCGTTTCGTTGCCGAGCGCCAAACGGCCGGTCGCCTTCGCGCTCGTGGCCGTGCAGCCATGCGGCAGGTGCACGATCGCCGTCACCGAGAACTGCAGGACGGGGAGGCTGTACAGCGCTTCTTTTTCCGCGCCCGGCGTTGCCTCGTGAGCTTCGATTTCGTTTTTCTGCGTTTCGTTCGGCGGTTCGTCGGTGCCGGCGTACTGGACCGTTTTACCGTGGAAAATAGGTTCTTTTTCCGCGCCAAACGCCTTCAGCCCGGCGCCGCTGCCTTCCGGCGCGTACGTGATCGCCGGCGTCTTTTTGCCGCCCTGCGTGCCGCTGCAGGCAGCCGAGTTTGCGCTCGTCTCGAAACCAGGGATCCACACGTTCTGCTGTGCGACCTTCTGGGCCGACGAGCCTTCGCCCTTGATCGCCGTTTCAGACGAACAGTTTTCTTTGACAACGCCTTTTTTTCCCTTAGCGCTTGCGGTGCCAGGCACCGCGAAGGCGGCAACAGCCACCGAAAGCGCGCACGCCGACAGAGCCCGGCGCGCAGAAAGTCCACTCATTGCGTAGCTACCTCCTGTAGATTACACGGGTACAACGGCAGAGGTGGTCAGAGACATTTCCTCCGCCGGCGTGTACACTTCCATGCTCGCAACCGCGCGAGGTTACAATTTTGGTTGCGGTTTTGTTCACGAGTTGTTTACTCGCACATCAACGTCACAAGTGCTTCACGCGCGACGGCGGCCAGGCCGCGCGACGGCGCTGGCGGGACCCGCCGAACTGCAGCGGGACCGCCGGCGCCGTCGGCATGCTCAGTGCTTGGACTTGCCCTTCGCGAGGTGCAGCGTCACCACGATCAGCCCGGAGTGAGTCCCGCCGGAGGGGTTGTGCGCGAGCACGGTCGCCTTGGCGCGCAGCGTGTGCGAGCGTGCGAGCAGTGCGCGCCCCTTCGAGGACAGGTGCAGCGTCACCGTGCTCACGCCGCCTCCCGGCACTGAGAAGGAGGCTGTGCCGAGCGTCAGGATCGCGGCCTTCGCCTTGGCGGTGCGGGCAGACGCCACCACGGCGCTGAGCGTGCGCAGCGTCACCGTGCCGGTGCAGCTCGCCTCCCCCGTGGGGCAACTGATCTTCACGCTCACCGCTCCGGCGGCGCTGACCTGCAGAGAACTGCCAGCGACTGTCGCTTCAGGGGCGCCTTCTTTGGTGCCCAGGACGCCGCCTTTCTGTTCTTCTTCCTGCCGTTTCTTGGCGAGTGCTTCCGCTTCGCGCGTTTTCGCTTCCTGCTGTTCTTTCGCTTCCCGTTCTTTTGCTTCTTTTTCTTTCTGTTCCCGTTCCCGCTGTTCTTGTTCTTTTTGTTCTTTTTCTTTCTGTTCTTTGGCTTTGGTAGCGGACCCGGAGACCTTGACTTCGTGTTTGACTTCGCCCGTCAGCTTGAGCGCGTCGGTGACCTTCAGCGTGACGACGTAGGTGCCCGATTTGGCATACGTGTGTTTGACGGTGGCTTCCGTGCCGGGTCCCGACTTCGAGCCATCGCCGAATTCCCAGGTGTATTCCAGCGGCTCCCCGTACGAGCCGTTCGGGTCGGTGCTCGCTTCGCCGTTGAGCGTCGTGGCTTCGCCTTCGCCGACTTCGCTGGAGCCGAACACGGCCTTGGGCGGCGTGGCTTCGACTTCCACGGTCGTGGTCTTTTTGATTTCCGGAGTCGCGAGGTCGTCGTCGTGGATGGTCTCGGTGACGGTGAGCACGCCGGTTTTGATGAACGTGTGCGTCACGCTCGTTTCTTCGTGCTCGTCGCCTGTGACCGTCTTGCTGGTGCCGTCGCCGAAGCTCCATTCCACGCTCAGCGCATTTCCGCCCACCACGGTCGAGCCGAGCGTGACTTCCTTGCCGACGTGGACTTTCGAGGTCTTCACTTTTTCGATCAGAACCTGCGGTTCTGTCGCCGTCGCGAGCGGACAGCCTACGGTGCTACCGCCGGCGCCGAACTCGACGATCTGCGGTTCAGGTTTTTCGGCGTTGAAGCCGGGTTCGAGCACGAACACCTTGTTGCCCGCTCCTGCGGACACCATCGGAGGTTCGAATTCGCCTTCGAAGCCGATCGCGCAGTGATGCGCGCCCGCCGCGGACGCCCCGGCCAGCCACCCGAACTCCGAGACGTGGACCTCTTCGCTGCCGGATTCGGCTTCGTAGTGCAGGGCCAGCACGCCGTCGTTCGCGGTGGGCGTTCCCGGCGCCACTTCGTCGTCGGCATACAGCGTGCCAGCGCCGCCGGTTTCGGGCGCGATCGAGAGGCCCGCGCCGTGTTCTTCACCCTCTTCGCCGAATTCGACGATGCCCTCGGTGGCGTCGAGCTGATAGACGACCTTGGGGGCCGTGCTCGCGCTGAAGTTCGTCGGTATCTCGAGGATCTCGGATCCGCGCTGCATCAGGACCTGCCCCGTCTGTGTCACGACGGGCGAGTTCGTTTCCACGAACTGGCTCGTTTCGCGTTCCGGGTCGACGTAGCGCGCGCCCAGCGCGCCGGCGTCGGTGATCCGCTGGAGCGCGAGATGCGTGCCCCCTTCGCTGCCCGCGGCAGAGCCTTTGTCGACACGACCCGCCACGATGATTTCGTGAGTCGTCGGGTCGACGGCGATGCCTTTCGGTTCCAGCAGGGCACCCGCCGGTTCTTCGGAGGTCGCCTTGTCCGTTGCCGGCGTCACGAGCATGCCTTCGCTGCCTGTGCCGATGGCCGCGGGAAGTTTTTCGCTGGAGACTTTGGTGGAGAAGGCGTACAAACCGCCGGCAGCCACCTTTTCTGCGTCCACGGCTGCGCCTTCGGCCCGTTCGAAGCCGGCCAGGACATATACCCGCCGTTCGGATTCGCTTTTGCTGTTCAGCACGGTGTCGAAGGCGATCCCCTCGATTCCCTGTTCGCCCGTGCCTTCGATGCATTTGCCGCCTTTGCCGGCGGCGCATTCCGCCGTGAACGTCGCCGCACCGAGGAAGCTGCCGTTGCTCTGCAGCTTCTGGACGCGATATTCGCCCTTTTTCGGTTCGTCGCCCACGTAGACGCTGTTGCTTTCGGTCTGGTCAACGCCGAATGCGGCCGAGAATTCGTTGAGCTTGAACTCGCCGGCTTTGTTGCCGGTATGCCCGAAGCGGGCGAGTTCCCCGTAGCTTTCAGCAGTGGCCCATGCCGGCGCGGAGCACATGAGGCTGGCCAGCGCGGTAGCGAGGACGGCAAGGGCTGGAAGTCGATGCGAGCGGATTCGGCGGCGAGGCGTCAAGGATTCTCCAATCTCTGGCACAGTTACCCTGCAGAGTGCCGATCGCAGGCGCGCATTCTGTTGTGATCTGGTGAACCGCTCGTAAACGTAGGCGCCGGGCGCTACCAGCGCCGCTGCCGGCGCGCCACCAGACGCCGGTCGCGCATCGTGTTGATGGTCGCCGGCGCGACCTTCAACTCGCGCCTGCCGCGGCGCGGGCGTCGCCGCGCGGAGGCGCCCGCAAACGCGGCGAGGATCACGATGCCCAGCACATACACCGGCGCGGGGTCGTGTTCGGTGGCGCGGTAGGCGACAGCTTGGGCGCTCGCCGACTCGGGGGCCTCCTCCTGCTCTTCTTCGGTCTCCGCGACCTCGACCGGCGAGGTGACCGCCGAGGTCCCGGACGGCGGCGTCGGGCGCGCCGGCGTCGGCACCGGCGGCGGCACGAATGCGAGCACCGGCGAGAGCGACAGCCCCGGCAGAAAGAACGGCGGCACAACCGCCGCGGGTTTCGGCGGCGCGGGCAGCACGGGCGGCGGCGGCGGCGGAAGCGGAACCACCGGCGGCGCAGCCGCCGGGGCGGTGCCCGCCGGCGCCGGACTCGGAGCGGGCGGCGGCGCGGGCGCCTGCTGCTGCTGGCTTGGCAGCTGCGCGTGTGGATGTGGCGGAATGCACGGCCGGCGCTGACTTCCCGCCTGGACGGTGACCAGCAGCGTCGCCGACAGCCCGCCGGCAGTGATCGTCACTTCGGTCTGCCCCGCTTCGTAGGCGCAGAACAGGCCCGAGGTGCCGTTGGATTCGATCGGGTCGCCGTTCGGGGCGACCGCCACCGCCTTGGGTTCGGGCGAGGACAGGTCGCGTTCGACGAAGTTCCCCACGTTCGGCTTCGAGGAGCTGAACGTGTAGACGGGGCGCAGGCTGGCCGGCGGACAGCCAGCGCCGACGCATTCGGACGGGATCTGGATGTAGGCGCCCGTGTCGGGAGCTGGAGTGCCGCCCGACTGCGAGCGGTTGCCGGCGCGCGGCCTGCGGGCGAGCCCCGCGAACAGCGCGGTCTCGCTGCGGTGCAGCAGCGTGCCTTCCTCGGCTTCGAGCGCCAGTTCGCCGATGCTGGGGATCAGTTCGACGTACACGGGAGCGCGGTTCGTACCGGCGTTTTCGCCGGTCCCCCGCTGCGCCACCGCAACGTGGACCACGAGGAAGCCGCTCGCCTCGAACTGCGCATCGCCCCTGTGTGAGTCGATGTAGCCGAGCGTGCCGGAGCCGACCGTTTTGACGGGTGTCAGCACGCCGTTGCCGAGACGCAGCGGCGCTTCCGTGTTTTCTTCCGGAGAGTCATAGAAGTAGGCCGACGCGCCGCCGCCGGCGAGCGCGGCCGCCACCGCGTCGGCGCCGGGGTTGTTGCCGGCGGCGATCTGCGCGTTGAGATTCGCGTTGCCAACCGCGATCGCGACTTCTCCGGCCTGTTCGGCCTGCTTCAGCTGCCGCCCGAGCCATTCCAGCTGCCGCGTTCCAACTTCACCGGTGTCGTCCAGCACGATCACGCGCACCCCGCCCGTCCCGGCCGGGCTGCGTCCCTCGAACGAGTAGTACGCCGCCTGGCCGCCTGGCGTGCCTTCGAGTTCCGCCCGTTCCAGCGCACCCAGTTCGGCGCTTTCCGCAAGCAGCGACTGCGGTAGCTTGGGGCCGCCGACGGCTGCCAGGAAGGCCGACTCGGTACCGCCCACGGGGCGCGCGTCGAGGTCGGTTGGCGACGCGGCGGCGTACACCGGCAGCGCTGGGCCGGCGGCGGGATGCAGGCTGTAGTCGAGGAGTTCGGCGTAGCGAGCGAACTCGCTGTTGAACGGGTACGTGGGTTCGGTGCCCTCCACTTCCCCGACGCTCAGACGCGGACCGGTGTAGACGAACGCGCTCACCCCTTCCACAACGCTGCTTTCGCGAGCGCGCTGCAGCGCCGTCAACAGCCAGACGTCCGGCCCGATGCCCGCCTGCGCCCGATCGGCGCACGGCGCCGCGCACTGCGCGCCGCCGCCGACCGCCAGCGTGACGTCCTGTGGCTGTGCGGAAACTGGACGCGGCAGCTGTTTGGTGCTTGGCGGAGCCGGCTGTTCGGCAGGGTTCGCCTGGAAGCGCTCGACGTCCGAGGTGTCAAGCGTGCTCTCGCTCTCGACGAAGCCGCCAACCGCCCACCCTTCGCCGCCGCCCGGCGCGACCAATACCGCGTCGAGCGGGTCCGGCTGATAGACGGTGTCGTACTGCTTGTACGGCCCGACAGGTGGTTCCTTGACGAGGTTCAGTTCGTGCTCCTCGTCGCTCCAGCCGTCGGCCGTCTGGCGTACGACGCCCCGCTGCTGGGCGGCCGAGGGCACCGGCGCCGGTTCTTCGAGCGTGGGCGGAAAGCCCGGAGGTGGCGCGGAGACGACTTCGGTTCCTATCGGCGCCACACCCGAGGCGATCACTCGCAGCGCTCCGCCTTCGCGGAACAGCGCGAGCGAGCCGGGCGCGACCGCCGGTGGCGGCAGAGGAACGGCCGTCGCCTGCCACGATCCGCCCGGCTGGTTGCGCTCGAACACCTGCGCCCCTTCCCCGATCGTTGCCGCCGCCGCGCCGCCGTCGGGCAGTCCCGCGACGGTCACCGGCACGTTGGTCCCGATCGCAGCGGCAGCGCCTTCGTCCACCCGCCAGCCCAACCCGTTGTTGACGAGCAGCCCCCCGGTCCGCGGGCTGCCTTCGTGTTCCTGATGGAAGGCGACGATCGCTTCGGAGCCCGCGAACGCAATCGACGTGAGGCTCGCGCCGCGCACGGCTTCGGGAAGCGCTTCCTGGGTCCAGGTCTTGCCGTAGCGCAGCAGCACACCCTCGGAGCCGACCGCGTAGCCGACCGCCGGGTTGTCGGGATCGAAGGCGATGCCGAGCAGGTTGCCGCGGAAGTTGATGGGCGTCGCCGGGTCCGGTTCCCACAGCCCCGTCTCGCCACGCCACAACCACATCTGGCCGAAGTCACCGACAGCGTATGCGCGATTGGGCGTCGGCCAGGTGACGGCCCGCAGTCGCGGCGTTTCGCGTCGAGCACCCGCGCTGAGCAGGCTTTCCGGCAGCCAGCCCTCGCCCGGCTCGTAGCGCGCCACCTCGCCACCGTCGCCGACCGCCAGCGCCGCGCTCGAGATCGCCCCCGCGGGCGCGCCCGGCTGCGGCGCGATCGCGAACAGGGCATGACGGAACGGCACCGGCCACGTCGCCAGCAGGTGCTCGGGCTGCGCCAGTGTCAGATGGACCGGCATCAGCGCACTGCCGAGCCAGCCTTCCCTGGCGCCTGAGAAGGCCGCCCCGAGCGACCCGCCCACGTCTTCCGGCGGCGCCGATCCGCCGAGTGCGAGCACCCGCTTGAAAGTCGTCCCTTCCAGACGCAGGCTCACGCCTTCTTTCAAACCCGCGATCACGCGTTCTCCATACTGGGAGGCGCTCGCCCACGCGATGCTGCGCGACGGTCCCGTGGGTAGGTCAGTGGGCAGATCTTCGGGCAGCGTGTACGCACATTCTTTGCCGCTGGAGACGGTGCACCAGCTTCCCGTTATCGAGCCCGATTCCGCACCTTCCGGCTTGAAGAAGACCGTCGTCAGGGCGTGCGCCCCGGGCCGTTCGGCGTCCACCCAGACACCCTCGCTCGTGACCGTCAGCAGCTGCGTCTCGATCCGTTCAGGACTGCCCGCGACCACCAGCGATTCGCCCGCCACCTGCAGCGGCCCGCCGACCGGCTTCCATACCCCTCCGATGCGGTGATAGAGCACAAGCGCTTCGGCGCCCGAGGACGGCTCCGCCAGCAACCACGCGTCTTCGGGAGAGCTCGCGCCGATCCCCAGCACCTGGAATCCGCTTTCTTCTTTTTCTTTCGCGGTCGAGCCCGGGACTTCGATTTCCTCGCGCGTCCATTTTTCGCCGTCCCAGTGGAGAACCGCATCCTGGGTCTGTTCGTCGAACGGCACCACCAGCGCCCCGGCCTTGCCGTCTTCTTCGTCGAGTGGCGCGATCAGGGGCGCTCGCTTGGTGGCGAACAGGGTCTCGCCGGCAAGCAGCAGCGGCGCTTCCACCGGAGCGGTCTCCTGGAAGGATCCGCCGGGATTGCGCACCAGCACCACCTGCTGTTCGGGGCCGCCTGCTCCTTTGACGACGACGCCCGCGAGCACGCCGCTGCCATGCGCGGTCATCTGACCGGCCAGTGGGCTCGGCGCCACGAGCCCGGCAGGCTCATCGGGCTTGAAGCCCTGCAATGGCGCACCTTCGGCGTCGAGCAGCTGCGGCCCCAAGGTCCATCCACCTTCGCTCGTATAACGAACCAGGCCGTAGGGAACGGTGCTCGCACCGATCGTCGTCCTACCGATCCCCCACGTCTCACCCGGCGCCTCCTCTGAAGAGGCGCCAATCATCGTGACGCTGGCGAGCGGCATCGAGTCGTCTGTCTGCGGCGTCACTTCTCCTTCCGGCGGGCTCGATGTCAGCGCCGACGCGCGCGGCGTCGCGCCGTTGCCGACGAGCAGCGCGAGCGCAATGGCGGCGCTCGCCGCCAGCGCCGCGAAGCCCAACCCATGCCGGCGTTGCCGGCCGCTCAGGAGCCAAGAGCGAATCAAAACAGCGATCCCGGTGTGGCCTGAAGCGTGCGCGGAAACGACGCCCTCGTGCTGATCGTTTCAACCGACGGACTGCGGGAGGAGACGGTCGGCAGCGGTGCGAGGGCATGGGTCTGCAGGTCGAGCTTCGTCGGCCAGCGGTGAGGATCCAGTCGCAGCATCAGCTTGCGGTTGCCGGCCGCGAGGACGCGCGTCGGCGTGCTTGCGACGGTGCTGCGTTTGCGCTTCGCGAGCAGGCGAACCCGCGCCTTGACCGCGAGGTGGAAGCGCAGTTCCAGCGTGCTGCCGCGCACGAGGCGACTGTGCAGATTCGACAGCAGCGGCACCGCCACGCGCGATTCGACCAGCGGTTTGGTGGACTGCGAGAAGTCGTTCAAGGTCAGTTCGCCCGGGAGCGTCTGTTCTTCGGGGGGAGCATCGGGCGGCAGCTGCAGCAGCCCCTGGTCGGCGGGTCGGTTGGCGATCAGGCTCGAGAAGCCTTCGTCGTCAACTGGCAGCGATTCTTCGCCCGTGGTGAGATGGAACAGCCATCCCTGCGTCGTCGACAGCCAGCAGTCGTGCGCCGCGGGACAGACCAGGCGAGACGCCTCGCCCTCGGGATTGGCCCCGTGCTCCTGTTCGGCCGAGGAGGGCAGGCTCTGCAGTTGCGAGACCGTGCCGTTGGCCGCGACGTGCACGACCGTCGCCAGCGCGCCAGGGCTCGCCTGTTCGGTTTCGTTGGTGCTGCCGAGCGCCACCCACGCGCCTTCGCCGCCCGGTTCGGCCGCGATCGCATCGACGACGTCGTTGGGGAGCAGTTCGAGGCCGGACGGTGTCGTCGACGGCCCGATCAGCTGCCTCCACACCCCTTCAGACTTGGAGAAGCGGGAGATCGTCACCTGCCCCGGTTCCCCTTCCGGGAGTTCACTCGGCGGCACCGGGCCTGCTGCTGCCCACAGGCTTCCTTCGTCGGTGGAGAGGTGCAGCGCCTCGAGCGCTTCGGTGGTCTCATCCGTCTCATACAGCGGCACGTCTTCCGATTCCAGCTGGTTGCGCACGCCGGGGATGCCTTCGAACGTGGGCGAGACGCCCGCCGGGCTGATCGTGTGCAGGACCGGCGGTTCTTCTTCGGTGCGCTCTTTGCTGCGCACCCTCACGCTCTCGTACAGGCGGCCGTCGAACGCGCGCATGTCTTCGACCGGCTGCGATTCGCCTTCGTACGGTTCCTCGAGCAGCGAGCTGCCGTTCCAGTGCAGATGGAACGAGCCCGTGACCGGCAGTTCCGTCGAAAGGGATTCACCCGCAAACCAGCAGTCTTCCGGTCCGAGGCAGCCGGCCGCATGTATCGCTTCGTACGAGGTCGGCTGAAACGCGACCGAGGCATATGAGGCAACCACCTGCCCGCCGGCGAAATGGCACAGCGTGTTATCCGCGAGCGGCGCCTGCTTGCCGCTCCCGTTGCTGTGCGTCTGCCCCGCGCGCCCGTCCGACACCGTCCAGAATTCGTCCTGGCCCGACCAGGCGATCCGTCCGTCGGTCGCGCCGCACACGATCGCGAGCTCTTTCCAGCCGGCGCCGTCATATGCCCATACCCCCGGAAGCACCGTGCTGCCGTTGCCCGCGGTGATCAGCAGGCCGCGATTCGCGGCCAGGAACTCCATGTCGCCGACGTGCCCCAGCGGGATCGGCACGGACGAGGGCTCCACGCCTGGCGAAGGGGGCGGCGGGGGTGGCTGTTCCGATCGCCACGTCGCGCCGGCTTCCCCCGCGAGCGCAGCGACGGGCACCGCGAGCGCCACCGCGCCGATGAGCGCGACGGGGGCGAGCAGCAGGGCGAGCACTCTCCACATGCGACTCATCGGCGCTCGCTCCTCGCTCCGGCTCCGGCGCGCCCCCGGCCGCCAGCGTTGCCGGCACGAGCCTTGCGCGCCCGAGGACGAACGCCCGTGAACGAGACGGGGACGGCTTGGCTCAGCTGCGGGTGCCCGGCCGCCACGAAGATGAGCATGGCCGTCGCGGAGAGCCCGCCGTGGGCGAACGCGAGCGAGCGGAAGCTCGGCCGCAACGCGAGCGTGAGCGTCACAAGCTCTCCTTCAGAGCCCTTGGCGAGCGTGCCCGCCGTCGCGACCGTGCGGTTGGCGACCTTCGCTCGCGCCGGCCCGCTTCGCGTCGCACCGGCGCGCGAGCGCCGATCACGTCGCGCGCTTGCGGCCGAATGCGACGCGCGCACGGCCACGGCGCCCTTTGCGAGCACGCGCAATGTGCCCGGTCCGGGAACCTGGACGTAGAGCCGAACGCTTCCGTTGCGTAGCGACAGCGCGGTCACGCCAAGCGCCCACCTGGCCGCCGTAGCCGGATTCGCGGGCGGGTTCGAGATGTACTGCGGCGTGGGAACCGGCGTGAACAGTTCGCGGTGCACGACGAAGATGTCCGCGCCGTCGAACGGGCCGCCTTCTTCTTTGGCCGGCGTGTTGCCATCGCCGTACACGAGATTGGACGCAGTCGAGGAGAACGCCAGTGTGTTGCCTGCGCTGAACGACGGTGAGAAGGCGCCGTCCTGTTCCACCGGGTACGGATCTTCGTTGGAGCGCGCTTCCCCGTGCGGATGCGCGGCCGCCCCGCCTTCGAATCCCCGCGTGACCCTCGTGAGCGTCTCGTCGGCGAGATCCGCATCGAACACTTCGGACAGCCCGGGAATCGCAGCTGGCGCGCTGACGAATGCCGGGACACCGAGCGTGAACTGGGTGCGCTTCGTCGTGAACGCCACCTGGGTGCCGTCCGGAGAGATCGCCAGATCGGTCACAGCCGCATTCGTCCCGACATCCGCCTCGTCTCCGCTCGCGAGCTCGGTCAGCGGACGCAGCGCCTGCGTGCGCGACAGGCCCGGGTGCATGTCGGCTAGGTACACGTCGCTGTTCCTCGGCTTGGGTCCAAGCCCAAAATCGACGCCAAGCGACAGGAGCGGCGCGCTGGCCAGGAACGCGACCGTGTAGCCATCGGCGCTCAGCTGAGGAACGAAGTCGGAGACCGATTCGCCGCCGCCCCAGACGCCTTCATCACCCGAGGACGGGTCGGTCCGGAATGGCCCCTGACAGGGGTCCAGGAGCGTCGCGTTACCTGGAAGGGCCTGCTCTCCGCTCGCCGCGCACGCTGGGCTTTCGGCATCGGAGCCACCGGTCACGCGCCTGGTCGGAGCTCGCGGGCCGTCGGCGATCCGCCGCCACAGCGGTTCCGCGTATTCAGGTTCGTAACGTTCGCCCGGGAGCACCTCGGCCTGCTCGCTCACGTCGGCTCCGAGCCAGGCCACAGTCGTGCCGTCGGCGCTGATCGAGGCACCGAACGGATGCGTCAGCGTGTGTGATCCGGTGGGGAACGGAAACCGCGGAACTTCGCCAACGTCGTACGCCGCTCCGTACTTCCTGCCCCCCGATTCGCCGGACACCGGTTCGCCGGGAACGTCTTCGCCCGTGGCCTGGTCGAAGCGCGAGCTCACCAGCTCCGTTTCCCGGCTCGCGAGGTTGCGGACCGCGACCTGCATCGCGGGCGTGCTCGGCCCGGCGAGGCTGGAGACCGCTGTGGTCACGAACGCAACCTGCAGGCCGCTCGCGCTGATCGCCGAGCGCCCGGCCGCCACCGCTCCGTGACCAGGTTCTTCAACGTAGGTGAGACCCGAGTCCGTGCCGTCGGCGGCCGACACGAGCGTGAACGGGCACAGCTGGAGCACTTCGGCGGAGTCGGCCGCTTCCGCGTCGTTGCACGCTCCCGCTTCCGCTCCCGATTCTTCGACTTCCATGTTGCGCACGTACACGTCGGGCTGTTCGTTCCCATCGTCGTGACGCGCGAGCGGCGCAACGGTGGTGAAGCTCACGTACTGCCCGTCTTCGCTGATCGAAGGCAGCAGCGCGTCGCACGGGCTCGGCATCGGACGGCCGCGCTCCGGCGAGGCGACCGATTCGCAGGCGCGAGCGCCGGGCGAGAGCGGGCGCCCGATCGCCACCGGGCGCACTTCGCCCGTCTGCAGGTCACGGCGCCAAACCCCGGCGAGACCGCCGAAGGAGCCGTCGAAGACGACGTAGCGCCCGTCGAGCGAGCTCGCTGGATCGTGCGCGTAGCTGGCCTGCGCCATGCCGCCTCCCGCGTCGGGCAGCAGGCCCTGCGAGACGAGTTCGCTGGAGCCGAACACGTCCGCGCGCGCCGCCGGGGCGATCGCGAGCGCAGCCAGACATGCGGCGCACGCAGCAAGGATCGGCGAGCGCCTCATGACACGCTCACAAGCCGGCGGACCACGGCCCCGTTGCCGAGCTTGTCCCGCACGTGGACGGTGATCGCGTAGACCCCCGCGCGAGCGTAGCGGTGACGGAAACTAGTGCGCCCGCGCGCGCTGTGGCCGTCCCCGAAGCTGACCGTGATCGCCCTGCTCGCAACCCCCGAGTAGCGATCGCTCACACGTACGCTGACAGCGCTGCCGCCTCCCGCTCGCGCGACCTTCACGGTCGGCGCCACGCCGTCGACGCGAAGCGCGGATGGAGGGCTGAGCGTCGACTGTCCGAAGATGTCGGTCGCCAGCACCTGCACGTGGTGGGTGCCGCTGCCGAGCCCGCGTGTGTCGAGATGCATCGTGTGGACACCCGCCGGCGTCGCGACGCGGCGACCGTCGAGCACGACCGCGTAGCGCAGCGGCCCGTCGGCGCTCGGCGCCGGTTCCCAGGAGACGACCGCTTCGGATGGCTTCACCCAGCCGTTTGGGACCGTGAGCACGAACTGGGAGGGCGGCGCCGTCACCTGCGACGCGACGATCGCGGCGTCGCCGATCGGACCCTGCTGAAACGCGACGAGGCCGTCGCCCAGGCCGGAGCGGCCGACCGCCAGTTCGCCGATCTGGCCGCCGGCGCCACCACTGACGAGCGCCGTCTGCACGCCGCCGCTCGGGAAGTCCTCGCGCACGGCCACCTCCGGGGCTCCCTGCGGGTTCGCGCTCGGCCACGCGGAGATGCCGCCGCCTTCGGGATCCATCACGCTCACCGCGGGCAGTTCGTTGGCCGGGGCCAGCTGCGAGCCTACGAAGGCCGGACCGATGCTCAACGCGCCCGTCAGCCCGCGATCGCCGCCTTCGATCACGCGCGGGGTCCCGTTGTCGTCGTACAGCAGACGCATGCCCAGGTGTTCGTCGATGTCGATGCTCGGCCGCCCGACGCTGGCCGCGTCGCCGCCGAGCACCTGGCTGTCGACCACGCTCGCTCCCAGGAACTCGGCGCCGTTGACCGATTCCCCGTCCGGCAGCGTGTTCAGGAAGATCCGCGGTCCCGGCAGCGGCGAGCCGGCGCCTGCTCCCTGCCGATAGGCGACCTCGGCCTGGCCCAGGCGCGAGAACGTGACGCTCGGCGCATCGGCGTCTTCGTTGATCGGCGTGCCTGAGATGCTGGTGGTGGTGACGGGCAGCACGTAGTCGAGGCTCTGGCCGAAGATGCGCCGGGCCCAGATGCGCGCGACCCCTTCGACTTCCGGCTCCTGCCAGACGACCACGCCGTTGCCGGTGGGGCCGATCGCGATCTGCGGAGCGTTCGCCGCCGTCGGCGGGCGCATCGAGACCGCATTGCTGCGGTTGATCGAGCCAAGCCTCGCCCAACGCTGGCCATCGTAATGAGCGACGCGCACCTGCTCGACGACGTCGCCGGCGCGCAGCAGCTGGATGTTTTCGTTTTCTTCGACGACGCGATACACGACGTCGGCCTGGCCGGTGGGGCTCATCGCGAGGTCCGGGCTGGCGCCAACGCCTTCGCCGACGTTGGGGTCGACGATGATCCCCGGGCCGAACCCGGATGCGCCGGGTCCGAGCGTCGCGCCGAGCAGCTCGTCGATCGTGCGGCCATGCGAGTTGGTCGCAAACGGCGTCGCCCACACGACCACCAGCTCGCCGCCGTCGGCCGCCCCGATCCGCGGCCAGCTCGCCGCGTACGGTTGTTCGGCGTCGACCCTGATCGGGGCCAGCCAGTGTCCGCCGACATAGCGCGAGACGAACACGTGCGCGATGCCTTCGACCCGCTTGAGATAAACCAGCCCGCCGGAGCCGTCTTCGGCCATCGCGACGCCACCGAACCCGACGATTTCCTCGCTTGGGCCATCGATCGTCACCGCCGGGAGGATCACCGCGCCGGCCTGCTGAGCCCTAGCGCCCAGCACCGCCGTCGCGAGCACCATCAGCAGCACCGGGAAGCCGCGTGACAGCCTCACGATTCCGATTTGTTCAGCGCGCCAGCCGTCAGGTTGAACGCACAACGGAAGTTCTCGGCGTTGGCGACCGGCTCCGAGCCGGCGAAGCCACCCTGGTTGCCGTCGTCGTACACCGTCACGTACTGGAGCGATTCGGGCATCGGATTCGCCGGCAGCGGGACCGGGTTGGCCTGCCCCTGGCGCGGGTTGCCGGTCGCGCCTTCGCTCACGCCCTCGAAGCCGGCGGCCGCCGAGCCGGCTTCTGTGGTCACAAGCGTCGAGCTCATCTCGCGTTCGTCCTTCAGCCCCCGGCTGGGGTCCTGGTTGATCGTCGCCGTCAGCGGCGAGTCGTGGATCGTGGACTCGAGCTTCACGCGTTCGGCCGCGCCGAGCAGTTCCGACGCCGAGGGCAACCAGCCGCCTTCGGCCTGGCAGGCTTTGCTCGCCCAGACGAAGTTGTTCTTGCCGGCGTCCGACTTCGTGAGCGGGTACGGAGCCGAGTCCAGGCACCAGGTGCCGAGATCGACGGTGTCGGGCGGGCAGGTGCCGGCCAGCTGTTCGGCGGTCTCACCGTCGATGTGCGCGGCGTTCTTGACCGTCGGGATCGCCGACACCGGGAACTTCCTGTTCTTGCCCAGCAGCAGCACTCCGCCCGCGTATGGCCTGGCGCTCACCGGGTGCCCCGCAAACGCGCTGACGACGGCATGCCGGGCGGCGTCGGCCAGCCCGGTCGTCGAGAACACGAGCGCGACCAGTGCAATCACCATCGCCGGCGAGGGGGCGCGCCGCGGCCGGCGCGAGCTCATTGCGCTTGCTTGGGGTCGCGCGTGGCGAAGCGCGGCGGCGCGGCGCGGCGCACCTGGCCGAGCTCCTCCAGCGTTACCTCACGGACGGTGGAGAGCAGCGCGTCGAGCTGGACGCCGGACAGCGTCTCGTGCTCGAGCAGCGCCGTGGCAGTCTCCTCGACGGTGCCCCAGTTGCGGTCGAGCACGACGGCCGCGCGCGCCTCGGCATCGCCGACCAGGCGCTCGACCTCGTTGTCGATCAGGTTGAGTGTCTCGGGCCCGACGGAGCCGAGATCCTGCAGCGAAGCGCCGAGGAACACCTCGCCGCTCTTCTCGCCGATGGTCACGAGGCCGAGGGCCTCGGACATGCCGAACGAGGTCACCATGCTGCGCGCGAGCGCCGTCGCCGCGTGCAGGTCGTCGTGCACGCTCGTGGAGGTGTGCCCGAACGCGATCCGCTCGCCCGCGAGCCCAGCTGTGATGACGATCAGCTGGCTCTCCAGGTCGGGCCTCGTCATGATCGTCTGATCGCGGTCAGACAGCATGTGCGCGGCGGTGCCGAGCTGGCGTCCGCGCGCCACGATCGACAGCTTTCGCGTCGAGGCCGTGTGTCCGAGCGAGTCGGTCACGATCGCGTGCGAGGCCTCGTGAATCGCGATCAGCCAGCGCTCCTGCTCCGTCAGGATGTGGTGCTTGGCGGGGCCGGCGACGACTCGGTCGATCGCCTCGTCGAGCGTGGCCGCGTCGATCTGCCCGCGCCCGTCGCGCACGCTCAGCAGCGCGGCCTCGTTGATCACGTTCGCGAGCTCGGCGCCGCTGAAGCCGGGCGTCTGGCGTGCGACCTCCTCGAGCGACGCGTCCGGCGCGAGCGGGCGCTTGCCGCCGTGCAGGCGCAGGATCTCCAGGCGTCCGTGGACGTCGGGCACGTCGATCACCACCTGGCGGTCGAAGCGTCCCGGGCGCAGCAGCGCGGGGTCGAGGATGTCGGGCCGGTTGGTGGCGCCCATCACGACGAGGCCGCCGTCGCCGCCGAAACCGTCCATCTCGACGAGGATCTGGTTGAGCGTCTGCTCGCGCTCGTCGTTGCCCTGGCCGATTCCGGCACCGCGCTTGCGCCCCGCGGCGTCGAGCTCGTCGATGAAGATGATCGCGGGCGACACTTTGCGCGCCTTGCGGAACAGGTCACGCACGCGGGCCGCGCCGACGCCGACGAGCGACTCGACGAAGTCCGAGCCCGACAGCGAGAAGAAGGCGGCGTCCGCTTCGCCCGCCACGGCCTTGGCGAGCAGCGTCTTGCCGGTCCCCGGAGGGCCCACCAGCAGCACCCCCTTGGGCGCCGCGGCACCCACCGCCAGATACTTGCTGGGGTCGGCCAGGTAATCGCGTATCTCGCGCAGCTCGGCGAGCGCTTCGCCCGCGCCCGCCACGTCGGCGAAGGTGACCTTGTCGCGCGAGCCCTTGCCCTTCTTGCGGCCCTTGCCGGTGAACTGCGAGAACGCGGCGATGCCGCCGCCCGCGCCCTCCGCGCCCAGCCGCGTGAACAGCGAGAACAGGCACACGAGCAGCAGGATCGGGATCAGGAACTGGACGACGATCGCCTCCGTGCCCTTGCCAGCCTGCTGCTGCACCGACACGATCGCGCCGCTGGCCGTGAGTTCCCGCAGCAGCTCCTGAGTCTGAGCTCCAGACGCCGGGTAGGCAGCCCACAGGTGCTGGGAGCCGGCTGTACCGCCCGTGGTCGCGGTGCTCGTGGCAGCGGCTGCGCCCGTCGTGGTCGTGCTGCTGGCGAGCGTGCCTTCCGGGGAGAGCGCGGGGGTGGTCGCAGTCGTGACCAGCTCGACGCGGCTGTCGTGGTCGAGCAGCACCGCGCTCGCGACGTCGTGCTGTTTGGCCAGCGTCTGCACGGTGCTGATCGGCACCTGCATGCCGGAGCTGCTCGGCTTGATCGCGCCCAGCAGCGTCGTGAAGGCGATCGCCAGTCCGATCGAGGCGAGCAGCAGGAACAGCGACAGTGGATCGCGCAGCACCGCTCGGCGCACGGCGGAGCCGATCTCCCCGAGCCTCACCAGAGCCGGATTGCGGCGATGCGCCAGGCCTGAGCGCACAGCGGGCCTGTTCGCAGGCGTGCCGGCATGGGCGCCTGCGGTGGCGCCGTTGCTCGATGTTGACTCGTTGGGGGGCGTTGGGTCGTCTGTCATGTCAGCAGCTCAGGGTGTCGTGGCGGGCAGCGCCGCGCCCCGAGCAGATTGCCCCGGAGGCGGACACACTCGCCGCGGCGCACGACGCGACGGTCAAACGCAGCGTGAATCGACGGCGCCAGCGTCACATCAGTCGCCGAGAAATGCAAGGGCGTTCACAAAAACAACACATCATTTCGTTTACAAAAGATTCACACTTTGGCGGGAGCGCTCTGCATCGACCTGACGTTCACAAAAACGAAACACCTGCCAAACCCGCGACCGACACTCTTCTCGCGGGGTGACGTGCATCGCGCACCACCGCATCGATCAACACCTTCAGCTGTTCCCCCCACCCGAGCGTCGCTGACGCCAAGCCGAACCCATACTCCCGAGCGTAAAGGAGCATCAAACGTGCGCGCGCATCGCACCCTCATCATCTCGCTGGCCCTGACACTCGTCCTCGCGTTGCCCGCGGGAGCGATGGGCAGGCGCCTGATCATCGGGGGCTCGACCTCGGTCCTGCCTCTCGCCCAGAAACTCGCCACCGCCTACCACAAGGCGTTCCCGAAGATCCCTGCGCCTCAGATCCAGGGAGGCCAGTCCGACATCGGCATCGCCGGCGTCGCCAGCGGCCGCTTCGACATCGGCGACTCCTCGCGTGACCCGCTCGAAACCGACCCCAAGGGCCTCGTGTTCACGAAGATCGCGCGCGACGGCGTGTGCGTGATCACCAACCCGTCCAACCCGATCTCCAACCTCTCCACAGAACAGGTCGAAGGCATCTTCACCGGCCACATCCGCGACTGGAGCGAAGTCGAAGGCGCGAAGACCTCGGGTCCGATCGACCTGTTCGACCGCGACGGCGCCTCCGGTACGCAGGACGCCTTCCAGCACATCTTCCTGGGAGAAACCCTGAAGATCTCGCCGAGCGCCACCGCCGAGGCATCCAACGGTCTCGAGGAGACCTCCGTGAGCGCCGACAAGAACGCGATCGGGTTCGTGTCGTTCGCGTTCGTCAAAGGCGTCAACGCGGTCGGCTACCAGGGCGTCGCGTGCAACCTGCGCAACGCCAAGTCCGGCCAGTACGGCGGCGTGCGTAACTTCTGGATGGTGACCAAGGGCGCGCCCAAAGGCGAAGCGCTGAAGTTCCTCACCTGGGTCACCAGCGGCAACTCGGTAACCAAACAGATCATCAGCTCGAGCTGGATCACCGTTCACTGAGACGTTGATCCGCGGCGGCCCCGATCGCAGCTCCACCCAGGCCGCCGTACGGACAGACAGGCGCGCCGAGCTCACGCTCGGCGCGCTCGCCGTGGGGGTGCTGCTGCTGATCGGGCTGATGATCGTGACGGTCGCGATCAACGCGTGGCCGTCGTTCTCCGCCAACGGCCTCAGCTGGTTCGGCAGCGGCGGCGACGTCGTCACGCAGTTCCGGGCGATGCAGGCGGGCGTGCCGCTGCCCGGACACTCGCCGCTGTACTTCCGCGCCTGGCCGCTCCTGTGGGGCACGCTGCTGACGACCGTGTTCGCGGCGCTGTTCGCGCTCGTCGTCTCGACGCTCGCGGCGATCTTCCTGACCGAGTTCGCGCCGCCGTCGGTGCGACGCGTGCTCGACCCCGTCGTGCGACTGCTTGCCGGCGTGCCATCGGTCGTCTACGGCCTGATCGGAATCCTCGCGATCGCGCCGTGGATCAACGAACACCTGATCAGCAACGCCCGCAAGCAGTCAGTGGCCTACGTCGTGCAGCTGAACGGCGCCGACCTGATGACCGCCACGCTGGTCCTCACGGTGATGATCCTGCCGATCATGGTCGCGATCACGGCCAGCGCGCTGGCCGCCGTCCCCGTGTCGTGGCGCGAGGGCTCGACGGCGCTCGGCGTCAACCGCTGGCGCACGGTCTGGCGCGTGTCCGTGCGCACCGCCCGGCCGGCGATCGCCGCCGGACTGGTGCTCGCGACGGCGCGCGCGCTCGGCGAGGCGATCATGCTGTCGATGATCTCCGGGGGGCGCCCCTTCGACGCCAACCCGCTCGACGGGATCACGTTCCTGTTCGAGCCGGTGCAGCCGCTGGCGGCGACGATCGTCAAAGAATTCGGCGGGCAGTCGGGCGGGCCGGTGGCGAGCACGATCTATGCGATAGCCGCCGTGCTGCTGTTCTCCGCCGCGCTGCTGTCACTCACCGCGTGGGCTGTCAAGCAGCCGCTCAAGCGCTACGGGATCGGCGCGTGATGGCGAGCGTCGCGCTCGGCGAGGGCGCCAACCCACCCGAGATCGTGCGCCCGCGGCGCGAAGGCACCGCCGCCTGGCCGCTCGCCGACCGCCTCGTCTTCGGGCTCTGCTGGACCGTCGGCATCGGCCTGTGCGTGATCGCGACCGCGATCGTGCTGTTCATGGCCGACAGGGGCATCGCCTACCTGCGGCCGCACCTGCTCGTCGAACACCCCGCGCCCGCCGCGCCGGGTGCCCAGGCTCATTCGGGCGGCTTCCTCGACCCGATCATCGGCACCCTCATCGTCACCGCGATCGGCACGGCGATCGCCGCGCCGATGGGCATCGGCCTCGCCACGTGGGTGACCGAGTACGGACGCCCGACGTGGCTGGCCCGCGCGCTGGAATCGGGGATCGAAACGCTCGCGGGTGTGCCGAGCATCGTGCTCGCGATCTTCGGCCTGGTGATCTTCTCCCGCTCCTTCCTGGCGTTCCTCTCGCAGCCGGCGAACGGCGTCGCGACGGCGCAGTCGTTCGTCGTCGCGGGCATCGTAATGTCGCTGCTCGCCCTGCCGCTCGTGTTCGGCGCCACGCGCGAGTCGCTCACGCAGCTGCCAAAGCGCCTGCGAGAGGCGTCGTTCGCGCTCGGAAAGACGCGCGCGACGACCATCCGACGCGTGCTGCTGCCGTCGATCCGACCGGGAATGGCCAGCGGCGTGGTGCTCGGCATGGGGCGCATCATCGGCGACACGGCGATCCTCACGATCCTGCTCGGCATCACGCTCAGGAACGAAGGCGTCGGCCACATCCCGATCTGGAGCACGCTGCGCGGCAACGGCTCGACGCTGACCAGCTACATCTACAACAACTCCCCCGCCGGCGAAGGCGGCTCGCCGGAGAAGGCCTACGCCGCGGCGTTCCTGCTGCTGATGATCGTGCTCGCGCTCAATGCGCTCGTGACGCGACTGTCGCGCGACCAGGGCGAAGCCGGAGGCTCTGTCGGCTGGCGGGGCCTGAGCGGATTCTCGCCCGCCCGGTTGATGGGAGGCTTCAGATGGACCCGCTGATGCCGCCGCCCGTGCGGCGGATCGAGGTCGACCGCGAGCCCAACGTCGCCCCGGCGCGCCCGGCGCCCAACGGCAACGGAACGGCCGGCGCCGCCGCCGTCTCGCCCCGGCCCCGCACGGTGCGAGCGCCCGCCACCAACGTACGCCAGCGCATGGCCGTCGAATCGGTGTGGCTGGCCTACGGCGAGAGCTGGGTCGTGCGCGACGTCAGCCTGCCGGTGCGCCAGGGCGAGGTGCTGGCGCTGATCGGGGCCTCCGGCTCGGGCAAGACGACGCTCCTGCGCTCGATGAACCGGCTGACCGAGATCACCGCCGGCGCGGGGCGCGCCGGGCGCATCACGCTCGACGGCCACGACATCCACGGGATCGAGGTCAACGACCTGCGCCGGCGCGTGACGATGGTCTTCCAGCAGCCCAACCCATTCCCGATGAGCATCTTCGAGAACGTCGCCTACGCGCTGCGCGAGGCACCCGGCGGACACCGCCGCGGGCGGCGCGCGCAGCTGGAGCCGGCGGTGCGCGAGGCGCTGCGCCGCGCCGGCCTGCACGACGAGGTCGGCGACGACCTCGACCGCTCGGCGCTCGCGCTGTCGGGCGGGCAGCAGCAGCGGCTGTGCATCGCGCGCGCGCTCGCCGCCGAGCCCGAGGTGCTGCTGCTCGACGAGCCCTGCTCCGCGCTCGACCCGATCTCCACCGCGGTGATCGAGGATCTCGTGATCGGCCTGCGCGAGAGCGTCGCCGTCGTGATCGTCACGCACAACCTGCAGCAGGCGTTCCGCGTCGCCGACCACGTCGCGTTCATGCACCTGGGCGAGCTCGTCGAGTACGGGTCCTCCGAGCAGGTCTTCGACCGGCCCACCCAGCAGCGCACGCGCGACTACATCAGCGGGGCCTTCGGGTGAGGCGCGCGGCGCTCGCCTGTGCCCTTCAGGGTATGATCGTCGCGCTTACGCTCACCGGTTGCGAGACCTCAGCGGAAAAGAGCGCGAAGCTCGAAAAGGTCGCCAAGCGCCAAGCCGCGGAAGCCAAGCGGCGGCTGACGCAGCGCAGCCTTTCGATCACGCACCCGAGCAGCAAGGTCAGGGTCGTCGCGACGACCATCGTACACAGCTCGGAAGGGACCGCCGCCGTGGTCACGCTGCGCAACCTGTCGGCCACCGCTCAGCGCGACGTCCCGATCGAGATCGCCGTCAAGAGCGCGGGCGGCGCCACGATCTACACCAACAGGACCGCCGGCCTCGCACCCGCGCTCGTGTCGGCGCCACTGCTCCCCGCACATGGAACGACGACCTGGATCGACGATCAGATCGAGGCCGCCGGCACGCCGGCGAGCGTCAGCGCCACGGTCGGCGAAGGCGAGCCGGTCACCGGGGCGATCCCGCTGCTCAGCGTCCAGGGAGCGCGCCTGGTCAACGACGAAACGAGCGGCCTCGAGGAGGAAGGGAGCGTCATCAACCACTCGACCGTCGCCCAGCGCGAACTCGTGCTCTACGCGGTCGCGCGCCGCGCCGGCAAGGTCGTCGCCGCCGGACGCGCGCTGATCCCACAGACCGCCGCCGGCAGCTCGACGCGCTTCCAGGTCTTCTTCATCGGCAGCCCGCAGGGCGCGCAGCTCGAATTCAACGCGCCCGCCAGCACGTTCGGCTGAACGCGCGAGGCCTCAGCGCGAGCGCCGGCGCTGCTTGAGCGTGATCCCCTCGAGCACGTGCGCGACCGTCTCGCACGCGTCCACCGCCGCCTCCAGCGACTCGAAGATGTCCTTCCAGCGGATCACCACCATCGGGTCGATGCCGCCGGCGAACAGCGAGGCGACGCCGTCGCGCTGCAGTCTGTCGCCCTCGTTCTCCAGGCGATGGATCTCCACCAGGTGCGGGCCGAGGTCCGTGCCCGTGTGCAGGCAACGCAGAGCCTGCGCGATCTGCTCGGCGGCGCCCACCAGCACCTCGGTGAACTCGACCGCCTGCTCCATCGGCGCCTCGACGCCGTACAGGCCGAGCTGCGCCGCCACGTGCTCGGAGTGATCCACGATGTCGTCTAGCGCCGTCGCCAGCGCGTAGCCGTCGCCGGCGTCGAACGGCGCGCGCACCCGCCCGCGCCCCGCCAGCCGGTGGATGATGTCGTGGGTGATGCGGTCGCCCTCCTGCTCGCACACCTTCAGATCCTGAGCCAGCGTCGCGCGCTCGGGGTAGTCCTTGAGCAGGTCGTTCAGCAGCAGCCCGCAGCGCTGCACGTTGCGGCCCGACTCTTCCACCAGGCCCATCAGGGTGCTGTCGACGCCGGGCCGCAGGAAGCTCATCGGGCGAGGATATTGGCCGGCCGCTCGCGTCGCCTCGCCGCCCACGCGTCTTCACGGATTGTTCACGACTAGATCACGAGTTCGCAACGCCTTCCCACGTTCCGAATGCGACGGTGTCGCGTCGTGGCGGTGTTCCCGGAGAGCGCGGAGGGAGGGGAGGTCTCGGCAGACGTCCTCTACGCCGGCGAGCTCGAGATCAGACTCGAGGAAGGACTCGTGCTCGCGACCGGGCAGGCGCTGATGCTGTCCGTGCGGGAGTTCGAAGTGCTGGTCGCGATGGCAAGACGAGCCGGCGCGATCATCACGCGCGACGACCTCTACAAAGCCGTATGGGGCGGCGAGCAGCGCCCCGGCGACCGCTCCGTGGACGTCTACGTGAGCAAGCTGCGCAGCAAGCTCGAGTCGGCGCTGCCAGACAGGCGCTTCATCCACACGCATCCAGGCTTCGGCTACCGGTTCCAGCCGCAGCTTTCACGAAATGTTCACATCGAGATCACCGGCGGTTGAGGAGACTGGGTGCGGGTAATGCCGTCCGGCGGCACACGGCCTCATTCGCCGCCTACTGACAATCCAGCAGAGGAGAAGTTGTGATCAAGAACAAGATGGGCGCGGTCGCGAGCTGCGCGGTGCTCACGTTGGGCCTTGCCGCATGCGGGAGCTCCGGCTCCTCCACCACATCCAGCACCTCCAGCAGCACCGCCTCGAGCGGTTCGGGGACGATCTCCGGAGCCGGCTCGACGTTCGCCGCCCCCGTCTACGAACAGTGGGCGTCGGCGCTATCCGGACTGACCGTCAACTACCAGGCCGTCGGCTCCGGCGCGGGCATCACCTCGCTGGAGAGCAAGACCGTGGACTTCGGCGCCAGCGACCCGCCGCTGAAGCCCGCCGACGAAGAAGCCATCACCAAGAACGGCAGTCCCTCGGTGCAGATCCCGATGTTCCTGGGCGCGATCACCGTCTCCTACAACCTGCCCGGCGTCAAAGCCGGCCTGAAGCTCGACGGCAAGACGATCGCCGACATCTACCTCGGCAAGGTCAAGACCTGGGACGACGCCGAGATCAAGGCGCTCAACCCCGGCATCAGCCTGCCGAGCACGCCGATCACCGTGATCCACCGCTCCGACTCCTCGGGCACGAGCGCCGGATTCACGGGCTTCCTGGCCAGCGTCGACCCCGAATGGAAGAGCAAGGTCGGCGAAGGCAAGACCGTGCAGTGGCCGACGGGCACGGGTGAGAAGGGCAACGCCGGCGTCGCCGGCGGCGTGCAGCAGACCGCCGGCGCAGTCGGCTACGTCGAGCAGGCATACGCCCTGGAGCACAGCTTCACCTACGCCTCGGTCAAGAACGCCGCCGGCAACTACGTCGAACCGACGCTCGCCTCCACGAGCGCCGCCGCCGAAGGCATCGAAGTGCCCGCAAACCTGGGCATCAAGATCAAGAACCCGACAGGAGCGCAGGCCTACCCGATCACCTCGCAGACGTTCGTGGTGGTCAACAAGGACCTCTGCAAGGCCGGTGTCCCCGGCGGCGAAGCGGCCGCCAAGGGCGTCGTCAAGTTCCTGCAATACGGGCTCGGCGAAGGCCAGTCGATCCTGGCGAAGGCGGACTACGCCGCGCTGCCTGCCGCGATCCTGTCGAAGTCAAAGGTTGCGGTCGCGGGCCTGCAGTGCAACGGCACGGCGATCGGCTGAGCATGACGCCACGGCCCGGTTTCCGGTAGACAACTGGCCGTGGAGGCAGCAGCAGCGATTTCCACTGGCGAGCGCTCGCTTCTCGAGCGCTCGCCTTTGGCGCGCCTACCCGACCGGGCGCTCAAGTACGGGCTGACGGCGCTCTCCGCGCTGATCCTCGCGCTGATCGTCTACTTCTTCATCCGCCTGGTCGGACAGGCGCAACCCGCGTTCGCCAAGGAAGGCATCACCGGCTTCGTCTTCGGCAACGACTGGAACGTCGGCGCCGAACACTTCGGCGCGCTGCCGCTGCTCGTCGGAACGCTGATCACCTCCGCGCTCGCGCTGCTGGTCGGCGTGCCGGTGGCGGTCGCCGCCGCCGTGTACGCGACCGAGCTGTGCCCGCTGCGCCTGCGCGCGCCGCTGACGCTGCTCGTCGAGCTGCTCGCCGCCGTGCCCTCGGTCGTGTACGGGCTGTGGGGCATCTTCTTCCTGGCGCCAAAGCTGCAGGGCACCGAGCAGTGGTTCGCCGATCGCCTGTCGTTCATCCCGTTCATCGGCGGCGGCCTCGTGACGATCCCCAACTACTTCATCACCGGGCTCGTGCTCGCGATCATGATCCTGCCGATCGTCAGCGCGATCGCCCGCGAGGTCATGAGCACGGTGCCAGCCGACCACAAGGAGGCCGCGCTCGGACTCGGCGCCACGCGCTGGGAGATGATCCGCATCGCCGTGCTGCCGTACTGCCGCTCCGGCATCGTTGGCGGCGCGATGCTCGGCCTCGGCCGCGCGATCGGCGAGACGATCGCGGTGACGATCCTGATCGGCAACGCACCCGAGCTCGGCCACCACATCTTCTCGCAGGGCTACAGCCTCGCGGCGGCGATCGCCAACGAGTTCGGCGAAGCCCAGGGCGTGCACCGCTCCGCGCTGTTCGCCGCCGGGCTGGTCCTGTTCGTGCTGACGCTGCTCGTCAACGCGATCGCGCGCCTGCTCGTCATCAGGGCCGCGCGCACCAAGGGCTCCGGCGGCGGCCAGACAGCCGGCGGCATCAGCTCGCTAGTCGACGCGGCGGTCGGCGCGTGAGCGCGCACGGCGCATCCGCGGACGCGCTCGCGGGCAGCAGGCTCGCGCGCTTCGCCGTCAGCCCCTCGCGCAGGCGCAGGGACCGGCTCGCGCGCGGCGCGATCCTCGCCGGCACCGCGATCGCGCTGATCCCGCTCGCGCTGATCGTCTACTACCTGCTGCGCAAGGGCCTCGGCGCCTGGAGCACGAGCTTCTTCACGACCGACCCCACCGGCAACACGTTCTTCGGCGGCTCCAGCATCGGCGGCATCAAGAGCGCGATTCTCGGCACCGTCGAGATCGTCGCGCTCGCTTCGGCGATCGCCGTGCCCGTGGGGATCGGCGTGGCCGTGTGGCTGGTCGAGTACGGCAGGAGCAGCTGGTTCGCGCACACCGTGCGCTTCTTCGTCGACGTGCTCACCGGCGTGCCGTCGATCGTGTTCGGGCTGTTCGTGTACATCGTGCTGGTCGTCGGCACCGGCAGCTCTTACGCGGGCTACAAGGGCTCGATCGCGCTGTCGCTGCTGATGCTGCCCGTGGTCATACGCTCCGCCGAGGTGATCCTGCTGCTCGTGCCCGGCGCGCTGCGCGAGTCCGCGCTCGCGCTCGGCGCGCCGCGCTGGCGCGTGATCTTCAGCATCGTGCTGCCCACCGCACTGCCGGGGATGATCACCGGCGTGCTGCTCGCGGTCGCGCGCGCCGCCGGCGAGACCGCGCCGCTGCTGTTCACCGCGGCGGCCACGCTGAAGACCAACTTCAACCTCGGCGGGTTCATGAACTCGCTGCCTGTGCAAATCTACAAGGACGTCACCTCTCCCACCACCGCTGTTGTCAACAGGGCCTGGGGAGCCGCGCTCACCCTGGTCGTGATGATCCTGCTGCTCAATCTCATCGCTCGCCTGATCGCGAGAAGGAGTCGCCTTGCATGACACCCGACGGACAGACCCAGAAGGTGACTGACACGGACCCCGAGAGTCGCTCCGAGCTGGATCGAGGACGTGCGGACGCGGGTACGCGCGACGCGGGCGCGGAGCGCGGCCCGAGGCGGATCACCGGCGCCGCGACCACCCCGCGGCCCACCGGCAGCACCCCGAGCGCCGAGGCCAAGCCGGGGTTGAGCGTCAAGCTGGAGCAGCTGCGCGCCTTCTATGGCAACGCCGAACAGGTCAAGGGCGTCGACCTGGAGTTCCGCGCCAACGAGGTCACCGCGATCATCGGGCCATCCGGTTGCGGCAAGTCGACGATGGTCCGCTGCATCAACCGCATGCACGAGGAGATCCCCGGCGCCCGCGCCGAGGGTCGGGTGCTGCTCGAGGACCTCGACGTGTACGACCCGTCGGTCGACGTCGTGGCCGTGCGTCGCGCCGTCGGCATGGTCTTCCAGAAGCCCAACCCGTTCCCGACGATGTCGATCTTCGACAACGTGGCGGCGGGGCCGCGGCTCAGCTCGCGACGCGGCGGCGACCTGCGCGCCAAGGTCGAGGCGGCGCTGCGCGGCGCCGGCCTGTGGGACGAGGTCGCCGATCGCCTCGATGAGCCCGGCGCCGGGCTCTCCGGCGGTCAGCAGCAGCGGCTGTGCATCGCGCGCTCGCTCGCGGTCGACCCCGAGGTGATCCTGATGGACGAGCCCTGCTCGGCCCTGGACCCGATCGCGACGCTCAAGATCGAGGAGCTGATCGACGAGCTCAAGCAGCGCGTCACGATCGTGATCGTCACGCACAACATGCAGCAGGCCGCCCGCGTCGCCGACCGCACCGCGTTCATGCTCGGCGGCGAGCTCGTCGAGGTCGGGCCGACGCAGGAGATCTTCACAAAACCCAGCGACTCGCGAACCGAGGAATATGTCACCGGGAAGTTCGGCTGACGAGGGCCGGCCACCGGCGACGTTCCCCGCCGCCACCGACACCGGGCGAGGCGAACCCTCGGGCGACGGCGCGCACGCGCAGGGGCGCGCGCACTTCCAGGCGCAGCTGCGCGAGCTCGAGGCCAACGCGCTCGGCGGCCTGGACCTGATCGTCGAGCAGCTCGACCGCGTGCTCGAGGCGCTGCACCATCAGGACGTGGAGCTCGCGCAGATGGTGATCGCCGACGACGACCGCGTCGACGGGCGCTACCTGGAGGTACATCAGGGAATCCTCTCGCTGCTCGCGCTGCAGGCGCCCGTGGCGGGAGACCTGCGGCTGGTGGCGGCGCTGCTGCACATGATCAAGCACATCGAGCGCATGGGCGACCAGTGCGTGAACATCGCCAAGCTGATCCCTCTGTCCGGGTACGAGCCGCCGGTGCACCGCGAAATGCTCGACGCGCTCGCCCGCATGGGCGCGTTCGCACGCTCCGAGGTGATCCAGTCGAAGGCCGCGTTCGCCGCACGCGACGTCGGCCTCGCCGAAGACCTCGTGCGCCAGGACCGCGAGATCAACCGTCTCAACCGCGAGATCTTCCGCCTGGCGATCGAGATCGGCGACGACCCCGACACGCGCGAGTGGGCGATGCACATGACGCTCGTCGCGCGCGCGCTGGAGCGCATCGGCGACAACGCCGTCGACATCGGCGAGCAGGTCGCGTTCGTGGTCACGGGCCTGTTTCGCGAGTTCTCGGACTCCTCGCGCGCGCCCGACCAGTAGTGGAGCGCCCGGTCGATGGCCGCGCCCACCACTGGCGCGGCGGCACCCGGCCGGCAGCCCCGCAAATAGCGATCGGTGCCTGTGAAGATCCTGTTACATCTGCTTGCATAGCTGTCAGATGTCTCTCTCATCGCTTACACTGCGCCGCAATGAGCGCAAGCGTCAGCGCCGGAGACGTTGGGGGGGCAGCAGCGGCACCGGATGCCACAAGCGCAGCCGCCCTCCGCATCGCCGTCCTCGACCGTGACAGCGGCTTCATCCAGGTGCTCAGCAAGCGCTTGGACCGCCTCGCCTGGGAGCACCGGGTGCTCGCCAGCCCGGTGCCGGCCGACGAGGTCGTCTCGATGCGCCTCAGCGCCCTGATCGTCGACCTGACAGTGCTCGGACCGCAGGCATGGAGCTGGCTGGAGCGGCTGTGCGAGGCGCTGCCGGAGCTCGGCATCGTCATCTGCACGGGACCGTCGACCGTCGCCCAGCGCGTGCGCGGGCTGCGCCTTGGGGCAGACGACTGGATCACCAAGCCGTGCCACCCCGAGGAAGTCATCGCGCGCGTGCAGAGCGTCGTGCGCCGCCGCCGTCGCAGCGCCACCCGCACGGAGGTCGAGCCGATCAGCGCCGGCGAGGTCGAGATCCGCTCCGACCGCTTCCAGGCGTTCGTCGGCGAGCACAGCATCGACCTGACCAGACGCGAGTTCGAGCTGATCGAGCTGCTCGCCGCCGCCGACGGGCGCGTGCTCGAGCGCGAGGAGATCTACTCGCGCCTGTGGGGCTACACGATGGTCCGCGGCGACCGCTCGGTCGACGTGTTCGTGCGCAAGCTCCGCCAGAAGCTCGAGAAGGCCTCGCCCAAGTGGCGCTACATCCACACCCACTTCGGCATCGGCTACCGCTTCGCAGCCGAATCGGTCGAGGTCGTCGACCCCGGCGACGTGCCCTCGTCAGTCCCCGCCGAGTGGGACGCCGACCGCCTCGATGCCCGCGTGAGCGATCAGGGCAAGCTCGCGGGGCCGCAAGAGGGCGACGAGCTCACCGCCGGCGCTCTCTAGCCGCACGATCGCAAGCCCCCCCTTCTTCACGTCGGCGCGCGCGCCCGTCAGTTCGCCGACGATCCGCGACAGGTCCGGCTCGTGGCCAACGAGCAGCAGGCGCCCATCGGCCGGCACCGAGCGCAGCGCCTCGAGCGCCTGCACCGCGTCGAAGCCCCCGGAAAGCGGCTTGTGGACGGACAGCAGCGCCCGCTGCTGCTCGCTCCAGCCCTCCGCCGCCAGCTCCGCGGTGTCGCCCGCGCGCACGCGCGGGCTGTACAGCACCAGGTCGAAATCGCCGCGCAGCCGCTCGATCGCGACGCCCGCGGCACGCGCCTGCTGGCGCCCCCGCTCGGTCAGGCGGCGCTCCGCATCCGTGCGCGTGCCATGCGGCTCAGCCTCCGCGTGACGAAGTAGCCATAGCTGACGGGCCATTCCTGTCGCCCCAGCGTAGCGTGTCGTGTAGCTTGATGACCCCATGGACGGCCAGCGTCAAAACGATTCCATAGACTCCTCGACGGCCGCGCCCGACGGCCGCGGAGGGTCCGGGAGCGCCGGCGAGGACCCGGCCCTGTACCTAAACCGCGAGCTCTCCTGGCTGGACTTCAACGACCGCGTGCTGCAGCTCGCCGAGGACGAGCGCGTGCCGCTGCTCGAGCGCGTCAAGTTCTGCGCGATCTACACGACCAACCTCGACGAGTACTACATGGTGCGCGTCGCCGGCCTGCGCGACCAGATCGACGCAGGCGTCGAGAACCCCAGCCAGGACGGGCTGATCCCCTCCGAGACGATCGCGCTGATCCGCGAGCGCGTGCTCGCCCAGAGCCGCAGGCTGACCGACTGCTTCGAAGGCAGGCTGCGCCCCGCGCTGGCCACGCAGGACATCCGCGTGGTCGGCGTGCGCGAGCTCGACGACGAGCGGCGAGCCGACCTGGCGAGGCACTTCCAGAAGGCGATCTTCCCGGCGCTCACGCCACTCGCCGTCGCCCCCGGACGTCCGTTCCCCTACATCTCCAACCTGTCCCTCAGCCTCGCGGTGCTCGTACGCGACCCGATCAGCGACCAGACCGTGTTCGCGCGTGTCAAGGTCCCCACCGAGATCCTGCCGCGCTTCGTCACGCTCAAGCAGGCCGCAGGCGAGCCCGCGCTGCTGGTGCCGCTGGAGGACGTGATCGCCAACCACCTCGACGCGCTGTTCCCGGGAATGGAGATCTCCGACTGCGATGTCTTCCGGGTCACTCGCGACGCCGACCTGGAGGTCTCCGACGATGCCGCCGACCTGCTGCAGGCGGTCGAGGACGAGCTGCGCCGCCGCCGCTTCGGCGAGGTCGTGCGCGTCGAGGTCGGCGCGCACTGCTCCGAGCAGCTGCGCGACGCGCTGGCGGCGCTGCTGGGCGTGCAGGAGGAGGAGGTCTACCCGGTCGACGGCCTGCTCGACATGGGCGCGCTGTGGCAGATCGTCAAGCTCCCCGGCCACGCCGAGCTGCGCGAGGAGCCCGTCGTCGGCATCACGCACCCGCGCCTCTTGCGCCGCGAGGGCGAGCGCCCCGACGTGCTCGGCGCGATGCGCGAAGGCGACCTGCTCGTGCACCACCCGTACGTGTCGTTCGCCACCTCGGTCGAGCGCTTCGTCGAGCAGGCCGTGGCCGACCCCAACGTGCTCGCCATCAAGCAGACCGTGTATCGCACCAGCGACGACTCGCCGCTCGTGCCGGCGCTGATCGACGCCACCGAGCGCGGCAAGCAGGCGGTCGCGCTGGTCGAGCTGCAGGCGCGCTTCGACGAGCGCATGAACATCCATTGGGCCAAGGCGCTGGAGGAGGCCGGCGTGCACGTCGTCTACGGCCAGCCGGCGCTGAAGACCCACGCCAAGTGCGTGCTGGTCGTGCGTCGCGAGGGCGACGGCGTGCGCAACTACGTGCACATCGGCACCGGCAACTACCACTCCGCGACGGCGCGGCTGTACACCGACTTCGGCCTGTTCACCACCGACGAGCAGATCGGCGCGGACGTCGCCGACATGTTCAACTACCTGACCGGCTACGGGCGCCCGCTGCACTACCGCAAGGTGCTGACCGCCCCCGCGCACCTGCGCGACGGCATCATCTGGCAGATCGAGCAGACGATCGCCGCCCACTCCCAGGAGCACCCGGCGCGGATCGCGATGAAGATGAACTCGCTCGTCGACGGGCGCTGCATCCGCGCGCTGTACGCGGCCTCGCAGGCGGGCGTGCGCGTCGAGCTCAACGTGCGCGGCATCTGCTGCCTGCGGCCGGGGCTGCCAGGCGTCTCCGAGAACATCAGGGTCGTCTCGATCGTCGGGCGGCTGCTCGAGCACTCGCGCATCTACGCGTTCGAGCGCGGCGGCGAGCACACGATCTACATCGCGTCCGCCGACCTGATGCCGCGCAACCTCGACCACCGCGTCGAGCTCGCGGTGCCGATCGAGGCGCCCGAGCTGCGCGCCGAGCTGCTGGACTCGCTCGACCGCGCCTTCGCCGACAACCAGAGCTCGTGGGACCTCGACGCGGACGGCGCCTGGCACCGGCGCTCGCTTGCGCCCGACCAAGAGCCGCGCAACCTGCAGCTGGAGCTCGCCGAGCTGTATGCCGCCCGGGCAGCCGTCGAGCGGCCGAGCGGCGAGCTCGAGACCTCTTCGGCGGCCGCACACGCCGGGCGTTGAGCGCGATCGCCCACACCGCCTCGGCGGCCAGCGCACCAGCGGAGCGGGCCGTCGGGAGACTGGCGCGCTGGTGGCCACTGGTCGCGCTGACGCTGCTCGCAGCCGTGCTGAGGCTCGCGACGCTCAATCTGCAGAGCTTCTGGTTCGACGAGGCGTTCACGCCCGTCAACGTCCTGCACCCCAGCCTGTGGGCGACGCTGCGCTCGATGGTGCACAGCGAGAACACGCCACCGCTTTGGTACGTGCTGGAGTGGGCCGACTCGCGCGTGCTAGGCACCGGCGAGGTGGCGCTGCGCCTGCCGACCGCGCTCGCGGGCATCGCCACCGTGCCCGTCGCCTCGGCGATCGGGCGCGAGCTCGCCGGCCGCCGCGCCGCGCTCGCGTGCGCCGCGCTCGTCGCCGTCAACCCGCTGTTCGTGTGGTACTCGCAGGAGGCGCGCGCATACGGGCTGTACGTGCTCACCGCGGCGCTCGCGCTGCTGTGCTTCCTGCGCGCGCGGCGCCAGCCCACCGGCGGGCGCATGGCGGCCTTCGCCGTGACCGGCTCGCTGGCGCTGCTCAGCCACTACTTCGCCGTGTTCCTGCTGATCCCGATGGCGCTGTGGCTGCTGTGGGATCCACGCACGCGCAGGCCAGCGCTGCCCGCGATCGCAGCGATCGGCGCCGTCGGGGCCGCGCTCGTGCCGCTGATCCTCTCCCAGGGCGGACAGAACACGCAGTGGATCGGCGAATGGGCACTGTCGTCGCGCCTGCAGGCGATCCCCCAGTACTACCTAACCGGCTATAGCGGCCAGACGCTCGGGCACAAGTGGGAGCTGCTCGTGGCGCTGCCGATCCTCGCCGGGCTGGCGCTCGGGTTGTGGCGCATGCGCGCGCGCCGTGGCCCGCGCCGCGAGGCGCTCGTGGCGCTGTCGATCGCGGGCTGTGGCGTGCTGATCCCGATCGCGCTGGTGGCGTTCGGCGCCGACTACCTGGCGCCGCGCAACCTCGTCGGAGCGATGATCCCGCTCGCCGCGCTGATCGCGATGATCGTCGTCTGGCCCGGCACCGGCCGCGCCGGCATCCTGCTCGCCGCGCTGGTCGCGCTCACGTCCCTCGCGGTCTCGATCGACGTCGATCGGCGCGCGGACCTGCAGCGCGAAAACTGGCGCGACCTCGCCGCCGATATCGCGCACGGCTCGAGCCAGCGCGCGATCACGACCGTGCTGTTCGGCTCCGCGCCGCTCGAGTACTACCTGCCGGGTGTCCGCCCCATGCGTGAACACAGCTCGATCGTGGTCGACGAGATCGACGAGACCAGCAACGGGGCGCTGCCCGCCGCCGCCAGCCAGCCGCCCGCGCCCGGGTTCCGCCTGGTGGCGCGCCTGCGCGTCGACGGCCTCAGCGCGTATCGCTTCACGTCCGCCGTGCCGCGGCGGATCTCAGAGGCGGCGCTCGCCGGCCTCGTTCCCGCCGCCGACCACCCGTACGTGCTGGCGCCGGCGGGCAACTCCGCGTCGAGCTGAGCTACGCCGGAGTCGGCAGCGCGTCGAGCACCGCTTTGAGCTCGTCGACCGACTGGTAGTCGAGCCCCAGCAGGTGGTCGTGGCGATGGCGCACGATCCCCTGCTCGTCGATCACGATCACCGCGCGCTTGACGCCCAGGCGCGGCGAGAACGCGTCGTAGGCGCGCGCGACGCGCTTGTCCACGTCGGCCAGCAGCGACACGTTCAGCGCGTGCTTGGCCGCGAACGCCTCGTGTGAGGCGAGATCCTGCGAGGAGATGCCCACGACCGTCGCGTGCAGCTGCGCGAAGTCCTCGGCGCGGTCGCGGTAGGAGCAGAACTGTTTCGTGCAGACCAGGGTGTTGTCGCCCGGGTAGAAGAGGAGCACCACGCGCTCGCCGCGGTGCTCGGAGAGCTTGAACGGCCCGTCCGTCCCCGGGAGCTCGAAGTCGGGCGCCGCCTCGCCCACCTGCGGAGTCTTCGCCATCCGCGTCACCCTACCGGAGGATGCGCTAGAACCTGAGCGGATGTGCGCTCGCCGCCCCATGTGCCTCGCACTGCTGGCGGTGGCGTGCGCCGCGCTGACGTGCATGGGCCTGTCGGCATGCGGAGGCGCCGCCCCGGCAGCGATCCCCACGCCGACGGTGAGCGTCAACGCGATCCCCACCGCGGCGCGGGCCGCGACCGCGGAGCTGCTCGACTGGCCCGAGTTCGGGCTCGACCCGCAGCGCAGCGACGTGAGCGAACTGTCGAGCGGCATCACCGCCGCCAACGTGGCGCACCTGCGCCACATCACCGTGGCGCTTCCCGGGACCGTCGACTCCTCCCCCATCTACCTGCACGGCGTCGCCGTCGAGGGCGCGATCCACGACGTGATCGTGGTCACCACCACGTACGGCCGCACGATCGCGATCGACGCCTCCAGCGGGCAGATCCTGTGGACCTTCACGCCGCCCGGCTACAGCAGGTGGGCGGGCAGCGCGCAGATCACCACCGCCAGCCCCATCGCCGACCCGGATCGGCTGTCCGTGTACGCGGCCTCGCCCAACGGGCTGATTCACAAGCTCTCGCTGGCCGACGGCCACGAGCAGGCGGGCGGCTCGTGGCCCGTGTCGATCACGCGCGAACCGCTCCACGAGAAGATCGCCGCCGCGCTCAACATCGACGGGCCCGACGTGATCGCGACGACAGGCGGCTACTACGGCGACGCGCCGCCCTACCAGGGCCACGTCGTCGCGATCGATCGCGCCAGCGGCCGCCTGCTGGGCGTGTTCAACACGCTGTGCGCCAACCGCCGCGAACTGCAGACGCCGAGCACCTGCACGGCGAGCGACTCGGCGATCCTCTCCCGCGGCGGAGCCGTCGTCGAGCCCGGCGGCGCGCACATCCTGCTCGACACCGGCAACGGCCCGTGGAACGGCACCACCAACTTCGGCGACAGCGTGCTCGAGCTGGGCTTCCCCGGGCTCGCCCTGCGCCAGTCGTTCACGCCCACCGACCAGGAACAGCTCAACACCAGCGACACCGACCTCGGCTCCAGTGCGCCCGCGCTGCTCGGCGAAGGGCGCGCGGTGCTCGCGGGCAAGGACGGGATCATGCGGGTGCTCGCGCTCTCGCGCCTGGACGGCCACCCGCCGTCCGGGCGCCTGCACCCGCTCGGCGGCGAACTGCAGCGCCTGCCGATTCCCGGCGGCGGACAGCTGTTCACCGCCCCGGCCGTGTGGCAGCGGGGCGGGCGCACGACGATGTTCCTCGCCGACGAACACGGGACGGCCGCCTACGTGCTGCGTCGCGGGCGCCTGTACCGGGCCTGGGAGAACAGCACGCCGGGCACGAGCCCCGTGATGGCCGACGGGCTGCTGTACGTCTACGAACCGGACGGCGGCGGCATCTACGTGTATCGCCCCGCCTCGCCGCGCCCGATCGCCAAGCTCGCGGGGGAAGCAGGCCACTGGAACAGCCCGATCGTCGTCGACGGCCACGTGGTGGAGCCGGAGGGCAATGCCAACGACCACAGGCTCACCGGCTCGCTCGAGATCTTCTCGGCACGCTGAGCCAACGCGGCGGCCCGATTCGCCGACTCCCGCTGAGCGCCGTCCCCCTTGGCGGGGGGTCGGCCTGCCGGT
Source organism: Solirubrobacteraceae bacterium (assembly GCA_035483595.1). Taxonomy (GTDB): domain Bacteria; phylum Actinomycetota; class Thermoleophilia; order Solirubrobacterales; family Solirubrobacteraceae; genus Palsa-744. The sequence goes on from DATHPU010000023.1 coordinate 59,879, forward strand.
AGCCTCGATCGGACCATGTCGGAATCGCTCGCCGGTCAGCTGCTGCTCGCCTCGCCCACCCTGCAGGACCCCAACTTCGCGCGCACGGTCGTGCTGATCGGCATCCACAGCGACGACGGCGCGATGGGGGTCGTGCTCAACCGACCCTCAACCGCCACCATCGCCGAGGCGGTGCCGCAGCTGGAAGGCGTGGTCGGCGCGCTGGAGACCGTATATGTCGGCGGCCCCGTGCAGCCGAGCTCGGTCGTGTTCCTCGCGGAGTTCCTAGAGCCGTCGCTCGCCGGCATGCTGGTGGTCGGCCGCATCGGCTTCCCCGCCCCGGACGCCGGCATCGAGCAGCTGGCGCAGGCGACCGCGCGCACGCGCGTGTTCGCCGGCCACGCCGGCTGGGGGCGCGGGCAGCTCGACGCGGAGGTCGCCGACGGCGACTGGATCGCGCACCCCGCCGAGCCCCAGGACGTCTTCACGGACGTGCCCGAGAGCCTGTGGAGCGGCGTGCTCACGCGCAAGGGCGGCAGCTACGCGCTGATCGCCCGCATGCCAGTGGACCCCAGCGTGAATTGACCGGGGTGTCCATCGACACGGGGTTCTGCCGATCGGGGTGGCTACCCTAGGGTGAGCGCTCGCCCCAAGCGCGAAGTCATCTGTCCCCGCCGAGCAACAGGAGTCGCCGTGCTGAAGCTTGCCCGCTGGTCGACAACGCATCGCAAGTACGTCGTGATCGGGTGGCTGCTGCTGCTGTTCGCCGTCAACGCGTTCGCGCAGTCCGCCGGCACCAGCTACTCCAACAACTTCACGCTGCCCAAATCCGACGCGCAGCGCGCCGCCGACCTGCTGCAGCGCAGCTTCCCCGCGCAGGCCGGCGACCGCGACACGATCGTCTTCAAGGTCAGCTCCGGCAGCGTGCTCGACCCGGCGGTGCGAACGCGCATGAGCGCGATGTTCGCGCAGGTCGCGCGGCTGGCGCATGTCACCAGCGTGATCAGCCCGTACGCGGGCGCCGGCAGCGGCAGGTCCGTGTCGGCCAACGGCAGGATCGCGTTCGCGACGGTCGTGTTCGACGAGAAAGCCAACCTGCTGCCCGTGAGCGCCGCCGAACGCGTCGTGCACGTGGCGCAGGCCGCGGCGCGTTCGGGACTTCAGGTGGAGCTCGGCGGACAGGCGATCGAGACCACCGAGCAGGTCGGCTTCGGGGTCTCCACCGCAGTCGGGCTGCTGGCGGCGATCATCGTGCTGCTGCTTACGTTCGGCTCGCTGACCGCGATGGGCCTGCCGATCGTCACAGCCCTGTTCGGGCTCGGCACGGGCCTCGGCGCGATCGCGCTGTTCACGCACGTGGTCGACACGCCCAACTTCTCCTCCGAGCTCGCGGCCATGATCGGGCTGGGCGTCGGCATCGACTACGCGCTGTTCATCCTGACGCGCTTCCGCGAGGCCTACGGAGCGCCCGGCGTCACATACCACGACGCCCGCGAGTCGGTCGTGGAGGCGATCGACACGGCCGGGCGAGCGGTGCTGTTCGCCGGCTGCACCGTCGTGATCGCGCTGCTCGGCATGATGCTGCTCGGCGTCGACTTCCTGTACGGCGTCGCCATCTCCGCCTCGATCGGCGTGCTGCTCGTGATGCTCGCGTCGCTGACGCTGCTGCCGGCGCTCTTGACGATCGCCGGCGCGCGGGTCGCAATCGGCGGTCGCCGCGCCCGCGCCCGCGCGCGGGCCGCCGAAGAGGCGGGCGGAGCCGGAGCTGCGCCCGCCGCCACCGTTGCCGCCGGGCGCACATGGCTGCGCTGGAGCGCATTCGTGCAGCGTCGCCCGAAGACGATCGCGGCCGCGGCAGCGCTCACGATGCTCGTGATCGCGGCGCCCGCCACAGCGCTTCGGCTCGGCTCCAGCGACGCGTCCAACGACCCCGCCAGCCAGACCACCCACCGCGCCTACGAGCTGCTCGCGCAGGGCTTCGGCGAAGGCTTCAACGGGCCGCTGCTGGTCGTCGCGAAGGTCCCCAACCCGAAACACGAAGCGGCCGAAAACGGCGTGCTGCTGACGGAACCGGTGAGCGCCGGCAAGACCAGGGTCGAATCGCTGCGCGCGGCGATCGCCGCCACGCCCGGTGTCGTCTCGGTGGCGCCCGCGAAGCTCAACCCCACGGGAGCGGTCGCGACGATCACCGTCTACCCGCGCTCCTCGCCGCAGGCGTACGCGACCACGCAGCTGGTCTCGCGCCTGCGCGAACACGTCGTGCCGCCGATCGAGGCGCGTACCGGGATGACGGTCTACGTCGGCGGCGTGACCGCCGGCGCGGTCGACTTCGCGACCACGCTCGGGCACAAGCTGCCGCTGTTCATCGGCGTGGTGGTGCTGCTCTCGGCGCTGCTGCTGATGATCGTGTTCCGCTCGCTCGTGATCCCGCTGCAGGCCGCCGTCATGAACCTGCTCAGCATCGGCGCGTCGCTCGGCGTGATCGTCGCGATCTTCCAGTGGGGCTGGCTGGGCAGCCTGTTCGGCGTCCAGCAGGGGCCGATCGAGTCGTTCATACCAGTGATGCTGTTCGCGATCGTGTTCGGGCTGTCGATGGACTACGAGGTGTTCCTCGTCTCGCGCATCCACGAGCGCTGGACGCACACGCGCGAGAACTCGCGCGCGGTCGCCGAGGGCCTCGCCCTCACCGGCCGCGTGGTGACGGCCGCGGCGGCGATCATGGTGTGCGTGTTCCTGTCGTTCATGCTCGGCGAAGACCGCATCATCAAGGAGTTCGGGCTGAGCCTCGCGAGCGCCGTGTTCCTCGACGCGCTCGTCGTGCGCTGCCTGCTGCTGCCGGCGACGCTCGACATCGTCGGACGGATCACGTGGTCGCTGCCGGCATCGCTCGACCGGCTGCTGCCGCAGCTCAACGTCGAGGGCGTCCGCCACCGCGAGGGCGACGCGGCGAAGGACGAGCGCGACCACACCGCGCCCGGCGGCATGCACTCGCGGCCGCGCGCAGGCGTGGCGACCGAGGGGGCGGACGGCTGAGGCCGATCCGCCGGGGGGCGCCGGCGGCGCTCCTGTGCGCCGCGGCGCTCGCAGCCGTGCCGGGCGCCGCCTGCGCCGCGAGCATCGGCGTCTCCGCGCCGCAGCCCTCGGCGCTGGTCGTGCTGCTGGCCACAGACGAGTCTCAGCTCGCGAGTGTCGACGGCCTGTCCGTGGGGATCATGTCGGCCACGCAGGGCCGCTACTCGAGCGCCCAGTTCCTGCTCGATGTCACGCAGGGCGCGCGCGTGGCCGCCTCGGCGTACCCGACCTCCGAGCCCGCGACGCTGTCGCCGACACCAGCCGCCGGCGGCGGCGCGCTGGTCGAAGGCTGGAGCGCGGCGCGCCGGCGAGCGCAGACGGCGCCCCAACTGCTGCGCCCGGGGCTGCTGGCCGCGCAGATCCCCGGCGGCGGCGGCTTCGCCGGGATCGCAGGCGAGGCGCAGGTCGACGCCGTGCTGGCCGCTGACCGGGGCGGTCACATCGAGGCCTTCTCGGTTGGACTCGCCTCGACGCTGCTCGAGCGGATCGCGCGCCTGCAGCGGCGCGAGCGCCTCGTCATCGCCGATCTGCCCGCGGGCGCCGAGGGCCATGCCGACCTGCGCGCGCTCGTTCGGCGGCGCCCCGCGGGAGAGCTGCTGATCGCGCTGCAGCGCGCGCCCGACGCAACCGGGCACGAACTGCTGTGGAGCGCCGTCGCGGGGCTCGCGGGCGGCGGCGGCAGGGAGCTGAGCTCGCAGAGCACCAACGAGCGCGGCCTGATCGCCGCGGTGGACGTGGCGCCGACGATCCTCGCGCACCTGCACCTGGCGATCCCCGCCGACGTTCGCGGCAAGCCGATCGAGACGGACGGCGCGCTGCGCTCGTCGAGCCTGCGCGCGTTGATGGCGCGGCTGCACGCGATCGGCGGGCGGCGACTGAAGGCGCTCGGGTTCCTGCTGAGCGCGTGGGCGCTGCTGCTGATCCTAACCGCGCCCTCGCCGCGTGCACGGGCGTGGGCGATGCGCGTCGGCGCGCTGGGCGTGCTGTGGGCACCCGTCGCCGTGCTGATCCCGGCCGCGCTCGAGCCGAGCGCCGCGGTGGAGTACGCCACGATCGCGCTCGCGTGCATCGCTCTCGGAGCGCTAACCGATGCGCTCATACGGTGGCCGCGTGCGCTGCTCGCGCCGGCGCTCGTCGCGATCGTCGCGCTCACCGCCGACGCGCTCGCGGGCACGCAGCTGCTGATGCGCTCGCTGCTCGGCCCCGACCCGATCCTCGGCGCGCGCTTCTACGGCATCGGCAACGAGCTCAAGTCCGGGCTCGCCGTGCTCGTGCTGGCGGCGGTCGCCGCGGCGCTTGCGCCCGCAGCGCGCGGGCGGCGGGCGCTCCTCGCGATCGCCGGCGCCGGGGTCGTGCTGGCCGCGGTGGAGGGCTCCGCGCGGATCGGCGCGGGCGTCGGCGGCGTGATCCTCGTGAGCTTCTCCTTCGCCATCGCCGCGATCATGCTCGCGCCCGGAGCGCTCACGCGCAGGCGCGCGCTGGTCGTGCTCATCAGCCCGCTCGCCGGGCTCCTCGCGCTCGCGTGCATCGATCTCGCCACCGCGCATGGCGGCGGGCACTTCACCGGCAGCGTGCTGCACGTGCGCTCGGCCGGCGACCTGCGCGACATCCTCGTGCGCCGCTACGGCGCCGCCTGGGACGAGCTGCGCAACCAGGCGATGCCGGTCGCCACCGCGCTCACGCTCGCGTGCGCCGCGCTGGGCCTGCGCGAGCCCGCCCGGCTGCTGGTGCCCGTCGGCCGCGATCCGGGCTGGCTGGCGGCGCTCAGCGGCGGCCTCGCCGCCGGCATCGTCGGCGCGCTCGTCGAGGACTCCGGGCCGGTGCTGCTGGTGGTCGCCGTGTTCGCGCTCGTCTGCGTGCTCGGCTACCTGTGGGGCCGGCCGCGCCCGATATCCGTTTCTTAACGGCTCGGTCACGAAAGGGACACAGGTCGGCCCTCGTCTCGAAAAAGACTGCCGCGGAGGGTCCAGCCGGGCCCGGACAACACGTGCTCAAAGGAGATGAGTCGGACATGCGAGAGAAGAGCTCGAAGCCCCCGGGGCGGATCGCGCGCCTCGTTCGTCGTAGAGGCGTCGTGGCCGCTGCCGTCGTGGCGGCCGCTGGCGTGGCCGCCCTGCCGGTCGTCTCGGCAAGCAGCTCGACGGGTCCCAAGGCCGTGGCCGCCGCCGACAAAGTCGGCCTCAACCCCGGGAAGATCAAACATGTCTGGCTGATCATCCTCGAGAACAAGTCCTACGAAGCCAGCTTCAGCGGGCTCAACAACAACACGTACCTGTGGAAAACGCTTCCCGCGCAGGGCGTGCTGCTCAAGCGCTACTACGGGACCGGCCACTTCAGCCTCGACAACTACATCTCGCTGGTGAGCGGCCAGGCGACCCAGCCCGACACCCAGTCGGACTGCCCGTTCTACGACAAATTCACCGGCTCCGTCGACCTGCAGGGGAACCTCAAGACGAACCCCGACTACGGCCAGGAGGTCTCCTCCGAGGGCCCCAACGCGGCCGCCGGAACGAACGGCTGCGTGTACCCGAAGAACGTGCCGACGCTGTTCAACCAGCTCGACGCCGCCGGCGCGAGCTGGAAGGGCTACGCACAGGACCTCGGCAACACCGACGAAAGCGGGCCGACGCACGACGCCGGCACCGAATACTGCGGCGCTCCGTACGCTGAACCGGGCGTCACCGGCAGCACCGCGTTCCCGAACCCCGGCAGCGCCAACGGCACCGACCAGTACGTTCCCAAGCACTTCCCGTTCCCGTGGTTTGAATCGATCAGGGCCGCCGGCGACTGCAACGAAGCGCACATCGCCAACCTGTTCAGTGAAGCGAACGGCCTCTACCACGACCTGCAGAGCGCCGCGACGACACCGGCCTTCAGCTGGATCTCGCCGAACAACTGCAGCGACGCGCACGACGCCGTGTGCCACGGCAACAACCTGTCGGGCGGCTTTGAAAACCCGTACACGCCGAAGGCGCCGATCAACTACACCGGCGGCCTGTACGCGTCCGACCTGTTCCTCGAGCACGTGATCCCCGAGATCGAGGAATCGCCGGCGTTCAAGGAAGGCGGGCTGATCGACGTCACGTTCGACGAGGCGTTCCCGCCGTTCACGTTCAGCGGCAACAGCTTCTCGAACTCGACCGAAGCGCCGGCCAACGCGGCCACCTCGCTGCTGTCCGACAGCGCCGGTGAGACGCTGAGCGGCCAGAGCGTGAACTGGGAGCCGACCGGCCCCAACACGCCGCTGGAAAAGAACGCGGCCGGAGAAGAGCTGTACCCCGGTCCCGGCGACAACTCGGACATCGACCGGCCGAACAGCTGCGTGGCGCAGACGGTCCCGTCGCTGCCAGCCACCACGTGCATCCTCGGCGGCGGCAGCCACTCACCGGGCTCAGCCACCGAGAAAGCGACCGCCGCCGAAGGCGTCTCGACGATCGCCGACAACTCGATCGTCGCGACCGACGCCGGGCGCTCGGTGACGGGCGCCGGCATCCCCGCGGGGGCGTTCGTCGGCAAGGTCACCGACACGCCGGTCACGGCCATCGCTCCCAGCCAGAGCGGCGGCTTCGTCGACGAAGGCTCGTTCACGCTCGTCAACGGCTCCGGCGAACCGGTGAAAACGACCGAAGCGGTGACCTCGGTCACGCTCGGCGCGCGCACCGCGGCGACCGACCCGCTGTATGACGCGACCGACCCGACCTCGGGCGGCGGCGACACAGGCAGCGTTCTGATCAGCCCCTACATCTACCCCGGCACGGTCAGCAACGTCTACTACAACCACTACAGCTGGCTGCGCACGATGGAGGACCTCTTCAACGTGAAGAGCGCCTCGCCGGGCCTGGACAAGAAAGGCCACATCGGCTACGCGGCGCAGCCCGGGCTCGCGCCGTTCGGCAAGGATGTGTTCAACAACCCGCGCGGGCGGTAGTTGGAAGTGACGCCAGCATCGGCGTCGAGCGGAAGGGGCCGGGCCTTCGGGCCCGGCCCCCGCCGCGCCGCGATCGCTGCGGCGGTCGCGGTCGTGCTCGCCCTCGGCGTGGTGGCGCTCGCCGCCGGCCACGGCAGCGCAGGCACCGGCGCGAAGCCCGGTGCGGGCGCAACGTCCAGTACGACCACGAAGACAGCGTCCACGGCGAAATACGGCGGTCTGCCCAGCTGGCTGCCGAAGGCCACGGTGCCCGTCGGGCGTATCGTGCACGCGAGCTTGAGCCACTCCGTGCTCGGGATCGAGGGCGACACGGTGGCCGTAACGCTCGCCGGCGGCGGCGTGTATGCGACGGCCGTCGGGCCGAGCGTGCCGGAGTCGGGCAAGTTCCCGGTGCCGGCGACGAGTCCCTGCACCTTCATCGTGACCTTCGCCAGGACCTCCGGCGCGATCCCGATCAACCCCGCCGACTTCACGATCACCGACGAGGAGGGGCACCTGCACCACCCCAAGGTGGCCGCGCTCCACGGCGGCGCGGCGCCGACGCGGATCACGCCCGGAAAGCCCGTCTCCTTGAAGATCTACGACGTGCTGCCCACCGGCTCCGGGAGCCTCAGCTGGGCGCCCGCAAGCGCTCGGCCGATCGTCTCGTGGGACTTCGACGTGGAGATCGACTGATCCCGTCGCCAAGTGGCGGCGGCATGCACTCACAGTGTGCCTGGTGCAGCCAACCACTCGCTCCCGAATGCAAGGCCTGTGTGCCTGAGGAGCAAGTCGTAGTCGCCGTCGTAATGCAGGACGCCAGCTTCGACCCTGTGTGCGCAGGCAGCGATCACCACGTCCGCAGGCGGTAGACGATGATGACCGACCTCAGCGAGCTCTCGCTGTGCCTGGAGCGCGATCCGTTCGACCTCCGCGTCGATTGCGATGCGGGGCAGATGCACGAAGCGAGCCATCAGCTCCTTGCGGTCTGCGGCTGAGCGGGCGGAATAGCCGGCCTCGAGGAGGAACGGCAGGCATACCGCCAGCTCGCCCCGGGCCATCCACTCGGAGATCTGCTGCGCGCGATCCTCGGAAACTGACCCGCCGAGCAGGCGAGCCCACGCCGAGTTGTCGACGAGCAGCACCTATTCGTCGAAGTTCGCGAGCAGACCTCGGCGCTTGACCTCGTCGGCAGCGGCGATGTCCATCTCGGGTCCAGAGCCCGCGAGTATCCACTCAGCGAGCTGCGCGCGGGCCGCCCGGGCCTCGCGACCACGATCGGGAAGGTGGCGCGCCTTCGCGCGAGCGCCCAGGATCACCAACTCGGCGAAGTCAATCCGCTCGCCCTCGAGACGGGCGCGCAGCTCATCGAGCGCCTCCTGCACTGCGCGTGTCTCCGTGATCGTGTGGCGCGGATGTGTGGTCGGCATACAGGGCAAGTGTAGCACGGTGCAGCACTAAGATCGCTCAGGCGGCGCAGTCCTGGCACGCCCCGTGCAGCACGATCTCGTGCTCTGACACAGCCAGCGGCACGCGCTCGCTGAGCGTCTCGATCGCGCGCTCCAGGGCGGGGTCGGAGAATGGCATCACCAGCCCGCACTCGTCGCACACGAGGTGATGATGGTGCTGATCGTGCTCGCACACGCGCTCGTAGCGCACCATCGCCTGGCCGGTCTCCACGCGTTGCACGAGCGCCAGTGCCTCCAGCTCGTCGAGGATCCGGTAGACGGATGCACGGCTGACCGGTCGCGCGGAGCGGGCGCGCAGCGCATCCTCGATTTCGTGCGCGGTGAGCGCGCACTCCTGTGCGGCGAGCAGCTCCAGCAGCGCGCCCCTGGCGCCGCCGCGCTTGCGCCCGGCGGCGGCGAGTGCGCCCTGCGCGTGCTCGATCCAGCTTCCAGTGAGGGCCTCGGTGCTCATACGACGATGGTAGAGGTGTCGCCGACGGCCGGCGCGAGCGGCGCGCCGCGGCGATCGCCCGGCTGGCGCCGGCGCCGGCGCCATGCTGCCCACCCGCGCCCGAGTCCATAGGCGCAGGCGCTGACCGTTCCGACGAAGAAGCCCACGGGGTAGTCGGTCTGGTAGGAGGCGGCGATCGCAATCCATACGATGGCGAGCGCGATCGCGACCGACAGGCCCATCGCGACGAGCGGCCTGTGCGTGAGCGAGCGCGCGGCGGCGGGCGCCCCGATCATCAGGCTGAAGATCAGCAGCGTGCCGACGACGGGCACGGTCATGGTGCTCGCGAGCGCGACGACGGCGAGGAAGCCGAGCTCCATCCTGAACGCGCTCACGCCCTGGGCCTCGCCCACCTCGGCGAGCACCGATGACAGCATCAGCGGCCGGTACAGCAACGCGATCGCGATCACGCACGCGAGCGCCAGCGCCGCCGTGGGCGCGAGCTCGTTGCTGGAGATCCCGAGCACCTCGCCGAACAGCACGGAGTCGAGCCCCGGCGCGTACTCGGCGTTCATGCTCACGAACAGCGCGCCGAGCCCGAGCATCGTCACGAGCGCGAGCGCTGTGACCACGTCGTGGCGCCCGCGCCGGCCGAGCACGCCGATGCCGAGCGCCCCGAGCAGCGAGAACACGCCGAGCCCGACCAGGATGTTGACCCCGATCAGGCTCGCGCCGGCAGCGCCCGCGAACGAGCCGTTGGGCACCGCGTGGGCGACGAACGCCGACCCGCGCAGCACCACGAAGAAGCCAACGACGCCGGCGACGACCGCGACGATGCTCGCGAGGACCCAGGCGTTGACCATGAAGCCCGCGAACATCTACGCCGCCCGCAACCCCGCGCTCGCACCTGCGCGCCTGCGCCGCAGCTCGGGCACGCCCGAGAGCAGGTAGCCGATCAGAATCAGCGTCACGACGAAGAAGCTGACCGGCCAGCCGTTGCCGACGGGCGGCCAGTTGTAGCTGTCGTACGCGAGCAGCGTCCCGAGCCACATCGCGAGCGCGCCTAGCAAGCCGGCGGTCGCGATCGCGAGGCCCGGCCGCCGCGTGAGGCGCAGGGCGGTAGCGGCGGGGCCGACGAGCAGCGCGGTCGAGAGGATCGTGCCGATCGTCAGCGCCGCCAGCGCCACGGCGACGGCGAGCGCGAGCAGGTAGGCGGCGCCCAGCGCGCGCACGTGCAGCCCGCGCGCGGCGGCCATCTCGGCGCTGAGCGAGCTGAGCAGCAGGGGCCTGTAGAGCACGGCGACGATCCCCAGCGCGAGCGCGCCGAGCAGCGCGACCACCGGCAACATCGAACTGGGGACAGCGAACACCGAGCCGAACAGGATCGTCTGCGCGGCGCCGGTGGTGTTGTGCACGGTCGTGTCGAGATACAGCAGCAGCGCCGCGACGCCGAGGAACACCCCGAGCACGATGCCGGTCGCAAGATCGCGCCCGCGGGCTCGCTGGATGCCGATCAGCTCCATCGCGGTGGCCGCCGCCACGCCGGCGAGGACGAACCCCCACAGCGGGCCCACGCCCGCGAGGAACGCTGCGGATCCTCCGGTGGTGTTGGTGTCGCCGAGCGCCTCGCCGGCGAACGACTGTCCGCGTATCACGGTGAACACACCGACCGTGCCCGAGACGATCGCGACGACGGCGCCGACGACGAGCGCGATGCGAACGGCTTCGCTCGCGAAGAAGCCCGGTTCGATCGCGGGCGCGAGCAGCGACGCGAGCGAGCTGGAGCTCACGAGACGATCTCCACGCCCGGGAGCACGGCCTCGTGCCCGTGCAGGTCCGCGGCGTCGCCCGCGCCCGCGACGACCAGCACGCGCCCGTGCACGTTGAGCACGTCGACGTGGCTGCCGTACAGCTCGCTGAGCACGTCCGCGCGCACGACCTCCTCGGTGGTTCCGCTCGCCGCGCGTCCGGCGGCGATGTAGACGATTCGGTCCATCACCGGCAGCAGCGGGTTCATCTCATGGGCGCTGATCAGCACCGCGATCTGCTGCTCGCGGGCGATGCGCGCGAGCAGCGTGACGACCTCCTGGCCCGCGCGCAGGTCGAGGTTGGCGAGCGGCTCGTCCAGCAGCAGCAGCTTCGGGCGCGCGATCAGCGCGTGCGCGATCAGCACGCGCTGCTGCTCGCCGCCGGACAGCTGGCCGACGCGCGTGTCGGCGAAGCGCTCTGCGTCGACCGCCCGCAACATCTGATCTATGAGCGCCCTGCGGGCGCGGGAGGGTCGCGGGATGCCAAGCCGATGCGCATCTATCCCCAGGCTCACGAGGTCGCGGGCACGCAGCGGCATGTCGGGGTCGAGCAGGAACTTCTGCGGTACGTAGCCGATCGGGGAGCGCCCCGATCGACGCGGGTGGCCGTCGAGCAGCACGCGCCCCGAGCCGCTCGCCTGCAACCCCAGGATCACACGCAGCAGCGTCGTCTTGCCGGCGCCGTTGGAGCCGATCAGGCCGGTGAACTCGCCCGGGCGGATCGCGAAGCTGACGTCGCGCAGGATCTCGCGTCCCCCGAGGCGCACGCCGACCCCCTCGACCGACAGGATCTCCTGGTGGCCGTCCATCACAGCTTCCGCGTCGAGATCTTCTCGGCGACGGCGCGGCGCAGCGCTCGCACCTCGGCGAGCATCCACGACTGGTAGTCGTAGCCGGGCGTCGGCATCGTCTCGTACACCCCCACCACCGGCACGCCGGCGCGCTTGGCGGCGTCGAGGAACGACTGCGTCAGCGAGTCGGTCACCTGCTGGTTGTAGACGAAGACCTTGATCCTGTGGTTCGCGATCAGGCCGTTCTGGAGGGTGACGTCCTGGGGCGCGGGATCGACGCCGTTCATGATGTCGGCCTGGAAGCTGAACGGGGTCAGGTTCTTCGCGCCGAGCGCTTCGAGCAGGTAGTCGCCGACGGGCTCGGTGGTCGCGACCGGCGTGTTCGGGTACGCGGCGGCGAACTGCCTGATCGCTTCGTACCAGGGTGTGAGCGAGCGTTCGAAGGAGACCACGTTGGCCTGGAAGTAGGCGGCGTGGGCGGGCTGGAGCTGCGAGAGCGCCGTCCCGATCGCCTTCGCCACGGCGACCATCGTTCCCGGCTTGTACCAGAGGTGCGGGTTGGGCGCGGAGTCGGGGAGCCCGAGCAGCTTCCGCACGACGATCACCTTGCGCGTCGAATTGGATCCCACCCCCCCGGTCGCCGACTCGATCCGTTCCATGTAGGTGTCGTAGCCGACGCCGTTCTGCACGATCAGCCGCGCGGCCCCCACCTCCTCGGCCACGCTCGGGCTCGCCTCGAACGCGTGCGGGTCGGTGTTCGGGTTGCTCTCGATCGCCGTCGCCTTGACGAAGCGGCCGCCGATCTGCTCGATCACGTCGGCGTACTCGTTCTCCGCGCCTACCGCCACGATCGCGCCGCCGGCCGTCACGCCGCTCCCCGCGGCCCCGCAGCCGGCCAGGCACGCGGCCAGCGCCGCTGCAACCATCAGCCAGAGGGCGCGTTGGCGCACGTCGTGCATCGAGCTCGGCTCCTGTCGTCGGCGTGTTCAGCGAACTACGAACGCCAACCTATCATAAGACTGAGTCTCGTTCTTAGTCTCAGCTTGCGCCGGGGCGGCTCCGCCCGCACCCGCCTGGCGGAGGCAGCAGACGCGACGCCCCTTCCCTATTCGCGCGCGGCTTTGCGTTTGCGGTCGATGAACAGCACCGCGCCCACGATCAGCAGCACCACGATCACGACCCCGCCCACGATGTAGCGCAGTTTGTGTTTCGCCGGTTTTTCCTTCGCGGCTTCCGAGGAGGACAGCACCGTCACCGGCACGCTCTTCGCCTGCAGCGCCGCGACGGCCGCCGGCTCGCCCTTCGCCTTGTATTTGGCGAGCACGTAGCTCCCATCCTTCAACGTCACGCGCAGCGAACGCACGCGCTTGTTGATCGTCACCGACTGAATCTGGCCGCCGGAGAGCTGCTTTTCGTATTCAGCGAGGGTCTCTTTCTGGTACACCGGCGTGCCCGCGGCGCCCGCGGTGGCGGTGAAGAGCAGCGAGATGCAACCCAGCAGGGCGATGCCGAGGGCGATCCTGGCGGTGAGGGAGGCTCTTGTCGTCGCGATCATCGGCCGTACCCTACCGAAGCGCCTACACGCGTCCGGTGTCGCGCCGGTAGGCGCGCGCCGCGAGCGCGCTCAGCACGAGCGTCCACGAACCCATCACGATCCAGCCCGTAGCGCTCCACGCATGCCCGCCCTCGGCGATGTGGCTCGCCTGTACGAGCCAGTAGGACGGGAGGCTCTGGCTGACGTCGTGCAGGAAGCCGTGGGTGCCGCCCAGCGGGAACCACACGCCCCCCAGCAGCGCCAGCAGCGAGATCCCGCCGCCCATCGCCGGACCGATCGACTCCGGCGTGAGCATGTGCCCGATCGTGATCCCGAGCGCAGCGAACGGCACCAGGCCGATCAGCATCAGCCCGGTCATCTTCAGCCACTCCGACGCGCTCAGGCTGACCCCCAGCGAGCTGCCGGCGACGAACAGCACGAGCAGGCTGATCAGCGCCATCATGTAGCCGGTCAGCACCTTCACGCCGAAGTAGGCGCGCGGCGTGAGCGGCGTGATGCGCAGCTGGCGGTTCCAGCCGACCGAGCGCTCGGCCGAGATGCGAGCGCCGCTCGAGAGCATCGCGCTCATCGTCCCGAACGACGCCATCCCGACCATGTAGTAGAGCGCGAACGAGACGCCGGTGTTGTCGAAATCGCGCACGTGGCGGTTGGGGCTGACGATCACGAGATACAGGATCAGCGGGAAGCCCAGCGAGAGCAGGAAGAAGCGCCGGTTGCGCAGCGTGCGCAGCAACTCGTAGCGCATGTACACGAGCGGCATCAGCCGAGCCCCAGCTCGCTCGATGAAGGCGCGCCGAGCCGTGCCGGCTCACCACGGGACCCGCCGTCGCCGGTGAGCGCCAGAAACGCCTGCTCCAGGCCGGCCGCCGCGATCTCGATGTCGCGCGCGTCCGGGTGGGCGGCCAGCAGCGCCCTGATCGCCGTGTCCGAGTCCGCGCACTGGAGCACAACGGCATCCCCGCGGCGCTCCACGCTGCTCACGCCCTGCAGCGCCGCCAGCGCATCGACGTCCACGCCGGGCAGCGTCGCGCGGATCGTGCGCGTGCCGACCATCGCCTTGATCTCCGTCGTCGGGCCGTCGGCCACGATCGCGCCGTGCGCCATCAGCACCGCGCGATCCGCGTACGCGTCCGCCTCCTCCAGATAGTGGGTGGCGAACACGACCGTCTTGCCGCGCGCCGCGAACGCGCGCATCGTCGTCCAGAACGCGTGGCGCCCCTCCACGTCCAGCGCCACCGTCGGCTCGTCCAGCACCAGCAGCTGCGGATCGCTCACCAGCGCCACCGCCAGGCGCACGCGCTGCGTCTGCCCGCCCGACAGCTTGTTCGTGCGCTGGCTCGCGATCTCACTCACGCCCGCGAGCTCGAGCGCCTCCCGCACGTCCAGCGCCGACGGGTACAGCGAGGCCATCATCGACACCAGCTCGCGCACCGACAGCTCCCTGAGCAGCTGGCCCGTCTGCAGCATCCCGCCGACGGCGCCCGCGGCGACCGCCTCCGCTGGGGCGCGGCCGAACACCGACACGCTTCCCTCATCCGGCTTCAGCAGCCCCAGCAGCATGTCGATCGTCGTCGACTTGCCGGCGCCGTTGGGGCCCAGGAGCGCCACCGTCTCGCCGGCCGCGATCTCCACGTCGACGCCGCGCACCGCGTGGATCGGGCCGTCGGGCCCGCGAAACGACTTGACCAGACCCCGCAGCTGGATCTCGGCGGTGGACATCCGCTGCACCTACCCGCAATCGCGCGCGGCGATCACTTGCGCGCCATTTTGATCGCCTTCTGGCGTTCCAGCTTCGACAGGTTGACCTTGCGCATGCGCACCGACACCGGCGTCGCCTCGACCGCCTCGTCCTCGCGCACGAACTCCAGCGCCTCGTCGAGCGTCAGCTTGCGATGCGCGTCCAGGCGCACGAGCACGTCGGAGGTCGAGGAGCGCATGTTCGTCAGGTGCTTCTCCTTGACCGGATTCACGTCCAGATCCTCAGCGCGCGCGTTCTCGCCGATGATCATGCCCTCGTAGACCTCCTCGCCCGGCCCCACGAACAGCGAGCCGCGCTCCTGCAGCGTGAACAGCGAGAACGTCACCGTCTCGCCGCGGCGGTCCGCCACCAGCACGCCGCTGCTGCGCGTCAGGATCTCGCCCGCCCACGGCTCCCAGCGGTCGAACACGTGGTGCATGATCCCCGTGCCGCGCGTCTCGGTCAGGAACTCCGTGCGAAACCCGATCAGCCCGCGCGCGGGCACCAGGTAGTCCATGCGCACCCAGCCCGTGCCGTGGTTGATCATGTGCTCCATGCGGCCCTTGCGCGCCGCCAGCAGCTGCGTCACGGTGCCGACGTGGTCCTCGGGCACGTCCACCGACAGGCGCTCCACCGGCTCGTTGCGCCTGCCGTCGATCTCGCGCTCCACCACATGCGGCTGGCCGACCGTCAGCTCGAAGCCCTCCCTGCGCATCATCTCCACGAGCACCGCCAGCTGCAGCTCGCCGCGCCCCTGCACCTCGTACGTGTCCGGCCGTTCCGTGTCCTCGACGCGCAGCGACACGTTTCCGACCAGCTCCTGATCCAGGCGCGCGCGGATCTGGCGGGCGGTGATCTTGTCGCCGTCTTTGCCCGCCAAAGGCGAGGTGTTGACACCGATCGTGATCGACATCGCGGGCTCGTCGACCGTGATCACCGGCAGCGCGCGCGGGTCGCCGAGATCCGCCAGCGTCTCGCCGATCGTCACCTCGGCGATGCCCGCCACCGCGATGATCTCCCCCGGCCCCGCCTCCGGCGCGTCGACGCGGTCGAGCGCGTCGGTGACGTACAGCTCGGCCACCGTCGCGCGCTGGATCGTGCCGTCGGCGCGGCACCACGCGATCTGCTGGCCCTTGCGGATCGTGCCGTGGCGCACGCGGCAGATCGCCAGGCGCCCCACATACGGCGAGGCGTCGAGGTTCGTCACAAGCGCCTGCAGTGGGTGCGCGGGGTCGTACGTCGGCGCGGGGATGCGCTCGAGCAGCAGGTCCAGCAGCGGCGCCAGGTTCTCCTCCTGGATCGGCTGCCCCGGCTCGTAGTGCAGCGACGCCACGCCCGCCTTGGCGTTGCAGTACACGATCGGGAACTCGATCTGGTGCTCGTCCGCGTCGAGGTCCAGGAACAGCTCGTACACCTCGTCCACGACCTCCGCCACGCGCGCGTCGGGTCGATCCACCTTGTTGATCACCAGGATCACCGGCAGCTTCGCCTCCAGCGCCTTGCGCAGCACGAAGCGCGTCTGCGGCAGCGGCCCCTCCGAGGCGTCCACCAGCAGCAGCACGCCGTCGACCATCGTCAGCCCGCGCTCCACCTCGCCGCCGAAGTCCGCGTGTCCGGGGGTGTCGATGATGTTGAGCTTGACGTCCCTGTAACGGAGCGAGGTGTTCTTGGCGAGGATCGTGATGCCCTTCTCGCGCTCCAGATCCATCGAGTCGAGCACGCGCGTGGCGACGTCCTGGCCGACGCGAAACGCGCCCGACTGCCACAGCATCGCGTCCACCAGCGTGGTCTTGCCGTGGTCCACGTGCGCGACGATCGCCACGTTGCGGATGTCATCTCTGGTTGCAAGCACGGTCCGACAGGCTAGCGGCGCGCGGCCCTGAGCCCGGTGCGCAGCCCAAAACGGGCCAGCGCAACCGGGTAGCGCTCCGCGGCCGCGATCGTCTGCTCCAGCGCGTCCGCGAAGCGGCGGATCTCAGACTCCTCGATCGTCAGCGCGGGCAGCGCCTTGATCACGTTCATGCGATGGCCCGCCACCTGGCAGAAGATCTTGTGCTCGTGAAACAGCGGCACGGTCACCAGCTGCGAGAACAGGCCGGGCTGGCGGCCCTCCACCCGCTCCCACAGCCGTCGCGCGCCAGCGCCCCCCGGCGGCCCGAATTCGATCGCCCACATCAGGCCGACGCCGCGCACGTCGCGCACGACCTCGAAGCGCTCCACCAGCGGCCGCGTCAGCTCCAGCAGCAGCGCGCCCATGCGCTCGGCGCGGGCGACCAGCTGCTCGCGCTCGAGCACTCCCAGCGTCGCCAGCGCGACCGCCGCCGCGAGGTCGTTGCCGCCGAACGTGGAGCCGTGCCTGACGGCGCGCTCCATGCCGTCGAACACGCGGTCGAACGCCGCGCGCGAGACGAGCACCGCGCCGATCGGCACATAGCCGCCCGACAGCGCCTTCGCGAGGCAGATCATGTCCGGCTCCAGGCCCCAGTGCTCCAGCGCGAGGAAGCGTCCCGTGCGCCCGATGCCCGTCTGCACCTCGTCGCACACGAACAGCGCGCCCGCCTCGCGGCACAAGCGCTGCGCCGCCGGCAGGTAGTCCGGCGCGGGCACGTTCACGCCCTTGCCCTGGATCGGCTCGACCACGAACGCCGCCACGTCTCCGTGCGCGAGCTCGCGCTCGAGCGCCTGCAGGTCGCCGAAGCCCACGGGGTCGCAGCCCGGCAGCAGCGGCCCGAAGCCCTCGCGGAACTCCGTACCGCCGTTGAGCGACAGCGAGCCGAGCGTCAGCCCGTGGAAGGCATGCTCCGCGTACAGCACGCGCGGGCGACCCGTGGCCGCGCGGGAGATCTTGATCGCCGTCTCCACCGCCTCCGTGCCCGTATTGGCTGGCACCATCGCCGCGACGCTCGCCGGTGCGCGCGCCAGCAGCTGCTCGGCGAGCACGCCGCTCAGCAGCGTCACCCCCAGCTGCGGCAGGTTGCCCGTGCGCGCCGCCAGCAGCTGGTCGATCGCCGCGATCACGTGGGGGTGGTTGCGCCCCACCGCGAACACGCCATAGCCGCCGAACAGGTCGAGGTAGCGCTCGCCGTCTGAGTCGATCAGGTGCGCGCCCTCCCCCCCGCTCCACACCTTGTCGAACCCCAGCGTGCGCACGATGCGCCCCATCTGCGGGTTCAGGTGGCGGTCGTTCAGCGCCATCTCCTCGCCGGCGCGGGTCGCGAGGATCTGCTCGACGCTGGGCGGAGGATCGGTCATCGCCAGCGTGAGCCTAGCGGCGCCATCGCCAAGAGCGACTTTTGTGAATACAGCTGTCTGAGCTGCGCATCCGGCCGAGCTGGCAGCCAACTGCTCAAGCACACGTGGCAACTGACCGAAGCGCACGAATATGCAGGAGCAATCATGGCTTTGCCCGACCGAGGCGGACCGCGGCCGCGTGGTCGACGCGAGCGCGCGCGTTCGCATCATCCGCATGGTCGGAATCGGCTCCGTCGGTCTGGCACTGCTCAGCGCCGAGCCCTGGTTCGGCTGGTGGACGTTCGTGCTGCTCGGCCTGGCGGTGCTGAACTTCGTCAACGTCGAGCTGCGCATGCGCACGAGCACGAAGCCCGAGCGGGTCAGCGCCTGCGCGATCGTGATCACGATGCTGCTGATCGCCGCCGGCGTGGTGCTCAGCGGCGGCCCCGCCAGCCCCGCGCTGCCGTGGCTGGTGCTGCCGGCGGCGATGGCCGCCGCGCGCTTTCGCGCGCAGGTCGTGATCGCGGCGCTCGCGCTGACGATGCTCGTGATCCTCGGCTCGACGCTCGCCGTGGATCCCGCCGCCACGATCGCCAAGCCCGTGTCCGTGATCACGACGCTGGCCCTGCTGGCGGCGGTCGTGTCGATCGTGCTGGCGCTGCAATCGGCGGAGCTGCACCACCGCGACGAGGCGATTCTCGACCCGCTCACCGGCCTGCTCAACCGCCACGCGCTGGCGCCGCGCTTCGCCGAGCTGTCCGTGCAGGCGCGGGTCAACAACCAGCCCGTGTGCCTGATGCTGTGCGACGTCGACAACTTCAAGGCGGTCAACGACGCCCACGGGCACGACCAGGGCGACGCCGTGCTGCGCGACGTCGCCTACGCGCTGCGCACGCAGCTGCGCTCGTTCGAGCTCGTGTACAGGCTCGGCGGCGAGGAGTTCCTGGTGGTGCTGCCGGGCGCCTCGCTGGAGAAGGGCGTCGAGGTCGCCGAGCGGCTGCGCGGCGCCGTCGAGCAGACGATGCCCGCCAGCATCCGCGTGACGATCTCCCTCGGCGTGAGCGCGGCCAGCGGCCAGCACGTGAGCTACGACGAGCTGTTCAAGGCCGCCGACACCGCCCTGTACGAGGCCAAGCGCACGGGCCGCAACCGCGCGGTCGCCGCGCCGCCGCTCGCCGCGGACGACGAGCAGGCCGGCACATGGGCGAACGCGCCCCCCGGCCCCGAGCGCGCACCACAACGATCGCCGATAAATGCAATTCCGGGGTTTCAGACGACGAGAACGGGGTAGAATGAGCGAAGCGACGGCTCTCCTCGATGGGGCCGCGCATACCGCGAGTGGAAGGAGCCGATGATGCCCGCAGTGGCAACCAGACCACAGTCGACATCGCACACCACCCCCGCAAGCCAGGACGTGGAGGCGCTGTTCGTGCGCTGGCAGCGCGACGGCGACCCGGCCGCCCGCGAAGCGCTCGTGCGCCGTTTCATGCCGCTCGTGCGCAGCCTCGCGCGCCGCTACGGCCGCTCCTCCGAGCCGTTCGAGGACCTCCTGCAGGTCGCATCGCTCGGGCTGCTGAAGGCGCTCGACCGCTACGACACCGACCGCGGCGCGTTCCCGTCGTTCGCCGTGCCGACGATCCTGGGCGAGATGCGCCGCTACTTCCGCGACTCGGGCTGGGCGGTGCACGTCCCGCGCGGCGCGCAGGAGCGCGCGCTGAAGGTGCGCGATGCACAGGAGCGGCTCGCCAACGAGCACGGCCACGCGCCGACCGTCAACCAGCTCGCCGAGTATCTCGAGTTCGGCGTCGCCGACGTGATCGACGCGCTGCAGGCGGTGCAGGCCTACGACACGCTGTCGCTCGACGCGCCGCGGCCGCGGGCCGACGGCGAGGTGATCGCGTATGGCGACACGCTCGGCGAGGACGACGAGCGCTACGAGCTGGTCGAGCTCGACGCCACCGTCTCCTCGGTGCTCGGGCACGTGCCGCCCCGCGAGCGCGCGATTCTGCGCATGCGCTTCGTCGAGGACCTCACCCAGACCGAGATCGCCGAGCGCGTCGGCATCTCCCAGATGCAAGTCTCGCGTCTGCTGCGCCGCTCGCTGGATCAGCTGCGGACGCTCACGCAAGACGTGAGTTGATTCCCAACGTCCGACTGAGCCTTCCGAACAAGGCCGAGAACGTCCTCGTCGTTCGCCAGGCGCTGACAGGCGTGGCCGAGTGCCTCGGGCTGGACGCAATCCTGACCAACGACCTCAACACCGCCGTCACCGAGGCGTGCAACAACGTCGTGCTGCACGCCTACGGGGGCGGCGAGGGCAGGCTCGAAGTCGACGTCTGCGCGCAGGCCGGAGCGGTGACGGTCGTCGTGCGCGATCACGGGCGCGGCATGCCCGAGCGGGAGCCGGACGATGCCGAACGCGAGGATGCCGAGGGCAAGGGCTTCGAGGAGGCTCACGGCGGGCTGGGCCTGGCCGTGATCGACGCCCTCTCACGCCATGTCGAGCTCACGCAGCCGCCCGGTGGAGGCACGGAGGTGCGGATGGAGCTGGCGGCGCCGACGGCCAGGGCGCTCGAGCCGGTCGCCGATGACGACGCCGATCAGCTCGTCGGGCCGGCGCAGGTCGGGCCGGCGGCGCAGGCCACGCACGAGGGCCGCGTCGAGCTGCAGCTCGCGCCCACCGCGATCGCGCGGGCGGTGCTTCCGCGCGTGCTCAGCACGCTGGCTGCCCGCGCGTACTTCTCCACCGACCGGATCTCCGACGTTCAGCTCGTGGCGGACGTGCTCGCGGCGAACGCCGGCGACTCGATCAGCGGGAGCCATCTCGACGTCGGCGTCAGCGTCGCCTCGCGCGATCTCGCGCTGCGCATCGGCCCGCTGCACGCGGGGCGCGGCGATAGCCTCGTCGCGACCGCGGCCGACGGCCTGGCGCCGGTGATCGAGCGGCTGACCGACGAGCGCCACCGCGTCGCGCGGGCCGACTCCGGGGAGATGCTCGAGCTGCGGCTCGTGGATCGACGCTAGCGGCGGGAGCGCCGATGCAGGCGCTTGCTGTGCTTGCTCTTGCGCTTGTGGTGCGCCTTCTTCACGTGGCAGCCGCTGACGCCGATGTGGAGGCCCTTGGTGATCTTGGCGCCGTCCTGGGCGATGATCGTCGTGGGCGCAAGCAGTTTGGCACGGCACAACGACCCTCTGGGCGACAGGTTGGCGGTCAACGCCGAGTTGCGCCCCACGGGCAGGGTGACGGCGACGCTGGAGACGGGCACGTCGGGGAGGTTTTCGAACGTCGACGTGGTGATGCTCGAGCGCGCGATGTGCGTGTGCCCCACGAGCACCACGGTGACGCCGTCGCCGCTCAGCACGAGCTCGAGGTCGGGGAACGCTTCGGAGCCGTGCGACACGAAGTACGCGGTGCCGATGAGCTTGTCCGGCAGCACTGGCGTGGTGACGGTGACATGCCCGACGATCGAGTTCGAGGTGCAGCCGCCCGGTGGCGGGCCCGCTTCGAAGGTCTGAGCCGGGCAGGCCTTCTGGAGCGTGGTGAGGCGCGCGACCAGCTGCTTGGGCAGCTGCACCTGCAGCTCGCGGATGTTGGCCTGGCGCGCGGGCTGCGTGAGCTTCACGTCGAAGCTTGCGCCTCCGAGTTTCGACGTCTTGGCGCCGCTGGACACCCTGAGGCTCGGCTTGAACGCGAGCGCGCCGCAGCCGCCCACCTGGAACGGGCTGGAGAGGCTCTGGCCGACGCCGAGCGTGGAGGTGAGCGCCGATTCGGCGGCCAGCAACGCGCAACTGGTGGGGTTGAGCAGGAAGTTGGGGCGGTTGACGTCCACGTTGAGGCTGCGCAGGCGCAGCGGCACCCCGCCGACGATGCTCGGCAGCGTGCTCGTCGCGGTGATCCTGCCGCTGTAGGTGCCCACCGATATGCCCACTCGCGTGACCACTTCGCCGAGGTCGTACGGGCCCGCGACCGCGGGCACCACTACCGAGAGCCCATATGGCGCGCCGCCATATGGGCCGGTGAGGTAGGCGCGCCCGGTGAAGTCGTACGGTTCGGCGCCCGAGCCCGCCGCCACGGTGACGGCGCCGATCTGGCTGGAGGCGGCGCACGTGCCGGCGTTGGCGGCGGCTTCGCCGCACAGCGGCACGGACGGGATCGTGCCCACCAGCCCCGCCGGCAGCGTGGTGGCGATCTTCGACAGGTACTGCTGCCCGTCGGCGCGCGCCAGGCTGAAGCTGGAGGGATCGTATGCGCCCGCCTGCGCGGGGCTCTGCGGCACGAGGCTCTGCGTGAGCGAGAACGGCAGCGTCGCCGGGCACGCGCCGCCGGCGCCGTTGGCGTCGACGACGAAGCCGCTGGCTGCGGCCGCGGCCGCGGGCTCGCCGCCGTATGGAGTGATCGCGGCGGCGGGAACCGCGGCGCCGCAGGCGAGCGGGTTGGCGAGCGGCGCGCGCGGACCGCCGCGGAAGCGCAGCGTGAGGTCTTCGACGGGCACCTGCGGCGCGTTGGCGAACGTGGCCGTCAGGCGGCCGGTCGCGGCGTTGGCGCTGACGCGGCCTTCGAGCCGCAGCCCGACGCCGTACTGCGTTGCTTCGCCGAGCAGGAAGATGCGGAACTGTTCACCCGTTTCCGGGCCCTTGCCGGGGACGGGCGCGGCCACGTAGACGCCGCCGGCGAGCGCGCCGTCGGGGATCCCGGGGGCGTTGACGGAGAACGATCCGACCTGCGACTTGGCCGGGCAGGCTGCGGCGGCGAACTGTTCGTCACCGCAGGCTTCCAGTTCGTGCGCGGCCGACGGGTTCAGCGTCATGCCTTCGGGCAGTGTCACTTCCGCGCTCTGCACGTCGGGCGAGTCGGGCTTGGACGGTTCGTCGGTCGTCTGCGGCACGTGCAGCGTCCCGCTGATGCCGTCGGGGAGGTCCGACTGCGTGGTTTCCGGCGCCAGCGACAGCGCGGGGGCGAACGCGAGCGCGTTGCAACCGGTCGCCGTCACAGGGGCCTGGTTTTCGTAGGCGCCGAAGTTGCCGGGTTCTTCGTAGGAGTCGACGTGCAGGTGGGTGACCGGCTTGGTGGAGCAGGTGCTGGGGAGCGTGATGAACGCCCGCGGCGGCGTGGCGGGGCCGGTCTGTTCCTCCTGGGGGATGCCCCAGAAGATCAGCCGCGACTCGATCACTTCCGGCTGCTCGGGGATGTTCTGGATCTTGAAGAACTCGTGGTAGTCGCCGCTTTCCACGCCGCTGTCTTCGCCGGTGGGCGCTTCCTGGTGCCAGCTGATCCCGCCTTCCAGATAGATCTGCCCGCGGATGTCGTTGCCCGCTTTGGCGAGCAGTTCGAGCGTCGGGCTGTTGACTTCGACGCCGAACCGGGCCGGCTCGCCGGACTTGCGCGCCATGTTGTAGACGGGGAACTTTTCGGTGACGGTGGCGTGAAGGCTGAGCAGCGTTTTGAGCAGCGTCGCCGTGCCGGTCGCTTCGTCAACGCCCACCTGGCTGTCCTTGGGGCAGTTGAATTCGTCGAGCTGCGCTTCGCTGCAGGTTTCCGTCGCTTCGGGATTGACGGCCAGTCCTGCGGGCAGATCGACGCGCACGTCCTTGACTTTGCCCTCCGGTTCGTCGTCGAACGGCGCCACTTCGCGGGAGGGGAACTTGAAGTCCGTGATCCCGAAGTCGGGGTGCCCTGCCGCCTGCGTGTAGAAGGACGCCGGGGTCCCGTCGTCGCAGGTTTTTTCAGTGCAGGTTCCAGCTTCCCACTTGGAGACTTCGATCGCCTGTGCCGCCGCCGGCGCAAGCGAGAGCGCGCCAAGCAGCGCTCCCGCCAGCAGTGCGGGCAGCAACGATCGAGTCGGGCGACGTCGCGGCGTGTACATACGATCCCCTTCTAGTAGTGGGTCGTAGCCGTGCGGTGGGCGCGCCCGAAGCGCACTCCACCCAGCCCGACGCCCGCGATCAGCCTGGAGAGAAGCGAGCCGACGATCAGGTACGCGATCAGGGCGATGCCCCAGTCGACGGTGATCGCGCGCTTGGGATGACCGCTGAAGCGGATCAGGCCGGTGAACGCGCCGGCGAAGAAGTTGGCGCCTTCATGGATGCCTTTGACGATCGTGTTGGCGTCGTTGGCGTCCACGTCGCGTAGCACGATCGCGAGCGCGATCAGCAGCGCGATCAGCGACGCCGCGGCCATCACGAGCCGCGCGACCAGCATCACGCCGGCTCCGGCGGTGCCGACGACGGCTGCTCCTGCATCGCCGCCGCGGCGCGCGAACGTCCTGCGCCGTGCCACCGGCTTCGCCGGCTCCGCCTCTTGGTCCCGCCGCGCCACCGGTTCCGCTTGTTCACGTGCCGGCTGCTGCGCGCGCTCCTCAGCCCCTTCTCTGCGTCTCCATCCTCTCATCCTCTCCTCCTCTCTAAGGAAAGTGGTGGCATGCCGGCAGGCGAGTGACGTCGGGAGACGAGACCTTGCCGACATGCCACCGTGTCGCCCTCTGTTGGGCAACAGCCGCCGGGGGGTGCGACTGCCACCGGAACGACACTGCTTACGGCTATGCCCTCATCGCGGCGGCTCTAAACATGCCTGCGGAGATGTTCTAGATCTCTTCGCCAGCATCGCGCGCGCGATGCTGGCGAACGGTCCGAATGTTTGACCGGCTGGGAAACGGGGCATCCAATAAACAAACAGACGAATGGAGGTCAACTATGGTGGCTCTGCTTGCACTCGTACTGATACTGGCGATCTTCGGAGGCCTGGGATTCGCTGCGCACGTCCTGTGGTACATCCTGATCTTCGCGGTGCTGCTGTGGCTGATCGGGTTCTTCGTGGGAGGCGTGGAGGGCGGCGGCGGACGGCGGCGCTGGTACGGCCGCTGACCGCGGCAATCCAAGGCACTGCATGTCGGCGCGGAGCTGGCGCCGGGGAGCCGGGGTGCGCGGGCTAGCTGTGGGAAAGCTCGCGCACGCGGCGCTCGAGGAAGCGCCGCTCGGGCTCTGAGCGGACGAGCTCGAGCGCGCGCCTGTAGGCATCGCGCGCCTCGGCGGTGCGCTCGAGCCGGCGCAGCAGCTCGGCGCGCGCGGCGTGCAGATACTGGTAGTCGTCGAGCTCGAGCCGGTCGATGGCGCGCAGTCCCGCCTCGGGGCCGCGCGCCTCGGCGAGCGCGACCGCGCGATTGAGCTCGACCACGGGCGAGCTGGTGATGCGCGCGAGCCGCCCATAGCACTCGAGGATCGCGGGCCAGTCGCTGCGATCGCCGGTGTGCAGCGAGGCGATCGTCGCCTGCAGCAGGTACGGACCATCCTCGCCGCCGCCGAGCAGCGCCCGCGCGCGCTCGAGCGCGGCGCGTCCGGCGCGGATCTGCGCGCGGTCCCACAGCGCGCGGTCTTGGTCGGCGAGCAGCACGATCTCGCCGGCCCGCAGACGGGCGGCGCGGCGCGAGTCGTGCAACAGCATCAGCGCGAGCAGGCCGAACACCTCGGGCTCGTCGGGCATCAGCTCGGCGAGCGCGGTGCCGAGCCGGATCGCCTCTGCGGCGAGCAGCTCGCCGCGGCCGTCATAGCCCTCGTTGAAGATCAGGTAGATGACCGCCAGCACCGCGGCGAGTCGGTCGGGCAGCAGGTGCGCGGGCGGGACCCTGAAGGGGATGCCGGCGTCGCGGATCTTGTGCTTGGCGCGCACGAGCCGCTGCGCCATGGTGGGCTCGGGCACGAGGAACGCGCGTGCGATCTCAGCGGTGCCGAGACCGCCGAGCGCGCGCAGCGTGAGCGCTACCTGCGCGTCGGCGGCGAGCGCGGGGTGGCAGCACGTGAAGATCAGCTCGAGCCGCTCGTCGCGGAATGTGGTCTCCTCCATGTCGGCCT
The DNA here is from genome assembly GCA_035483595.1 of Solirubrobacteraceae bacterium. Taxonomy (GTDB): domain Bacteria; phylum Actinomycetota; class Thermoleophilia; order Solirubrobacterales; family Solirubrobacteraceae; genus Palsa-744. The sequence goes on from DATHPU010000023.1 coordinate 85,704, forward strand.
CGATCGGCTCGGCCGCCGCCGGCGCGAACGCGTCCTGCGTGCGCGACTCGGCGAGCAGCGTGGTCTTGGCGGCGAGCGTGCGCTGGCGGCGGATGCGATCGATCGCGCGGTTGCGCGCGGTGGCGATCAGCCACGCGGCCGGGTTGGCGGGCGTGCCGTCGCGGGGCCAGCGCTCGGCGGCGATCGCGAACGCCTCCTGGGCGGCGTCCTCGGCGAGGTCGAAGTCGCCGAGGAAGCCGACCAGCGCGGCGAGCACGCGCGCCCACTGCTCGCGGAAGACCTGCTCGATCAGCGCTGCACCAGCGGCCGCACCTCGACGGCGCCGCCCAGTCGCGCGGCGGGGACGCGCGCGGCGAGCTCGATCGCGGCGTCGAGGTCGTCAGCTTCGAGCAGGTAGTAGCCGCCGAGCGCCTCCTTGGTCTCGGAGAACGGGCCGTCAGTGGTGAGTGTGGCGCCGTCGTGCACGCGCACGGTGGTGGCGGTCGTGGGGGGCTGCAGCTGCGCGCCGCCGGTGACGCCCGGTGACTGCCCGATCGCCATGTACTCGCCTGTCACCGCCGTTTTCTCATCCTCGGAGAGGCGGTCGTACTCGCCCATCGCTTCGCCCGTGTAGATCTGGAGCAGATACTGCATCGGCTTCCTCCTTTTGGCTGATTATGGTCGCCTGTGTGACGAAGCGCGACAGCACGCGCAGACCCATATCACTTGACAAACATATAAGACTCTGATTATTTATATTTATGATGAGTACGTTTGACGCGGTTGCGGAGCCGGCTCGCCGTGAGATCCTGGAAGCGCTGCTGAGCGGCCCGCGCGCGGTCGGCGAGCTGGTGACGCAGACGGGGCTCAGCCAGCCCAACACCTCGCGCCACCTGCGCATCCTGCGCGAGGCCGGCCTCGTGGAGTCGCGCGCGGTGGGACAGCGCCGCCTGTACGGCCTGCGCGGCGAGGGCTTCGCGGAGCTGGCCCGCTGGCTGACGCCGTATGTGCTGCTGTGGCAGGGCGGCCTGGACGCATTGGAACGTCACCTGGAGCGAAGGGAGTGAGCGATGCCGGCGCACCCACCAGAGCGCATCTGGCGCGCGCTCCTGCGCTGGGAGCTGCAGGAGCGCGACGACGGCTGTCTGCTGCAGCTCACACACACGTTCAAGGACCGCTTCAAGGCGGCGTGCGACGGCGCCGGCTGGCAACTGTGCCTGGATGCGCTCGCGAGTTGCCTCGCCGGCCTCTCGCACCCGCGGCGCGGCACCGGCCCGCGCCTGCCGGAGACTGGAGCGAACTCAACGGCGACTACCATGACCAATCGTCAGCAACGGGCTGGCGAGCGGCCTGCTGGGCTGCCCGCCGGCGGCCGCTGGCGCATGAAAGCGGAAGTCACAGCAGCTCGCGCCGCCGACCAGCGTGCCGGATCGCTGTAGGCGCGCTCCCCACATCTCTGCCAGGGCGTAGTCGAGGTTGCACCACGAGCCGCCGCAGAGGTCGGCAGCGCCTCGCTGGCCGAGATAGTCGGCTACCGGGCAGCGCACCATATCCAGAGAGCGCCCATCGTCCTCTGGTACGTCGTTGAACCTGTAGCCGGGACGACCGAACGGGTAGGCCAGGAAGGCGTTGACGCTCAACCGCAGCCGACGCGTGGGGTCGCGCGACATGAGATTAGTCGCCGTCTTGGTGATCCGGCCCCAGTGGCGGTAGAAGCGCCAGCAGGTGTCCCCGGTCAGCTCGATCGCATATCCGCGCTCGACCCCAGCCTCCTCGAGGATCTCCAGAAGAGACAGTGTGAGCGCCGCCAGCATCACGTTCTGGCGAGCGCCGATTGTGGGCTCGCCCGGAAGGCCGGGGATCCGGCGCTCGAAGCGGACAAACGCGTCCTTGGCGAAGCACGAGACCTCGCCGTGCGTGAAGCGCCCGACGGTCGGATCGGTGCGCGACCGACTGCGCCCGACAATCGCGCGGCCCGCCGCGACGCGCGCAAACGGCTTTCCGCGGCTTACTAGCATCACGGCCAACCGGCCGGGCCCCCGAGCAGCGTCATGGTCAGGCATGGGATCTAAGCCTCGACGGCATCGCCCCGCGTCCTCCCGGTCCACCCGCCTGCGTGTCCATGTCGTCTCCGTACGTCACTTCACCGACGCTATGCGCTGTCGGCCGGCGTGCCATCCGGACCTTGCCGCATCGCCAGGCGGGTAACTACGCCGCCAAGCTAGACGGAGCGCAGGCCAGCAAGCAGACCATCACCAACGCCACGGCTCGGCAAGCCACTTCGGGAGCGCTGCACTACTGGCGCTACTAGGCGAGGATTCCATCTGCGGTGGCGATCGTCGGCAGGTGCTCGGCGACGCCGGTGACGCTCAGCAGGCGCTGCACCTGCTCGGAGCCAGGCGTGATCGCGAACTCCTGGCCGCGCTCGCGGCAGCGCTCGAGCGTGGCGAGGATCGCGCGCAGCCCAGTGGAGTCGACGAAGCGCAGCTGCTGCAGGTCGAGCACGAGCATCGGCTCGCCCCGCAGCTCCTCGCCGTCGGACAGCTGCTGCAGCGCCTCGACGGTGGCCATGTCCAGTTCGCCGTCCAGCGCAAGGATCGCGCGACCGCGCTCGCGCCGCACGTCGATCCGAAGCTGATCCTGCACCCCCATGTTGGGAGATTTTACCGGAGACGGGCGTGATGTCTACACGGTTGCCGACAGCGTCGGCCGCGTCCACCCCCGCACCGCCGCGCCACCCCCGCGCTCACCGTTCCGCGAGCGCGGGCGATGCCGGCGGTATGCGCAGTGCCAACAGCGCGATGTCGTCGCGCAGGCTGCCGCCGGCGTGCTCCAGCGCTGCGCGCTCGATCCGCTCCAGCATCCCCTCAAGCGTCAGCTGCGATGCCTGTGCGCACAGCTCGAACAGCCGCTCCTCCTCCAGCGGCGCGCCGGCGCGGCCGGCCTCGGGAAGGCCGTCTGTGTACAGCAGCAGCGTCTCGCCCGCGCGCAGCTCGACGTTGACCTCTTTGATGTCGATGGGGTCGAGCACGCCGAGCAGCGTGCCGTGCGTACCGATCTTGCGGCACGCTCCGTCGGCGTCGATGAGCAGCGGCGGCGGGTGGCCGGCGAGCGCGACCTTCAGCCGCGCGTGACCCTTACGCCGCTCGAACGTGACCAGGCACACCGTGCACAGGTCGGCGCCGGCAGGCTGGCGGCGCAGCGCCTCGTGCAGCGTGCCGAGCATCCCGGCGGGACGCAGGCCCAGCATCGCGGCGGCGCGCAGCGTGTGCCGCGCGAGCGCGGTCACGCCGGCCGCCCGCGGCCCCTTGCCGCACACGTCGCCGATCACGAGCATCCAGCGGCCGGGACCGTACGGGAGCACGTCGTAGAAGTCGCCGCCCGCATCGTTGAGCTCGCCCGCCGCCCGATACAGGACGGCGAGGTCCGACCCCGGTATCTCGGGCAGCGTCTCGGGCAGCAGCGCCGACTCGAGCACCTTGGCGATGCGCGTGCGCTCCGTGTACAGGCGCGCGCTCTCAACCGCGGTGCCGGCCCGCCGCCCGAGCCGCTCGGCGAGCGCCATGTCGGCGTGCGTGAGCCGGCGGGTCGAGTCCGAGGACACGAGCGTGATCGCGCCCAGCGTGCGCGATGGCGCGGCCAGCGGCACGATGATCACAGCGCGCGCGCCGATCGCGCTCAGCAGCTCGAGATGGGCATCGTCACGCGCGTAGGCGGCGAGCGCGTCAGGATCGATCTCGGTGTAGATCCGCGACTGGCCGCTGCGGATCACGTCGGGCACGCCCAGCGGGTCATCGAGCGCCGGACGGTAGCCGCGGTCCAGCTGTGCGGCCAGCTCGAGCCGGCTGGGATCGCTGTGGTGGACGGCCACGCGTTCGATCTCGCCGCGCTCGCCGACGACGTCCACGGCGCACCAGTCGGCGATCTGCGGCACCGCCAGCCGCGCGATCCGCGCGAGCGTCTCGCCGTAGTCCATCGACGAGGCCAGCACGCGGCTGGCCTCCGCCATGAAGCTCTCGGTCAGCTGCGCGCGCTTGACCTCGGTGATGTTCTCGAACACGTTCACCGCGTACAGCAAGCGGCCGTTCTCGGGGTCGGTGACGGGCGATGAGCGCACGATCAGCCAGCGCTCCTCGCCGGTCGCGCGCACGATGTTCCTGACGAGCAGCGGGCCGCTGGGATCGCCAGTGAACAGGCGCCGCCCGGGCATGCTGTCGAGGTCGAGCTCGCGCCCGCTCTCGTCCGTGACGAGGAAGCGCGGCATGATCGTCCCGGGCGCCGCGGCCATCAGCTCCTGCGGCGTGGCCACGCCCAGGAGGTCGGCGGCGGCCTGGTTGGCGAACACCATGCGGCCGTGCTCGTCGGTCATCGTGATCGCCTCCGCCACGTTGGCCAGCACCGCCTCCAGGCGCTGCTCTACGCGGCGCACCTCCGAGAACAGCCGCGCGTTGTCGATCGCGAGCGCGGCGCGCCTGGCGAGCTCGCACGCGAGCTCCAGGTCGTCGTCCGCGTATGGCTCGCTGTCGCCGAGACGCAGCAGCGACAGCGCGCCCAGCGTGCGCCCTCGCGCGAGCAGCGGCGCCACGACCGCCGAGTGATAGCGATGGTCGATCATGAACCGCGCGTGCTCGGAGCCCTGGGCGAAGGAGCGCATCAGCTCGTCGGTCATGCGCTCGCGCAGCTCGGGCGCGCCGCTGCGGATCACGCGCGCCACGGGATGCTCGCCCTCGGGGTCCAGCGGACGGCGTTCGCGCAGCCGTTCCAGCGCCGGCCCGAGCTCCGGGTCGGCAGCCGCCACTGCCACCTCCGCGATCGAGCCGTCCTCGCGGCGCAGATCGATCACGCACAGGTCCGCGAGCCCCGGCACCGTCAGCTGCGCCACCTGGCGCATCGTCGTCGTCAGCTCGAGCGAGTGCGCGAGCACCGCGCCGGCTTCGACCAGAAGCTCCACGGCGAGGTCGTGCGTCGTGGGCTGCAGCTGGCTCACCGCTTGGGGCTCCTGAGCTCGAACCACACCCGTGTGCCGCCCTCGCGGTCCACGCCCCAACGGCTCGCCTGCTTCGCCACGAGGAACAGGCCGTAGCCGCCGGTCACCCTGGAGGGATCGCGCGGAACCGCCGTGAAGCCGCTGCCGCGATCGATCACCTCGACCCGCACCGCGCCGCGGTCGAGCAGCCGCGCGCACAGCAGGATGCCACTGTCAGAAGGCGCATCCGAGTGCAGCACGGCGTTGGACACGAGCTCGGAGACGAGCAGCTTCAGCGTGTCGAGCTCCGGTGCCGCGATCTCGCACTCCCGCGTGAAGCCCACAACGGCCGCACGGGCACGCGACGGAGCATGAGGATCCCGCTCGAGGCTCATACGCAGTGTGGACACGCTTAGATCTTCCCCCTCTCGCGCTTTTCCAATCTCCCGCTCATCACCATTCTGAGCGAGCCGGACGCGAAATGGTTGGAAAGCGGGTCCGGCGGGTAACTCCGATCGCATGACAACCGGAAGCTCGATATTCCTGATAGCAGTCGGCGCGATCCTGCGCTATGCCGTGACCGCGACCGTCTCGGGCGTCTCGCTCCAGACCGTCGGGCTGATCTTCATCATCGCGGGAGTGCTGGGACTGGCGATCTCGCTCCTCTACATGCTCGCCTGGAATCCCCGTCGCGCGCACGTCGTGCGCGACCGCGTCATCGAGCGCGATGCGTACGAGGATCCGTCGCTGCGCCCCTGATCGCAGGCCGTCCGCTCACCCCGCCGGCACCCAGCCGGCGGGGTAGGCGCCCGCGGGCACCTCTCCCGGGTACTCGGGGAACAGGCCGAGCGCGATGCGCTCGCCCGCGCCGCCGCTGAGCAGCGGACGCAGGTCGACGACCGTCAGCAGCACCCGCAGCGTGGCGCCGATCTGCAAGTCGGCCGCATTCGGCTGCTCGCCGCCGATGACGCCGTCGGCGGCCAGCTGCTCGACGTGCGCGAGCAGCTGCGGGAGCCCCGCGAGATCCTGCTGCAGACGCTCGGCGCTGATGCGGTGGTACTTCCACGACACTCTCAGGAAGCCGATCGCGAAGTCGGTGCCCGCTCCGTCCAGCGGGCCGGCGCCGGCAAAGGTGCCCATCGCCTCGGGTCGGAAGTGCAGCGCCCCCCAGGGCAGCCGCCGGCCCAGATCCTGCAGCTCGCCGTCCCCCCAGCGCTCCGCCACGCGCACCTCATCCGAGGTGTAGAGCAGCGGCTCGGACGCGAGCTGGTCGAGGCGCGCGAGGATCGCGCTGGAGCCGTGCACGGGCTCGCCGTCGACCACCATCCCCGGCACGGTGTGGTGCTCCTCGCCGTAGATCGCGCGCATCTTCTCGACGTGCTCGCCCGGCGCGAGCTCGACGCGCTCGTACTCGAGGCCCTTCAGGCGCAGCGCCGCGTCCGCGGCCAGGCACGGATGCGACGGCGGTATGACGTGGAGGACGATCTCCGGCGGCATGGTCCCTACGCGTCGGGCGGATCGGACGGCTTGAGCCGCTTGCGGCCCTTCTGATCGGTGCGCCCGGTGCCGATGCACTCACGGCAGACGATCCACTTGCCCTCCGCGGGCGGCTCCCCGCCGGCCCACCACGTCCACCCCCCGCCTTTGCACGTCGAGCAGCGGGCGTTCTCGGGTATCTGCCGGTCGCTCTGCGTCATCGTCGCAGCATACCTCCGTCACAAATCTGAGACCAACTCCAATATGGAGTAGTGACGGCAAGAGATCTGTCGAGGTGCACAGATGAGGAGCTACTGGAGATCGGGCTGGAGGACGCGCAGGCGTTCGGCGTGTTCTACGACCGCTACGAGCGAGCGCTGCTGGCGTTCTTCCGGCGGAGCACCGAGCGCGCGGACGTGTCGGCGGATCTCACCGCCGAGGTGTTCGCCGCCGCGCTCGCGTCGCTCGGCGCGTTCCGCCCCGAGCTCGGCGACGCGCGCGCGTGGCTGTTCGGGATCGCCCGCAACGAGCTCGCTCAGAGCCGGCGGCGAGGACGCGTGGAGGCACGCGCGCGCAGGCGCCTGGGAATGGAGCCGATGATGTTGAGCGACGAGGACCTGGAGCGCATCGACGAGCTGAGCGCGGTGGCGCCGATGGACTCGCTGAGGCTGCTCGACGCGCTGCCGGTGGAGCAGCGCGCGGCGGTGCGCGGGCGCGTGATCGACGGGCGCGACTACGAGGACCTCGCGCGCGAGTTCGACTGCTCGGAGATGGTCGTGCGCCAGCGCGTCAGCCGCGGGCTGCGAGCGTTGCGCTCGTTGGCGGGACACGCGCGATGAGCGCCCCCGCGTGCGAGCTTCCGCAGCTCCGCGAGGCGCTGGTGCGCGCGGCGGAACGGCAGGTGGCGCAGGCCCAAGGCGAGCCGCTGCCCTCCGACGCGCGCGGGATGGAGCGACATTCACTGCGACGGCCCCCGCGGTTGCGACGCTCGACGGCGCGGCGCGGCTCGGTCGGCCTGCTGTTCGCGGTCGGGCTGCTGCTGGCGGCGGCGGTCGCGTACGCGACGACGCAGCTGATCCAGACGGGCTCGCCCGTCAGATCCGAAGAACCGTTCTCCGCGAACACCGGCGTCGGCGTGGCGATCCCGCAGACCGAGGGGCTGCTGGGCATCGCCGCGCCCGACCCCGCCGGCGGGCCGCCGTGGACGATGCGCGTGTACGACACGAGCCGCGGCCTCGGCTGCGCGCAGGTGGGGCGGCTCGTGGGCGGCCGCATCGGCGTGCTGGGCATCGACGGCGCGTTCGGCGACGACGGGCGCTTTCACCCGCTTCCCGCCCAGGCCAGCCAGGCGGAAGGCAGCTGCGTGCTGCTGGACGCGCACGGGCACGCGTTCCTCGGCGTGGGCACCTATGACGAGCCCGCCAGCGGCCTGCCCCGCGAGTGCCACCTGCTGGGCTCGCGCGCGGCCGGCGAAAGCTGCTCGCGCAGCGACCCGCGCGACGTCTTCTACGGGCTGCTCGGCCCTGCGGCGCGCAGCATCACCTACACCGCGGAAGGCCGCACGCGCACGGTCCCGACCGTCAGCAGCGACGGCGCGTACCTGATCGTCGAGCGCGGCCCCGCCCAGCTAGCCGCGCTCGGGGTCGAGTCGGGCGGAGCCGGCGCGCTGCCGGCCGGCGGCGGCTCGGTGAGCGGACGGGGCGGACTGCACATGGCCTTGCATCAGCCGATTCGCAAGATCGCATACACGCACGGGCGCACGTGCGCGCTCACCAGCCACGGGTTCCGCGACGGGCACGGCGGCGACTGCCTGCCGCCGGTCGGCTACGTACCGCAGCGCATCCGGGTGCCGAACGCACGCGAGCTGGCCTCGCCGGTGCACGCCGAGCTGGCCGTCGACCGGCCCGTGCCCGGCCGCCCCGGCGCCAGGCAGGCGGAGCTGCTCGTCACGTTCATCGCGCGTGTGGCGGTGACGAGCGCGCTCGGCGGCTACAGCGTGTTCGTCCAGGAGCCCGACGGCGGCAGATGCGCGGGGCGCAACGTCGGCATCGGCAGCGGCCAGGCACTCGCGCGCAACGTCAAGGCCGGGGAACGCGTCCAGGTTGCCGTGCCCTCCGCGTTCCAGAGCCCGTCGAGCATGTTCCCCGGCTGTCCCGGCACGGCGCTCGGCACCGTCAGCTACAGCGTCCCCTCCGAAGACCTGTCCTCCGGCGCCTCCTTCGACCTGCTCACGCCGGGACATGCCCGCACTGTCGTTGTTGGCCACTTCACCTACGACGACCCCTGATAGCACCGGCGGGATGCTGCTGTCGGACGTCGAGCCGGTGCAGGCCGTGCTCGATCGGCCGCACGATGACGCACGCGGAGGAGGCGCCGGGGAGGAACGACGCCCCCTCCTCGTGACGTCGGCGATCCCGGCTATTCGACCGTGTAGTGGATGGTCGCCTTGCCGGTCTGCCCGTCGACGCTCGTAGCGGTCACCGTGTACGTGTGCGGTCCCGTGATCGCCGTTTCGAGCGCGCCCGAGGTGCCAGACCCGCCGTTGGAGTCGCTGCACGATTCGATGCCCGGGCCGAACGCGCTTTCAGCGCACGAGAATTCGGTCGCTACGATCGCGCCCTGGGCGTAGACGCCGCCGCTCGCCGGCGCCTCGATCGTCGCGCTCGGCGGCCCCGACACCCAGACGTCCGAGCCCGCGAGCGTGCCGCTCTTGACCTTCTTCGCCCTCTTTCCGCCGGCGCTCGGTTCGCCGCACGCGGCGGCGAAGGCCTGCGTGACGGTCCCGAAGATGCCGAGTCCAGCGAACGGACCCTTCGAGATCTGACCGGTCATACGAGCGCCCGGCGCCGTCGTCAATGGCAAGCTGAGCGTCCCGTCTGAGTTGCCCTGGCCCTTGGGGTTCCACTTGATCACGATCGTCCCGGTGGCCGGGTTCGATGCGCTCAGCATCGCGCAGTCGACGGGTTCCGAGGTCTTCAGGTGAGCGACGTACGGCGCGCTCGAAACGGTGCCGCCTGTGCACCCGGAGAAGCTCCCCTTGATCACGATGTTCTGCACCTGCGCCGTGGCTTCAAGCCCCGGTGAAACCTTGATAGACCCGCTGTTGCCGGTGCAGATCGTGCCGGTTTCAGCTGCGGCTGCCGGCGACGCCGCAGCGGCGCCGATCGTGACCAGCGACGACAGCAGCAGTGCCGTTATTGCATACAGCCTCGTCCTAAGTGTTGTGTGCATGTTTCGCTCCTACGCTCTCGTTGGTGGATGGGTCGCAAGGGTGTTAACGACGACCCGCGAACGGCGTTGGCCACCAACACAGGATCGTCACAACCGCGATCTGTGAACCTCCACGTTTCGCTGCGCCGCCTTCCGCATCCGGCCCGCGTCAGCACCCGGTGCCGCGCCTGGCACTTTGTTCTGGACGGCACACATGGCAGCGCGAGCGAGGGGAGGCCGGTGAGAGAGCGACCTCCCCTCATCGCTCGCACGCACGGTCAGGGGACCATTGACATCCCTTCGCCTCTGATAAACGCTGACGCGCCCTCAAGGTTGGGCGGGGAGGGAAGACGGCGAGCGTTATTCGCCCTTGGCGTTGCCGTGCGGTTCTTCGCTCTTGCCGTGGCGTTCTTCGGCGCCGCCGTGCGGTTCTTCCTTGCCGTGCGTTCCTTCGCTCGTCCCGCGAGCTTCTTCGCTCGCTCCTTGGGCTGCTTCCCTGCCGTGGGCTTCTTCGCTCTTTCCGTGAGCCGCTTCGCTGTTGCCATGCGGTTCTTCACCGCCGCGCGCTTCTTCGCTCTTCCCGTGGGCTTCTTCCTTGCCACGGGCTTCTTCGCTCTTTCCGTGCGGTTCTTCGCCCTTCACAGGCCCTTCCTTGCCATGAGATTCTTCGCTGCTCGCCCCATGCGGTGCTTCACTCTTGCCGGGTAGTTCTTTGCTCTTGCCAGAGATGCCGCTCCCGCCGCCGTGGGATTCGCTTGCGGCGATGCCGGTCGTGGAGCTGGCGACCGAGCCGACGACGGGTCCTCCCGGCGACGCTTGCGCGTACCGAGGGGGTGACGCGGCGGGTTGCGGTTGACTGTCTTGCCCGCCCGTTGTTGCCAGCGGCGCGCCGGCAGGGTGAGGCGCAGCTGGCGTAGCGCCACTCCGGGCTACAACGAACGATGCGAGCCGCGATCGCACGACCTCGCGTCCACTCGGCGTCGATGCCGCCGACCGAGCTGCCGTGTCGGGGATTCCGACCACGAGGGTCGCCGCGCCGGTGCTCGCCCCGAGGCAAACGACGCCGACGAGCACCTTGACCATGAGCGCGCCGGCACCGCCGCCGCCGAGCTCCAGCGTGGCTGAGGTCGCGGGTCCGCCCCCAACGCCGCCGGCGCACGCGCTGGAACTGGAGACGCTTTCGAGCAAGGCGTGAAGCGCGCGGCGCTTGAGCGCGAGCAGGAGCGCCACCGGAAGCAGGATCCCGAGATGGTGTCGCTGGCTCGCGACCTCAGCCGCGTACTCGCGACAGTCCTGGCAGGAGCGCAGGTGGCGTCGCAAGCGGCTCTTCAGCAACGCCGGACCGCGCGCCAAGATGAGCTCCTCCCGGATCACCCGACAGTCGGCGCCGCGTGCCTCGCGCTCGGAGATGAGATTCGTTCGCGCCTGGTAGACGTACGACTTGACCTGCTCGGGACGGACTCCCAGAAGCGTGCCGATCTCGCTCTGGCTGAACCCGTGCAGCTCGGACAGAACCAGCGCGGTCCTCTGCACCTCGGGCAGCTCCTGCAGCGTCGCGAGCACCTGGCGCATGTCCTCGCGCTGTTCCACCTGGACTACCGGATCCTCGCGCGACGGCCACGCCTCTGCGATCTCGGCTACTGGCCGGCGCCCGCGCAGGATGCTCAGGCAGGCGTTGCGTGCGATCGCGAACAGCCACGGGCGCAGATCGATCGCGCGGTCGTCCGTGAGCAGCGCGCGATGGGCTGAGGCGAACGTCGACTGGACCGCGTCCTCGGCGTCGGCCCGGGAATCGAGCATGTAGCGGCAGAACGACAGCAGTTCGCGGACGTGGCGGTCGTAGAGGATCTCGAACGCGGTCACATCACCGCGTCGCACCCAAGCTACGAGCCTGGCGTCCGCGGCGAAGCGCAACCGGACTCCTGGCCCGCGGCCAAGGCCAGCTCGTTTGCTTTGATCGCGATCGGCCATGTTCTGTCCCTCAGTGTCTGCTCGCTTGGCTCCGTGCCCACCGTCGCTGGCATGGAAGCGTAGTCGGTTGGCGAAACGGCAAGGCGCGACCCTGGCTGCCATCGGTCGTCAGCGCATCGGGAGTGAGCTCACGGTAAGGGGTGTGGCGTCTGGATAGAGCCGCACGATGAGGTCGCGTAGGACTTCGAAATCGCGAGAGTTCTCTGTGGCTATCGCGCGGCCATGCACCCAAGCGCAGGCGGCAATCTGAATGTCCAGAACCCAGCCGGCGCGCTGCTCCGGCTTGACACCGGCTCGCCGCGCCCCAGTGGGCGGTGCAGGGTGGATCGCGCGAAGCCGGCCCGCGACAATTGCAGCGGTCCGATCCAGTGCGAGAGTCTCGACGAGATTACTCGCCATCAGCGTCACGAGCCAGCCAAGCGCCGGCCGCATGCGCGGCCTGTGCTTGGCAGCCGCATCGACGCCTCGCACCACCTCCATTACGGTCGGCGCAGTGATGGCGACGGGCCGACCCGCGCGGGCGCATTCGAGGAGCCGCTGCTCCGCCGGGCCGCCGGGGTAGAGGCGTGAGACCAGTGTGGTGTCCCAGGCAGCCGTCAAGGCTCGCCGCGACCGGCGAGCATCGCCTCGCGAAGGTCGTCCACCGCGGGAAACGCGGAGGTGTCGTCGAGGCTGACAAGCTCGACCGCGGCCCGGCGTTCGGACGCCAGCGCAGCGATCTGCTCGCGACGATCGCGAACCGCCACCCCCTCCTCGGCGAGGCGCACGATCGCATCATTCGTCGTCGTGCCCAACTCATCCGCCAGCCGATCGGCTGCATCCATGACCGTGTGGGGAACCGTGAGAGTCGTCCTGTGTCCCTCGCGATGTGGTGCCCTGTGACGCCGCTCCATCAGCGCATCATAGCGCATCAAACACCCGTGGGCTCCTGAGCTGGCACCGCTCAGAACACGATCGTGCGGCCGTCGTGCACGAGCACGCGGTCGTCGAGCTCGCTGCGCACGGCGCGCGCGAGCACCATCCGCTCGAGGTCGCGCCCGACGCGCTCGAGGTCCGACACCGTGTAGCGGTGGCCCACGCGCTGTACGTCCTGCTCGATGATCGGGCCCTCGTCGAGCTCCTCGGTTACGTAGTGGGCGGTGGCGCCGATCAGCTTGACGCCGCGCTCGTAGGCGTGTCGGTAGGGCTCGGCGCCGGCGAACGCGGGCAGGAACGAGTGGTGGATGTTGATCACGCGGCAGCCCACCCGCGTGAGGAAGTCGCCGGAGAGGATCTGCATGTAACGCGCGAGCACGAGCAGCTCGGCGCGGCCGCCCAGCTCGTCGAGCGCGCGCTGCTCGGCCTGCGGCTTCGTCTCCCTGCTGATGGGTATGTGCACGAACGGCACGCCCAGCGACTCGACCTCCGAGCGCAGCAGCTCGTGGTTTGAGATCACGCAGATGACGTCCATGTCGAGCTCGCCGCGGCGGTTGCGCCACAGCAGGTCGAGCAGGCAGTGGTCCTCGCGCGAGGCCATCAGCGCGACGCGGCGGCGGTCGGCCGCGTAGGCGATGCGCCACTGCATCGCGAACCGCTGCGCGAGCTCGCCAAACGCCACCTCGAACGCGGCGCGGTCCTCGTCGATCGCCGGCAGGTAAATAGCGGAGCGCATGAAGAACGTGCCGTGCTCGGGGTGCGTGGAGTACTGGTCGGAGCTGACGATGTTGGCTCCCTGCTCGAACAGGAAGCGCGACACCGCGGCCACGATCCCGGGGCCGTCGGGGCAGGAGATCAACAGGCGCGCGGTGTGATCGGCGCCGCCGGCGGTGTCCGAGCCGAGGGATGCCATCGGCGCCCGAGCCTATACGAGCGCGCGTCACACGCTGCGCAGCGCCGCCGCGGGCGCGAGCCGAGCGGCGCGCACGGCGGGGTACAGCCCGGCGAGCGCGCCGAGCGCCAGCGCGATCGCGATCGCTCCGGCCACCGACAGCACGGGCACGACCAAGATCCAGCCCTGGGTCGAGGCGTAGCCGGCGGTCGCGGCCGCGCCGAGCGCGATCCCGGCACAGCCGCCGAGCAGCGACAGCAGCACCGACTCGCCGAGGAACTGCACGCCGATGTGCACCGCCCGCGCGCCGAGCGCGCGGCGCAGGCCGATCTCCGGACGGCGCTCGAGCACCGAGATCACCATCACGTTCGCGATCCCGACGCCGCCCACGAGCAGCGCCACGGCGCCGAGGCCGAGGAACACGGCGGTGAGCGTGCTCTGGGCATCGGCCTGGGCCTGGAGGGCGTTGGACGGCCGGCTGACCTTGGTCTGTTCGGGGCTCTGGGGGTTGGCGGCGGCGCCGAGCAGCGCGTCGGCCTCGGGCACCCGTTCGGGGTCGGCGCGCACGTAGAGCATGCTGGCGTGCCGGGTCGTGCCGAACAGGCGCTTGGCGGCCGGGTAGCCGATCAGCGCTGCGCGTTCGACTTCCGGCGCCAGTGGCAGCGAGCCGATCACGCCGGCGACCGTGAACCAGGTGTTCTCGATCAGCACCTGCAGCGGCCGGCCGTCGGCTGACATCCGCTCGATCCCGAGCCGCTCGGCGGCCACGAGCCCGAGCACGACCACGGGAAAGCGTTCGTCGCCGGCGTTCAGGAAGCGGCCAAGGGTCATCTTCCCCCCGAGCGTGACGAGCAGCTGCGGGTCGGCGGCCTCGACGCTGATCCCGTTGGTTTCGGCGGCTTCGATGAAGGCGCTGCGCCGCACCGAGGCCGCGGACACGCCCGTCACCGCGGCGGCCGAGCGCACGCTGCGCAGGTTGCGCACGTCCCTGACGGCCGCTTCGGGCAGCTTGGCCGCAACGCCTGAGAACGTTTCCCCGGGCGTGACCGTGAGCAGGTTGGTGCCCAGTTCGTTCAGCTCGGCGACCAGGCCGGCCTTGCTCGAGTCCGAGATGCCGAGCACGGCGACCATCGCGGCGATGCCGATCGCCACTCCCAGCGCCGACAGCGCGGCGCGCAGTCGGCGCGTGCGCAGACCGACGCTGGCGACGCGCAGCACGTCGGCCGCGAGCAGGCGGCTGGGCTCGATGTCAAGCCTCATCGTGGATCAGGCGCCCGTCGCGCAGCTCGACACGCCTGGGCAGCGTGGCGGCGATCTCGCGGTCGTGCGTGATCACGAGCACGGTCGTTCCCTGCCCGTTCAGCGACCGCAGCAGCTCGAGGATCTCACGTCCGTTGCGCGTGTCGAGGTTGCCGGTCGGCTCGTCGGCGAGCACGATCGCCGGCGAGCTGACGAGCGCGCGCGCGATCGCCACGCGCTGGCGCTCGCCCCCGGACAGCAGCGCCGAGGTCTGGCGCATGCGATGGCCGAGCCCCACGCGCTCCAGCGCCGCGGCCGCCGCCCGCCGGCGCTCGCGGGCGGGGGTGCCGGTGTAGAGCAGGCCGGTGGCCACGTTCTCGAGCGCGCTGTCAGCCTCGATCAGGTGAAACTGCTGGAAGACGAAGCCGATGCGGCGCGCGCGGAGCGCCGCCAGGTCGCGGCCGGAGGCGCGCGCGACATCCGCCCCGGCGATCCGCACGAGCCCGCTGGTGGCCCGTTCCAGCGTGCCCATGATGTGCAGCAGCGTCGACTTGCCCGAGCCGGACGGACCGACGATCGCGCACAGTTCGCCGTCCCGCACGGTCAGGTCGACGCCGCACAGCGCCTGCACGCCGCCGTCGTAGCGCTTGACGACGTCGGACAGCTCCAGAACCGCGCTCACTGTGACTCGACCACGGTCATGCCTTCGCGCACGTCCGCGCCTTCGACCTGGACGTAGCCGCCGGCGAACATGCCCGGCGTCACCGGAACCGTCAAGCGGCGGCCCTGCTCTCCCGGGGACGATGCGAGGACTTCGACCGCGTAGCCGCCGCCGGCGGTGGCGATCAGCGCTGTGGCGGGGACCGTCAGCACGTTGCGGCGGACGCTCTTGACCAGTTCGACGCTGACGGGCGCCTCGTCCAGGTGGACGACGTCGTGGTCGAGCGCGATCGTCACGGGAATCGTAGGTTCGCCGCTTTCGCCGCTTGGAGCGCCTTTTGCTTCGTCGCCCGAGCCGCTCGATTCGGTGGCGACCGTGCCCACGTCGGTGACGTGTCCGAGGGCCTGACCGCCACCGGGCAGCAGCACGGCGACGGTCTCGCCAGGCCTCGCCAGCTGCTGCTGTTCGGGCTTGACCTTCAGCTGGACGAGCTGCTGGGTGGAGGTTGTGCTCAGCGCGACCTCGCCCGCGCCCGCGCCAGATTCACCACTGGGCGAGTCTTTGCCGGGTCCTTCTTTGGAGGCTGGTTTTTTCGTGGGTTCCGCTTCCGCGGGTTCGTGTTTGGAACGTGCGTGTTTGACCGGTTTGTGCTTGGCAGGTTTGGGTTTGGCCAGTTCTTCTCCTTTTGCTTCGCCGGGCGGATCCTGCCCGAGGGCCACCTTTACGTCGGTCACGCGCCGCGCGCCGGGAGCGAAGACGACCCGGCCGAGCTCGACTTCGCCGGTTTCGGTGAGCCCCTCGGCCTTCTGCCAGCGCTTGACTGCCGCGCCCGTGGCGTCGCCGAAGGATGCATCGTCTGTGATCGCCCCGTAGGGGTCGAAGCCGAGATCGATCAGGTTCTGGTTCAGCTCGGTCACGTCGGGGCCGTCGCTCACGCCCTGCTTGAGCGCGCGGTAGGCGGGGACCGAGCCGTACATCAGCACGACGGGCAGATCGTCGATCCGCCACAGCGTCCCGCCGCGACCGATCACGGCGCCGACCGAGGGCAGCCAGGTGAAAGTCCCTCCGACCCGGTCGTAGAGTTCAAGCGTCGAGCCGTAGCCCAGCGTGCCGTCGACGGTCGAGCTTTCAGACAGCGTGCGCCGTGTCACGCTCGCGGTCGTGTCGCCGGCGGGTACGCCGGTTTCCGCGCCGTGATGCCCGTGCGAGCCGGATCCGAGCAGCACGACCGCCAGCACCGCCAGCACCGCCACGCCGACGACCGCCAGGGCGACGGCGACCAGCCAGCGCAGGCGCCTGCGCCGCGGGAAGCGCTCCTCCCCCACGACTCAGCCGCCGGTTGCGAAGCTGCCGCCTTCGGAGCCGTGCGGTCCGTCGGGGCGCTTCGCGCCTGGCGGGCCCTTGCCCTTGAACGGCAGCAGCTTCTGGCACGACTGCTGCGCTTTCTGGAACGCCGGGCTTTCGGGGTTGGGACCGCCGCCGTGTTCACCGCCGCCGCCGGGCCTGGCGCCAACCCGGATCGAGACGCGCCCTTCGGAGCTCGAGGCGTGAACTTCGATGCCGTGTTCGCGCATGCACTTGGCGAACTTTTCGACGGCTTCCGCGCGTTCCACCTTTTCCTGCGGGGAGAGGTTGAGCTTCTGCGGTTCGGGCTGGTACTCCTTGCACGCCTTCTGGGCGGCTTCCATCTTGAGTGGTCCGCCGGCGCCCTTGACCTGCAATCCGTGGCCTTCGCCGCCGGGTCCCGTCGCGGCCGTGGCGTCGATGCCGTGTTCCCGCAGGCACCTGGCGAAGTCGGCGAACTTCACTTCGGCCTGCTGTTCCTTCACGGCCGAGGATGTCGAGGACGGCGAGGAGCCGCCGCAGGCGGACAGAAGAAGGCTGGCCGCTGCGGCACACAGGACAGCGAGCGGGACCAGCGGCGAACGACGGGACATCGAGGCTCCTTTGCTGAGCTGTGATCGGTGACAGCGGCGCCGGTCGGCCAGCGCCGGCGCCGCTGACGAACATCAAGCCGCGTGGAGCTGAGAATCGCCTTAGAGGAGTGGAGGAACTTGCTGAAGGGGCGACGGAGCGACGAGCGCGTCATGCGGCGCGGCCGGCTCGTGTTCGCGAGAGGCGGCCGACTCGGACGCGGTCATCTCGAGCAGCGGCAGCTCGAGCGTCAGCCGCGCGCCGCCGCCGGGATCGTTGGCGGCGCGCACGCAGCCGCCGTGGCTCTCGGCCATCTGGCGCACGATCGCGAGCCCCAGGCCGGAGCCGGGGCGGGCGCGCGCAGCGGGCGCGCGGTAGAAGCGGTCGAAGACGTGCGGCAGGTCCTGCGCGGGGATCCCTGGGCCGTGGTCGCGCACCTCCAGGCGCCCGTCGCGCACGCTCACCTCGACCGGACCTCCGTCCGCGCACGGCGGGCTCCATTTGCAGGCGTTGTCGAGCAGGTTGGCGATCGCGCGGTCGAGCCGGGCGGGCGCGGCGCGCACGAGGCACGGCTCGGCGTCGAGCTCGAAGCTGCACTCGGGCGCGTGCAGCCGCGCCCGCTGGAGCGCGCCTGCGGCTGCGAGGTCCAGGCGCACGTCCTCAACCTCGATCTCGTCGATCTCCGTCTTCGACAGGTCGACGAGATCGCCGACGAGCACGGTCAGCTCGCGCAGCTGCGCCCGCGCGGCGGCCACCGCGCGCTCGCGCTCGGCCGCGGGCAGCGCCTCGCCGAGCGCGAGCGCGTCCAGGTTCGCCTGCACGCTCGTCAAAGGCGTGCGCAGCTCGTGCGAGGCGTCGGAGACGAGCTGGCGCTGGGCGAGCCGTGAGCGCTCGAGCGCGGCGAGCATCGTGTTGAAGCTGGCGGCGAGCCGGCCGAGCTCGCCGTCCTCGCCGGCGCGGATGCGGTGGCCGAGGTCCTGCGTGCGCGCGACGCGTTCGGCGGCGCCCGTGAGCCTGCGCACGGGCACGAGCGCAGCACGCGAGACGAGCAGCCCCAGCGCGGCGGCGAGCGCGACGCCGCCGAGGCTGACGAGCGCAAGCACCAGTCGCAGTTTGGAGAGCGTGCTTTCGACGTCGGTCAGCGGCAGCGCCACCTGCCACACGCCGCCCTCGGGCGCGCGCTCGGTGAGCACTCGCACGCGCGTTCCCGCGACGGTGGCGTCGCTGAAGAACGCCGGGCGGCGCCCGGCGGCGACCTGGCGCGCCGCGGCGGTCACCGGCAGCCGCGACCCCGCGTGTTCGGTGCGCAGCACCCGGCCGTTGGACTGAATCAGCTGCACGTACCCGGTGGCGCCGCCGAGCTTGGCGTTCGGCAGCACGAGCCCCGCAAGCCCTTCCGGGCCGGGGACAGCCCGCCTCCCGGCGGCGAATCCGGCCGCAGCCCCGGCATGTTCGGTGATCGACAGCGTCTGCGTCACCGACACGCCTTCCCGCTTGAGCCTGGCGGCCCCTGACGGATTCACCTTCGTGGCCCGCAGCTGGACGGCCTGCGGCTGCCCGGGGATCAGCTTCTCCCTGAGGCTGGCGTCCGTCTGCCCCAGCAGATCGTTGCGCGTGGCCACGTACACGACGGCCGACGCGATCACGATCGCGGCCGCGACCGCGCCCGCGGCCAGCAGCACCATGCGCCGGCGGATGCTCATCGCGGCGAGGGCCTCAGCACGTAGCCGACGCCGCGCACGGTGTGCACGAGCCGCGGCTCGCCGCCGGCCTCGGTCTTGCGCCGCAGGTAGCCCACGTACACCTCCAGCGAGTTGGACGCGGGCCCGAAGTCATAGCCCCACACGCGATCGAAGATCGTCGCGCGCGCGAGCACCTGGCGCGGGTGGCGCATCAGCAGCTCGAGCAGCAGGAACTCGGTCCGCGTCAGCTCGAGCTGACGCGGACCGCGGCGCGCCTCGTGCGCGAGCGGGTCGAGCTCCAGATCGTCGAAGCGCAGCGTCTCGTCCTCGCCCTCCCAGCCGGTGCGCCGCAAAAGCGCCCGCAGCCGCGCGATCAGCTCCTCGCGCGCGAACGGCTTGACGAGGTAGTCATCGGCGCCGGCCTCAAGGCCGGCGACGCGCTCGCTGACCTCCGCGCGAGCGGTCAGCATCAGCACCGGCGTGCGGTCTCCCGTCGCGCGGATCCTGCGGCAGACCTCGAGGCCGTCGAGACCGGGCATCAGCACGTCGAGAATCACCGCGTCCGGTGGCGCAAGCGCGAGTGTGCGAATCGCCTCGCGGCCGTCGACGGCCGTGCTGACCGCGAACCCGTCGTGGTCGAGTATCAGCGCGAGCGCTTCCCGGACCGAGGGGTCGTCGTCGACGACCAGCAGCTTCATGGCGCCATGCTGACGGGCAAGTCTGAAAGGAACCTGAAAAGACACGGCCCGTCGCGCAGACCGGACACCGCGCCAAAGCGGCGGCGAGCGAAGCCCGCCGGCCTCAGCGAAACGCCTGGATCCCCGTGAGTGCGCCCCCGACGACGAGCGCGTGCACGTCGGCGGTGCCCTCGTAGGTGACGATCGACTCGAGGTTGTTCATGTGGCGGATGACGGGGTACTCGAGCGTGATGCCATTGGCCCCGAGCATCTGGCGCGCGGTCCGCGCGACCTCCAGCGCGGCGTTGACGTTGCCAAGCTTGCCCATCGAGACGTGCTCGGGAAGCAGGCGGTGCTCGTCCTTCATGCGACCGAGGTGCAGCGCGAGCAGCGTCGCACGGTTGACCTCGAGCGCCATGTGCGCGAGCTTGTACTGCTGGATCTGCGTGGCGGCGATCGGGCGCCCGAAGGCGATGCGCTCCTTGCTGTAGTCCAGCGCCGACTCGAAGCACGCGCGCGCGGCGCCGACGGCCCCCCAGACGATGCCGTAGCGCGCCTCGTTCAGGCATGACAGCGGCCCGCGCAGGGAGCTGGCCTCGGGCAGCATCGCCGCGTCGGGCAGGCGCACGTCGTCGAGCAGCAGCTCGGAGGTGACGGACGCGCGCAGCGAGAGCTTGCGATGGATGTCCTGGGTGGTGAAGCCCGGTGTGCCGGCGGGCACGAGAAAGCCGCGCGTGCCCTCGTCGGTGGCGGCCCACACGACGGCCACGTCGGCGACGGAGCCGTTGGTGATCCACATCTTCTGCCCGTGCAGGATCCAGTCCGAGCCGTCACGGCGCGCGCGCGTGCGCATCGCGCCCGGGTCAGAGCCGGCGTCGGGCTCAGTTAGACCGAAACACCCGATCGCCTCGCCTGCGGCCATCCGCGGCAGCCACTCGGTCTTCTGCTCCTCCGAGCCCCAGCGCCAGATCGCGTACATGGCGAGCGACCCCTGCACGGACACCAGCGAGCGTAGGCCGCTGTCGCCTGCCTCCAGCTCCAGGCACGTGAGGCCATAGGCGGTGGCGGTGGCGCCCGCGCAGCCGTAGCCCTGCAGGTGCATCCCGAGCACGCCGAGCTTGCCCAGCTCGGGCGCCAGCTCGCTCGTGGGGAAGCGAGCCTCCTCGAACCAGTCGCCCACGTGCGGCAGCACGCGATCGCGCACGAACGCGCGCACGGTTTCGCGGATGTCGCGCTCCTCGTCGGAGAGCAACTGGTCGATGCCGAGAAAGTCCTTGGGCGCGAGCGCCGGGGGCGCAGCTGCTGTGCTCGACATACGTGTCCGCTCCTTTGCCGATGAGGCGTTCGAGGATCTACAAGATATAGGCGGGTCGCGCGCACGACTCCCACTGCGCTCGCCGAAGCCCGCATCGGCCACTTCGCAACAGTTGTAATCGCCTCTAAGGACTCTCGTTATATGTTGCTATAACTCGCTAGACGATGGACCCTGTCGAGAACCCGTACACCCCCAATGCCGGTTCCCGCCCTCACGAGCTCGCAGGCCGCTCAAGCGAGCTGGAGCAGTTTCGCGTGCTGGTGGGACGCCTCAAGCGCGGCGCCAGCGAGCAGAGCATGATCATTCGCGGGCTGCGCGGCGTCGGCAAGACCGTCCTCCTGAACGCATTCGAAGACCGCGCGGAGGCGGAAGGCTTCCTCACCTATTACCACGAGATGACGCCAGACAGTGGCCTGATCGCGCAGATCGCCCGCGACGCCCAGAATGCCCTCGCTCGCTTGAAGCTGGGGGCGCGAGCTCTGAGGAACACCCGCGCCGCGCTCGAGCATCTGGCCACGATCAGGCTGACCGGCCCCGAAGGCATCGGTCTGGCCGTTGACCTGCGTGCCGCGGACGAGGGCACGATCGCCAGCGACCTCTCGGAGCTTCTGCTAACGGTCGGTGCCGCAGCCGCAGACAAGGGCTCCGGTGTCGTCTTCCTCCTTGATGAGGTGCAGTTTGTGCGGGAGGTCGAGTACCGCTCTCTGATCAGCGCACTCCATCGCGCCACGCAGAAGAGCATGCCAGTCACCGCCGCGGCTGCAGGTCTACCGCAGATCCCAAGGCTGACCGGTGAGGCACGCTCCTATGCAGAGCGCCTGTTCACGTTCCCGATGATCGCCGGCCTCTCCGATGCGGACGGGCATGCGGCGCTGGTGGAGCCCGCCCGCCGTCAACGCGTCGACTACGAGCCCGGTGCAGTCGCATTGGCCCTCGAGTGGACGCGAGGGTATCCGTTCTATATCCAGCAGCTCGGCAAGCACGCATGGAATCTCGCCGAGACCTCCCCGATCACCATCGGTGACGTGCAAGCGGCAATTCCGGCTGCCCAGCAGGCACTCGACACGAGCATCTACGAGGTGCGCATCCAGCGCGCCACCCCAGAGGAGCGACGCTACATGCGAGCGATGGCTGAGCTGGGCGAAGGCCCTTACCGTTCCGGACAGGTCGCGAGCAAGCTCGGTCGCAGTACCGGTGAGCTCTCGATGGCTCGCCAGCGCCTGATCGACAAGGGGCTGACGTACGCGACAGAGGACTACGGGTACATCGACTTCACAGTCCCGCGTTTCGACGAGTTCATGCGCCGCCACATGCCCTACCAGGCCCCCAGCGCCAAACGGCGCCTATGATCGCCGGCGCTGCTCCTCGAAGGACGCCAAACGCGTATGCGTAGTTCGCCGCCGCTACTAGCTTCCGGTGGCGAGGCGCTCGTGCACGGAGCGCACGGCGCTCGAGCCCTCGCCGACGGCGGCGGCGACCCGCTTCATCGAGCCGCGGCGAACGTCGCCGGCGGCGAACACGCCAGGCGTCGAGGTCTCGAACGGCAGCGGGCCGGACGCGCCCGTGACGGACTCCGCGGGCAGCTGACGGTCGGTGAGGACGAACCCGTGCTCGTCGAGCAGCACGCTGTCGCCGAGCCACGTCGTCGCGGGACTGGCGCCGATGAAGCAGAACAGGCCCGAGCAGTCCAGCTCCTGTCGCGCACCGGTCGCGATCTCGGCGAGCGTCGCCCGCTCGAGGTGCGAGTCGCCGGCGAGCGCGTGGACTTCCACGCCCGTGATCAACGTGATCTTGGGGTCGGCGTCGATGCGCTCGATCAGGTAGTGCGACATCGTCTGCGCGAGGTCCTCGCGGCGGATGGCGATCGTGACGGCGCAGTTGCTCTGGGCGAGGTAGATGGCGGCCTGGCCGGCGGAGTTGCCGCCGCCAACGACCACGACAGGGGCCCCGTTGCACACGCGCGCCTCGAGGTCGGTCGCCGCGTAGTACACGCCGGCGCCCTCGAAGCGCTCGAGGTCCTCGACGGGCAGGCGCCGGTAGCGAGCGCCCGAGGCGACGATCACGGCGCGCGTGGGGACCTCGCTTCCGTCCCTCAGCACGACGACGTGGAAGCTTCCCTCGGTTCGCAACCCGACGACCTCGCACGGCGCGTTCAGCCGTGCTCCCAGTCGCAGCGCCTGCACGGCCGCGCGCGCGGTGAGGTCGCCACCGGAGATGCCGTTGGGGAAGCCCGCGTAGTTCTCGATGCGCGAGCTGGCTCCGGCCTGGCCGCCGACGGCGACCGCGTCGAGGCAGACCGTGCTGAGCCCCTCCGAGGCGCCGTACACGGCGGCGGCGAGCCCCGCGGGGCCGCTGCCGACGACGACCAGATCGAAGATGTAGCCGGGTTTCGGTTGATAGGTGAGGCCGAGCTGCTCCGCGAGCGTGGCCGCGGTGGCGTGGCGCAGGACGCCGCTGGGGGTGATCACCACGGGGGTGTCCTGCGGGCGCACGCCCATGCTCTTGAGCAGCGCGTCGACGTCGTCGGCCTCCTCGAGGTCGATCCAGGTGTGCGCGAGGCGCGAGTGCTCCGCGAACGAGCGCAGGCTCATGGCCTCGGCGGAGTAGCGCGAGCCGATGATCCTGATCGCCTGCGCGCCCTGGCCTGAGCGCAGGAAGTCGCGCCGCGCGACGAGCGCCCCGAAGATCACGTCCGCGAGCGCGGGGCGCACGCTCATCAGCCGCCGGAACTCGCCCTGCTCGATCGCCAGCACGCGGCCCGCGTTCGCCACGCGAGCCGTGAGGAAGCGGCGCTGCCCGGTGAGCAGCCCCAGCTCGCCGACGAAGTCGCCGGCCCCGAACGCGGTGACGAGCACCTCATCGGCGCCCTCGTCGCGCACGACGTCGATCTCGCCCTCGAGCACCACGAACAGCTCGGACGTCGCCTCGCCGGCGACGAACAGCGAGTCGCCGACGGCCACCTGGCGCTCGCTGCCGAACTCGGCGATCTCCCGCAGCTGCGACTCGCTGAGCAGCGGTGCGACCTTTGGATCGTCGGACCTGCCCTCGCTCACGGCGTGAGCGTAGATCAAACCTCGCGATCGCCCGGGCGCGGCTCGCGCAGCAGCTCGAGCCGCTCCAGCTGCGCGTGCAGTTGCAGCGCGTTCTGAGGGGCGAAGCCCTCCCAGTCGTTGTTGAAGTACGCGTACAGCTCGGCGTGCCTGCGCCAGCCGTCGAGACGCCTGGCCCAATCGTCTATCTCGCGCTCGGAGTAGTTGCCCTGCTTGCCGTGTGCCCCGTGATGGAAGCGCACATAGCGCCAGCTCGCGGTCGCCTCGTCCGCCTGGAACGGCCGCTCGGGGTGATCGCCGGTGACGAGCGCCGCGTCATGCCTGCGCAGCAGCTCGTACACCTCGGGGACGAACCAGCTGGGATGGCGGAATTCGAACGCGTGGCGGCCTGCGGGCAGCGCCCTGAGGGCGCGAGCCAGGCGGCGATCGTCGCGGCGGAAGCTGTCGGGCAACTGCCACAGCACGGGGCCGAGGCGATGGGCAGCGACCAGCGGCTGCATCCGCTCGTACAGGCGGGCAGCTCCCTCGCCGATGTCATCCAGGCGCTTGACGTGAGTCAGGTAGCGGTTCGCGGTGACGGCGAACAGGAAGCCGTCGGGAGTCTGATCGACCCAGCGCTGGACGGTCTCGGGTTGGACCAGTCGGTAGAAGGTGGCGGTCACCTCGACGGTTCTGAAGACCTCGGCGTAGCGCTCCAGCCAGCGCTCGGTGGGAATGCCGGGCGGGTACACCACGTCTCGCCAGGACTCGTAGTCCCAGCCCGAGCAGCCCACGTGCACGGGCAGCGCCGGTACGGGCGCCTCCGGCTGCCCCCCGGTCGCCGTCCTGGTGAGGTCGGGCGTTTCTACGCTTCCAGCGTACGCTACCTGTGAGCCGAATCGTTCCATGTACTCAGCTGCCAGGCCTAGAGTTGTGTTCCCGTACCACGGTCGTTTCCCCTAGTACCCGCGATCGGCAGCGAACTAAACGTCAATAAGTAGAAACCGCGTAAATACGCGTTGCGTTTAGCTGGTCGGTTCGACCCAGTCAAAGGAACGCGCGACCGCCCGCTTCCAGCGGGCGTACTCGCGCTCACGCAGCGCCCCGTCCATCTGAGGCTGCCAGCGCCTGTCCTCCGACCAGCGCGCCCGCAGATCGTCCCTGTCCGACCAGAAGCCGACCGCCAGGCCAGCGGCGAACGCGGCGCCGAGCGCCGTCGTCTCGGTGACCGCGGGGCGCACCACGGGGACGCCCAGCACGTCAGCCTGAAACTGCATCAGCAGCTCGTTGGCCGTCATGCCGCCGTCAACCCTCAGCTCGGCGAGCGGCACGCCCGCGACGGCGTTGGCCTCGTCGAGGACCTCGCGGGTCTGCCAGGCGGTGGCCTCGAGCGCCGCGCGCGCGATGTGACCGCGGTCGGCGTACGCCGTCAGGCCGACGATCACGCCGCGCGCGTCGTCGCGCCAGTAGGGGGCGAACAGCCCCGAGAACGCGGGGACGAAGTACACGCCGCCGTTGTCCGCGACGGTGCGCGCGAGCGCCTCGACCTCGGCGGCGCTGTCGATCAGCCGCAACCGGTCGCGCAGCCATTGCACGAGCGCGCCCGTCACGGCGATCGAGCCCTCGAGCACGTATGCGGGCGGAGCGTCGCCGAGCCGGTAGCCGACGCTCGTCAGCAGCCGCTCGGAGCGCACGATCCGCTCGCCGGTGTTCAGCAGCAGGAACGAGCCGGTCCCGTACGTGTTCTTGGCCTCGCCCGCGGCGAAGCACGTCTGACCGAACAGCGCCGCCTGCTGGTCGCCGAGCATGGCCGCGACCGGCCGCCCCGCGAGCGCCGTCACGGACGCCTCGCCGTAGCGCTCGCTGGAGGAGCGGATCTCGGGCAGCATCGCGCGCGGGATGCCCATCAGCTCCAGGCTCGGCTCGTGCCAGTCGAGGCGCTCCAGGTCCATCAGCATCGTGCGGCTCGCGTTCGTCACGTCGGTCGCGTGCACGCCGCCGCTCGAGCCGCCGGTGAGATTCCACAGCAGCCACGTGTCGATCGTGCCGAACGCCAGCTCACCGCGTTGCGCGCGCTCGCGCGCGCCGGCCACGTGCTCGAGCAGCCAGGCGACCTTCGGCCCGGAGAAGTACGTCGACAGCGGCAGCCCGACGCGCTCGCGCAGGCGGTTCACGCCGGCGTCGCCGGCGAGCTCGCGCACGAGCCGGTCGGTGCGTGTGTCCTGCCACACGATCGCGTTGTGGATCGGCGCGCCGCTCTCGCGGTCCCACACCACGGTCGTCTCGCGCTGGTTGGCGATCCCGATCGCCTCCACCGCCTCGGCGCGCACACCGGCGCCGGCGAGCGCGCCGTCGATCGCCTCGCCGGTCCGCTGCCAGATCTCGCGGGCGTCGTGCTCGACCCAGCCCGCTCGTGGGGTGATCTGCTCGTGCTCGCGCCGATCGACAGCCACGATCCGCCCGTCCCTGTCGAACAGGATGAATCGGCTGCTCGTGGTCCCCTGGTCGATCGCCCCCACATACCTGCTCAAGTGCCCACCTCGTCATTCGATCGGTCACCCATGACAGGATCTCGCAGGACGGAAACGTGTAGAAGATGACATCCGCCCTCCACTCGACGCCATGACCCCCACCCCCAGCTCAACCAACGAGGCACAGCGATGAGGCGCCACGCGCTCGGCTCGATCGTCGAGCTGATCTTCGTCCTCGCGGTCGCCGTCGGGATCGCGTTCGGCATCCAGGCGTTCATCGTCAAGCCGTACCGCATCCCCAGCGGCTCCATGGAACCGACGCTCGAGATCGGGCAGCGCGTGCTCGTCAACCGCATCGGCATGCACTTCGGCGGACCGCACGTCGGCGAGATCGCCGTGTTCCATCCACCCGCGACCGCTGAACAGCAGGAATGCGGGCCGGTGGCGCATTCGGTCACCCCCGGCGGAGCGGCGTGCGCACAGCCCGTTCCCAACGAGGGAAGCGTGACGTACGTCAAGCGCATCGTCGCCGGACCGGGCGACGAGATCTACGTCAGGGAAGGACACGTCTACCGGCAGGCCGCGGGGCGGAAAGGCTTCGTGCGCGAGCGCGATCCGTACATCGATCCGTGCGGTTCGAGCGACGAGTGCGACTTCACCACGCCGATCACGATCCCCGCTGGCCACTGGTTCATGATGGGCGACAACCGCGGCGACTCCGACGACAGCCGCTACTGGGGTCCTGTGCCCACGGGCTGGATCATCGGGCAGGCGTTCGCCACCTACTGGCCGCCGGATCGCATCGGCATCTTCTAGCAGATGAAGTCCAACCGCTCGATCCCCTCGGCCACCGTCATCCCGGTCCTCACCTATCCGGACGTGCGTGAGGCGGTCGCCTGGCTGACCGCCGCATTCGGGTTCGTCGAGCGCCTGCAGATCGGCGAGGACCACCGCTCGCAGCTGAGCTTCGGCGACGGCGCGGTGATCGTGGGCGACGTACGCGGCGAGCGGCGTCCGCCGCGCCCGGGCGAGGTGACGCAGTCGGTGATGGTCCGCGTGCAGGACGCGAATGCGCATTGCGAGCGCGCGCGTGAGCACGGCGCGCGCATCGCGATGGAGCCGACCGACTTCCCCTATGGCGAGCGCCAGTACGCGGCCGAGGATCCGGCGGGCCATCAGTGGACCTTCTCGCAGACGCTCGCCGACGTCGACCCGCTGGAGTGGGGCGGCACGCCGCACGCGCTGAACTGACGCTCAGACGCTTGGCTCCGCCGGCGGGCCCGGCTCTTCCGGGCGCAGATCCAGCTGCCACCAGCTGACGTCGCGCCATGCGCCCTGCTTCCAGCCGATCCGCCGAAAGCTGCCGACCTCGACGAAGCCCATCGCGCGGTGCAGGCCGATGCTCGCGAGGTTGGGCTCGGTGATGCCGGCGCAGAGCGTCCACAGGCCCATGTCCCGCAGCCGCTGCAGCAGCGGCGCGTACAGCGCGCGCCCGACTCCAGCGCGGTGATGGTCGCGATCGATGTAGATGGCGACGTCCGCCGCCCAGCGGTAGGCGGAGCGCTCGCGGTGGCGGGCGCCGTAGGCGTAGCCGACCGCGCGGCCCGCGTCGTCCTCGGCGATCAGCCACGCGTACGCGGCGGCGATGCGCCGCCCCATCTCATCCGCCGATGGCGCCTGCTCCTCGAAGGAGGTGAACGAGTCGGTCACATACGGCGCGTAGACGGCCGCGCATGGCGGCGCGTCGCGCGTCGGGTCGGCATCGCGCACCCGCATCGGCGCTCAGCCCTCCTGCCCGGATGCGGTTGGCGGCCACTCGCTCACAGCGGCGATGGTAAGCGGCGAGCGCTACGGCCGTCGCGACGCGGGAGCCGCCTCGAGCGCGTCGATGCCCAGCTCGAGCATCCGCCGCCACGCGTGTGGCTGCAGCTGCACGGCCGCGCGCGTGGCCGCGAACAGCAGGCGCAGATCGAGCGTCGTCGCGTCGGGGCGCACGCGACCCTCGGCGCGGGCGGCCGCGAGCAGCCGCTCGAGCGCCGCGGTCGCGTTGGCGAGCGCCAGTTCCACCGCCTCGCGCTCGGACACGGTCGCCATCGCCTCCCCCAGCACGTCATCGGCGGCCTGGCGCTCCGCCAGCGTCCACAGCAGGCCGGTCAGCGCCGGCCACGCCCCCGCCGCGCTCGCCAGCGCCGCGTCGGCGTCGTCCTCGATGTCGCGTAGGCGCTCCACCACGAGCGCCGCGAGCAGATCCGTCTTGGACGGGAACTGGCGATAGACGCTGCCGACGCCCGCGCCGACCGCGGCGGCGATCGCCGGCATCGGCGCGTCGAGGCCGTCGCGCGCGAACACCTCCCCCGCGGCGGCCAGCAGCCGCGCGCGCTTCTCCTCGGCGGTCAGGTCAGACCAGCATGTCTCCGGCGCCTGAGACGGAATGCTCATTCCGCTATCGTAGTGACCGAGCATGGCGGAACGGGTATTCCGCCCCTACGACCCTCTTCGACATGACCGCGACCGGCACCGACCGCACACACCCCACGCTGATCCTCGCCGTGCTGTCGCTCGGCGGCGCCGCCTACGCGATGCTGAGCTCGTCGGTCGTGCCGGCGCTGCCGACGATGCAGCACGCGCTGCACACCAACGAGACCGGCATCGCGTGGCTGCTGACCGCGTACCTGCTGTCCGCCTCCGTCGGCACCGCGATCCTGGGGCGCCTCGGCGACATGTACGGCAAGGAGCGCCTGCTGCTGGTGACGCTCGCGATCCTCGCCGCGGGCACGCTGCTCTCGGCAGTCTCCAGCTCGCTCGATCTGATGATCTTCGCCCGCTTCGTCCAGGGCGCGGCCGGCGGCATCTTCCCGCTCGCGTTCGGCATCGTGCGCGACGAGTTCCCGCACGAGAAGGTGGCCGGCAGCATCGGCCTGCTGTCGGCGATCCTGGGCGTGGGCGCGGGCATCGGCATCGTGCTCTCGGGCGTGATCGTCGAGCACCTCGACTACCACTGGCTGTTCTGGATCCCGCTGATCGCGATCGTGGCGGCCGCGATCGCGACCTGGCGCTTCATCCCCGAATCGCCGATCCGCGTGCCTGGGCGCATCAACTGGCTTGCCGCCGCGCTGATGACGATCGGGCTCTCGACGGTGCTGATCGCGGTCAGCGAGACGACGACGTGGGGCTGGGGATCGCCCAAGACGCTCGGGCTGATCCTCGCCGGTCTCGTGGTCTCGGCCGCCTGGATCGCGGTCGAGGCGCGCAGCGACCACCCGTTGATCGACATGACGATGATGCGCATCCGCGGCGTGTGGACGACCAACCTCGCGGCGTTCCTGCTGGGCGCCGGCATGTACGCGTCGTTCATCGTGTTCCCTCAGTTCGCGCAGCTGCCGAAGAGCACCGGCTTCGGCTTCGGCGCCTCCGTGGTCGTCTCCGGCCTGTACCTGCTGCCGGCGACCGTCGGCATGACGATTCTGGGCATGTACGCCGGGCGCATCTCCCTGCGCTTCGGCTCGCGCAGCGCGCTGGTCGCGGGGACGGCGTTCACGACCGCGGCCTTCGCGCTGCTCGCGCTCGACCACAGGCATCCCTACGACCTGCTGATCGCCGCGGGCCTGCTCGGGGTGGGCATCGGCCTGGCGTTCGCGGCGCTGGGCAACCTGATCGTGCAGGCCGTCTCGAACCATCAGACGGGCGTGGCGAGCGGCATGAACACGGTCATGCGCACGCTCGGAGGAGCGCTCGGCGGTCAGCTGTCGGCGACGTTCATCGCCGGGCACGTCGCGCACGGAGAGCCGACCGTGACCGGCTTCACCGAGACGTTCGTGATGGCCACCGGCTTCCTGCTCGTATGCTTGCTGGCGAGCATGCTCGTGCCCAAGCGGCTGGGAGCGACGCCGTCCACCGAGAGCGCGCCCGCCGAGGCGGCCGGCGAGTCGATCGCGACCGAGGGCGTGCGCGGGTGAGCTGCTACCGCAACATCCTCGTCGCCCACGACGGCTCCGCCGACGCCGACGCCGCGCTCGAGCACGCGATCGGCCTGGCTCGCGACCAGCACGCACGCCTGACGCTGCTCACAGTCGCGCCGCTGCCGCGCCAGCCGGGGGCGATGGGCGCGCCGGCGACGCCGGACCTGCTCGAGTGCTTCATCGACACCCAACGCCGCGCCGCCGAGTCCGTTCCCGACGACGTCAGCATCACGACGCAGCTGCTGCGCGGCGACCCGGCCGAGACGATCCTGTCCACGGTGCGCAAGGACGGACACGACCTGATCGTGATGGGCTCCCACGGCCACAGCCGTCTGCACCGCGCGCTGCTCGGCTCCGTGTCGCACAGCATCCTGCACAACAGCCCGGTGCCGGTGCTGCTGATCCGGCACAAGCCCGCTCAGCTCACGAGCGTCGAGGAGGAGCGGTGCTCCGAGAAGAGCGCCAGCGCGTAGCGACCCGCCGGGTGCTCGCGCGCGCGCTCTACGAGCGCCGCCATCGCGCCCGGGAGCGCGCCCGGCTGCGGCAGCGCCACGCCGTACTCGGGCGGCACCAGCACCGCGGCCGCGAGCGCCGCGAAGGTGAGGTCGGCGGCGCCGAAGCGCTCGCCCACGAGATACGGCCGGCCGTCGGCCAGCAGCTCCGCCACGTGGTCGAGCTCGCGCCACACGCACGCCTCGTCCTCGACCTCGATGCCCGGTCGGATGTCGAGCGCGTGCCGCACGAAGCGCGCCGCGAGCGGCCACCCCGAGCGGATCGCGCGGTCCTCCCACGCGGGCACGCCCGCGTTGTTGAAGTCCAGGGCGAGCCCTCGCTGCTCGAGCATGTGCACGTACATCAGCCGCCGCGCCCGCGGCCCGAGCTCCGCGTCGAGGCGCTCGCACAGCTCGTCGACCTGGCGGCGCGCCCGCGGGTCTGACGGGAACAGCCTGCGCTCGACGGGCGTGCGCGCGTCGACCCATTCGAGGATCTCGCGCGACTCGCCGATCGTGCGCTCGGGCGTCACGAGCACGGGCACGGTGGCGCCGCCGCCGGCGCGGCGCGCGGCGATCCTGTGCACGACCTGGACGTGGCGCTCCTCGCGATATGCGATCCCCGCTCGATCGAGCGCCCACCGCGCCTTCTCGCAGTAGTGGCTGATCGGGATCGTCACGAGCCGCAGCATTGGTTGGAAGCTACAGTGCCGGCGTGCTGCTGTACGACTCGCGCGTCTCGGGCAATTGCTACAAGGTGCGCCTGCTGTTCGCGCACCTCGACGTCAGCTACGAGCGCCGCGAGGTCGATGTCGTCGAGCGCGCCGGCCGCCTCGAGCTGCTCGGGGCGCTCAACCCGGGGCTGCGCGTGCCGACGCTGCTGCTCGACGACGGGCGCTCGCTGGGTGAGTCCAACGCGATCCTGTGGCTGTTCGCGAACGGCACCGAGTACCTGCCGGTGGATCGCTTCGAGCTCGCGCAGGCGCTGCAGTGGATGTTCTTCGAGCAGTACAGCCACGAGCCGAACATCGCGGTGCTGCGCTTCTGGAGGCAGTTCGCGCGCATCACACCCGCGGAGGACGACGTCAGCGCGAAGCTCCGGGGCGGCTACGCGGCGCTCGACGCGATGGAGCGCCACCTGGCAGCGCACGATTACCTCGTAGCCGGGCGCTACACGATCGCCGACATCGCGCTGTACGCGTACACCCATGTCGCCGGCGACGGCGGTTTCGAGCTGGCCCGCTACCCGCGCATCCGCGCCTGGCTCGCGCGCGTGGCCGGCCAGCGCGGCCACGTGGCGATCGATGCCTGACTGACTGACTGGCCGAGGCGTCTCCGACTTATTGACGGAGCTCACGGTATGCGGATATGTTGAAACTACGGAGCGCGATTCGGCCCAGGGGACCCATGAGGTGGGGTCGCGCCGCGCGGATCATCACGAGACGGAGGGAAGAGAATGCTGAATTGGCGCCGAGTGATCGGCTTGGCTGCGCTATGCCTTGGGGTGCTCGTGCCGGCGGCTTCCGCCGCCGCCGCCCCGCAGTACGTCGCGCTTGGGGACTCCTACTCCTCGGGGGTGGGTACGCGCGTGTTCTACGAAGAATCAGGTGAATGCGACCGCAGCCCCGACGCATACGGGCCGAAGATCGCGACCGCCAAGGGCTACACGCTGAACTTCGAAGCGTGCAGCGGCGCGAAGACGCCCGAAGTGAACGAAAAACAGCTGGGCAAACTGAGCAGCACGACGAGCCTCGTGACGATCACGATCGGCGGCAACGACGCCGGCTTCAGCAACGTGATCATCAACTGCGCGCTGTACTACTTCACGTGCGGCAGCGCGATCAGCGAAGCGAACGAATTCATCGCCAAAAAACTGCCTGGCCTACTGGAAACGACGTACAAAGACATCCGCGCGAAGGCGACCACGGCGCAGGTGATCGTCCTCGGATACCCGAAGCTGTTCACCAAAGAAGGCACGACGTGCAACGTCAACTTCCTGACGTCGGGCAACGAGAAGAAAATGAACGAATCCGCCGAAAAACTCGACGCCGTGATCAAGGCTCGGGCCGAAGCGATGAAATTCACCTTCGTCAACCCGACGAGCGCCTTTGAATCGCACGAGGTGTGCTCGTCCTCGGAATGGCTCAACGGCCAGTCGAACCCGCTGTCGGAAAGCTACCACCCGAACGTCTCGGGTCAGGCCGATTTCACCTCGTTGGTGGAGGCTGCGATCTGAGCTAGAGACCGCGTTCGATCGTGTCGAGCAGCCGGGTGAGCGTGACGTCGCGCTCACCCGGCGCCAGCTCGCGCAGCGGCCCCGCGATCAGCAGCATCGAGAGCCCGTGCACCGCCGACCACGCCGCGAGCTCGGCGCCCGCGCGGCGCTCCCTGGGTAGGCCGCCGGCCTCGACGAGCGCGTCGAGGCGAACGCCGAGCAGCTCCAGCGGGCCGAGGCCGCTGTCGCCGGCGCCCTCGCCGTCGTCGAAGTAGCCCAGGCGGGGCGGCACCGCGAAGGCGGTCCTGAACAGGCCTGGCTCGGTCAGGGCGAACTCCACGTACGCGGAGCCCGTGGCCCTGAGGCGGCGGCGGGCCGGGTCGAGCGCGTCCCCCGCGGATCCCCCGCCGGGGTCGTCGACCTCGGCGATGCGCGCTTCCATCAGCCGCGCGAGCGAGCCCATGCAGCGGCCGCAGATCGCCTGCAACAGCGTGTCGCGGTCGGCGAAGTGACGGTACGCGGCGTTGTGGGAGACGCCGGCGCGCCGCGAGACCTCCCGCAGCACGACCGCGTCGGGCCCGCCGTCGCGCGCCAGCTGCAGGCCGGCGTCGATCAGCGCGGTCCTGAGATTGCCGTGGTGATAGCTCGCCTTGGCCGACTTCACGCCTACATGTTGACAGCGGCCACAAGATCTGCCAAGCTCTCCGGGATCTTGATGTTGATGCTGTCAACTTCTATCATCCTCCCCACGTCTGGAGCTCGGCCATGAATCCCCCAGCATCCCGCCGCGGCCTGATCCTCGCCGCGGTCTGCCTCGCAGCGTTCGCGATCAACGTCGACACCACGATCGTCAACGTGGCGCTGCCGTCGCTCACGCGCCAGCTGGGCGCGGGCACGCGCGACCTGCAGTGGATCGTCGACGGCTACAACCTGGCGTTCGCCGCGCTCGTGCTCTCCGCGGGAAGCCTCGGCGACCGCTTCGGGCGCCGGCCGATGCTGCTCACGGGGCTGCTCGGGTTCGCGGCCGCGAGCGGCGCCGCCGCGCTGTGCTCGACGCCCGGCGAGCTGATCGCGGCCCGCTTCGTGATGGGCACGTTCGCGGCGCTGATCTTCCCCACGACCCTGGCCGTGATCAGCAACACCTTCCGCGACCGCGGCGAGCGGGCGAAGGCCGTCGGCACCTGGGGCGCGGTCACCGGGCTGGGCGTTGCCGTCGGTCCGGTCACGGGCGGGTTGCTGCTGTCGCAGTTCGCGTGGCCGAGCGTGTTCGTGGCGCTCGTCCCCGTCAGCCTGATCGCCGCCGCGATCGTGTACCGGGTCGTGCCGGAGTCGCGCGACCCGGATGCGGCGCCGCTCGACTGGGCGGGTCTCGCCACCGCCACGATCGCGATCGGCACGCTCGTCTACACGATCATCGAGGCCCCCGGGCGCGGCTGGAGCTCGGCGTACAGCCTGACCGGCTTCGCCGCCGCGCTGCTCGCAGGAATCGTGTTCGTGCAAGTCGAGCGCCGGCGCGAGCACCCGATGCTCGACGTCAGCCTGTTCGGCGAGCGCGCGTTCAGTGCCGCCAGCGGCGCCGTGACGGTCGCCTTCTTCGCGCTGTTCGGCTTCATCTTCCTGATCACCCAGTATTTCCAGTTCATCCGCGGCTACAGCACGCTGTCCACCGGCGCGCGCATCCTGCCCGTGGCGCTGAGCATCGGCGTGGCCTCCGTCCTCGGAGCGCGCCTGGCGGCACGCGTGGGCACGCGCGCGATCGTGAGCGCGGGGCTGCTGCTGTTCGGCAGCGCCTTCCTGTGGATCTCGCAAGCCGGCATCGCGACCCCGTATGAGCTCGTCGTCGTGCAGATGCTGATGATGGGGACCGGCCTCGGCATGACCACCGCGCCGGCGACCGAGTCGATCCTGAGCGTGCTCTCGCCCGCGAAGGCGGGCGTCGGCTCCGCCGTCAACGACGCCACCCGCGAGGCCGGCGGCACGCTCGGCGTGGCGATCATCGGCAGCGTGTACGCGTCCCTGTACACGTCGAGCATCGGGCACAGCGCGCTGGCCAAGCTCCCGGGCGCTGCCCTGGCGAGCGCCAAGAGCTCCGTCGGCGCCGGCCTCGCGGTCGTCTCGCACGCCCCGCTCGCAGAGCGCGCGCCGGCGCTCGACGCCGTGCAGGGCGCGTTCATGAGCGGCCTGCACACCGGCTGCGTGGTCGCGGCCGGCGTCTGCGTAATCGGCGCGCTGGGAGCGTTGGCGCTACCCGGCCGGCGGCGACTGGCGCAGCCCGCGGTCGAGCGTGTCGGCCCCCGCCACGCGACACCATCTGCGACCCGGTGAAAGCGACCGCCGTGCGGCATCCTTACGGCACTTGACAACCGATCCCGAAGCTAACGACACGACGTACGCCGGCCGCACCGCCTGGGCGCGCAGCCTGGCGGCGCCCGTGCGCGACTTCCTCGGCACCGAGACCGGCGGCGCGAGCGTGCTGCTGGCCGGGACGCTCCTGGCCCTGGCGTGGGCCAACTCCCCGTGGTCGCACTCCTACACGTCGCTGTGGAGCACGCACCTCGCCGTGAGGCTGGGGAGCAGCGGCATCTCGATGGACCTGCGCCACTGGGTCAACGAGGGCCTGATGACGCTGTTCTTCCTCGTCGTCGGGCTGGAGGCCAAGCGCGAGCTCGACCTGGGCGAGCTGCGCGAGCGCCAGCGGCTGACGATCCCGGTGATGGCGGCGCTCGGCGGCATGAGCGTGCCGGTCGCGATCTACCTCGCATTCAACGCCGGCGGCCCCGGCGCGCACGGCTGGGGGGCGGCGATGTCCACGGACACCGCCTTCGCGCTGGGCGCCGTGGCGATGCTGACGCCGCGCGCGGCCACGCGCCTGCGCGTGTTCCTGCTGACGCTCGCGGTCGTCGACGACCTGTGCGCGCTGCTCGTGATCGCCGTCGCGTACACCGCCCACGTGTCGCTGCCGGCGCTGGCGATCGCGGTGGCGCTGTTCGCGATGCTGCTGGCGCTGCGCTACGCGCCGCAGTGGCGCCGGCCCGTGTCGATCGTCCTCGGCGCGGGCGTGTGGGTCGCGATGTACGAGTCTGGCGTGGACCCGGTGATCTCCGGCCTCGCGGTGGGGCTCGCCACGAGCGCCTACCCGCCCACGCGCGAAGATCTCGAGCGCGCCACCGAGGAGACGCGCTCGTTCCGCGAGCAGCCCACGCCCGAGCTGGCGCGCTCGGCGCAGCAGAGCGTGCTCGCCGCGATCTCGCCCAACGAGCGGCTGCAGTACGGCCTGCACCCGTGGACGGGCTACGTGATCGTGCCGCTGTTCGCGCTCGCCAACGCCGGCGTGCACGTCACCGGACGGCTGCTCGAAGACGCGATCTCCTCGCCGATCACGCTGGGCATCCTCGTCGGCTACGTGGTCGGCAAGCCGCTCGGGATCACGGGCGCCTCGTGGCTCGCATCGCGGCCGGCCGTCCGTGGCCCGCGCTCGCCGCTGAGCCCGCCGCTGCTCGCCGCCGGCGGCGCGTTCGCGGGGATCGGCTTCACCGTCTCGCTGCTGATCTCGAGCCTCGCGTTCACCGGGCAGCGGCTCGACGAGGCCAAGCTCGGCGCGCTCGGCTCGGTGCTGCTCGCACCCGCGCTCGCGTGGTCGGTGCTGCGGGTCGTCAGGCGCCTGCCCGCCAGCGTGCGCGCGCGCCAGATCGCTGGCACCGCGGAAGACATCCTCGACCTCTCGCTGGAGGTCGACCCCGAGCGCGACCACATCCGCGGCGCCGACGACGCGCCGGTGACGCTCGTCGAGTACGGCGACTTCGAGTGCCCCTACTGCGGGCAGGCCGAGCAGGTGATCCGCGAGCTGCTCGGCGACTTCGGCGAGGACCTGCGCTACGTCTGGCGCCACCTGCCGCTGAGCGACGTGCACCCCGAGGCGCAGCTCGCGGCCGAGGCCTCGGAGGCCGCGGCGGCGCAGGGCCGCTTCTGGGATATGCACGACACGCTGCTGGTGCACCAGGGCGAGCTGCTGCCCGCGCACGTCGGCGACTACGCCAGGGAGATCGGGCTCGACGCCGAGCGGCTGCTCGACGAGCTGCGCCGCCGCAAGCACGCAGCGCGGGTGAGCGAGGATGTCGCCAGCGCCGATGAGAGCGGCGTTTCCGGCACGCCGACGTTCTTCATCAACGGCCGCCGCCACTACGGCGCCTACGACATCGACACGCTCACCGCCGCCGTCAGGAGCGCCCGCGGGCGCGCGCGGCTGGCCGCTGCCGCGAGCGCGGGCGCAGCCGCATGAGCGCCCGCCCGCTGCGCTGGCTGGCCGGGCACGATCCCGACCTGGCAGCGCTGCGGCGGGCAGGGCGGGCGGCGATCGTGATGCCGGCGATGTTCGCCCTCGGCGACGAGGTGATCGCCAATCCGGCGCTCGCGACGTTCGCGGCGTTCGGGTCGTTCGCGATGCTGCTGCTGGTCGACTTCGGCGGGACGACGCGCCAGCGGCTGCAATCGCAGGCGACGCTCGCGGTCACGGGCTGCGCGTTGGTGTGCGTCGGCACGCTCGCTTCGCAGGACGTCTGGCTGGCCGCCGGCGCGACGGCGCTCGTCGGCTTCGGCGTGATCTTCGCGGGCGTCGTCAGCTCGGTGCTGGCCGGCGCCACGACATCGCTGCTGCTCGCGTTCATCCTGCCGGTGACGGTCACCGGGCCGGCGTCCTCGATACCCGACCGCGTCGCCGGCTGGGGCCTGGCCGCCGGCGCGGCGCTGATCGCGGTCGGGCTGCTGTGGCCAGCGCCCGCGCGCGATCCGCTGCGCACCGCCGCCGCGAACGCCTGCCGGGCGCTGGCGGCGAGGCTGCGCGCCGAGGTCGCGTTCGCGCTGGGCGGCGGCGAGGAGGAGGAGGAGGAGGAGGAGGAGGAGACGCTCGCCGCGGAGTACGACCGCGCGGCCGCGGAGGCCAAGGAGGCCGTGGCGACGCTGCACCGCTGGTTCCTCGCGACGCCCTACCGTCCGACGAGCCTGAACACCTCCGCGAGGACGGTCGTGCGCCTCGTGGACGAGCTCAACTGGCTGGGCGCGATCGTCGTCGAGTCCGCGCCCTCGGCGAAGCCGATGCCGGCCGATCACGCCGCATGCGCCGTCAAGGCCGCCGCCGCCGCGGTGCTCGAGCGCAGCGACGAGCTGCTCGCGGTGACGGGCGGCGACTGCCGGGGCCTGCACGCGGCGCTGGCCGGGCTGAGCGAGGCGACGGAGCAGCTGGAGGCCCACGCGATGGCGTACCTGCCCGTCCACAGCCTCGGCGGCACCGGCGCCAGCGGCACGAGCGAGCAGGGCGACGGCGCGAGCGAGTTCATCACCTCGCTCGATCCCAGCTTCCGCGCGCAGGAGCTGAGCTTCGCGGTCGCGGCGATCGCCGGCAACATCGACCTGACCGCCGCCGCCGAGCGGCGCAGCTGGCTCCAGCGCCTGCTCGGCCGCCAGCCGGAGGGCCTCGCGAGCACGCTGTCCGCCGCCCAGCAGCGCGCCGGCGCGCACGCCGATCGCAACTCGGTGTGGCTGCACAACAGCGTGCGCGGCGCCGTCGCGCTGGGGCTCGCGGTGTTCGTCGCCGATCGCAGCGGCGTGCAGCACTCCTTCTGGGTGGTGCTGGGCACGCTCTCGGTGCTGCGCTCGAACGCGCTGAACACGGGGCAGACCGTCATCCGCGGGCTCGCCGGCACGGTCGCGGGCTTCGTGATCGGCGCCGCGCTGCTGGCCGCGATCGGCACCAACACCACGCTCCTGTGGTTCCTGCTTCCCCCCGCGATCCTGTTCGCGGGGATAGCGCCCGCCGCGATCTCGTTCGCCGCGGGCCAGGCCGCGTTCACGCTGACGCTCGTGTTCCTGTTCAACATCATCCAGCCGGCCGGCTGGCGCGTGGGCCTGCTGCGAGTGGAGGACATCGCGATCGGCTGCGCGGTCAGCCTCGCCGTCGGGGTGCTGTTCTGGCCGCGCGGCGCCGGCGCGGCGCTGCGCCGGGCGCTCGCCGACGCCTATCGCGAGAGCGCCGCGTATCTCGCGCGCGCCGTCGACTACGGAACGCTGCGCTGCGACCGCAAGGCCTCCGCGCTCGACGCCCCGACCGAGCACGCCGGCAGGGCCGCGGCGGCCGCGCGACGGCTGGACGACACCTACCGCAGCTACATGATCGAGCGTGGCGCCAAGTCGATGGCGCTCGCCGAGACCGCCAGCCTCGTGACCGGCGTTGTCGGGCTGCGGCTCGCAGCCGACGCGGTGCTCGAGCTGTGGCAGCGCGAGGACGGCGCCACGGCCGGCGATCGCACGGTGGCGCGGCGCGAGCTGCTGCGGGCGAGCGAGCTCGTCAGGGACTGGTATGACGGGCTCGCCGACAGCCTCGCCGATGGGCGCGAGCCGCCGCGACCGCTGACCCACGACAGGACGGCTGACGGACGTCTCGTGGACGCGGTCCGCCGCGACCTGCGCGACGCCGACGGCGGCGCGAGCGCGACCGCCGTGCGGATCATCTGGACGGGCGATCACGTCGATGCAGCGCGCCGGCTGCAGCGCGCGATCCTGGAGCCGGCGCGCGTCGCGACCGACGGCTGAGCTCAGGCGAACAGCGCGTCCACCGACACCTCGATCCGGCGCCGCGGCGCTTCCCCGCCACCGCCCGGCGACGTCCCATCACCGGCGGGCGCCGTCTCCCGCACGCCGTGGCTGATGTCGAACAGCCCCTGCACCGCCTCGGTCAGGAAGCGCGACGCCCGGCCGTAGCCGTGCGCGTCGTCGCCGCCGCGCGGGCGGTGGTAGTAGCGGAACGGGACGTACACGTGCAGGCGCCGGCGTGCGCGCGTCAGCGCGACGTAGAACAGGCGCCGCTCCTCGGCGACGCTCGCCTCGGTCCCGGCGCTCATGTCGGCTGGGAAGTTGCCGCCGTAGGCGCCGATCAGGTGCACCGCATCCCACTCGAGGCCCTTGGCGGAGTGCACGGTACTGAGCGTCAGGTAGTCCTCGTCGAGGTGCGGCGGCCCGGCGAAGTCGGCGCTCGAGGCGGGCGGGTCGAGCACCAGCTCGGCGACGAAGTGGCGCACGTCGCGCGCGCCGCGCGCGATCGCCACGAGCTGGTCCAGGTCCGACACGCGCACCGCGCCATCCGGGTAGCGCAGCCGGATCAGCGGCGCGATCGCCGCGCACAGCCGCTCGACCTGCGCGCCCGTGCTCGCGTGCGCGCCGGCGCCGGTGGCGGCGAGCGCGTCGATCAGCGCGCAGGCGTGCTCCCGCGAGTCATCGGGGACGTGCTCGGCGGCATGCCCCCAGCGGCCGAGCTCGGGCGCCGCGTCGGCGGACGGGCGCAGCGCGTCGAGCACGCGGCGCGCCCTCACCGGGCCGACGCCGTCGAGCAGCTGTAGCAGCCGGAACCAGCTGACCTCGTCGGCGGGGTTGTCGGTCAGGCGCAGCAGCGCGATGAAGTCCTTGACGTGCGCCGCCTCCAGGTAGCGCAGGCCGCCGTACTTGACGAACGGGATGCCTCGGCGCGTCAGCTCGAGCTCGAGCAGGTCGGAGTCGTGGCCGGTGCGGAACAGCACCGCCTGCTCGCGCAGCTCCATCCCCTCCTCGCGCGCCGCCAACACCCGCTCGCACACCTCCCCCGCCTGCGCCGCTTCGTCGCGCGGGAACGCGAGCTCGGGCTGGCGGCCGCCCTCGCGCTCGGTCCACAATCGCTTGGGGAAGCCCAGCCGGTCCTGCTCGGAGACGGCGTTTGCGACCGCCAGGATCGGAGCCGTGGAGCGGTAGTTGCGCTCGAGCTTGACCGTGTGCGTGCCGGGGAACCGCTCGGAGAAGTCGAGGATGTGGCGCGCGCTCGCGGCGCGGAACCCGTAGATCGCCTGGAAGTCGTCGCCGACGACCGTCAGCCCCGGATGCTCACGGCGCAGGCCGCGCACGATCTCCACCTGCAGCCCGTTGACGTCCTGGTACTCGTCCACGAGCACGTGCTCGAACGCACCCGCCATGCGCGGCCCCACGACCTCGTCGAGGGCGAGCGCGCGCCAGTACAGCAGCAGGTCGTCGAGGTCGATCACGCCGAGCGCGCGCTTGCGCTCGGCGTAGGCGCGGAACACGCCGGCGAGCGCCTCGCGGTGCTCGGCGCACCACGGGAACGACTCCGCCAGCACCTCCTGCAGCGGGGTCTGCGCGTTGACGGTGCGCGAGTAGATGTCAAGCATCGTCTGCGCGCGCGGGAAGCGCCGGCGACTGTGCGCGTGCCCCTGCTCCTCGCGCACGAAGTCGAGCAGGTCCGCCGCGTCGCCGGCGTCGAGCACGCCGAAGCCGGGGTCGAGCCCCAGCGAGGAGGCGTGCAAGCGCACCATGTGGTGGGCGACCGAGTGGAACGTGCCGCCCACGACCGCGCCCGCGGCCGGCGCCACGCGCTCGGCGAGCGCCCGCGCTCGCTCGACCATCTCGCGAGCCGCACGGCGCGTGAACGTCAGCAGCAGGATGCGCTCCGCCGGCGTGCCCTGCGCCAGCAGGTAGGCAACGCGCGCGCACAGCGTCGTCGTCTTGCCGGTGCCGGCGCCGGCAAGGATCAGCAGCGGGCCGCCCGGATGAGTGGCGGCCGCGAGCTGCTCGGCGTTGAGCTGCTCGAGCCAGGGGGCCGCGTGGGGGTCATCGAACATCTGTTCGCCACGCTAGGGGCCGCGCCGGACGGCGTGCAAGCGCGCCTGCCGCAGAGGCGCTCGCCGGGCCGGCGCTGAAGGAGGCCGGTGCCGGCTACTGCCCGGCGGCGTGCCGGTAGCGCGCGACCGCGAGCGGCGCGAACACGACGATGATCGCGAGCGCCCACACGACGGCGCCCCACACGTTGTTGCCGGCCGGCGCCCCCAGCCACAGCGAGCGCATCGCGTCGACGGTGACCGTGAACGGGTTCACTTCGGCGAACGCGCGCAGCACCGACGGCATCGATTTCACCGGCACGAACGCCGAGGAGATGAACGTCAGCGGGAACACGGCGATGAAGCCGACCGAGTTGGCGGCCTCGGGCGAGGCCACAAGCATGCCGAGGAACGCGAACACCCACGAGAACGCGTAGCCGAACAGCAGCAGCAGGCCGGCGCCGGCGATCGCGTCGAGCGCGCTCGTGTGGAAGGAGAAGCCGATGATCAGGCCGGTGATCACGAGGATCGTCGCTGACAGCCCGTTGGTGACGACGTCCGCCAGCGTGCGCCCCGCGAGCACCGCGGCGCGCGCCATCGGCAGCGAGCGGAAGCGGTCGATCAGGCCCTTGTGCAGGTCCTCGTTGAGGCCCAGCGCGGTGACGAAGCCGCCGAAGGCGATGTTCTGCACGATGATCCCCGGGATCAGGAAGTCGGCGTAGCTGAAGCCGGGCGTCTTGATCGCGCCGCCGAACACGTAGCGGAACAGCAGCACGAACATGATCGGCTGCACCGTGAACGCGAGCAGCAGCTCGGGGGCGCGGGGCAGCCGCACGAGGTTGCGCTCGGCGATCACCAGCGTGTCGCTCACGAGCCGCCTCACGCCGCCGTCTCCTCGTCCTCGTCCTCGGCTTCAGCCGCGTGCCCGGTCAGCGCCAGGAACACGTCGTCGAGCGTCGGCCGGCGCAGCGCGATGTCCTCTACCCCGATGCCGGCCTCGTCCAGGCGCCGCACGGCGTCGACGATCGCGCCGCCGCGCCGGTGGACGCCCACGGTCACCAGATCCTCGCTGGTGCTCGGCGGATCATCGGCCATCGACGCGAGCGCTGCCACGGCCGCGCCGGCGCGCGAGGCCTCGTCGAGGCGGATCTCCAGGCGCTCGCCTCCGACCTGGTCCTTCAGCTCGTCCGGCGTCCCGCCCGCGATAACGCGCCCGTGGTCGATCACCGCGATCTCCGTTGCGAGGCGATCGGCCTCGTCGAGGTACTGCGTGGTCAGCAGCACGGTGGTGCCGTCGGCGACCAGCCCCTCGATCGTCTCCCACAGCTGCAGGCGGCTGCGGGGGTCGAGGCCGGTGGTCGGCTCGTCGAGGAACAGCACCGGCGGCTTGGCCACGAGCGCGGCCGCGAGGTCGAGCCGGCGCCGCATACCACCCGAGTAGGTCTTGGCGGGCCGTTTGGCCGCATCGAGCAGGTCGAAGCGCTCGAGCAGCTCCTGGCCGCGGCGCTTGGCCCGCGCACGCGACTCGCCGTACAGGCGCCCGACCATCGTCAGGTTCTCGAGGCCCGTCAGGTTCTCGTCGACCGCCGCGTACTGCCCCGCGAGCCCGATCCGCTCGCGCAGTTGCGCCGCGTCGGCGACCACGTCGAGCCCCGCCACCCGGGCGCTGCCGGCGTCGGGCTGTAGCAGCGTCGTGAGGATGCGGATGATCGTCGTCTTGCCGGCGCCGTTGGGCCCCAGCAGGCCGAGCACGGTGCCGGGCGTGACCTCGAGATCGACGCCCATCAGCGCTCGAACCGAGCCGTAGGACTTGACGAGGCCGCTGACGCTGACGGCCGCGCCGTCATCCGCGGTTGCACCGTTGCTCGAGATCGCCACGCTCATGCGGCAAGAGCCTAGCGGCTCCCCCGGCCCCTTCCCAAGGGCGGCGAGGCTCGCTCTACAGAGCAATACTCTAGAGTGCTACTCTGTCGCCATGGTAGCCACCGACACCCGTCGCCGCGTCCTCGACGCCGCGCTGACGCGTTTCATCGAGGATGGCTACGAGCACACCACGATTGCGCTCATCCGCGAGGACGTACAGGTATCCAACGGCTCGCTGTTCCACCACTTCGCCTCCAAGGAGGCGATCGCCGACGCGCTGTACGTCGACGCGATGGCCTCATTCCAGGAGGGTCTGTGGGAGCTGCTGCGCAGCCGACCGCGATCGCTGCGCGCGGCGGTGCGCGGCACGATCGGCCATCAGCTGAGCTGGGTCGAGCAGCACCCGCAGCTGGCGCGCTTCGTCTACATGCGCGGGCATCTCGACTGGGAGTCGCCCGCCAGCGCAACGCTCGCGGCGCTCAACCGGGACCTCGCGACGGCATTCAGGGAGTGGATGGCGCCGCTCGTGGAACGCGGCGAGATCCGCCCCGCTTCGATGGTCGTGATCGCCGCGCTCGTCAACGGGCCCGCGCACGCGATCGCGCGCCGCTGGCTGGCTGGTCAGCTCCAGGAGCCGCCTTCCGCATTCCTCGACGAGCTCGCCGACGGCGCGTGCGCGGCGCTTCACGGCATGCGCGCCCCCGCGCATCGGAGCAGTCGGGCTCCCGGCCTCGTGCATCGCGCAGCGGCCCGCTTCGACGCGGATGTCGACACGGCGTGATAGCGTGCTATCGTTCTTGTTGTGGCGCAGATCTTGATCAGACGGCTCGATGACGACGTGAAGGCAGCTCTGCAGCGTCGCGCACGTCAGCATGGTCACAGCACCGAGCAGGAGGCACGCGAGATCCTGCGCAGCGCAGTACAGAGCGGTGAGCATGCCCGCGCCAGACTGGGCTCGCGGATCGCAGCACGCTTTACGAGCGTCGGACTCGAGACAGAGCTTCCCGAGCTGCGCGGGCAGCCGGCACGTCCGGCCCAGCTGGAGTAAGTGAGCGCCGAACTGCATAGCGAGCACCCGGATTGGTGTGCGCTTTGATCCTGCTGGACACGAATGTGCTCTCGGCGTTGATGCAGCATGAGCCCGACCAGACCGTGGTGGCGTGGCTGGACGAGCAGCCGTCGGAGTCGGTGTGGACGACTTCCATCACTGTCTTCGAGGTGCGTATGGGGTTG
Organism: Solirubrobacteraceae bacterium; assembly: GCA_035483595.1. Classification (GTDB taxonomy): domain Bacteria; phylum Actinomycetota; class Thermoleophilia; order Solirubrobacterales; family Solirubrobacteraceae; genus Palsa-744. The sequence continues at coordinate 130,492 of DATHPU010000023.1, forward strand.
GAGCTGCTTGCGAAAGGCCGTCGCCGCGGCCAGTTGGAGCAGGAGTTCGACAGGCTGCTGACCGAGGATCTCGACGGCCGCGTGCAGCTCTTCGACCGCGCGGCCGCCGACGCCGCCGGCACGATCGCAGCATCACGGCAGCGTGCCGGCCGCACCGTGGAGATCCGCGACGTTCAGATCGCGGGCATTGCGAGCAGCCGCAAGGCGACTCTCGCCACCCGCAACGTGCGCCACTTCGACGGTCTCGGCATCCGCCTTGTCAATCCCTGGCAGAAGTAGCGTGACAAGCGACCAGTGGTTGCCCACCGTCGTCGTGGACGAGGAGACCGAGTTGATGCTGATCCCGTTTCCGCGCAGCATCGTAGACCGGTTGCGTGGGTGCGTTCGCGTGCGCGTCACGCACAGGCCGCACGGACATATCGCTGCTTACGCGACATCCAGCATGCGTCCCGACTAGCCAGCGAGGCTGCGTCGGCCCGTGATCGGCCGACAGACGCCGGCGATATGTGGCGCGAGGTCGGCGAGGACGAGCACGGGGTATCAGGCGGCAAGGAATGCCGCCGGTGGTTCCGTCAATGGTGACCGTTTGAGCAAATCTCAGTGGGACACGACACCCGTTTCAAAGTGCGGTCAACACCTCGATGTCGTTTTCGTCGCCCATGGCCAGCATCACCGCATCACCGCATCACCGGCGCGGGTTGCGGCCCACCGGGTAGCGTCTCGATGACCTCGCCATTGACAGCCCCTTTCCCGTATCCGGAGGCGGCGCTCGCCCCCTCTGACGAGCCTCGCAGACGCGCGCCCGATCTCGGGCTGGTGCTCGTGCTCGCGCTCTCGGCGCTGCTGAGCACGTGGGCGCTGACGAGCAACGGCTATGCCAACGGCTACTACGCCGAGGCGGCGCTCGCGGCGAGCAGGAGCTGGACGGCGCTGCTCACCAACGCCGCCGACCCCAGCCGCCTGGCGAGCCTCGACAAGGGTCCGCTGGCGGACTGGATGATGGGGCTGTCAGGGCGCGTGTTCGGCTTCAGCTCGCTGAGCCTGCTGCTGCCCGACGCGCTGTGCGGAGTGGCGGCGGTGGCGCTGCTGCACGACACCGTGCGCCGCACGCTCGGGCGCCGCGCGGCGCTGCTCGCCGCGCTGATGCTCGCGCTGTCGCCCGTGAGCGTGGCGGTCGCGCGCTACGACAACCCCGACGCGCTGCTCGCGCTGCTGCTCGTCGCGTGCGCGTGGGCGCTCGTGCGCGCGCTCGAATCGGGGCGCCTGCGCCACGTCGTGCTGTGTGGCGCGCTCATGGGGCTGGCGTTCAACACGAAGATGCTCGAGGCGTTCCTGATCGTCCCCGGCCTCGCCGGCGCGTACCTGCTCGCAGCGCCCGGCGACGCGCGGCGGCGACTCGTCGCACTGGTGGCCGGCGGCGCGACGATGCTCGCGGTGAGCGCCGCGTGGTTCACCACGATGACGCTGATCCCCCTCGGCAGCCGGCCGTACGTGGAGGAATCGACGCACAACTCCTGGTGGCAGCTGATCGCGGGCGCCAACGGACTCACGCACATCGTCGGCTACCCCAGCGGTGGCCAGGGCGCAACCGGTCCGCTGCGGCTGTTCAGCACCGCGCCCATCGCCGGCCAGGCCGCGTGGCTGCTGCCGCTGGCGCTCGTCGGGCTCCTCGCCGGCCTGTGGCTCGGCCGGGACGCGCCGCGCGAGGGCCGCCGGCGGGCGGCGCTCGTGCTGTTCGGGCTGTGGCTGCTCGCCGGCTACTGCGTTCTGAGCTTCTCGCGCGGCATCTTTCACTCCTATTACATCAGCGCCATCGCGCCGCCCGCCGCGGCGCTCGCCGCCGCCGGTGTCGTCGCGCTCGCCGAGCGGGTGCGCACGAGCACTTCTGCCGCAGCAACGCTCGCGGGCGCGCTGCTCGGCACCTCCGCCCTCAGCTGGGCGCTGCTCGGCAACACGCCCGGGTTCGTGCCGTGGCTGCGCTGGGCGGTGCTCGCCGGCGGCGTGGTCGCCGCGATCGCCGTGGTCGGGCGACTGCCGCCCGCGGTTGCCATCGCCGCCGCTGCGCTCGCGCTGCTCGGAGGCCCCGCCGCGTACTCCATTGCCACCGTCAGCTTCGGACGCACCGGCGCCAGCCCCACCGCCGGGCCGCGCAGCCTCACACCCGTGTGGGACAGGGACCCGGCGCTCGCGCACGGCGCTTTCGACCCGGCGCTCGTCGCCTATCTGGAGCGCCACCGGGGCGGTGCGCGCTACGTGGTGGCGGCCGCCAGCTCCGACTTCGCGGCGCCGATCGGGCTGCAGACGCGCATGCCCGTCGTCACGCTCGGCGGCTTCAACGGCAGCGAGCCCGCGCCCACCGCGGCGCAGCTGGCGCGGCTCGTGCGCTCGGGGGCGCTGCGCTACGTGCTGCTCGCCATCCCTCCCGGCTCGACCGCCGCGCGCGAACGCGAAAGCTGGGTCGCGTCCAGTTGTACCGCGGTCGCCGCGCCGGGCATGGGCGCCGCGCTGCGCGGGGAAAATGGCGCCGGGCGCGGCTCCAGCGCGGGCGCAACGCTGTACCGCTGCTGAGCCGAGCCCCGTTCGCGCCCGCCCAGCGTTCCCTGCGTGCGCTCTGCCCACTCCCACGTGCCCACGTCACCCATCACGCCATCCCATCTCTTTATAAAAATATATATAAACGATCGTTCGTGCATGTTGTAACCTACGCGGCATGGCGCGAGCCGTCAAGCCACTCGTCAAGGGCGCGCCCGCCGGCGAGCCCAGCGACGGGCGCCGCGCGCGCGGCATGCGCAGCCGTGCCGCCGTGATCGAGCGCGCCGTGCAGATGGCCTCCCGCGACGGCATGGAAGGGCTCACGCTCGGCGCGCTCGCCGCCGAGCTGGGCGTCAACAAGAGCAGCGTGTTCGCGCTGTTCGGGTCCAAGGAGGAGCTGCAGCTCGCCACGCTCGCCGCCGCCCGCCAGATCCTCGTCGAGCAGGTCATCGCGCCCGCGCTCTCCAGCCCCGAGGGGCTGCCGCGGCTGCTCGCCATCGGGCGCGCGTGGAGCGGCTACCTCGGCGCCGACGTGTTCGCCGGCGGCTGCTTCCTGTGCGCCGCCTCCGCCGAGATGGACGGGCGCCCCGGCCCCGTGCGCGACGCCGTCGCAGACGTCATGCGCGAATGGCTCGCCGTGCTGCGCGCCAACGTCAAGGCCGCCGTCGCCGCCGGGGAGCTGCCCGCCGACGTCGACCCCGCGGGGATGGCCTTCCGGCTGAACGCGCTCGGCATGGCCGCCAACTGGCAGCGACAGCTGTTCGGCGACCAGGCCGGCATCCGGCACATGCGCGCCGCTTGGCAGACGGAGTTGGGGGCCGGCGCGAAGCCGGGCGCCAATGCGAAACAGGGCGCGGCCGCGAAGCCGGGCGCCGTCACGGAGCCGGGCACGTGAGCGCCAGCCTGAACGCCGACGATCCGCTCGAGGACTTCGAGCATCGCACCGTCACGCTCGGCGACGTCGCCAAGCTCGTGCACGTCGCCGGCAGCGGGCCCGCCGTGATCGTCATGACCGAGATGCCCGGCATCAGCCCGCACGTCGCGCGCTTCAGCCGCTGGGTTCGCGACGCGGGATTCACCGTGTACATGCCGTCGCTGTTCGGCCGCGACGGCGCCGTGCCTGGCGCCGAGGAGGGCGTCGAGGTGATGCGCCGCGCGTGCGTCAGCGCCGAGTTCCGCGCGTTCGCCGGCAACGGCTCCAGCCCCGTCACCGTGTGGCTGCGCGCGCTCGCGCGGCTCGCGCACGGCGAGTGCGGTGGTGCCGGCGTCGGCGCCATCGGCATGTGCTTCACCGGCAACTTCGCGCTCACCATGATGCTCGAGCCCGCCATGCTCGCGCCCGTGCTCTCGCAGCCCTCCCTGCCGCTCGACGACCCCGCCGGGCTGGAGATCGCGCCGGACGATCTGGAGGCGGTGCGCGAGCGGCTCGACCGCGACGATCTGACCGTGCTCGCGTACCGCTTCAGCGGCGACCGCTACTGCCGCGCCGAGCGCTTCGCCGCGTACCGCGACGCGCTCGGCGAGCGCTTCCATGGGCGCGTGCTGCCCGACAGCGCCGCGGGCAGCGACATCGCGCCGTTCTTCGAGCACGTCGTCGCCAGCCCGCACAGCGTCGTCACCCAGCACCTCATCGACGACGCCGGGCAGCCGACTGTTGCCGCGCGCGACGAGATCCTCGGGTTCTTCGCGCAGCGGCTTCACTCGTAGAGCGTTCGGCCGTCGCGCAGGGACGCCGCTCGAGGTGTACAGCACGGCCCGACCGGCGACCGCTGCCTCGATATGATCCGAAAATCCGGAACACCGGGCCGATGCTCGTCGACCTCCACGCTCACTACCCGATGCACCTGTCGCCCGAGCCCCGGCCGCGGACGCATGAGCACCTGCGCCGCTGGCGCAAAGAGCGTCTGCGCGCCACGATCGTGCGCCTCCTGTCGCTCTGCTTCAACTACCAGGCAGAGGGTGACAAACCAGGTGTGACGCTCGAGCAGATGCGCGACGGGAACGTCGGCGTGATCTTCTCGGCCCTGTACTCGCCGTTCGACGAGATCGACTTCGATCGCCGCTACGGCGCCCCTCCCCGTGCCTCCTACTTCCCTCGCCTCATCGACCAGCTCGAGACCGTCGAGTACCACATCGCCAAACGCCGCGAACACGGCACGCGCGCCACGATCGCACACAGTCCCCGCGAGCTGGAAGACGCCCTCCAGGCAGACGAGTCGATACTCATCCACTCCGTCGAGGGCGGCTTTCACCTCGGCGATCACGAGACCGAGATACGGGAGAACGTGCGCGAGCTCGCCGAGCGAGGCGTCGTCTGCGTCACCGTCGCCCACCTCTTCTGGCGCGGCATCGCGACCAACGCGCCCGCGTTGCCGTTCATGTCAGACCGGCTCTACGGCGACCTCTTCCCGCAGCCCGCTGACGTCGGCCTCAGCGAGCTCGGCCTCGCGGCTGTCAACGCGATGCTCGACAACGGCATCCTGATCGACGTCACCCACATGAGCGAGCGCGCCGTCGAGCAGACGCTGGACCTCCTCGACACGCGCGACCCCGGCCAGCGCGTGCCCGTGCTGGCCACCCACATGGCCTGCCGCTTCGGCTCGCTCGAGTACAACCTCACCGACGAGACGATCGCCCGTATCGCCAGGCGCAAAGGCCTGCTCGGGATCATCTGCTGCGAGCACTACGTGAGCGACGGTGCCCGCAAGCCCAAGAGCTTCGACGACTCCTTCGAGCTGATCCGCAGGCACATCGACCACATCTGCGACGTGAGCCGCTGCGACGACTGCGTCGCATTCGGCTCCGACCTCGACGGCTACATCAAGCCCGCCCTGCGCGGCATCGAAGAGCTCGCGCACATGCAAGACCTGCAGAGCAGCCTCGTTCACCAATACGGCGAGGAGCGTGCGGCGAAGTTCGCGAGCGGCAACGCCCTCAGGGTTCTGAGGACGGCCTGGCAGGTGCCGCTCGCCACGCTTGCCGGCGCCTCGGAGCCACCCTCGGGAGCGCCCGCACCAGTCCCGGGGCCGCCGTCGCCCCCTTCCAGCCCCGCGTCGCCACCTCCGGGCCCCGCGTCGCCGCCACTGGCCCCCCCGTCGCCGCCATCGGGCCCCGGCACTGGCGCCGAACCGCCGGCGCCCGACCCGTCGCGAGCTGCCCTCGACGTCGTCGCGTTCTCTCTCGGGTTTCTTGCCTACCTATATGTGGTCGGTTGGGTGCTCAGCTGGGTGCGGCTGTCGGCCGCCCGGCTGCCCGTCTCGCTCGCCACCGACGCATTCGGGTTTCAGCGGCTCGTCGGCGACGCGCTGCGCTCGACGGCGCTGACCGCCACCGCCTTCGCGGTCCTCTCCCTGATCGCCTACCTGGCCTCTGGACGCCACTGGAAGGTCAACGGACCCCAGTGGCACGCCGTCGTGAGCAAACGCGGCGTCGGCGCGGCCAGGTCCGCGAATCCGGTGCGGCTGGCGAGAACCGCCCCAGCACCGCTCGGCGAGGGCGCGGTGCGTGTGATCGCCGGCTTCAACGTGGTGGTGTTGGCCGCCCTGATCGCCCTCGGCGCCGCGCGGCTGGCGGATGTCCTCGGCGCGGTCGGCTGGCTGACCGCGGTCACGTGGGTGCTCGCCTTCCTGCTGGCCCATGCGCTGCTCACCCGCTGGGGCCCGCTCAAGTGGCATGAGCGCGTGCACGGCGGGCTGTGGCTGCTCGTCGCCGTCGGGGCGATGTTCGCCTCCGCGCCGGTCGGCCTGTTCCTGCTCGTCAACGTGCTCGTCTCGACCTTCGGCCGCGTCGTGGCGAGGCTGCCGCGCCCAGGCTCCACGCGCGAATGGGTCCGCTCGCCACTGCCCTGGGTGCTCCTGCTGGTCCTGACGGTGCTCGGCGTCGCCTATCAGGCGATACCGCCCGTGATCTTCCCCCGCGCCGTGCTGGACACCCCGGCCGGCCAGCTCAGTGGCGGCTACGTGTCGCGCTCCGGCGCCGGCGTCTACCTGGCCTCCTGCAGCTCGCTTGCGAACGCCACCTCGAGCGACGAGCGGCTGTCGCTCGTCCCCGCCGACACGATCCGCTCCCTGAGCGTGACCGACCGTCCATATCGCCTCGACTCGGGCCAGCGCCCCTCGCTGCTGACGCTCGCACTGCACGCGATCGACGCCGAAGGCAGCATCCCGACGCTTTTCAGCGCAGACCTACGATCTCGAGGCGGCACCTGCGGCGGGGAGCCGCCGGCGAGCCTGTCCCACGGGAGCGAGGACGCCCAGCTCGGTAGCGGCGTGATCGCGGGCCCGCCGCCACCGGAAGGGCGGGCGCACGACGGGGAACCGCCGATCGACGACACCAGCTCGCCGCCGCTGGCCGAGCTCGCGCGCCGCTACCAGCCGACGCTCGAGGTGAGCGTCGCCGACCGCTTCTGGCCCGTCTCCGTCGGCGCCGCGCTCGCGGAGCGTGGCCCCGACGGCGAACGGACCTGCCTCGTCCAGCGACGTGCGCCGCAGCGGCAATGCGAACCACCGCTCGCGAGCCTGCAGGCTCGCGGCGCCAGCGCCGGCGACTATCTCCAGCTGCCGGTGCCGCTCGCACGCAACTCGAGCCCCAATGGCCAGTTCCAGCCGTTCATGCTCGGACAGGGCGTCGAAACGGGGCCCATCGATCGCTGGCTCGCCGACCCCGGGCTGCTCGACCCCTGGAGCACCGCCCAGATCTACTTTTATCTGAACGGAAAAGTGGAACGCTCGCAATGGCCCAAGCAGGTCCAGGAACGTTACCCGCAGCTCGCCTCGGGCCTCGTCGCGCTCGAGTACTGGTTCTACTATCCGTACAACTACTTCCCCCTCGTGGTGCGTACCAAGCTGATGGAGGAAGCCCCGATCGCGGGTGAAGTGCTCAATGTCGATCGCCATCAGGGCGACTGGGAGCACATCGACGTCCTGCTCGATCCGCACACGCTCCAGCCGCAGTGGCTATACATGGCGCACCACAGCTACGAGGGCCAGCTGATCCCCTGGTCCAGCCCCTCGCTCGCTACCGAACAAGGCCACCCCGTGGTGCAGGCCGCCTACGGCGGCCACCCCACCTACGAGCCCGGCTGCAATGCGCGCCGGCGTCCGGCCACCTACAACGTGCTCGTCGATTGGCTCGTCTGCGGCGGCGGTCGCTTCGCCTTCCTGGCCGCCTCGACACCGCTCGTGAGCATCGCGAGCGCTCCCTGGGCCTGCTGGCCCGGCCACTTCGGCGAGGCCGTCACGAACGTCGAGGTCGCCAACGCGGGCAGGCCCGAGACCGTGCTCGACAAGCTCCGCGGGCAGGTGTACGTCGCCGGTCCCGTATCCCCCCTGCAGCAGCAGGAGAACACGGGCATCTGCAAAGGCGATCCGGCGGCCGGCGAACAGGAGATCTCCCGGCGCCTCTTGGCCGCACGCGCCCGCCATAGCTGAGGATCCTGCTGAGGCTCACACCGTCCTGAGCGCCTCCGCCGGCGCGAGCCGTGCCGCGCGGATCGCCGGCACGAGGCCGGCAACCGCACCGATCAGGAGCGCGGCGCCGAAGCCGCCGGCCCACGCGGAGACGGGGATCACGACCGCCCAGCCCTTCGCGCTCGCGTAGATCGCGGTCGCCAGCGCGCCCAGGCAGACCCCCGCGGCACCGCCGCCCAGAGCGAGCAGGATCGCCTCAGAGAGGAACTGAGCGCGGATCTGCCCCCGCCTCGCTCCCAGCGCGCGGCGCAACCCGATCTCCGAGCGGCGTTCGAGCACCGAGATCACCATGATGTTCGCGACGCCGACCGCGCCCACGAGCAGCGCCACAGCGCCCAGCCCCAGGAACAGGCCGTTGAGCGCGCTCTTGGCATCCGCGCGCGCGACCAGCGCCGCGGACGGCTGGCTGACGTCGACTTCGTCGGGCGCTTCCGGGTTGGCGGTCTGCGCGAGCACCGACTGCACCGCGGCGACCTGTTCGCTCTGCGCGCGCACGTAGATCGTGTCCGCGTGCCCGTTCGCAGCGAGGTAGCGCTCGGCGGCGGGGAAGCCCACGAGCACCGAGCTTTCGATTTCAGGGGTCAGTTCGGCCGGGCCGAGAATGCCGGCGAGGTAGAACCACTGGTCCGCCACCCAGATCCGCTCGCCCGCAAACAGGCGGTCGACCCCAAGGCGCTGCGCCGCGGCGGCGCCGAGCACCGCCACCGGCTCGGTGGCGGTGGCCGCGTTCAGGTAGCGCCCCTGGGCCATTTGCACGCCGAGCGACGCCAGCAGATCGAGGCTCGCGGCCTGGACCTGCAGCGCGTTGGTGTCGAGCGCGGGGATCAGCGGGGTCCGATAGACGCTCGCGCTCACCTTGGCGGTCTCCGCGACGCTCGTCACGGGCTCGACGCGGGCGATCATCGCCGGCGCCGACAGCGACAGCTCGGCGGACTTGCCGGTGAGGCCCTGGCCGTTGGTCACCGTCAGCAGGTTCGTCCCCAACCGGTCGATCTGGCTGAGCAGCCCCGCCTGGCTGGAGGACGACAGGCCGAGCACCGCCACGATCGCGGCCACGCCGATCGCGATCCCCAGCGCCGACAGGCCCGCGCGCAGCCGCCGTGTGCGCAGGCCCACGCTGGCCACGCGCGCGAGGTCGGACGGCCGCAGCCGCTGCGGGGCGAGCGCCGCGAGTGCGGTGGCAGCCGGCGGGGATGCGCTCACGGCCGCGGTCCGGGCGGCGCGTTGACGAGCGCGAACGCCGGCGCGACGCCGTCGGCGACGATGCGGCCGTCGAGCATCTGCACCTGGCGGGGCAGGCTCGCGGCGAGCTCGCGGTCGTGGGTGATCACGACGATCGTCGCGTCTTCCGCGTTCAGCTCCTCCAGCAGCGCCACGATCGCCGCCCCGGCGGCGCTGTCGAGATTGCCGGTGGGCTCGTCCGCGAGCACGATCGCGGGGCGCCCCACGAGCGCGCGCGCGATCGCCACGCGCTGGCGCTCGCCGCCGGAGAGCCTGCTCGGACGGAAGCCCGCGCGGCCCGCGAGCCCGACGCGGGCGAGCGCCTGCGCCGCGCGCTCGCGCCGCTCCCCCGCATCCGCGCCCGCGTACAGCAGCCCGTCGGCGACGTTCTCGAGCGCGGTGGAGTGCTCGGCCAGGAAGAACTGCTGGAAGACGAACCCGATCCGCGTGGCGCGCAGCGCCGCGAGCTCGCGGTCGGAGCAAGCGGCGACTTCGAGGCCGGTGATCGCGACGATCCCCGAGCTCGGGCGCTCGAGCGTGCCGATGACGTGCAGCAGCGTCGTCTTGCCCGACCCGGACGGACCGACGATCGCCACCAGCTCGCCCTCCTCGACCGCCAGGCTCACGTCGCGCAGCGCGTATACCGGCGGCTCCGCGCCGTAGGTCTTGCTCACGTCGCGCAGCTCGAGCACGGGCGCGCTCATGTCGTTGGCACCACCACGCGCTGGCCCGGCGCCACGCCGCTGCCGCTCACCTGCACGAGGCCTTCGGAGTCGTCGAACATGCCGAGCGTGACCGCCTCCAGGCGGTGCACGCGACCTTCGACGACCTCCAGCGCGTAGCCGCCGCCGGCGAGCGCGAGCAGCGCGTCTACGGGCACGGTCAGCGCGCTGGGGACGCTGGCCGTGGTGATCGACACGGTCACCGGCGCCTCGTCGAGGTGCGCGCTCGCGCGCGGGTCGCGCAGCGCCACGTCGACTTCGATCGTCGCGCCGCCTTCTTCGCCGCCTTCCGGGCCGCCACCACCGCCGCCGCCGCCGCCTTCGCCGCCCTTGCCGGCGGGCGCTTTCGCGACGGTGCCGACGGAGCTGACGACGCCGGGCGTCGTTTCGCTGTCAGGCAGCGTGATCGTGACGCGGTCGCCGACCCTGACGCTCGCCTGCTGGGACGCTGGCAGCGCGATCGTCACCTGCGGAGTCGTCGAGGTGACGCCGAGCACCGGCCCCGGCTGGACGCTCGCGCCGAGCGCAGGCGTCACGCTCGTCACCCGCACGGGCCCCGGCTCGAACACGACCGAGCCGAGCGCCAGCGCGCCGGTCACGCTCATGCCGCGCGCCGCCTGCAGCGCGCGCACGGCCGCTTCGGTGGCAGGGCCGAACGTGTCGCCGGTGAGATCGCTGCCGTAGCCGAGCGCGTCGAGGTTGGCGTTCAGCGCCGCCACGTCGCGGCCAGCCGACATGCCCGCAACGAACGCGCGCGACGCGAGCTCCGAGCCGTAAAGCAGCAGCACCGGCTGGCCGGATACCTGGTAGAGGCTCTGCCCGCGCGCGATCACCCTGCCGACTGCCGGCAGCTCCGTGAACATCGATGTCTGCGCCACCGCGGACGCTGGCGTGCCGGGAGGCACGAGGATGCTCGCGGAGCCCGCGTAGCCGAGCGTGGCGCCGAACTGCGTCTGCGAGGAGAGCTCCCGCCGGCTCACGGTCGCAAGCGACGTCGGCGTCGCGTTGTCGCCGACGCCGCTCGGCGCGTGCGAGCCGCCGAACGGGTCCACGGCGACCACGACCGCGGCGATGACCGCGACGACCGCCAGCGCGAGTCCCGCGAGCGCGATCCGCCGCGATCTCCACGCCGGGCGCCCACGGGCCTGCATCTGCCCTCCGGGGTGCCCGCTCGCCGTGCTCACTAGTGATTACCGTGCAGGCCGCCGGGGATCAGCGATTGGCACGCTTCCTCGGCCGCGCGCGCTTGCGGCGAGTGCAGGTTGACGCCGGCGGTCTTCGGAATGTGGACGCCGCCGCCCGCGAAGGTCGGGTCGGGGAAGTTGGGAATGCCGTGAGCGCGTATGCACGCGGCGGCCTTCAGGTACTGCGACTGTTCCTGCGGGCCGATCTGCTGGCCGGAGCCCGAGCCGGGCCCGCCGCCGGGCAGCAGCTTGCGGCACGCCTGCTGGGCCGACTGGAAGTGGGGATTGCTCGAGATCGACGGATTGATCCCGATCGCGACCTTCACTTCGCTGCCGTTGGTTGTGACTTTCGGGTCGGGGAAGCTGGGGACCCCGTGCGCGCGTACGCACGCCGAGTAGGCGATCGCCTGGCTGCCGGGCTGCGCTTCCCCGGAGCCGGCGCCGGAGCCCGCCGACGAGCTCGTCGATTTGCCGGTCGACGCGGTGGTCTTCCCCAGGTGTGCAACGCCGGAGCCGGGAGAGGTGCCGCCGCAAGCGGCCGCGAGCAGCGCGAGGGCTGCGAGCGCTGCGGCGAGGATGCAGGCTCGCCAGGCTGGACGCCGTCGGGCCGGCCGCCTTGCTGCGTGCGGTGTCGGTTTCACTCGTGTCGCTTTCATCTCATCGCTCCTCGCGCGGGCTGGATGCTGCGTGCGAGAGGGGTTGTACGGCTTCGCCGGTTACACCCCGGTGACGGACGCTGTAACCGCGCTGTAACCGGAAATGCGCCACGCTGAGTGGTCCATGCGGGTATTGCTTGTCGAGGATCACGTCGAGCTGGCCGAGACGGTCGCAACGGGCCTGCGCCGCGAGGGCATGGCGGTGGACGTCGCGCTCGACGGGCACGACGCGATGGCGCGCCTGGCGCTCACCGACTACGACGTGCTGGTGCTCGACCGCGACCTGCCCGGCGTGCACGGCGATGACATCTGCCGCTCGCTCGTGGCCGAGGGTCGCGAGGGCAGGATCCTGATGCTGACGGCGGCCGGCTCGATCGAAGACCGCGTCGACGGCCTCGGCCTCGGCGCCGACGACTACCTGCCCAAGCCGTTCGCGTTCGCCGAGCTGGTCGCCCGCATCAGGGCGCTGGCACGGCGCTCCGGGGCGCCGCTGCCGACGACGCTCGTGCACGGCGACCTGCGCGTCGACCCCGCCAACCGCCTTGCCAGCCGCGGCGGGCAGCGCCTGGCGCTGAGCCCGAAGGAGCTCGCGGTGCTCGAGTACCTGCTCGGCGCGAGCGGACGCATCGTCTCGGCGGAGGAGCTGCTCGAACGGGTGTGGGACGAGAACGCGGACCCGTTCACGACGACCGTCAAGGTGACGATCAGGCGCCTGCGCGCAAAGCTCGGCGAGCCGCCGCTGATCGAGACCGTGCCGCGCGGCGGCTACAGGATCTGAGTCCTGCGGTGAGCGCCCCCGACACGGTCCACGCGGCCGCCACCGATCTGCGACCGCCGCGGCGGCTTCTCCGCGGGCGCCGGCCGCGTCTGCCCCGCTACACGATCCGCCTGCGCCTGGCGGTCCTCTACGGCGGCGTCTTCATGGTTACGGGGACACTGCTGCTGGCGATCGTGTTCCTGTCCGTGCGCAGCTCATCGCACAGCTTCGTCGTGTCCGCGCAGGGCTCCGCAGCGAGGCTCGTGGAACCACACGCGCACAACCTAGAAGTGACGCCGCAGCAGCTGTCGCCGCCGGCGCCGGGTCAACCGGGTAGCGCCGCGATCGCCCGCGCCCGAGCCAACCAGCTCGGGGCGATCGCGGACAGCGTCAACCGCAGCGACCTGCACCAGCTCTTGATCTGGTCGGTCGTCGCGCTGGCGATCATGGTGGCCGCGTCGATGGCGCTCGGGTGGGTGCTCGCCGGCCGCGTGCTGCGCCCCCTGCACGTGATCACCGCGGCGGCCCGCGAGCTGTCCGCGTCCAGCCTGCACGAGCGGCTCGCGCTCGACGGGCCCAACGACGAGCTGCGCGAGCTCGGCGACACGTTCGACGAGCTGCTTGGGCGGCTGGAGGCGTCGTTCGAGTCCCAGCGCCAGTTCGTCGCCAACGCCTCGCACGAGCTGCGCACACCTCTCACGCTGGAGCGCGCGATCCTCGAGGTGACGCTCGCCGACCCCGCCGCGAGCACCTCGTCGCTGCGCGCCGCGTGCGAGCGGGTGCTGGCGATCGGCGAGCAGCAAGAGCGCATGATCGACGCGCTGTTGACGCTCGCGCAGAGCGAGCAGGGCCTGGCGCGCCGCGAGCCGCTGCTGCTCGACGCGATCGCCGGGCAGGTGCTGGACGAGCGCCGCAAGGAGATCGCCCGCCGGGGACTGCGCCTGGACGCGCAGCTCGAGCGCGCGCCGGCAACAGGCGACCCGCGGCTGATCGAACGGCTCGTGGCGAACCTGCTCGACAATGCTATTCGTCACAACAGCGCCGACGGCTGGATCACGGTCACGACTGCCGTTGGGGGCGTCGCGGACGGGGAGGCGGTGTTTTGCGTCGCCAACAGCGGGCCCGTGGTCGCTGCGGCCGACGTCGAGCGGCTGCTGCGTCCGTTTCACCGACTCGGCGGCGATCGACTCAGGCACGGGGACGGGCATGGGCTCGGGCTGTCGATCGTCGCGGCGATCGCGGCGGCGCATGCGGCGACGCTGGAGGTGACGCCGCAGGCGGATGGCGGGCTGCGGGCGGAGGTGCGGTTCAGGGGGTCGTAGCGTCACCGTGCCTGCTGGCCCCGCTGTGCGGGATGGTGTGCACCCACGCAGCGTGTCTCCCGCGATCAGGCAGCGCGATCCACGTATTCCCGGAGTGCTGTGCGCGCAACCTCGCGCGCTCGGCCTCCTCAGACCGGATAGCGCACCGAGCGTACATGTGTAAGCTCTCATGCCCTGCTGATGTGGGGCTTAGGGGCTTACTAGAAGCTTCAGTCATGCCCGGGGCAGGCAAGCCAGCGAGCGCAAGCACGATCGCCTGCGTGGACGCCATCTACGCCCCGCACTGGCACATCGTGCGGCTGCGCGTGGACGTGCTCCACGGCACGACCGGCGGCCCTGCCTTCGTGCGCACCGGCTCCACGCGAATCGCTGGAGGCGCGGTGCCAGCTCGGATCCCTGCCCGCGGGACCGTGAGATTCGCCGGGCGCTCGTGGTCGGCGTTCTCGTGGGAGGCAGTGCCGCCGGCACGGGTCTACCTCCTGACTCCCTCATCTTGAGCGCAGCATCCGGGATCGACGAAGGCGTGTATCTGCGCAGGCGGCTCGGAGCGCTGGCTCTCGTTGGCGCGCTTGCCGCGGCGGCAGCCGTCCTCGGCCCCAGCCTGGGGCGATCTGGATCAGACCGAGGGCGCTTGAGCGCAGCCGCTCGCCCAGCGCGCACGCGCGGGGTGATCTCGAGGCGAACTCCCCCGCGCTCGGCGCCCGCACGGCGGATAGCACCTCTTGTGGTGAGCGCACCGGCGCACACGACGGCTGGCTGGGCGACCGTGGCGGAAGTTCACGGACAGCCCGCGGCGTGGCTCGCCCAGCGCTCGGGCGTCACCCTTGTGCGCTTTGACCAGCGGCTCGTTCACCTCAACCTGCACGCCGGCTCGACGGACGGCGGGGTGTCGGGCTGGACGTACGGGGATCGGATCACGCCTCGAGAGATTCACCTCGTGGTCGCCGCGTTCAACGGCGGCTTCAAGCTCACGTACCCCAGCGTCGGGTTCATGTCCGCCGGGCACGTTGCGGTGGCGCTCAAGCCGCGGCTCGCGTCGATCGTCACCTACACCGACGGCATCACCGACATCGGAGCGTGGGAAGCTGGCGTGCCGCGCGCCCATCACGCGGTGTTCTCGGTGCTGCAGAACCAGCAACTGCTCGTCGATCACGGCGCCGTGGCCGCGAACGCGGCGAGCTGCATCATCAAGTGCTGGGGGGGAACCGTCGAAGGGCGCACAGCCGTGGCTCGCTCTGGCCTCGGGGTTACCGCGAGCGGAGAACTGGTGTGGGCGGCAGGCGAGGCTCTGGTGCCGAGCGAACTCGCCGATGCGCTGGTCGCTGCCGGCGCGAGGCGGGCGATCGAGCTGGACATCAACCCCGATTGGGTCGCCGGCTACCTCTACGTCCACGCCCCCGGCGGCCCCTCCCCCATGCCGGTCGTGCCCGGCCAACACGGGATCGCGGGCGAGCTGCTCGAACCGTACAGCCGCGACTTCCTGACGATCGTCGCTGGCTGAGACCGCATGCCCGACCCGACCGCCAGGCTCACGCGCAGATCACTGATCGCAGCCTCCGCCGGGGCGATGGCAAGCGGGTTGCTACGCCCCCGCGCCGCGCTCGCGCTGCTCGCCGGGCCCCAGACGCCGACCCTCGCTCATCACTGGCTTGGCGAGGTCACGCCGCAGGGCGCGACCGTCGAGCTCGGGCACCCTGTGGATCTCGTGGGCCTTGAATGGCGGGCGCCTGCCCAGGCCTCTGTGTGGCTGCGCTTCCGCGCCCGAGACGGCCAGTGGAGCAGCTGGGTCTCCGCCGGAGCGAATGGCCACGGACCGGAAGCGCGCCCGGATCCAGATCGGCACGTGGGAGAGCCCATCTGGACGGGAGGCACCACCGCCGTGCAGGTTCGCGCCAAGGGCACCATGAGCGGCGTACGAGTGCACCTCGTCAACGTCCAGGATGCTCAGGCAACGACAAGGCAAGCGGGCAGCGCTGCGTCAGCGGCGCTGGCAGCCCACCTGCCGCTCGCCACGCCGACCCTGGCCGCCGGACCGGGCCAGCCGCCGATCATCGCCCGGCGGGCGTGGGCTCAGAGAACCTCGGCGCCCAAGGTGGCGCCCGAATACGGGGCGGTACGAATGGCGTTCGTGCACCACACCGAGAACCCGAACGGCTATGCGGCCAGCGAAGTGCCCGCGATGCTGCGGGCGATCTACGTGTTCCACCGCTACGTCAACGGCTGGGACGACATCGGCTACAACTTCGTGATCGACCTGTACGGGCGGATCTTCGAGGCCCGCGCCGGAGGCATCGACGAGCCGGTGATCGGCGCGCACGCGGGCGGCTACAACCATGCCTCCACCGGGGTCGCCGTGCTGGGCTCGTTCATGGCGGCGCCGGTCTCGACGGCAGCCCGCGACGCGCTGGAAGCGCTGTTCGCGTGGAAGCTCTCGCTGCACGGGGTTCCAGCAGAGGGCAGCGTGACCGTCAGAGTGAACCCGGCCGGCGCCGTCTACAGCCGCTTTCCGGCAAATGCCCGCGTGCCCCTGTCGCGCATCGCCGGCCACCGCGACGGCGACGCGACCGACTGCCCCGGCAACGTGCTCTACGGGGAGCTCCCCGCGATCCGCGCCGGCGTGCGACGATTGGCGCCAAACCCGGCCAGAGCCACGCTCGCGCTGACCGTGCCACCGCTCCCGCCAAGCACGTCCAGCACACCGGAAACCGTCGGCGCCACGGGAACGGGCAACCCCGAACCGGGTCAGCCCCCAACTCTCTCAGGTGTGCTCAAGCTCCTTGACGGCACGCTGATCGCCGGTGCGCCCATCCAGGTTCAGGCGCGGACGGTGAGCCACAAGGGCGAAGTCGTCAGCGAGCTGACCCTCGCCGAAACAACAACCAATTCCGCAGGGACCTGGACCGTCGACGCGACGCCGGCCGCCCTGGGCGCCAGCGGGATGTGGCTGCGCGCTCTCTGCCCCGGCGCCCCTGGGATCGGCGCGTGCGTCTCAGACCCGCTGCATCTAGCAGCGGGCCTCGGTGTTCAAGCCTGAATCACAGGGGAGCAGCGAACGCGGGCTCAGCTCGCGTGCTGAGCAGGTGCGTCGAGGCCGAGCGCAAACGCGATCGCATCGAGCGCGGGCTCGTGCTCAACGTGCGATACCGAGACGGTCAGCCATCGCCGCGCCGGCTCCCAGTCGAGCGCGAAGAACGGGCAGCACTCCCGCTCGATCGCAACCGCCTCCTCGACGAGTCCGCCGTCCACGTGCTCGTCAAGCTCAACCACGAAGCGTCGTTGCGTTCGCTCGACGAGTCGCGCGCCGCGTCCAGCGCGACGATAGCGCTCGAGCTGCAGGCCCAGCCCGTCCTCGTCGAGCGCGCAGCTTGGCGCCATCGGCAGAGGCTCCATACCAATACCCTACGAGACACGACCGTTCAATCCGCGAGGTCAACCTGATGCCAGAGTCCGGATATGCCCCTGCGGCAGGGGTCGACATCTACTGGGAGAGCTACGGCGCGGGCGACACGCCGCTGATCGCCGTGCACCCCGGGTTCGGGCTGATCAGCACGATCGCGGGACTGGTCGAGGCGCTGTCGGCGCAACGGCGGGTGATCGCGATCGAGCTCCAGGGCCACGGCCACACCGCCGACGTCGATGCTCCGTTCAGCTACGAGGCGTTCGGCGAGCAGATCGCAGGCCTTGCCGCTCATCTCGGCCTCGAGCAGATCGACCTGTTCGGCTACTCGCTCGGCGCGGGCGCCTGCCTGCGCGCCGCCATCCAGCACCCGTCGCTGATCCGGCGGCTGGTCTCGGTATCAGCCCCGTTTCGCCGCGACGGCTGGTTCCCCGAGGTCCGCGCCCAGTTCGAGCAGCTCGGGAGCGGCATGTTCCAGATGATGCGCAACGCGCCCATGTACCAGGCCTACGTCGACGTCGCACCGGACCCTGACGCGTTCCCAACGCTGATGGACAAGACCGGCGCGCTCCAGCGCACCCCGTATGACTGGGGCGCCGAGATCCCGCAGATCACCGCCCGCACGCTGCTCGTCTACGCCGACGCGGACAGCATCCCGCCGAGCCATGCCGCGGAGTTCTATGCGCTGCTCGGCGGCGGCCTGCGCGACGCCGGCTGGAACCCGCCGACGCCGCCGCACAATCAGCTGGCGGTGCTCTCCGGGCGCACCCACTACGACATCGGCGTCGCGCCCGAGCTGCCCGCAATCGTGGAGCGATTCCTCAGCACGGCCTAGTATTGGGCCTAGTCCACGCTTGGTGCTGCGGCTGGCACGCTGATTCAGCGGCTCACGCTCAGAGGTGGTCATCTCGCTCGGCTCCTCTTGGAGGGCTGCTTGCTATGGTCGCCCTCGTCCAGCCGAAGGAGACTTCGCTACGTGGGATCCGTCCGCCAGCATCGCAAATCTTCGCCGAGCCCTGACCGCCGCACAGCGTCGGAGGACGGCCTGGTCCCGCTGATCGGTCGTTTCTTTCCCGCTCCTATAGCGGCGAAGGTCCCCGAGGTCATCTTCCTCTTCTGGGTGGTGAAGATCCTGACGACCGCCGGCGGCGAGGCCACGTCGGACTTCCTGAAGACGTTTGGCAACTTCGAGGGCGGC
Organism: Solirubrobacteraceae bacterium; assembly: GCA_035483595.1. Classification (GTDB taxonomy): domain Bacteria; phylum Actinomycetota; class Thermoleophilia; order Solirubrobacterales; family Solirubrobacteraceae; genus Palsa-744. Next base: position 148,949 of record DATHPU010000023.1, read on the forward strand.
GGGATCGAGGTGCTCGTGATCGTGGTGGGGCTGGCGCTGCAGTTCCAAACGCGCCGCTACCGGGCCTTCGCCTACTGGTCGTTCGCGTTTGCGATCGCGATCACGGGGACCGGCGTCGCCGACTTTCTGCATCTCGACGCCCATATCCCCTACGCGGGGACGACCCTGCTGTGGGCCGCGATCCTGGCGGCGATCTTCTGGCTGTGGCAGCGCAGCGAGGGAACGCTGTCGATCCACAGCATCACGACCCAGCGACGTGAGGCGTTCTACTGGGCGACGGTGTTCGCGACCTTCGCCCTGGGGACCGCGCTCGGCGACTACACCGCGAGCTCGCTCAACCTGGGCTACCTGGACTCGGGCCTCCTGTTCGGCGTCGTCATCCTGATCCCAGCCCTGGCGCACTGGCGACTCGGCCTGGACGGCGTCGCCGCGTTCTGGATGTCCTACGTCGTCACGCGGCCGCTCGGCGCGTCGTTCGCCGACTACATCAGCAAGCCGCGCAACCTCAGCGGGATCAACTTCGGCGACGGCTCCACCGCGATCGTGTTCGCCATCGCGGTGTTCGCCCTCGTCTCCTACCTGGCGCTCGCCCGCCCGGACATCCAGAAGCCGCTGGAAGCTGACGCGGCACAGACACGATCGACGCCCACGCTGCCAGATCTCCTCCACACGGGCGAACCCAAGATCGAGGTCGACCAGCTGTAGTCGACGAGGCGTCCAGGACACAGCGTTCGCCTTCACGTCGGCGCCGCTTGCGGCGATTAACCGGTGTGCCCCCTCGACGGCTGTCCCTGCTTGCATGCGCCGCGGTGGCCGCGTATGCGCTGGTCGTGCCCGCCGCCGGGCTGGGACGATCGGCGCCGGCGATCTCGGCGGCATCCGCTCGGGCGGCATCCATACACGCGCCGAGCGTGAAGCCGACAGCCGCCGACTGGGACCTCGCGGCGCAGCGCACGGTCGTGGGCGACGGGCTGATGAGCGAAGAAGCCGGCTTGGGCTTCCTCGGCGCCGGGCGGTTGAGCGTGCAGGCGGGGAGCCAGGCGCTGGCGGCGCTGGCCGCGCGCGAGGGCACGGCGCCGGTGAGCGTCACCGCCGACGGCCCGATCACGGTGGTTGGCTTCGACGCGCTGCTGGTCGAGCAGCTCGGCCTGGGCGAAGTCGCCGAGCACGTGCAGCAGGTGGCGCAGGCCGCCGGCCTGGAGCCGCCCGCCTACTTCGGCAGCGAGGTCGTGGCGCGCTATCTGGAACTGCGCTTCGAGCATCCGGTCGGCACGCAGTCGCTCGACCTCTACCCGTGGAGTCCGATCACCCGCGCCGAAGCCGCGTACTCGTTCGCGCAGGTGCTCGGCTCGTCGCCGGGCTCCGGGCAGTGGGCGGTCGATCGGGCGCGCGAAACCCTGTCCGCCTTCTCGCTGCCGCGCTACGACGCCGACCAGTTGCAGGTGCTGCGCATCGCGGTGTCCAAGATCGGCATGCCGTATGTGTGGGGCGGAACCACCGACAACACCGCCGACGGCCTCGAACACGGCGGCTATGACTGCTCGGGCTTCGCCTGGCGCGTGTACAAGGTCTCAGGGCTGTCGTGGGGCAGGCAGATCCTCGGGCGCACCGCCGCCGAACAGGCCGGCGAAATCCCCAAGAGCGCGCGCATCCATCTCGAAGACGTTCAGCCCGGCGATCTCCTGTTCTTCGGCTCCGCCCACTTCAACTCGAAGGCCACCGAGGCGAATGTCATCCACGAGGGGCTCGCGCTCTCGGGCCAGTGGGCCATCCACTCCTCGGGCCAGGGCGTGTATGTGGTGCCGCTCACGTCCGGCTGGCTCGCTCAGAGCTTCACCTGGGCGCGGCGCGTGTTGTAGGGCGACTGCTTCGAGTGCTTCAGCCGGCGCGGCTCTCGTGCTGTCGCCGGATGTCGCCGGCCAGGCGCTCACTCGCTGTGTAGCGCGTCGCCCGTCCCCGACCTCGCTGCGTGATCAACCCGGCGTCCACCAGGCGGCGCAGATCGCTGCTCGCCGTGGGCGCCGACACACCAGCCTCCGCTGCGTACCTGCCGCGATCGGTGCTGTCGAAGAGGCTCTGCTCCAGCGCGATGACAAGGCGATCCGGCCAGCCCCGCTCCTCGGCGAGCCGCTCCAGATAAGCCCACCGAGACGGCGACGAGCCTGCCTGGCGCTGACCGCCCTGCCTACTCGCCGCTGAGCATTCGGCGTCGGAAGCGCGGGAGGCTCCAGTCCTTTTGCAGTCAGTTCTCGCTCTCCCTGCATAATCCCCGGATGCGCATCGACCGCCTGGCCTCCTCCGGGCCGACGTTCTCCTTCGAGTTCTTCCCGCCCAAGACGGACGCGGGGGAGGAGAATCTGCGCACGGCGCTCGCCGAGCTGCGCGGCCTGGACCCGTCGTTCGTGTCCGTCACCTACGGCGCCGGCGGCTCCACCAGAGGCAAAACGATCGAGATCGTCAAGCGCATGCGCGAGCAGTACGGGCTGGAGGCGATGGCGCACTTCACCTGCGTGGGCGCGACCGTGGCGGAACTGCGCGACACACTCGACGAGATGCAGAGCGCGGGCATCGAGAACGTGCTCGCGCTGCGCGGCGACCCGCCCGCGGGTCAGGAGCAGTGGCGCAAAACGGAGGGCGGCCTGGAGTACTCGCGCGAACTGGTGGAACTGATCGCCGCCGACTACCCCTTTGCAATCGGCGGCGCCTGCTTCCCCGAGACGCACATCCACGCGGTCAGCCCCGAGGAGGATCTGGAACACCTCGCGGAGAAAGTGGCCGCGGGCGTGCAGTTCCTGATCACACAGCTGTTCTTCGACAACACCCTCTACTTCGACTTCGTCCAGCGCGCACGCGCGGCGGGCGTGAACGTGCCGATCATCCCCGGCATCATGCCCATCACACAGGCGGGGCAGGCCGAACGCATGGCCAAGCTCTGCGGGGCCTCCATTCCCGACGGCGTTCGTCACGAGCTGCGCACGCGCGGCGAGGACGCCGAGGCGGTGCTCGACTTCGGCGTCGCCTACGCCACGCTGCAGTGCGAGGAGCTGCTGCGCGAGGGCGTGCCCGGCATCCACTTCGTCACGCTCAACCGCTCCCCCGCCACGCGCGCGATTCTCAGCGCGCTGAGAATCGCGAAGCCGTGGTAGCCGGCACGGCGCAAGCCGCTGCGAGCCAAGGGCTCGGCTTCTCACGGCCGCAGCCTCGCTGCGCTCAGCTTGCATCAGTATCGCCGCTCGCTCGGAGCAACTGCGCCGAATAGCCGAGGGCGACGAGGCGTTCGTCGGTGATCCCGAGCGCGTCGCGTAGCTCGGCGACGAGCCGATGCTCGTGGGCGAGGTCGGAGTCTGCCGGCGCGACGGCCTCAAGCTCGATGAACGTCCCAAGGTGCTCGACCTCATCGAGATGGATGCGGACGCTCTGCCACAGCAGCAGATGGCGATGCTTGGCGACAACTCCGCGTATGCCGATCGCGGCGGCAAGCGCCGCGCACAGCGCTGCGCCGTCGCTGACCTCGATGATGCGGTAGCGGCTCTCGCGCTGCTGCGGTTCGCTGGCGCGCTCGAACTGGATCAAGTGCGGACGACCGGGCTGCTCGTCGCGGAGCTTGAGCCCGCCGCGGGCAACCTCGAAGTAGGTGTCGCGCTGCGCGATCGTGCCCTGATCCTCGGCTCCGAGTGCCCGACATACCTCAAGCGACGCGGACGGGTCCGGGTCGGTCGCCTTTAGCTCGATGTTTCTCCGTGATGCCTGCATGGCGGTCGAATCGCGTCGTTATGCAGCTTGGCTCGGCTGTAGACGACGTGCGCGCAGCCAGACAATGAGGCTACACACCGCGTAGAGGATGGCGATTGTGATGAGCGTCCACTTGATCGCCGAGCAGACGGCCGCGAACGGCGAGGCGAAGCTGCCACCGTGGCCGGCGAGCGTGAGCAGCAAGGCAATGTTTTCGCTCGCGTCGAAGCCTGCGGCGGCAAACGCGAAGAATGGGACGACGGCGCCGATAGCTGCGAGGCCAGGCCAGTCGCGCGCTCGCGCTGTGTCACGGACTGCGAAGCCGGCGAGGGCGAAGAACAGTCCGTAGGAGAGCATGTATTGCGGTCCCGTTGCGGGGGGTTTGCGGGGGCCGCGACCACCGAAGGCCCGCGAACACGGGCGAAACGACTCACGTCGATCCCCCATGTTTCGGGGGTTTTCGCCCGTGTTTGCTGGACTTCGCAAAACACTAACCAATCGGGGCGAACGGTTCAGATCGGCTTTGCTATGCGGTTTTCGGGCACCATGCAAACGTCCCGCAAACGTCGCACCCGTCGTCAGACCAGGGTTTTCGCTCGCTGCTACCCGGCGTATGCCATAACGGACGCGCGTGTGCGTTAGTCCGGTAGCCGGATCTACACCACACTTCTATCGACATGACCCTTCAATCGCCACGTGCATCCTTCGCAGCATTTTGCTTCATAGCCGCGAGCGAGAGCAGCGGCACCGAGGCGTCGAGGCGGCGGTCTTCGTAGTTCGCCAGGACATAGGGCGTGAAGGTCGGGACGGTGAACGCAAGCCGTGCTCGACGCGGTGCGTAGATCGTCCCCTGGTTGATCAGATCACGACGGACGACCGCCCACTCGTTGTTGTCACGCCCCAGGGTGGCGTTCATCTGCTGTGTGGTCACGTAGCCACCGTTGACGGCAAGGGCGCCGAGAAGCTCGGCTTGACGGTCGGTCGTGTTCGTCCAGCTCGGTTCGAGCGTGCGACGCTCGATCTCTTCCTTGGCAACGGGAAGCGCGACTTCGACGTCGCTCTGGCTGATGAGACCCGGCCCGCTGGCGATCGTCCATGCTGCGTCGGCGGCAAGCTGCAGATGAGCGGGATAGCGGTTCGCGAACGCGACCAGTTGTTCGAGTGCGCCATCGTCCCAGAGCACGTTGTGGCGTCGTGCGGGCTCGGCGACGGCGTAGCGGGCCTCGTCCTCGGTCAGCTGCAGCGGTATCGGTCGGATGTCGAAGAGGCGGTCGGGGTGGGTGACCTGCGCGTCGTCCAGAGCGTCACTGGTGTTGGACAGGCCCGTAGCGGCAAACGCCACCGCCGCGGTCGCGTGGTCCACGTTCAATCGCTGAAGCGTGCCGGCAAGTAGCGCGAGGTCCGTAGGGTCAGCGACCTGCAGCTCGTCAATGCTGAACAGCAAGCCGCCGCCGCTGGGCCGCTTGGCAAGCTGCGAAGCCAGCTCAGCCAGGCCTTGTGCGAACACCGACGCGTCGGGAAGCGGACGCACACCGGAGGACTGCAGACTGAATCCCAGCGTCACAGCACCGGTCCCCAGGGTGACGCCGGTGATGCGCTCCAGCGCGCTCTTGGCGTGCTGCCAGGCGTTGTGGCCGAGGTGGATCTTGCGGTCGGCGTGATAGGCAAGACCGTCGACGAGGCTGCCTCTTCCGGCCACGGCTTGGAGGCTGATGTAGTCAAAGCCGTGCTCCTCGCCAATCTTGTGGAACTCGGTGAGCGTGGCCGTCTTGCCAATGCCCCGCGGACCGGTCATGACGATGTCCTTCGCACGCACGCGCCCGCCGGTGGTGAGGTCGGTCAACATCTCACGCCAGGAGCCCAGGAGAACCTCTCGTCCCGCAAGGACCTCCGGGCTGTGGCCCGCCCCAGGGGTGTAGGGACTATCACGCATGCTGCATACCCTAACTTATTAAGCAGCCTAAAGATAACATCGGGTAGGGCAGGTGCGCTGGCAGCGAGACCATGCTTGAGTTGCCGTCATCACAGGGCAAAGGCGCGCCCCAGGCGCGGGCGGCTCGCTCAACGCTCGGCTTGACGTCACGGAGCGCTAGATCTGGCAGGCCACGCTACTGCTCCCGCCCAGGAGCAGGAGTGAGCCGACGGGGGGCGAGCGGAGCGTGTTAAGACGCCTGCCGGCATGCGCCGCGAGCCAGGGCCAGAGCCTCGATCGTGGGCCTGTGGCTGGGTCGATCTCGAGCTCGACGTGCCTGTCCCGGACGACCAGCGGCAGCGTCCGGCGGCCACTCCGCTGGCTACTGCTTCGTCCCCTGTTGCGAGCGCGACCGGCGTCAACGACAACGCTCCCAGCGTGCCGAAGGCCCTCACGTGGGGCCGAAGCGAACCCCCTGGCTTTCGCCTCCGCGATGGTATTTGTGCCCAGCCCGCCCGGAGACCCGGCAACCGCGGAACTCGCGCGCCCTACCTCCGGTGGCGGTCATGTCGGTGGAAGTGGTGTAGCGAGCGTATGGTGGGTCGAGTGCCGTGCCTGCAAAGGTTCTGCAAACGTGTTGGGCTACCGCTGCAAACGTCCCGCAAACATCCGACCGCCGAAACCCTGCGAAACCGAGCGAAACGACCCACGCCGATCCGGCCAACCTTCGCCGCGTTTCGGCTTTGTTCGCCAGCCTTCGCAGACAACTCGAAATATCGGGGCGAACGGTTAGAGTTGGCTTTGTGATGCGGTTTTCGGGGCACCTGCGGTCCCATCTGCGGTCCTCATACCGTGCCCGAACCAACCTTCTCGCCGGTGGAGACCCGGCGTATGCCATCGTGAACGACCGTATGGCGAACTATCCACATAAGGCGCCCCAAGGTCGCGGAGCCCCATCCTGGAGATCGCATGAAGTAGGCGCAAGCCGCTGCGCGCCAAGGGCTCGTAGCCTTGCGGATGGGCCTGATCACGTGCGATCATGGCGACATGGCATCTGAACCCCATGTGACTCTGTCAGGGGACATCGTCGGCGAGTACATCGTCAAGGACAGGCGGCCGAATGGCGAGCTGACCCTAGTGCCCGACACCTATCCGGCGATCATGCCCGAGTACGACGGACGTCCCGCGACGGCAGAGGAGTTTGCCGCCTTCGAGGCCGAGTACGGCCCGTTCCTGCCGGCTGACGGCGAGGGGTAGATGCCCAGCGCATCCCGGTCCGGCGCGCACTTCCGCGTCGAGTTCGACGACGCCACGTTCGCCGAGGATCTCGAGCACACCTCGTCGGACACCGGACGGTTGCTCGCCCAGAGAGAATGCGACAAGCTCACGGCCCAGGGGCTGCCGCCCGACCAGCTCAAGCGCTGCGACACCGAGGCCCGAGACGGCACCAGCCTGCCCGGCTGCGTCAAGATCTACATACCCGAGCCAGACGGGACGTGGGGAATGGTCTTCCAACTGCGCATCGGCAGCGACGGGCGACCCTTCCTTGCCTGCCTAGCCTTCGGCACGCGTCACCCCACCGGCCCCGGGGCGCTCAGCGTCTATCAGATCGCTCATCAGCGGATACACGGTCCACCACGACGACGCTGACCGCCGCCTTCGTGCGGACCAGACACGCTGTATGCCATCTCTCAAGTAGCTCGCGCACCGCACGGTCAAGCTGCGCCGGCTGCTCGGGACGAAACGCCACGATCACACGCGACCCATCTTGATCGCTTCCTCGACCCGGCCTCGCAAGCGGCCAGCGCGCGGTTGCGACTCATCACGTCGATGATTGCCTCGCGGGCGGATCGGTCTCGGTCATCGCGGGCAGTCTGCACGGCCTCGCGGATGCTCCCGCAGACAGGAGGTTTAGCCACAGGCCGGGGCTATCCTGGGCCACTGTATGGCCAACACCGTGAAGCAGTATTTCTCCGAGCGTCAGGGTCGCGGCCCGAAGGCTGAGCCGATCCCGTTCCCGGAGTTCCGCGAGGTCGTCATCAGCGTTTTCGACCAGCTTCGGGAGAGGGGGTACATGCAGGAGGCATTTGGCTACGACTGCGTTGACGCCGGAGACGTCGACGGGATCCTCGGGTCGAACCCCGACGCCCACTTCCTGCGGACGATCCGGCGAAAGCGCGTGTGGCCGTACTGGACGGAGGTGGACAGCTCCTTCGGCGTGATCGTGCCGGCCTATCAGGATTGGGACGAGGACACTCTGTTCGACGTAGTCGAGGTGATGCACGACCTGGTGTCGCGGCCGGTCGATGGCCATTACCACGACTACGCACAATGCGGCTGGCACTACAACACGTTCGACAAGAAGGCGGGAGAGGCCGCCTTCCGCAGCGAGATGAACGGCGTCCTGCGCATGCACGACCCGCCGTACGAGATGAACGACCAGGGTCAGATCGTGGAAGCGGCGCCGGAGGAGTTCCACACGTTGCTGAGCGCCTCGGTCCCCGAGGGAACCGAGCCCGACATCATCTCCAAGCTCGATTCGGCAACGAAGCGGTTCCGTGACCGTGGCGCGAGCCTCGACGACCGGCGCGTGGCCGTGCGCGACCTGGCCGACGCCTTGGAGGCGCTGCGCGAAGACATCAAGGATTCGATGCTGTCGAAGGACGAGAGGGAGCTGTTCCACATCGCCAACGGCTTCGCGATCCGCCACCAGAACCGGCAACAGCGCGGCGACTACGACCGGCTGACCTGGCTGCGGTGGGCCTTCTACGTCTACCTCGCCACGATCCACGCCGTGCTGCGCGTCCGCGAGCGCGAGGAGGCGCTGCCGCCAACGCCGACCAGCTAGCCGGCGGCCCTGCTACCCGAGGACCTTGGTCCGTTTCGCCCGCTCCTACGGTCCCTCTGCGGTCCCAATCCCCGCGAACATCTCGAATACCGGCGAACAGCGCCCCCTCAGCCCCAGCGTTTTCGCGCTGTTCGCGGAACCTGCGAAATATCGGGGCTTGTCCGCTCTGCTCGCCTGCCGAGAGGCAACGATCGAATGAACGACTGTGCGGTTAGGGGCGATAAGCGCGCGCCGCGGCGGCTGCAAGAACCATGACGCAGAGGCCGATCAACACACCCAGCCAAAGTCTGGTCTGACCGGCCCAGCTAGCGAGCGAGATGCCCGCGAAGAGCGCCAATAGACCACGGATCGTCTCATTAGCGATCATGGATTGTCCATACTGGAGCCGAGCCTTCCCGAGAGCCTTGGCGAGTTCGGCCCGCTCCGTAGTGCCGACTGTGGCTGCTTTATGCCGCTCGCCGATCTGCTCATAGCGCTCCAGATCATGCCGATAGGCCGCAGACAGGACAGGGTATGTTGCGAGGGCAATGGCTGCTGCGACCGCGAACGCCCTGAACGACCAAGACGTTTCCGAGAGCTGGCCGAAGCCGAGTGCCGTGAAGACGCCGCCCGAGACGCCCGCCGCTGTTTGGAGCCGCAGATAGCCGAGTTCGCCCCGTTCTTGGTGTTCAAGGCCGCCCGTCTCTCGTCCGAGTCCCAACCACGAATCTGCGAGGAACAAACACGCTGCGCCGATCAAGAGCGCTGCGATTGCTGAGGCTTCGCTCAGGTTCCGGTTCAGCGAAAGCAACGTGAACACGATGGATACGATCGCAAGCGCGACAACCAGGCGCCCAGCTGTCCGCCCGCCCAAGTACGAGGCGGTAACGCGCAGTCCATTCGGAAGCGTACGTAGCATTGTCAGTCAAAGGCTCAGAGCGAATCACCTACCGCTTTCGAGCCTAACGGGGGCATTAGATGCCATATCGACTTCGGGTTGAGCTCTTGTCGGGGACCAGCGACCAAATCCGCGCAATTTCTGTATTTTGAAAGCGGTCGGATGAACGCTGGCAACCTCTCGCCCCGGCAGCTTGGGTGGACCGCCTTGCTACTCTCGCCCCGCGCCACCAATCTCGATCGGGGCGGAGCCTCATCTCGATGTTGGGTGCTATACGCGGCAAGTCAGTCGTGCGGGAAGCGGGCGTTCGGTCGGGCTCCCTACACGCCTGCCCATCGCTGGACTCGGCCGCTGTGAGGCGCACTGAAACGCGCATCGACGGCCCCTAAGATCGGCTGAGAAATGACCCCACAACTCCCGGACATCAGCGAAGACCAACGTGCCGTCCTCGAACGCATCTACGCAATCTTCCGGGCTGGATCACCCTGGCCGAGGTTTGCGGACCTGGACCGCGAGTTCGATCGCAAAGGCATCGATCTTGCCCAAATACTGAGGGCGATTCCGCTCGCCTACATCTTTCTGGACAGAAACCGACTTATCGATCCTCGGCCGGACATGGAGTTGCAGCTCTCCCTCTTTGGCATCGCTCAATGCCCCGACTCCGAGAACGATCTAGCGCTCTTCTTCGATGCGCTCCGGTGGCTTGTCACGGTCGAGGTCGAGCACGTCATCGACCCGAGCGATCCGTCTACAGTCGAGGTGTTCGCTACCGCGGCAGGCTTCAACGACCACCTCTCCTCAACACCCTGGGCAGCGTCCCCCAGCAACGTACGCAAGGTGGGGATGCTGCTGATAAATGAGCCCCCAGGAGTTTGGCAATCCTTCGGAGGAGGCGACGACGATTGGAGGGCCTCGCTCAGGAGGGCCGCCCGGAAGTACCGCGACGTCGCCACCCTCGACGACTACCTCAGCATCGTCGCTGACGCCGCTCCACAACTGTACGGGTTGAATCCCTCGAACACGCCGGCCAGCCTCATCCCATCTGCCGGCAGTATGACCGAAGCCGCCCAGATGAACGACCCACCGTATGTCTTCGTGATCATGCCTTTTGACGAAGCATGGTCCGACGGCGCCTACGCGTTCATCCGTAGAGTCGCCGCGACGGTAGACGCCCACTTTCCGCTCCTGATCGAGCGGGCGGACGAAATTACCGCCTCAGGCCGCATCACAGATCAGATCGAGACAGCGATCCAGCGATCCGCTGTCGTCATCGCGGACATTACGGGTGTCAACCCAGGCGAACCAGCTCGAAACCATCCGAATCCCAACGTCATGTGGGAGCTGGGCTACGCGCACGCCCTCGGCAAGGAGGTCATCATCCTGAATCAGGATCCCAAGCAGTCGCCCTTCGACCTGTCCGTGCACCGGCAGGTCGCCTACGCGACCAGTCCGACCTCTGCCAACGAGCAGCTCCTTGAACGCCACCTGCGCCACGCACTCGGCGCTCCATAGAGGGCATTCCGAGGTTCAGCGGTCCCGTACAGGCTTTGTCGTTCGGCTAGGACGTGTAGCACTTTGCGCATAGATCAGGCCGCGTGCTGACGCGGATATCGCACCCAGCGCACGGCCCCGTCCGGGGCCTGCTCCTCGGCCATCTTTATCACGGAGCGCGCGGCGGCATGTCGGCGCGGCGAGGCAAAAGCACGTTGCGGCGTATACCCATGAAATAGCGTCGGGGAGATCGGGTCCACCCGTTCTTCTAGTAGCGGCGCCGAGATGAACGGCGGAACGGTCTCGGGACGACGGAACCATTCATCAACTGCCTGCGCCTTGAGGGAGGCGTTGATGTGGCTAGCGCCTATGCGGTCGCCCGTGAGCCACGGCTCCTCGCCGCTCTCGGCCCACGTCATCAAGAGTACGTGACGCGGATCCAGCGTGAACCGTCCCTCGAACGTACCCATGACTCCGAACGGTGGTATAGCGGACGCCGGGGTGATCCTGTCAGTCCGAGCGCACGGAATCAAAACCACCGGCTGATCGCAGCCGATAAGCAAGTCCGCGGGAAACTCGATAATGCTCCAGTGCATGCTCAGCAGCGCGCTCGCGACGCGGTTCACCTGTCGTAGCAGGGTCTGAGCGTGCATTTGTGGGCTCGCGAGCCTCTCCGCGTACGGCACAAGCTGTTCCTTATCGAGGTCGTGCTCGACGGCCGCCTCAGCGAGAACCTCTTTCGCCGTCTTCTTGCCAAGCTCGCGGAGCCACTTACCAAAGGCCGGCGTACGAATAATGTGGAGAGACACGAACCGGCCGAGCGCTACGCGATCCTCGTCCGTCAGCGGCCAGCGAGACTTGAGGTTCGCGAGCAACGCAAGTGCGTCCGACTCGTTCCGCGCGAGGAACCCCTCAACTTTCTCAGCGAGGGTCTGCGGTCCCCAGTAGTCGAGTTCCCAGCCGACGCCGCCGGGCCCTTCGTCGTACTCACCCTTCACACGGTGATGTACAGTGACCTGCTTCCCGCCAGGTGTGGCGCCGGTGAAGCGCCGTACGAGCCCCGCCGATACCGTGTGGTTCTTCCTCCAAGCATTGGCACTCATCTCGAGCTTTGAGGCTAGCGTGCGCAGCATACGGTTGCTCAACCCTCCCGACTACGCCGAAGATCAGCTATGAGCTGCTCAGCGCGGAGCCGGACGGCGGGTCCGGAGGGGAACTGCACCGGGCGGGTAGTCAGATACACAGTGGCTTGCGCCAGCGGCGCCGCGTCGACGCGTCCGACCGTACCGTGCAGTCCGTGGCCCATGCTGTTCGCAGGTTCAATCCGAGTGGGTCCAGCACTGTCAGTCCTCGTAATCGTCGTAAGCCTCCCGAGGATCGATGTCGTTGATCGCGATTACCTCCTCGACGGTCAAGGACACCATGGCTGTGGCTGCTTTCGCCCGGGTGTGCGGGTCACCGAACTCGATCTCGCGGAGATAATGGTTGGCCAACAGGCTCCAGAGCTCACCTGTTACGTGGGCGTCGAGATTGCGGGGCGCCGTGAACTCGATGTCGACATTCAAGACCCGCTCCGCGTCTAGATCAGCCGGCGACTCATCGAGCAGGCTGATGAAGGCCGCGCCAACTTCGACGACTTGATCGTGGACTTCGCGCCACATCGGATCCTGCTTGGGGCTCTCTTTGTGTTCCCGCACTACCTCTTGTAGCCTCGCGAGTTCGGTCCTGGCGCGCTTGAGGCCGGTGTGAGCGTCGACGCTAGGAAGTTCTGCGGCGCGCTCGAAGAGAACTCCAACTGCGTCCTTTCGCAACGTCCGGATCGCTGCCTGTATTCCTCCTCGGCGGATGCCTTGAGCAGGGTCCAGTTCTCGGAGTTGAGATGCTGAGAACGTCTCGGCCCGCAAGCGGAGGACCATCTTCTGTCGCTTACGTTCGAGGACATTGGCGAGGTGAGCGGCTGACCGGATCGCTCGAAGCTCGTGCTCAACGATGAGCAGAATGCCGCATCTGCTGGTCGCGTTGTCTCGAATCACTTGCTGAGCGGCGCGGAGATCCTCCTCGTCACCCGTGAGTCCGGCGAGTGAGACGATTATCGACCAGCGAAGATCGCGGAGTTTCGCTTGCGTCGCGAAATGGTTGACATCTCTTGAGGAAAGAGGATCCTTCGACGACTTGCACTCGACAAGGATGTCCCGACCGAATGCATTGAGCCCTCCGTCGGTCGAGGCGTTTGCGAGGAACAAGTCGAGCTCGGCGTCACCTTGACCCGAAAGCACATTGCGGTCAGCGACGCTAATGCCTGGGACAGCAGCGAACATGTCCGCGACGAGTTGCTCAAGGGCCCTCCCTCTCGGGATGCCCGCCGGGAACTCAAGAACTCTGTCCACACGCTTGCTTGCTGTAGAGAAGTCGAATGCCATGTTGCGGAGTATCCACCGATGGCGAGCCGGTGCGGCTTGCCATCGGAGGCGACGACGAGGAAGGGCGGCCAATTCTCGCCACGAGCCGTGAGGGTTGCTCCGTGTCGCCATCGGGACCGAACTCGCAAGGCTCCGCCGCTCCGCATGTGGCCATAGCTGCAGTCCTTTTGCGGTCCCTTTTCGCGCCCGCTGCGGTCCGTTTGCGGTCTCCAGACCCACGAACAGCCCCGAACACGAGCGAACACGCTCCCCCGATGTCCAGCGTTTTCGGGGATATTCGCCCGTGTTCGCGGCTGTTCGCGGTTCTCTAAGGCAATCGGGGCGCCGAGATTCGAACTCGGGACCTCACCGACCCGAATCGGGCTTCTCCGCCCCGAATCTCCGCTGGAAATGGCTGCAAATGGCGGGTATCTGGTCTCTGGCATTGGTTCTTGCTGGCTTGAGGTTTAGGGGTCGATTTGGAGGGTTTGGGCAGTGGATCGAGGCTACTGCCCAAACGTCATGTCCCGTTATACGGCCGGGCCGTTTCCACGGAAGCAGCCCTGGAGTGCGTCAAGGGAATGTGCGCACCCGTGAGAAAACCCGTCAGCTGCTCCTCATCGCCGTAGGCGTCTACGGTGAGCTCCTCGATCCGCGCGTCGAGTTCTGCGAGATGACTATCGCTCACGCGGCCCGCCGGGCCTCGATGTCGGGGACCACACCGCGTCTGCGGGCCTCATCCTGGATCTCCGGCGGCAGTGTGCGGACATCGACTATGAACCCGTTGACCATGACCATCCACGTCAGCGGGTGCTGCTCGAGCATCGCCAGGCGGGTGAGATCAGGCTCGTAGATGCCGAGGTTGAGCGTCTTCGTGATCAGCGCGGCCTTGTTGGCCATCGTCGTCTTGACGACCTTCACATGATGCGCGAGCTGATCGGCGCTGAGGTACGGCTGCTGGGAGCGATCGAACAGGAAGTTCACTCGGCCAACTGCATAGATCGCCCCGGCCGCCCAGATGCGTGTATCGCCGCGCGCCAGTGGTGATGGTCGCTTGCGCGCGAGCCGCCCGACGAGCACGCGGCAGAGTTCGCCGTACTCGCCATCGAGATGCGCGGCGCAGACGCCGTCGGTGATCGCGAGGATCTCCATTGCGCGCGGGCGCAGCTCAACCGGGATCTTGAGCTTTGCGAGCGCGCCATCTGCGCGTTGCGGCATGCGGAGATGATCGCCCCTTCAGCGGACGGTAGCTGCGAGTTCGTATCCGAGTGACCGGTAGGCGCGCAGGCGCTTGGCGAACATGCGCCGCAGCACTGGCAACTCGGCGTCGACGTAGTCGTAGATGAGTACGTCGTGCTTGCCGGGGTGGGCGCGGTGCAGGCGACCTGCGTATTGCACGACGGTGCCCTTCCACGCGATCGGCATCGCCAGCAGCAGCGCGTCGAGGTGGGGGTCGTCGAAGCCCTCGCCGATGTAGCGGCCGGTGGCGAGCACCACGCGTCCGCCGTCGCCGTCGCTGCGTGTGAGATGCTCGTGCGCCACGCGATGCTCTGCTGGTCGCATGTCGCCGTGGAGAACGATGAGCGTGCGGTCGCTTGGCGCGAGCAGCTCGGTCAGTCGCTTCAGGTGATCGCGGCGTTCGGTCAGCACGATCGGGTGGCGGCCTTGGGCTGTCAGCTCCAGTGTGTCCGCGGCGATCATCTCGGTGCGCCGCTGGTCTGCGGCGAGCGCGGCATAGACGTCCTGGATGTGCGCGTCGGTGGGAAGCGTCTGCGGGTCGAACGGGGTGTCGCGCCGCACAACGCGCAGCGCGAGCGGTTGTGATGAGCGGGTTGCGGCGGGATCGATCGTGTGGCGCACCGGACCGCACTGCATCGTGATGATCGGGTGATGCCCGTCGCGGCGCTTGGGTGTGGCTGTAAGCCCGGTCAGGTAGCGCGCGGGCGCGGCCTGCAGGACGCGCTCGGTCATCACGGCCGGCACGTGGTGACACTCGTCCACGACGATGTGGCCGTACCCGGCAAGCAGCTCATCGAGTGTCTTGTGGCGGGCGAGGCTCTGGACCATCGCGACATCCACCTTGCCGTTTGGCTTGCCGCGCCCGCCGCCGATCGTGCCGATCTCGTCGGTGTCGAGGTCGAGAAACTCGTTCAGCCGCTGCGTCCACTGCTCCAGCAGCGGCTTGCGATGGACCAGCACGAGCGTAGAGCGTCCCCTCTGCGCGATCAGCCAAGCGGCGATCACCGTCTTGCCGATGCCAGGCGGCGCGCTTAGCACACCGAGCTCGTGGGAGAGCATCGCCGGCACCGCCTGCTCTTGGCGAGCTGTCAACTCTCCCGTGAACCGCGTCTGCAGCGGCGCCCCGTCGGCGCGCTCGTCAAAGAGCTCGAAAGCCACGCCCAGGCCAGCGAGCAGGTCTTCCAGCGGCTCGCGGCATCCACGAGGAAGCACAAGGAAGCGAGCGGTCTGCTCGAAGCATGCGATCACGCGCGGGGTTCGCGCCGTGGACATTCGCATCGCCTGGAGTTCCAAGAACTTGGGGTTGGAGAACGCCGCGAGTCGACGCATGGCGTCGAGCAGCAAGGGCGGCACGCTCTCGCAGCACACATAGAGGCGCTGAGCGAGCGTCGCACGCAGCGTGCCGGGCAACTCCGCCGTTGCGAGACGCTCCGCGAGCGAGCGCGCCGGACGCCACGGCGCATCCTCTTCCTCGGACGCATCCAGGACTCCCCCTTGGGTCTCGAGGGCCACCAGATCCCGCAGGCGCTCGGGTGAGATCTGTGGCAGCGACTGCAGGTAGGACCACTGGTCCTCGAGCGGCTCGAGACGCTCGTCCACGAACAGCGTGTTGCCATGCTGGCGCGCATCGTGCTGGAGCAGTAGCGCGATCAGGTTCCCGAACCCTCCCTTCGGCAGCGTGTCCTGGCTTGGGAACAGACGGTCGTAGGAGGCCATGCCGAGCGTCGTGGTGCGCGCCATCGCGTTGGTCAGAAGCATCGAGCCGAAGCGCCGCGCGAGCGCCGCCGGCACCGGCTCGCTGAAGAAGACCCACACGTGTGCGCCGTCCCCGGAGCGCGAGCGCTCGATCGCCGGGACGAGCTGGAGCCTTCGCACACCTCGCGGATCGCCTTGACGTCTGACTGCCAGGAGCGACCGTCAAGGTCGATCGCCAGCAGCCAGCACGTGTCATCGGCCAGCAGCGGGTAGGTGCCCATCACCTGTCGGCCCCGCAGATGGGCGAACAGCTCGCTCTGCGCTGGCGTCCGGAACGCCTGGTTGGGACACTCTCCGCACTTCACGCGCGGCTTGCCGCACACCCCGGCCTTCCACTCGTTATCGCAGCGAGGCGCCCAGCCGCTCGTGCCCTTTGCCGGTTTCTCCCAGCGGCGCGGGAACACATCCACGCGCCCGCGAAAAAGGCTGGCGAACAGCGCGAGCTTGCGCTGCGGCGTCCACAAGACGTTCGCCTCGCCCGCTGTGCGCGATGTCGCCTGCTCTCGCTGGTTGCGCAGCTCATCCAGCTCGCGGGCCAGCCCATCACGCTCGCTATCGAGCTCGCGCAGCCGTGCCTCCATCGATGCGATCGCGGCATCGAACTCTCCATCTACGGGCACCGACGCATTCTGCCTCCATTGGCGGCGCGCACGAACGGGCGCCGGCTGCTGCGACCTCGAGCGCATCGGGATTGCTCGATCGGGCACCGCTTATACGATGCGGCGCGTGGGTCCTCTCGGCTTCTCCGTCAGCGTGTCGCCGGCGGGACCGAACGGGAAGGACTCCAAGGTCAGGGTCCGCTCGATGCTGGAGCGCTTCGGTCTACCAGGCATGGAGCTCGCTGCATCCAGCGTGCGCGCTCCGCACGTGAACCCGGCCCGACTACCCCCGGGCTTGGCCTGGTCGATCGATGATCGCCTCCGGCATGCCGGCGCCCGCAAGGGCAGAGTCCTCGCCGTCTGGCAGGGCGAAACGCTCGTGGCCGCGTGTGCGTGGCACCTGCACGAAACCGGTCCGCCCGTCATTTTCGACCTCGGTGCGCGGCTGGATCTTCCAGCACGCCAGCGACTCCGAGTCTGTACCGCGCTACTGGCCTGCCTGCGAGACATCGCACACGAGCTCGGCCGCACACCCGGTGAACTGCGCTGGAGCGACCGGCCGCTCGACCGTGTGCCCGACCAGCGCCAACGCGACCGCTATCGCCAGGAAATCCGCGCTCGCGCCAAGGCCCTGCACTTCGTAGCGCTGCGCCCCAGACCCAAGTTCTGGAAAGGCCGTTGGGCCGTCAAGCGAAGCTTCTAGCCACCCTCGCCCAGCATCCGCAGAAACTCAGCCGTCCCGGGCGTATCCGCGTGAGCAGCGAGCATCTGCGCGGCGGCGTCCTCATCCACAGGCTCGATCTCCCCCGCGGGCAGTCGCGGCATCCAGTCGACCAGACCGTAGGTCAGCTCGCGCAGCCCACGATGACCGCGCGCTATGAGCCACTGCGCCGGCGTCGCACCGCGCAGATTCGGCAGCGCTGTGGTCACCCACTCCCCGACCTCACGGTCCCCCTGCAGATACGGCCGCGTCTCCTCGCACAACTCCAGCATCAGCGCGACCTGCGCCGCCTTCTTGACCTGCGGACGCACAACCTCACGCCCCCGCCACGCCGCGATGGTCGCCTCGTCCCAGCCAAGCGCACCGGCCAACAGCACATCGCGCCCGAAGAAGACATACAGGCGCGCAAACGAGTCCAACGCGTCCGTCGCCTGCACGGATGGCGATCGTCGCTCTCGCCTTGACCTACCCTCATCATGCCGAGCGTCGCTGGCGCGCAGCTCGTCATCGCGCTCGCTGGAGCGAGCGGCTCGACGCTTCGGACGCGAACGACTCGACGGCGAGTAAGACCCAGTATCGGCTACATTCGGACTCATTTATAGGACTGTAGCATGGGCAGCGCAGAAGACGGGCGGCCAGCCGCCCTCACTGTCTTGATAAGTAGCTAGCTATCTGTTTACTACTGCCTATCACTCTGGGAGAGTGTCGGGCATGGCCATCGGGGGTTCTGGGTGGAGCGGCACGAGCGCGCGCGCTCGGCGCGAGCGTGTCGAGGACGCGCTCCCGCTGGGTTTAAGAGGATCTGCGTGTCCACGACGCGGAGGTTGTGATGTCGGCGGTGCAGGAGCGGCTGGTGGAGGTGGAGGCGTTGAGGGTAGTTGGGGAGCGCTGGGCGGTAGGCGAGGAGAAGACTTTCCGGGCGTATGACCCTGATCGGGTGTTGTTGATGGCGCCGGTCCTTTCGGAGTGGCTGCCAGAGGGGGATCTGGCGCACTTCGTCTCGGATCTGGTGGAGTCAGCGTTGGATCTGGGGGCGATCTACGCGGCCTATGAAGAGGAGCGGGGCTTTCCGCCGTATGACCCGCGGTTGATGCTGAAGCTGCTGATCTATGGGTATGCCAACGGGGTGGCCTCCTCGCGCAAGCTGGAGGCGGCGCTTATCGCGATGTCGCGGTGCGGATGCTGTGCGCTGGCCAGCACCCGGACTATCGTTCGATCGCGTGGTTTCGGGCACGTCATTTGGAGGCGCTCTCGGAGTTGTTCGTGCAGGCCTTGAGGCTGTGCAAGCAGGCGCGGCTGGTGGGGCTGGGAACGCTCGCTTTGGATGGCACGAAGCTGCGCGCGAACGCTTCTCGCCACAAGGCGATGAGCTACGAGCGGATGGTCAAGAAGGAGACGCAGTTGGAGCGCGAGATCGCGGTGCTGCGCGAGAACGTGGATGGCCTGCTGCGGGATGCTGAGCTTCTCGACGCGGAAGAGGACGAGCGCTTCGGGCGTGACCGTCGTGGTGATGAGTTGCCCGAGGAGCTGCAGCGTCGCGAGGGGCGCCTGGAGCGCATCCGGGAGGCCAAGCAGGCGTTGGAGGCCGAGGCACGCGAGGCGGAGACGGCGCGTCGTGCGGAGCTGCGGGAGCAGGGCAAGAAGCCCCGGCGGCCACCGAACGCTCGCGACCCGTTCGCGCCAAAGCCGAAGGCGCAGCGCAACTTCACCGACCCGGAGTCGAAGATCATGAAGACCCCCGACGGATCATTTCACCAGTGCTACAACGCCCAAGCAGTCGTTGACTCCCGGACGCAGGTGATCGTCGCGGCCGAGCTCTCCAGCCAGGCACCCGACGCTGAGCAGCTAGCGCCAGCGCTCGGGCAGCTCGCCGATAACCTCGACGCGGTCGCCGCCGAGCTCCCAGAGGGTGCGGCGTTGACCGCGGATGCGGGCTACTTCTCGCAGGAGAACGTCACGATCACCACCAGGCACGGTCTCGATCCGTTCATCGCGACAGGGCGCTTCAAGCACGCAGAGCCGCCAGCGCCCGCCCCCGTCGGCGCCGAGACGAAGGTATTCACAGCCGAGACGACGTTCGCGGTTCCAGAGCGCCAGGGCAGCACTGGCCGTCCGCGCAGCCGGCCGCATCCCGACCGCGAGCCAGTCGCGATCGCCCAGCTCATCGCCGATCTCC
>DATHPU010000024.1:0-57407 GCA_035483595.1 Solirubrobacteraceae bacterium
GCGGTCGAGGAGACGGGGCCGCGCGCGTCGCGCAACAAGCTGCAGACGGTGACGCTGCTGGACGCGATCGCCGAGCACGGCTTCGACGCGGCGTTCGGCGGCGCGCGCCGCGACGAGGAGCGCGCCCGCGCCAAGGAGCGCGTGTTCTCCTTCCGCGACGACTTCGGCCAGTGGGACCCCAAGAACCAGCGCCCGGAGCTGTGGAACCTGTACAACGGGCGCATCAAGAAGGGCGAGAACGTGCGCGTGTTCCCGCTGTCGAACTGGACCGAGCTGGACGTGTGGGAGTACATCGACCAGGAGCAGCTGGAGGTGCCGTCGATCTACTTCGCGCACGAGCGCAAGGTGTTCGAGCGCGACGACATGCTCTACGCGTGGCGCGAGGGCACCGAGCTGATCGAGGGCGAGCAGGTGTTCACCGAGACAGTGCGCTACCGCACCGTCGGCGACATGAGCTGCACCGGCGGCGTGCGTTCGCGCGCGGCCACACTGGAAGAAGTCGTGCTCGAGATCGCCGCCACGCGCATCACCGAGCGCGGCGAGACGCGCGCGGACGACCGCGTGTCGGAGGCTGCCATGGAGGATCGTAAGAAGGCCGGATACTTCTAGGCCCATGACCCTCGACCTGCTTCGCTTCACCACCGCCGGCTCCGTCGACGACGGCAAGAGCACGCTGATCGGCAGGCTGCTGTTCGACTCCAAGCAGGTGTTCGAGGACCAGCTCGCGCACGTCGCGCAGGCGTCCGAGCGGCGTGGCGGCGAGGGCACGCTGGATCTGGCGCTGCTGACCGACGGGCTGCGCGCGGAGCGCGAGCAGGGCATCACGATCGACGTCGCCTACCGCTACTTCGCGACGGCCAAGCGGCGCTTCATCATCGCCGACTGCCCCGGCCACCGCCAGTACACGCGCAACATGGTCACCGGCGCGTCCACAGCGGACGTGGCGGTGGTGCTGATCGACGCGCGCAGGGGCGTGCTCGAGCAGTCCAAGCGCCACGCGTTCATCAGCGCGCTGCTGGGCATCCCGGAGATGGTCGTGGCGATCAACAAGATGGACCTGGTGGACTACTCGCAGGCGCGCTACGACGAGCTCGTACAGGAGTTCGAGGCGTTCGCGCAGAAGCTGCGCGGCGGCAAGAACCCGCGGCGCACGCGCACCTCCTACATCCCGATGTCGGCGCTCAACGGCGACAACGTGGTCGAGCGCTCGGCGTTGATGCCGTGGTACGACGGCCCGGTGCTGCTGGAGCACCTGGAGCAGGTGGAGGTGGCCTACGACCACCCCGAAGACAAGCCCGCGCGCTTCCCCGTGCAGTGGGTGATCCGCCCGGCCGCCGCGAACGCCGCGCACGCGGTCGACTACCGCGGCTACGCCGGCCAGCTGGCGAGCGGCGCGCTGCGGCGCGGCGATGAGGTCGCGGTACTGCCGGGCGGCGGCCGCACGCGGATCGCGGCGATCGACACCTACGATGGCGAGCTCGAGGAGGCGGCGGCGCCGATGTCGCTGACGCTGCGCCTGGAGGACGAGCTGGACGTCTCGCGCGGCGAGCTCATCTGCCACCCCGACGAGGCGCCGACGGTGGCGCGCGAGCTGGAGGCGGACGTGTGCTGGATGACCGACGAGCTGCTGCGCCCGGGCTCGCGCTATCTGATCAAGCAGACCTCGCGCAGCGCAACGGCGGTGATCGACGCGATCGACGACCTCGTCGACGTGCACACGCTGGAGCGCATGACATCGCCGCAGGAGCTCGGCCTCAACGACATCGGCCGCGTGCGCCTGCGCACGAGCGCGCCGCTCGTGTTCGACCCGTACACGAGCAACCGCCGCACCGGCAGCTTCATCCTGATCGACGAGTCCAGCAACGGCACCGTCGGCGCCGGGATGATCGTCGGCGCGGGCGCCTGACGCGGCGCACCACTCGACGCTTCGTCCAGTGGCAGCCGAGCGCTGCTCTAGGCTTGCGCGATCGGGTCGCCCGGCCTCCACTTGAAAGGCTGGGGCGGCGTACTGCTGACTGGGGGTCGTGCGATGAGAAGGTTGCGGCTGTTGATCTGCGCTTGCGTGCTGGCGATCGGAATCTCGGCGGCCGGCGCCGGTGCGGCGCTGGCGAGCACCTTCTACGTCAACGGGGCGAGCGGCAACGACGCGAACCCGTGCACCGAACCCGCGACCCCGTGCAAAACGATCGGCGCGGCGATCACGAAGTCCGAATCGGCGCTCGGCGACGCCACGATCGAAGTCGCGGCCGGCATCTACAAGGAAGCCGTCGACCTCTCCAGCCCGGCGGACGGCGGCATCACGATCAACGGCGCCGGCAGCGGGCCGGTGGGCACCCAGATCGTGGGACTCAAAAAAGTGAGCGCGGGGACGATCGACGTCGGGCAGCCCGAAAGCTCGGCGACGCTGTCGAACCTGCAGGTGGTCGTGCCCAACGAAGAAAACACCGGCCCCGCGATCCAGGCGGAGGGCGGGCTGCTGCTCGAGAACGTGATCATCGACATGCGCGACCCGAGCAGCGCGGACGGGATCCAGCTGGAGGAGCTCGGCTCGCTGACGATGGACGGAAGCAGCGTGTACATGGAGTCCGGCACGACCGGCACCGCGATCGCCAGCTTCGGAACTCCGTCATCGCTCGACGAATCCACGATCCCCGGCCGTTCGCTTTCGCCTTCCATCCGCACGGTCGAGTTGACGATCGAGAAAAAGGCGCGCAGGGAATCATCCTCGAGCTGGCGTCGCCGGCGAGCCTCAACGGCGTGCGCATCACGATGAGCGGCGCCAAAGACGAAGCGGCCGGCATCGAGGCGGAGGCGGGCGCGGAGAGCCTAGAGCACGTGGAAGTCGGCGGCGCGTGGAAAGGCCCGGCGCTGACGGCCGAGGGCGGGACGACGACGATCGCCGACAGCCGGCTGATCTCCAATCCGGCCGGCGCGGACGCCGCCGTCGAGTTCATGGGCCTCGGCGAAGGCCCCGGCCTGCTCGTACAGCGAAGCGTCCTGGAGGGCGGCCCGACGGCCAAACCCGCGACGCTGTTCGCGATCTCGGCCAACATGACGCTCGACTCCTCCGAGGTGCTGGGCGGGGCAAACGGTGTGCTGTTCGACCAGGGCGCGGGCAAGCTGCGCACGCTGACGGTCGCCGCGTCCACGATCGACGCGGGTCAGCTCGGACAAGCCGACCCGAGCGGTGTCTCCGACGTGGAGGCCGGTGTCGGCCCGCCCGCGAGCATCGCCGACGTCAACATCGAGGGCTCGATCCTGTTCGAGCCGCAGCTCACGGAAATCGGCGCGGGCGGCAAGGAAGCGGTGGTCAACTGCATCGACTCCGCCGTGCCGAGCCAGAGCCAGGCAGCGAGCGCTACCGAAGGCCAGATCAACTGCGCGAGCGGCGCGAACGGCAACACCAACTCGAGCGCCGAACTGGCGTCGCTGTTCGCGGCTCCGATCACCAGCTACGTGCTCAACGCGACGTCCAGCGCCGTCGACAGCGTGCCCGCGAGCGCCGTCGCGCTGCCATTCGGCCTGACGGCCTCCGCGACGGACCTCGCCGGCAACCCGCGCGCCGAAAGCGTGGCGTGCCACGTCGTGCAGGACAAGGGTGCGCTGGAGCTTCCCGGGCACGGCACCCCGTGCCCGGCGCCGCCCGCGCCCGCGCCCGTGGTCGCGAAACCGCTCGCGGGCGTGATCAGCGCGCTGACGATCTCCCCGAGCGCGTTCTTTGCGGCCCCGTCGGGCGCCACCATCTCAGTTGCGACCGCCGCCAAGGTCAAAGCGAAGAAGTACGGCGCCAAGGTCAGCTATCGCGACAGCCAGGTGGCCACGACCACGTTCACGGTCCTGCGCGAAACCGGCGGCCGCAAGCAGGGCCGCTCGTGCAAGAAGCCCTCCAAGAGCAACAGGCACGGCAAGCCCTGCAAGATCCTCACGGCGGTCGCCAGCTTCGTGCACGTGGACGTCGCGGGCGCCAACGGCTTCCACTTCAGCGGCCGCATCAAAGGCAAGAAGCTCGCCGCCGGCAGCTACAGGCTGCAGGCGGTCGCGCACGATGCTGCGGGCAACGGCGCGGCGGTGGACAAGAGCTTCAAGATCGACTGACGCCGGGCTTGCGGCCCTGTGCCACCTGGAAGAACCCGAGCAGGCCTCCGGTCCATCGAGTCAGCGGACCGGCGTATGCCCGGTCGTAGGGCGTGGCGACCTTCTCGATCTGGAGGTCCACGATGCCGTCCAGCATCGTGCGCAGCTCGCGCTTCGTGAAGCCCTTCGTGCCAAGGCTCTCCATGTGGTGGTACAGAACGTCCGCCAGCGAGCGCCTGAGCCTCAGGCTGAACGGCCCGCGCCTAAGCCACAGGCCGTACGTCACCCACGCGTGACGGCTGTAGACCATGATGCAGACGCGCCCGCCGGGCCGCGTTACGCGCACGGCCTCGGCGAAGGCGCGCGGAGTATCGGGCGTGTGATGCAGCACGCCCCATGAGTACACGACGTCGAAGGAGTCATCGGCGAACGGCAGCGCCTCCGCGTCCGCCACGCGCAGATCCGAGCTCAATCCCTCGAGCGCCAGCCGGCGACCCACCAGCTCGATCCCGCGCTGCGTCAGATCGATTCCGTGAAGCTCGGCGCCCGCCCGCGCGAACTGCACGTGATCGGTGCCCAGGCCGACCCCGATCTCGAGAACCTCCTGGCCGGCGGTGGACGCGAACCGCGCGTAGCGGTGGATGAACGGCTCGAGCTCGTAGCGGCGGCGCTCCACCTGCTCGTAGTACTCGCGCGTCCCCTCGCGGGCGCTCGCAGCCGCCGAGCCGCAGGGCTCCGCCTCCCAGTAGCGGCGAACCTCGCGCTTGAGCGCTTCTGAGCGGGAGTCGGCTGCAACGCTCATGAGACCGGCGCGTCCGCCGTGCTCATCTCGTCGCGATCTGAGATGGCGGGCATCGCCGAGGCATGCTACAGAGCGTCCTCCACGGCTCTGCAGACTCGCTCGACGTCACCCTCTGTCATCTCGACCCACAGCGGCAGGCGCAGCAGGCTGTCGCTCACACGATCGGTCACCGGCAGCTCGCCGGCGACCCGGCCGTACAGCTTGCCGGCGGGCGCCGTGTGCAGCGGCACGTAGTGAAAGAGCGCGTGGATGTTCTGCTCGGCGAGGCGCTCGATGAGGCGATCGCGGCGGTCGCGTCCGTCGAGCAGCAGGTAGTACATGTGGGCATTGTGGTCACACGTGTCAGGAATGGTCGGACGGCGCAGCAGGCCGGCCTGCTCGAGCGAGGCGAGACGCGCGTGGTAGATACGCCAGCTCGCCATGCGACGCTCGCGAATCTCCTCGGCGTGCTCGATCTGCGCCCACAGGAACGCCGCGCTTATGTCGCTCATCAGATATGAGGAGCCGAGCTCGATCCATGTGTACTTGTCGACCTGTCCGCGCAGGAACTGGCTGCGGTTGGTGCCCTTCTCCTGAATCACCTCGGCCCGTTCCACCCAATCGCCGCGGTTGACGAGCAGCGCACCGCCCTCGCCGCATGTCAGGTTCTTGGTGTCGTGGAAGCTGATGCATCCGAGATCCCCCAGCGTGCCGAGTGGGCGCTGGCGATACGAGGCGGAGATGCCTTGTGCCGCGTCCTCGATCAGCAGCAGGCCGTGACGTGCCGCGATGTCTCCGAGTGCGTCCAGATCGCATGCGACGCTCGCGTAGTGCACCGCCATGATGACGCGGGTCCGCGGTGTGATCGCGGCCTCCACCAGTCGCTCATCCAGGTTGAGCGTGTCCTCGCGAATATCCACGAAGACCGGCACCGCCCCGCGTAGCGCCGCCGAGCTGGCGGTCGTCGGGAACGTGAAGGACGGCATGATCACCTCGTCCCCGAGGCCGATGCCTG
This sequence comes from Solirubrobacteraceae bacterium, assembly GCA_035483595.1. Classification (GTDB taxonomy): domain Bacteria; phylum Actinomycetota; class Thermoleophilia; order Solirubrobacterales; family Solirubrobacteraceae; genus Palsa-744. The sequence goes on from DATHPU010000024.1 coordinate 5,871, forward strand.
CCACCAGCATCGCCATCTCCAGCGCCGAGCTGCACGAGGCGGTCAGCAGGGCGCGCTCACAGCCGAGCCGCGCCTCGAGCCACTGCGAGCACATTTCGGAGAACTCACCGTTGCCGGAGAGGTGCAGGTTCTCGATCGCCTTGCGGATGTAGCCGAACTCGTCTCCGGTCGCGAACGGCCGGTTGAACGGGATCTTGGCATCTAACGCCGCGACGGTTCCCGCCTCGACTCCGATCGAAGTCTCGCTGTCGCTGTAAACAGGCATGCCTTGCTCGCATTGACCACAGAGCGCTCACGCGACTCTGACCACGCACGACTTGCTGCTCGTCCTCTAGATGATCACGCCGCATGGAAGATACATGCGGTCCCGATCCGTCCAAGCACCTCGCCTCGCGCCCGCGCCGGCACAGCTCGGCATGCTGGCTGTTGCGCCCCTCCCAGCATGATCTCCCGCCCCACGCCACGTCTACGAGCTGCAATGCGGTGACGTCTCCAACCCACCGCGGAGCAGGCCGTGGCGTCATCCGCCGTTTCAACGGGGCGCGCGTCGAGGCTCGCGTCGATCGCCTTCACCGGGTTCGACGGCTTGTTGACGAGCCTGCGCCACGCTGGTAGCTTCGTCGCCATGCTCAGGCCGGTATCCGCTGAAACGGCCGAGCCCTCCGAGCCCGCCGGTGCGGAGGATGCGTTAGCCGAGCGGCAGCGGCTTGCCACGAGCGTGCCACGGAGCGCATCCGGGGCGATGCTCCTGTGGGGCGCGGCGGCCGGTGTCATCGCTGCGGTCGCGCTGCTTGCGTCCACACCCGGTCACTGGCCGATCCTCGGAACGCAAGCCACCGAACTGCGAGCGTCGCTGGCGATGCTGCGGCACGGTGGCCCGCTGCTGCTGGGCCGCCACGGCAGCTCCGGCTCGCTCTACGCGATCGGCACCGAAGAAGAAGGGATGTTCGTCTACTTCCCGTTCCTGAGCCATGCGCTGGGGGTGGCCGACCCTGTGGCGATGGTGCGTTACCTGTTCGTCGCCATGTTCACTCTCACGGCAGCCATCTACCCGCTCGTCTTCTACAAGCTGACGCGCTCGGTGCTGGCGGGGCTCGCGGCTCCGATAGTCATGCTCGTGTGTGTCGAGTCGCTCGGATCGACCGGCGTCTACTGGGCGCCGGCGTGGGCCGCGCTGACGCTGCTGCCCTTGATCTACCTGCTTCTCCGCGACTGGCCCAGGTTCGGCCTGCTCGCGGTGCTGGCGATCGCGTTCACGGCTGGGTGCGTGTCGTCGTTGCGCGCCGGCTCCGGCTTGGGCGTGCTGATCTCGGCCGCGCTGCTGCTGCTGCTGATCCGCCGATGGCGATGGTGGCGCGTGCTGGCAGCGCTCGCGCTCGTGGCCCTCGCCTACACGTCTGTCAACTCGCTGCTGTTTGCCGCCGTACGCGAGCATCGCAACGCCCGCATCGGCGCCAGCGCCGCCCGTGCGATCGAACGCGCGCAGCCCAGCCCGCATGTATGGCACACGATGTACATCGGGCTCGGGTACTTGCCCAACGACTACGGCATCCGCTACCGGGACGGTGTCGCCCAGGCTCGCGTGCAGCGCGATGCCCCTGGAACGCGCTATCTCTCGGCTCGCTACGACACCGTCATCCGCCGCGCGTACTTCAGCGTCGTGCGCCACCATCCGTTCGAGGTGATCAAGCAGTACGCGGCGAAGATCCTTGTGACGGCGGCGGGCACTTCGCCGTATCTGCTGATCGTGCTGCTGGGGGCGCCCGCGTGGCTGCTGATCGGCGCGGACAGGCGCATTCGGCGACGCTGGCTGCTGCTGGTGCTGCCGGCGATCGCAGTCTCGTATCTGCCGACGGTGATTGCGATCCCGACGCAGCCTTATGAGCAGGGCCTCTACGGCGCGCTGGGGGTGGTGGGAGTCGTGGGGCTGTGCTGGATGCTCGCGTGGCTCGAGCTGGAGGTCCGGGCGCGCGGCGCGCGGGGGCTGATCGCGCGGCTGCGGGCAGCGTCCTCGAAAGCCCGCGAAGCGGTGCCGAGTCCATATCGCCGGACCATCAGGCTCATTGGCATGGGGTTGGCCACCCTGGTCGCACTGGTCGTGCCCGGGCACTTCATCAGCCGCAGCGCCGAACGCTGGCAGGGCGGCTCCTCCGGCGTGCTGCTCGCCGGCGCGCGCTCGACGCCCGGCCGGCCACCAGACACCGCCGGGCCTGATGGCGCAGTGCGGGATGCCGTCATGCCCTCCGCTGCGCGACGAGCAGTAGCGAGCCGCCAATCGGGAGATCTGCCCCCCGGGCGATCAGCGAGCGCTCGAGCCCGAGCATGAGCTCCAACGGCCTGCTCACCCGCTGTGCGATCACGTGCTCTCGGACCGGGTCGACGCGAGCGCGAGCGACACGGCCGCGCAGGCGCATCACGGCCATCGCGGGCAGCAGCAGCGTCACGAACGAGCTCACGCGTCGGACCGCAAACCCGACTGCCGTCGCCTTCGACACGAGCTCGGCCCGGCTGTAGCGACGCTTGTGCTCACCGTAGTCGTCGCTGGCGCTCCACAGTGACGGATGCTGGGGGACGGTGAGAACGATCCCTCCCCCGGGCCTGACCGCCCTGTGGATCTCCGCGAGGACCGTCTCGTCATCGTCGATGTGCTCGAGCACGTCGAAGGCCCCGATCACGTCGAACTCCGCCTCAAACGGTAGCTGCCGGGCGTCGAGCTGAAGCAAGCCGACATCGGGCATGCGCCTGCAGGCGTGCATCAGCCCTCCGATGTGCAGATCGGCGCCGAGCAGGCTCAGATCCGGGCACATCCGGCGCAGTCCCTCGAGGACGAAGCCGGTGCCGCATCCGATCTCCAGGAAGCTGCGGGCCTCCGGGAAGTAGTGACCCACGGCCCACCCGATCAGAAGATTGCGCGAGCGAAACCAGAACGAGCGATGCTCGAGCTCGGCGAGACGGTCGAACGCGTCGGGATCGAAGCCGTCTCTTCCGACCGGCGTGGCGAAGCGCGCTATCGACCCGACGGCGTCGGGCGCAAAGCCGCACGCGGGACAGACCCATCCGTGACTGTCGAAGCTGCGCTCGCAGCGTATGCAACGCCTCACAAGCTGGCACCGACGGTGATCCCGGCGATCACCAGCCCGACGCCGACGACCTTCGCGGCGGTCAGCGGCTCGCCGAAGAAGACCGCGCTGAGAGCCAGTACCAGTGCAAACGACAGCCCCACGAAGGGGTAGGCCCGACTGAGCTCGAGCTGGGACACGGCGAGCATCCATGACAGCGCCGCGACAAGCGCGGCGAGCAATGCGCTCAGCACCCACGGATCGAGGATCAGCCCGGTGAGAAAGGTGAGTTTTCCGTGGAGACCTGGCGGCACATGCCCGCGGTGCGAAACCTGCCACTTGACCACGATCTGCCCGTACACGGTCAGGCCGATCGTGGCTGCGACATAGACCCATGCCATCCGTCTAGCCCGCTGCTTCGTCGACTGCGTAACCGATGCCGCTCTTGCCATAGCCGTTTCCGTTGTAGAGCATGTATCTCACGCCACCCAGGTCGAGAATCGCCGGGTAGGCCACCATCTCGGCGTCCCATCCCTGTGGCGAGGGCTCGAGGCCAGCGCGCGCGTCGTCGCGATCCCAGCTGACGCCATCGTGTGACTCGGCGTAGCCCAGTCTGTAGCGGTCACCGCGAGCGGCGAACCACATCCGGTAGCGATCGCCATCGCGCACCACGCACGGGCGGCTGATCGCGTACTCGTGCTCGTCGGCGAAGTCGATGGCCGCTCTCCCCTCACGTCTCCATCCGATCCCATCCGCGCTCTCCGCGTAGCGCAGGTGATAGTAGTGGCGTGCCTCGCCTGCGACCATCTCCCAGCCCGAGCAGGACACGTACCACATGCGCCACAGGCCGCCCTCTCGAAGTACCCACGGAGAAGCGGTCAGATACGGGTCGACTGCGTTGCGCTCGAGTATCGGCGCCTGCGAGACGCGCTCGAACTCGCGTTGGCCGTGCGGCCGGATCGCAAGCCCCGCATAGAAGTAGAACGGGACTGTCACTCCAAGCGTCCAGCCCGTGTAGTAAAGGAATGTGGCGTGCTCGCCCTCCACGACGCACGACATGGTGACGCCGCTCTCGTCGAACGCCCCCAGTCGGCCCGGGGTCAGGACCGGCTCCGGATCGTGTCCTGTCACCACCAGCTCGCCGACGCGCGTGGCCTGCACGTGCGCACGCGCGACGTGGGCGCGCCCCCGGGCGTCGCGCGGCGAGTAGAGAAGTTCGACTTTGTCTCCGTCTACCCTCTCCACCGCGGGTAGAGCGGCGTGCGAGCAGGCCCACGGATACGGCGCCGGCGCGGCAATCAACAGGCCGCGCTTGGCCCATGCCTCCGACTGGCGTAGACGACCGGTCGCGTCAACGCTCATACCCCCCTCCGCGCAAGCTCGATCTCGTGTCTCTGACCGTTGGCGATTGCGACACGCTCCGCGATCCGATCGACCACGAACACGGGGCGTTCGCGTGTCTGCTCGAACACCTTGCCTATGTACAGGCCCGTGATCCCCGTGCTGAGGATGATGAAGCCGCCCAGCACCAGCATCACGACCACGATGCCCGCCCAGCCGGGATACACGTCGCCGGCGAGCCTCGCGCCGAGCAGGTACACGGCGAACGTGCCGCCCATCGCAGCCAGGAAGAAGCCCAGGTACACGATCCAGCGCAGCAGCACGGTCGTCTGGAAGAAGACGCCGTCGATCGCATGCTCGAGCAGGCGCGGCAGCGTGTAGGAGCTGCGCCCCCGGTACCGCTGCGCGGGCTGATAGTCGACTGCCGCGGCGTCAAAGCTCAACCACGTGAGAATCATGACGTAGTGCCGGTCCTGGTCGCGAAACCTCAGGAACGCGTCGACGACCTTGCGGGATATCACGCTGAAGTTGCCGAACTGCCCGTCGAGCCGCGCGCCGCCGAATGCGCGAATGCCGCGGAAGTACATGCGCCCCACCAGACGGCGCAGGCCGCCGGTCGGCTTGCTGATCCTCCGGCCGAAGACGATGTCGTGCCCTTCGAGCGCCTTGGCATACAGGCGCGGGATGTCCTCTGGCGGATCCTGTAGATCGCAGTCCATCACCACCACCCGCTCACCTCGAGCGTGGTGCAGGCCGGCCGTGATCGCCGCATGCTGACCGAAATTGCGGCTGAGCAATATCCCGCGCACCGACGAGTCGATTTCGACCAGTGTCTCGATCGACTCCCACGAGCCGTCTTGTGCCCTGTCGTCGACCAGGATTATCTCATAGCTCGACCCAAGCTCGTCCAGGACGGTGACGAGCCGCGCGTGCAGATGATCGATACAGGCTCCACAGCCGTATACGGGAACGACGACGCTGATCTCTGGGATGTTCGTCATAAATTGTTTCTGACTAATCGAACCTATCTGAATTTAGGGTATCATCGCCGCGGGCCGCGCTTTCCACTATTGACCATCGATGAGTTACACAAAAACGGGCACAAGCGGAAAGACGATCGCCATCCTGCAATCGAATTACGTGCCGTGGAAGGGTTACTTCGATCTGATGTCGCTCGTCGACGAGCTGGTGCTCTATGACGACGTTCAATTCACTCGTCGTGACTGGCGCAACAGGAACCGGCTCAAGTCTCCGGGCGGCGTGCGCTGGCTGACGATCCCCGTTCGAGTCAAGGGCCGTTATCTGCAGCGGATCGATGAGACGGAGGTATCCGATCCCGGCTGGGCCCGCCGTCACTGGTCGACGCTCGTCGGATGGTACGCCAGCGCCCCGTGCTTCGAGCAGTACCGGCCTGTGATCGAGGATCTGTACCTGGGATCCCGCGATCGCCACCTGTCACAGATCAACCGGCGTTTCCTAGAAGCGCTGCGTGACATCCTCGGAATCTCGACGCCGTTGCGGTCCTCCAGCGACTATGCCGTCGAGGGGCGCAAGACCGAGCGCCTGCTCGCGATCTGCCACTCGGCCGGAGCCGACCGCTACATCTCCGGTCCCGCGGCACGCGCGTACCTGGACGAGGATCGCTTCCGGGCGGACGGAATCGAGGTCGCGTGGATGACCTACGACGGCTATCCGGAGTATCCCCAGCTGTATCCCCCGTTCGACCATGGCGTGAGCGTGCTGGACCTCCTGTTCAGCGTCGGCGACGAGGCCCCCCGATACATGCTCGGAGGGAGATGAGCGACAAGCCGGTGGTGATCTTCGGGGCGGGCTCGTACGCGCAGGTGGCAACGGTCTACCTGGCCGACGACAGCCCGCGCGATGTGGTGGCCTACACCGTCAATGGCGAGTACGTCAGATCCGACACCTTCTCGGGACTGCCGCTCGTCGCGTTCGAGGAACTGCTCGAGGCCTACCCTCCGGATCGCGTCGATCTCCTGATTGCCACGGGCTACCAGGGCCTGAACAGCGTCCGCCGCCGCATCTACGAGCGCTGCAAGCAGCTGGGCTACGGGTTCGTCACCTATGTCAGCTCGCGCGCGATGGTGATGAGCGACCATCCGATCGGCGAGAACACCTTCGTGTTCGAGGCGAATGTCATCCAGCCGTTCGTGGAGATCGGCGACAACGTGATCCTGTGGAGCGGTAACCACATCGGCCATCACAGCCGCGTCGCGAGCCACTGCTTCATCGCGTCGCATGCAGTGATCTCGGGGCACGTGACCATCGGCGAGAGCTGCTTCGTGGGGGTCAACGCCACCTTTCGCGACGGAATCTCGATCGCTCCCCGCTGCGTGGTCGGAGCGGGCGCGATCGTGCTCGCCGACCAGGAGGAGGGCACCGTGCTGGCGGCCGCGCCGACACCGGTGCATCCCAAGAAGAGCTGGCAGCTGCGCAACATCTGACCGATGCTCGCCGTCAGCGCAAAGAGCGACCCCGACTGGCTGCTCAAGACCTCGCAGGCGACCCGATACGAGGGCTGCGCGGTGGTCCTGGACGTGCTTGCCCCCGAGCTGATCGAGCGCACCCGCGCGGCCATGTACGGGGTCCAGGCCCAGATACACGAGGCCATCGGGATCGATCGGCTGTCGCGGGCGGGCGAGGGCGGCGTCCTGAGGCTGATGCCGCGCTATGACCCGTTCTTCCTGGAGCTGCTGGAGCTGGCGGAGATGCTCGCCGTCGTCGACGAGCTGGTCTCCGATACGGCGATCCTGCACCTGCAGAACGGCTTCATCCTGCCGCCGCGGGACGCGGCCGGAAGCAAATCGTTCCAGCGGACCTTCCACCGAGACTTCCCGCGCCACCTGGACGGCTACATGGCATCGCTGAACGTGATGCTGACGCTTGACGAGTTCACCAGGCTGAACGGCGGGACGCTCGTCGCGCCTGGCACCCATCAGCGGCCAGAGCGTCCCGCCCAGACGTATCTGGACAGCGTCGCCACCGCCGTGGAGTGCCCCGCCGGTGCGATGATCGTGTTCGATTCGACGCTGTGGCACGCGGCGGGAGCGAACCTGTCCGATCGGGACCGCGTGGCGATCAACCATCAGTTCACCCGCTCGTTCTTCAAGCAGCAGATCGACTACGTGCGGGCGCTCGGGGACGAGCTCGTGTCGAGCCGTCCACCCCGCGTGCAGCAGCTGCTGGGCTGGTACACGCGGGTGGTGACCAGCCTCGACGAGTACTACCGCCCTGCCGAGCAGCGCCTCTACCGCGCCGGCCAGGGCTGATCGCGGCGACGCGACGACCCGCGCGAGGCCGCCGCTCGCCTGCGGGCATGACCCGGCGGCAAACCACTAATCTGCCGGGCGGCCCGTGTTCTCCAAGGTCCTCATAGCCAACCGCGGCGAGATCGCCGTGCGCATCATCCGCGCGCTCGACGAGCTCGGCGTGGCCAGCGTCGCCGTGTACTCCGAGCTCGACCGCGACGCGCCGCACGTCACGCGCGCCCACGAGGCGTACAACCTCGGCGACGGCCCAGCCGCCGATAACTACCTGAGCGTCGAGAAGATCCTCGACGCCGCCAGGCGCGCCGGCGCCGAGGCGATCCACCCCGGCTACGGCTTCCTCGCCGAGAACGCGCCGTTTGCGCAGGCGTGCGAGGACGCGGGGATCGTGTTCATCGGGCCGCCCGCCTCGGCGATCGAGGCGATGGGCTCGAAGACGCGGGCGCGCGAGCTGATGCAGGCCGCCGGCGTTCCGATCGTGCCGGGCACGACCCAGCCGGTGGCCACGGTCGCGGACGCGTTGCGCATCGCCAAGGAGGAGATCGGCTTCCCGGTCGCCGTCAAGGCGGCTGGCGGCGGCGGCGGCAAGGGCTTTCGCGTGGCGCTGTCCGAGGACGAGCTCGAGGGAGCGTTCGAGGGCTCGAGCCGCGAAGGCGAGAAGTTCTTCTCCGACGCCACCGTGTACCTGGAGCGCTATCTGCACGACCCGCGCCACGTCGAGGTGCAGGTGCTGGCCGACCGCCACGGCAACGTCATCCACCTGGGCGAGCGCGACTGCTCGATCCAGCGCCGCCACCAGAAGGTGATCGAGGAGTCCCCCGCGCCGGAATGGGTCGTCGACTCGCAGCTGCGCGAGCGCATCGGCCAGATCGGCGTCAACGCGGCGAAGGCCGTCGACTATGTCGGCGCCGGCACGATCGAGGGGCTGTTCTCGGTGGGCGGGGACGGCGGCGAGCCGGAGTACTTCTTCCTGGAGATGAACACGCGCGTGCAGGTCGAGCACTGCGTTACCGAGATGACGACCGGCATCGACATCGTCAAGGAGGGCATCAAAGCGGCCGCCGGCGAGCAACTCTCATATGCGCAGGCCGACGTGGAGCTGCGCGGCCACGCGATCGAGTGCCGCATCAACGCCGAGGACGCCTCCAAGAACTTCGCCCCCGCCCCCGGCAGGATCGGCGTCTACCGCGAGCCCACCGGCCCCGGCGTGCGCGTCGACTCGGGCGTGCGCGAAAACGGCGAAGTCTCGCCTATGTACGACCCGATGGTGGCCAAGCTGATCGTCTGGGACGCCGACCGCGAGCAGGCCACCAGGCGCATGCTGCGCGCGCTCGGCGAATACGAGATAGGCGGTCTGAAGACGCTGATCCCGTTCCATCAGGCGCTGCTCGCAACAGAGCAGTGGGCCAGGGGCGAGACGTGCAAGGACCTGCTGGAGGACAAGAAGTGGCTGAAGACGCTCGCCTTCCCTGCGCCCGCGCCTCCGTCGGGCGACGGCGAGGACGAGGCCGAGAACGTCGAGCAGACCTACGCCGTGGAGGTGTCGGGCAAGCGCTTTGACGTGCGCGTCGTCGGGCCTCCGTTCGCCGGCGGCGTCGCGGCGGGCGCCGGCGCAACGATGAACGGCAGCGGCGCGGCGGCGGGGGCACGCAAAGCACCCAAGCGCGGCACCGATCGAAGATCGGCCGGCAAGTCCTCCAGCGGCGGCGGGCCGGACACTCTCCCCTCGCCGCTGCAGGGCAACATGTGGAAGGTGCTCGTCAAGCAGGGCGATGAGGTGCAGGAGGGGCAGCTGCTGTGCATCATCGAGGCGATGAAGATGGAGAACGAGATCACGGCGCACAAGGCCGGCACGATCGTCGAGCTGCCGATCGTCGAGGGCGCGCCGATCCAGGCGGGCGCGCCGATCGCGACGATCAAGAGCGTCGAGCCAAGCTAGCAGGCGGTGTGGCGACCAGCGGGTGTACGGCGAAGGATCCGCTCGGCCGCCGTCGCTCGTTGATCATCTGCTGCCATAGCCGATCACGTACCAGCCGCCGATGCGACCGATGCGATCGAGCACTGCCTGCGCGCCCAGTCCCTGTACTTTCCGTGCCGCCCATGCGGTAAGCGGCGTGTCGTCTACGTTGAAGTGACGCACGGTCGTACGCACATCGACAAATCCCGCATCGCGCAGCATCGCTCGCAGCTGACGCGGGCTGTATACGCGGGCGAGCGGGCGCGCTCCGATGGAGGACCGCTCGACCCCGCGCGAGAGAACACCGGTCATCGAGCGCTCTTCGATCAGCTGGCGGTGCACGAGCCCCTGCATCAGCACCTGCGTCAGCCAGTAATGGAACGAACGCTGGTTGTAGACGATCACGCGAGCCTCGCCGCCGCGGCCGAGCACACGGCGGATCTCGCGTAGCGCCGCGGGCATGTTCGGCGTGTGATGAAGCACGCCGTTGCTCGATACGCGATCGAAGCTCGCGTCGGCGAACGGCATCGACTCGGCGTCGCCGTCGACCACATTGGCGTCCAGGCCCATGGCTGCGAGGTGACGGCGGGCGAGCTCCGCGTGGCGCGGCGTGATGTCGATCCCGGCCACATGCGCTCCGGCAACGGCGTAGCGCATCATGTCGATGCCCTGGCCGCAGCCGACGTCGAGCACGCGCAGTCCAGAGGCATGTTCGTAGTCGAGGATCTCGTCCATCCAGGGCGCGTGGGCTCGCAGTCCCCGGTCGAGATCCTCCATGTGTAGACGCGAGCCTGGCGCATGATCGCTGTCGTAGCCACAGGGATCGGCGGTCCACTGTTCGACGGCGGCCCGCTTGGCATCGGCGAGCATAGGTATCGGATCCCGTCGCTCCGTCGGACTCATTGGGAGAGCGCGAGCTTAGACTCAGCCTACGCGAAAAGCAACGTTCACCCCCGAAGACAGAGGGCCTGTCTCTGATTCGTGAGCTACACGGCTGCGCGCTCTAGCTTGCCGGCGGCTGGAGCACAGCCAAGTTTCGGGCGTGGAGCCGGCGCTGAGCCGCGCCGCCGCGACCCTTCGGAAGCTCTGCCGCCGCACTGTTCTCCACGAGCGCATTCACGTAGCCGACGTCCTGCTCGAGCACCGCCAGCGCCTGGGCGCGGTCCATCACCGAGCCATGGCCGGGTACGACGTGGTCGGAGCCTGCGATGAGCGGGCGCAGACGCTCGAGCGTCGCGAGGTAAGCGTGTGGGTCGCCGCCTTCGCTCAACGTTGGGATCTCACGATCCGATAGATAGTCACTCGCGACCAGGGTGCGAGCCCAGCCGATCACGATCGCCATCCCGTCAGGTGTGTGCCCGTCGGCGACGTGCAGCTCCAGCTCACAGGCGCCGAGCTCACAGCGTCCGGGGACCGGCAGCGCTTGCGGCGAGCCGAGCGCGAGCGGTCGCGGGCGCTCGATCATCAGGTCTTCATCGAACCTGCGCAGTGCCCGTTGCGCCTCCCCCGGCGAGTCCCGCAATCGTGCCGCTGTGCTCTGCGCGCACCCCAGCGCAATCTCCGGGAACGCGAAGCGCCCGAGCAGGTGATCCCAGTCGCCGTGCGTGGCCAGCAGGCCGCTGGGCGCCGGGAATTGCGCCTGCGCGAGCAGCGCCGGCAGCGCCTCGAGCTCCTCCGGCAGTACCGGCGAATCGATCACAAACGTCTCGTCTCCACCCTCGGTCCCGGCGCCCTGCCCCATCTCACCGCCACGCGGGTCCGCCGCTCCGCCGCCGCCCCGCACGATCACGCAGTTGACATGCAGCACGGCGCTCGTGACGACGAGCACGTCGCGGTGGAGCGAGACGGCGCGCACGCGCGGGGCCGCCCCGCTAGGTGACGCCGAGGAGTTTGGCGGCCTCTTTGAGGCTGGTCACTTCGGCGGTGGGCTTCTTCTGGGAGGAGTCGAGCGTCTCCTTGTTGCGATTGACCCAGATGACGGGCACACGCTGCTTGACGCACGGCGCGACGTCGTGGTAGTGGCTGGCGGCGACGTGCACCCAGCCGCGCTTGCCGCCCATGCGCCTGGCGCACTCTGTGAAGTGCGGCGGTTCGGGCTTGTAGGAGCGCACCTGCTGCGCGGTGACGACGAGGTCGAAGTCGATGCCCAGGTGGCGGCGCGTCTGCCCGAGCAGCTTGTCGTCGATGTTGGAGAGCAGGCCGAGCTTGTACTTCTTGGCGAGCTTCGCCAGCTGCACGCTGGTCTCCTTGAACGGCATCCAGCGCTGCACGGAGTCGGGTAGGAAGCCCGAGCGCGAGGGCTCGAGCTGCCACTCGAGGCGTTTGGCGATCTCGATGGCGGTGCGCCTGAGCACCTCGGCGTAGAGCTCGTAGGAGCCGCCCTCGATCTCGCGCGAGATCTCGTGGAACATCGGGATCAGCACGCTGCGGTCGATCTCGACGCCGTCGCGCGCGGCCTCCTTGGCGAATGCGTCGTAGATCCCGGTCTCCCAGTCGATCAGCGTTCCGTAGACGTCGAACGTGACGAAGGCGATGTTCTTGGGGATGGGCACCGCGCGGCATTATGCCCTGCGACGGCACCTCCGCGCGTTCCGACGCCCCGCTTGGGCCCGGTGCACGCGATCGCCCGGCTTGCGTTAGAGTCCCGCGCCGCAATGGACCTGCTGGAGTATCAAGGCAAGCAGCTGTTCGCCCGCCACGGGCTGAGGGTGTCCTCGGGCGAGGCGGTGACGAGCGTCGAGGACGCAGTCAAGGCGGCCGGCGACGTCGGCTACCCGGTCGTGGTGAAGGCGCAGGTGCTGATCGGCGGGCGCGGCAAGGCGGGCGGCGTGAAGCTCGCGAATGACGCGGGCGAGACGCGCGAGCACGCGGGCAACATCCTCGGTATGGACATCAAGGGACACGTGGTGCGCACGCTGTGGATCGAGCACGCCTCGGACATCGCCTCCGAGTACTACGCCTCGGTGCTGCTCGACCGCTCCGCGAAGCAGCCGCTGGTGATGTTCAGCGTGGAGGGCGGCGTGGACATCGAAGAGGTCGCGGAGAGGACGCCCGAGAAGCTGATCCGCCACCACGTGGACGCGCTCGCCGGCCTCTCCCGTGAGGAGGCCGTCCAGATCGCCACCGACGGCGGCGCCGACGCGGACGTGATCGAGGGCGTGGCCGACGCGCTGGTGGCGCTGTACGAGGTGTGGCTGCAGGAGGACGCGACGCTTGCGGAGATCAACCCGCTGATCGTGACGCCGCAGCGCGAGGTGAAGGCGCTCGACTCGAAGGTGTCGCTGGACGGCAACGCGCTGTACCGCCACCCGGAGAACCAGGGCCTGTCCGACAGCGAGAACGAAGATCCGGTCGAGCGGCGCGCCAAGGAAGAGGGCGTGCAGTACGTGAAGCTGGACGGCGACATCGGCATCCTCGGCAACGGCGCCGGCCTGGTGATGTCGACGCTGGACGTGGTCGCGCAGGCGGGCGGCTCGCCGGCGAACTTCCTGGACGCGGGCGGCGGCTCGGACGCGGAGAAGATCAAGCAGGCGGTCGACCTGCTGCTCGCCAACGACGCGGTCAAGGCCGTCCTGTTCAACATCTTCGGCGGCATCACGCGCTGCGACGAGGTCGCGCGCGGACTGATCGCGGCGTTTGCGGAGATCGAGCCGTCGGTTCCGTTCGTGGTGCGCCTGGACGGGACCAACGACGTGGAGGGACGCAGGCTGCTGGAGGAGGCGGCGCTGCCGAACGTGCACGGTGCGAAGACGATGAACGAGGCGGCGGAGATGGTGGTGGCGCTGGCGGCAGGCAGGCCGGTGGGAGCGGCGGCGTGATGTTCTCCTGCGCGCGCCGTATAACCATGGCTATACACCAGTTGCAAACGGAGACCGCGCGCACCGGGGTCGCGTCGTAGATGTCGGTACTGATCGACGAGCAGACGCGCCTGTGCGTCGCTGGCATCACCGGCCGCGAGGGCAGCTTCCACACGCTCAACAACCGCAGCTACGGCACCGACGTGGTCGGCGGTGTGACGCCCGGCAAGGGCGGCCAGGACGTGGAGGGCATCCCGGTGTTCGACACGTGGGAGCAGGCGATGGCCGAGGCGCAGCCGAACACGGCGATGATCTTCGTGCCGCCGCGCTTCGCCGCGGACTCGATCCTGGAGGCTGCGGCGGCGGGCGTGGAGCTGGTGATCGCGATCACCGAGGGCATCCCCGCGCACGACGAGCTGCGCGTGTACAACACGCTGAAGCGCGAAATGAAGAATTCCCACCCACCCACGCGCCTGATCGGCCCCAACTGCCCGGGCATCCTCTCGCCGGGCAAGGCCAACGTGGGCATCATCCCGGCGTCGTTCTTCAAGGCTGGCAGCGTCGGCGTGGTGTCGCGCTCGGGCACGCTGACCTACCAGATCGGCAACGAGATCGCCCAGGCGGGCGTCGGCTGCAGCACGATCGTGGGCATCGGCGGCGATCCCGTGCCAGGCTCGTCGTTCGTGGACGTGCTCGAGCTGTTCGAGGGGGACGAGGAGACGGAGCTGGTTGTGCTCTCTGGCGAGATCGGCGGCTCCGCGGAGGAGGAGGCGGCGGAGTACATCGCCGAGCACATGAGCAAGCCGGTGGTCGCGTACATTGCGGGCTTCACGGCGCCGGCGGGCAAGCAGATGGGCCATGCGGGCGCGATCGTGTCCGGCAGCGCCGGCACCGCCGCCGCGAAGGCGCAGGCGCTGGAAGCGAAGGGCGTGCGTGTCGGTCGCACCCCCACCGAGACCGCCAGCATCGCCGTCGAGGTTCTCGGCGGCGCGTCGCTCACCGCCTCCTGACTCGCACGGGCCACGTGGCCATAGCGGACCGGTGGCGGCCGGTACGCTAGGCGGGCGATGGACCCCGATGTGGCGCAGACGCTGGGCGAGCTGGAGCGCAAGCTGCTCGAGCTCGAGCGTACCCTGAGCGCGATCGGCAGCGGCGAGCAGGCGAGCGCCGACAGCGAGCCGCCTGCGCATGCCGACCAGCTGGAGACGTCCCCCCCCGACGTGCACCACAGCCCTGGCTCGAGCAGGATCGTGGACGAGACGGTCGAGCAGGCGCAGACGCCTGTGCCTGCTGCGGGGCCGATGCGCCCCCGTCCGCCGGCGGGCGCTCCGTGGCCACCGAGATCGCCGAAGCCGCCTGCAGCGTCCCGGCCGTCTGCAGCTGTCCAGCCGCCTGCAGCGTCCCGGCCGCCTGCCGCTGTGCAGCCGCCTGACGGGCGCCACCCGCCGAGCCCCGTAGAGCTGCTGCGCTTCCGCGACCGGCTGGAGCGCGCGGCGCGCGAGCTGACCCATGACTACGACGAACTGCTCGGGCGCCTATCCTACGCCGCTGTGCCCACCAGCACGGGACCCACGATCTCCTTCGCGCGCGGCGCGCCGTCGCTCGACATCGTCGATGTCGACGGCCTGCGCGACGCGGCGGTGCGCGCGTTCGAGAGCGACCCGGCGGGCACGACCGCGTACGGCACGTCGGTCGGCTACCCGCGGCTGCGCAGCTGGATCGCTGACCGCCACGGCGTGGAGCCGGAGCGCGTGCTGGTGACGAACGGCTCGATGCAGGCGGACGCGTTCCTGTTCGAGCAGCTGGTGCGCTCGGGCGACGAGGTGATCGTGGAGCGTCCGACGTATGACCGCACGCTGCTGTCGCTGCGGGGCCGCGGCGCACGCGTGCATGCGGTGGAGCTGGAGCCGGACGGCATCGACACCGACGCGCTCGCCGAGCTGCTGAGCGCCCGCGGCGGCGCGGCGCAGCCGACGCTCGCGCACATCATCCCCAACTTCCAGAACCCGGCCGGCTACACGCTGTCGTTCGAGAAGCGCCGGGAGCTGTTGCGGCTCGCGGCGGAGCACGGCTTCATGGTGTTCGAGGACGACCCGTACGTGGAGCTGCGCTTCAGCGGCGAGACGCTGCCGACGATGCTGTCGATGGACCCAGAGCGGGTGGTGTACGCGTCGTCGTTCTCGAAGACCGTGTGCCCGGGCATCCGCGTGGGCTACCTGGTGGGCCCGCCGGAGCTGATCGCGGCGATCGGCCAGCTGGCGACCAACACGTACATCTCGCCGAACATGGTGGCGCAGTCGATCGTGTACGAGTTCTGCGCCTCAGGCGCGATCGAGCGCTCGATCGAGACGGTCAAGGCGGCTCTGCACGAGCGCGCGCAGGCGCTAGCCGGCGCGCTGCGCAGCGAGCTCGCGGAGGCCGAGTTCGTGGTGCCGCAGGGCGGCTACTTCATGTGGGTGACGCTGCCCGAGGGCACCGACGTGAACGCGCTGTTCGCGGCGGCGGCGGAGCGCGGGGTGTCGTTTGTGAAGGGCACCGACTTCCTGCTGGAGGGCGGCGAGAACACGCTGCGCCTCGCATACTCGGGCGTGACGCCCGAGCAGATCGCCGCCGGCATTGCGCGCCTGGCGGACGCCTACCGCTCGCTCTGAGCGCGTTGTGCCGCAGATGCGATGCCGAGGGCGTCGAGGATCCGCCTGACGTGCGCGTCCCAGCTGTAGCGACTGGCTGCCTCCTCCAGCGCGGCCGCTCCGAGCCGGGCGCGGAGCGGCCCGTCGCCAAGTAGCCTCACCACAGCGCTCGCCGCCGCCGGGACGTCCCCTGGAGGCGTCAGCAGCGCGGTGAGCTCGTCGTCCAGCACCTCGCCGATCTGGTCCAGGTCGGAGGCCACGATCGCGCGGCCCAGCCCCATGTATTCGAAGATCTTCGTGGGCGAGCCGAAGAATGCCGTCCCGTCGGGGTTGGGCACGTGCGGCGACACGCACACCTCGCAGCCGGCGAGCAGCTCCACCGCGAGCGGGTGCGCGACCACGCCGGTGAGGCGGACCCGCCCGGAGAGCCCTCGCCGCTCGATCTCCGCGGCGACCTCGCCGTGCAGCGGCCCATCGCCGACGAGCACCCAGCGCGCGTCGTCGCGTCGCTCGGCGACCCGCTCGATCAGCTCCGGCAGGAGCCGCACTCCATGCCACAGCCCGAACGTGCCCACGAAGCCGACGGTCGGGGCCTGCGGCAGGCCCGCCTTCGAGCGCCAGTGCTCCGGGGGCCGGGAGCGCGCGTGCGCGAGCGCCTCGACGTCGACACCGTTGGGGTTGACCAGCACGCGCCCGGGCGCGATGCCCTCCTCGACCAGCTGGTCCTTCAAGGGCTGGGAGACCACCACGATCAGAGACGCGTCGAGCAGGTTGCGCCGCTCCAGCGCCGCGAGCGTCCTCAGGAGCGGCACGCGCCCGTTGCCCCAGTGGCGTTCGGCCCAGATCTCCGAGCCGTTGAACTCGAGCACCAGCGGGACGTCGAGGCGTCGGGCCAGCTCCAGGCCGGCGTAGGACCCGAGCGCATAGCGCTGGTAGACGAGGTCGGCGGGGACGTCGACGGCGGCGTCCACCAGCTCGTGCGTGTGCCCTACGAGCGTGAGCCAGTGCAAGAGCTGGAGTACGTGTTGCGCCGGCACGTCGCGGGATTGGGCTTGGCGAACGCCGTCGGGTCGTTCGGGGGCGAACACGGTCACGTCGAGTCCGGCGCTGGAGAGCCCGTTGACCACCCCGGCCGTGTGCGTGGCGGCGCCCCCCACCTGCGTGCCGAGCCAGCGCAGCGACGGCTCTGCGCGCAGGTACGTGATTCGCCGCGTGCGCGAAGGCGGACGATCCGGCAGCGAGAAGCTGCTGGCAGCGACCCGGCGCGCGCGCGCGAGCCAGCGGGCGCTGCGCACGAGCTCCGCCGGCAGCGCCGCCGCGAGTGCGGCGATCGCCCGTGCCCGCATCGCGCCGGGCCCCATGTCGACCGCGGTGGCTGCAGAGCGCACCTCGAAGCGCCCGGCCCGGCTGAGCGAGGCGAGCAGCATGGCGCCCGCCTGGACGCCGTTGAGCGCCCGGTCGTCGCGCAGCACGCGCAGCTCGGTGATCTCGGGGTCGCGCAGCAGCGATCGCAGCCGCGCGGGGTGGCGCACGGTCCCGGCCAGCTCGCCGAGCGTGAGGACCGTCTCGTGCTCGGCGGGCGCGACGGCCGGCCCGTTGAACGTAAGGTCGACCGTGAGGCGCATCGGGACCGTGAAACTATATGAGCGGTGAGGCGACTGCTGCTCGTCACGCACCGCTCGATCGAGCAGGATGGGGGGCCGGCCGCGCGCTGGCGCGCGTTCGCGCGCTATCTGCCGGAGCACGGCTGGGAGGTCGATGTGCTGTGCGCCGCGGAGCGTGTCGGCGCCTCGGAGTTCGATGCCGGCGCCTCGCGCGCGGTGGCGCTGCGCGCGACGGCGATGGCGCGGGTCGGACGGGCGAGCGAGCCCGTCTTCCGATGCGCGGGCGTCCGCCCGGATGCTGTGCCGCTGTCGATGCTGTGGACGCCCCGCGGCGCGCTTGCGGTCCGTCGGCGGATCGGCGAGCGCACCCCCGACGTGGTGCTGGCGAGCGGTCCGCCGCTCGCGGGGCCGCTCGCCGCGCGTCTGGGCGTTCGCGCAGGCATCCCGCTGGTGGTGGAGCTGCGCGACCTGTGGGCGGGGAGCCCCGCGTTCGATGCCGGCGGTCGCGTGCTCTCGCGCGTCGAGGACTGGCTGCTGCGCGATGCGCGGCGTGTGGTCGCCTGCACGCCCGAGGCTGTCTCTGACCTGCGACTGCGTCACCCGGGGATCGCCGGGCGCGTCGTGGAGGTGTCCAACGGGTTCGATCCCGAGATCCGATCGATCGCGGGCTCGGTCCCGAGCCGCGGTCGCGAGCGCGGCGAGCGATCGCAGGGAGCTCTCACGATCCTGCACTCGGGCACGCTCACCCCGGCGCGCCCGATCACGCCGCTCGTCAGGGCGCTGGGCGATCCGCGGATCGCGGGGGAGTTCCGCCTGGTCCTGCACGGGCATCTGTCCCCGGCGACGCGCGCCGAGGTCGAGCTCGCGAAGCGGCGGAGCGGGATCCCGATCGAAGTGCTCACGCCGTCGCCGTGGAGGGAGGCGGTCGCACGGATCGCGAACGCCGACGCCTGCCTGATCACCCAGGCCCGCGCCGCGGGCGACGAGACGGCCGTTGCGAGCAAGGTCTATGAGTACCTGGCGCTGGGCAGGCCCGTGCTGTGCGTGACCGACGGAGGCGCCACGGAGGCGCTGCTGCGTCGACTGGGGGCCGGCGAGCTGTGCGCGCGCCTGGATGCCCCCGAGACGATCGTGGCGGCGCTGCTGCGGTTGCGCGAGGGCCCGCCGCGCATGCCGCCGCCGTCGGCGCTCGAGCCGTACAGCCGCCGCGCGCTCGCGGGTCAGATGGCGGCGCTGCTCGACGACGCCGCGTGCGGCTGAGCGCTCGCCGCGAGCGCGGACGCAGGCTCAGCTCCGCGTCTCCAGCTGTCCAGCACGTCCACCATCCGCTCCGCCGCGTGCCCGTCCCACAGCGGTGGGACCCGGTGCGGACGGGCGCGCACCTGCGCGAGCAGCTCGGGCGCCTCGCGGATGCGCTCCGGCGCCAGCCCGAGCAGCAGGTTCGTACCCATGCTCTCGGTGATCGGCCGCTCGGTGTTGTCGCGAAGCGTCAGGCAGGGGATGCCCAGGAACGTGGTCTCCTCCTGGATCCCTCCGGAGTCGGTGAGCACTCCCGCGGATCGCTCGATCAGCGCCAGGAACTCCAGGTAGCCGACGGGCTCGAGCAGCGCGAGGCCGGGCGCGCCCGCCAGCGAAGGGTCCTCCTGCAACAGCCGTGCGCGCGTGCGCGGGTGCACGGGGAACACGACCGGCACCCGGTCGGCGAGGGCACGCAGCGCCTCGGCGGCGACACACAGCAGCGGCCCGTCCACGAGCGCGGGGCGATGGAGCGTGACGAGCACGTAGTCACCTGCTGCGAGGCCGTGGCGAGCGGGTGCGTCGAGTGCCTCGATCCGCTCGCGCATCGCCACCAGCGTGTCGATCATCGTGTTTCCGACATAGTGGATCTGCCCCGCGTCTCGGCCCTCGGCAAGCAGGTGGTCGCGGGCCTCGGGCGAGTGTATGAAGAGGATCTGCGAGATCGCGTCGGTGACCACGCGGTTGACCTCCTCGGGCATCGTGCGGTCGAACGAGCGCAGCCCGGCCTCCACGTGAGAGACAGTCAGGCCGAGCTTCACCGCGACGAGCGCAGCGGCGAGGGTCGAGTTGACGTCGCCTGGGACGAGCACCATGTCCGGCCGCTCGGCGAGCAGCACGGGCTCCAGGCGCTGCATCACCCTTGCCGTCTGCTGGGCGTGCGTCCCCGATCCCACGTCTAGGCGGTGCTCGGGCTCCCCCACGCCCAGCTCGCTGAGGAAGATCTCCGACATGGCCGCGTCGTAGTGCTGCCCGGTGTGAACCAGCACGTGCTCGAACCGATCCTCTCGCCGCCTCAGCGCGCCGATGATCGGCGCGACCTTCATGAAGTTCGGCCGCGTCCCGACGACAGAGAGGATCTTGTGCCTGCCGGCCATGCCGGTGGTGATCATAGGAGAGGCTCCGCGCTTCGCTGAAACGGCAATAAGCTAGCCCGGCTCGTGTCCGCCGGATTAACCACAGCCAGCCGATGAGACAGGTCGTACTGCGCAACGGTCAGCCGCTGGTCGCCGAGGTGCCGGCGCCCTCGTCCGAGCGCGGCCGCGTGCTGGTCGCCAACGTGGCGTCGGTGATCTCCAGCGGAACCGAGCGCGCGGCTGTCTCCGAGGGCGGCGGGTCGCTGCCGATGCGGGCCGTGCGCAACCCTGATCTGGTGGCGCTCACGCTGCGTCACGCGCGCGAGCACGGCATCCGCGAGACGGTCGAGCTGGTGCGGGGCGCTGTCTCCGACGACACGGTGCTCGGCTACGCGTCCGCGGGAACCGTGCTGGACACGGGCGGGCTCGGCGACTTCACGGTGGGCCAGGCGGTCGCATGCGCGGGCGCGGGCCGCGCAAACCACGCGGAGGTTGTGTCGGTCCCCGGCAACCTGGTCGCGCCGGTGCCGGCGGGCGTGGCGCTGCGCGACGCCGCGTTCACGACGCTCGGCGCGATCGCGATGCAGGGGATGCGCCGTGCGGAGGCCGCCCTGGGCGAGCGGATCGTCGTCGTCGGTCTTGGGCTGCTGGGACTCCTGAGCGTCCAGATCCTGCGTGCCGCGGGATGCGCGGTGCTGGGCGTGGAGCCGGATGCGTCGCGGCGAGACCTGGGCGTGCGCCTGGGCGCGGAGCGCGCGCTGGCACCCGACGGCGCGGTCGGCGACGTGCGCGCGTGGACCTGCGGGATGGGGGCGGACACGGTGATCGTCACCGCCGCGGCCGCGTCGAGCGCGATCGTGAACGACGCCGTCGCGATGACTCGACGCAAGGGGCGCGTGGTCCCGCTGGGCGACGTCGGCCTCGCGTTCGACCGCGCTCCGCTCTACCAGCGCGAGGCGGACGTTCTGATCTCCACGTCGTACGGACCGGGCCGCTATGACCCGATCTATGAGGACGCCGGCGTGGACTACCCGCCGGCGTATGTGCGCTGGACCGAGAACCGCAACATGGGCGAGTTCCTGCGGCTGCTCGCTGCACGCCAGGTGGTGGTGGAGCCGCTGGTGGGGCTCGAGCTTCCGGTCGAGCGGGCGCACGAGGCGTACGCGGCGCTGCGCTCGCAGCAGCCGCCGCCGCTGGCCGCGGTGCTGCGCTATCCGGGCCTGGGCGGCGATGCGGTGGCGAGCGCATCCGAGTCGGTGCGCGTGAAGCCGGCCCCTCGCCGCGCGCGAGCTGGCGGCGCGCGCGGGGGCGGCGCGAGCGGGGGCGGATCGCGGCCGGGCGAATCGCGGCAGGTCCGCGTCGGCGTGGTCGGACCCGGCGCGTTCGTTCGCGCGGTGCATCTGCCGAACCTGCGCGCCGACGGGGCCGCGCCGCTCGTGGCGGTGGCGGCGCGCCGCGGCACCGTCGCCACGGATGTGGCGCGTGCGGCCGGCGGCGAGGTCGACGCGGTCACTGACTGGCGGCGCGTGGTGGAGCACGCGGACGTGGACCTGGTCCTGATCGGCACCCGCCACGACTCGCACGCCGAGATCGCCGCGGCGGCGCTGCGATCGGGCAAGGCGGTGCTGGTGGAGAAGCCGCTCGGCCTGACGCGCGAGCAGATCGACGACGTATGGGAGGCGGGCGAGGGCGACGGCGCGCCGCTGGCGATCGGCTTCAATCGCCCGCTTGCCCCCCTCTCCCAGCGGATGCGCGAGGAGCTCGCGCAGGTGGACGGGCCGCTGCAGGTCGTGATCCGCGTCAACGCGCCGCTGCCGGCCGAGCACTGGCTCAACGATCCCGACCAGGGCGGCGGTCGCATCCTGGGCGAGGGCTGCCACTTCCTCGACTACGCCAACTGGCTGTGCGGCGTGCCGGTGAGCGTCGGCGGCGCGGCGGCGCGGGAGCGCGGGAGCGTGCGCACGGTGCAGAGCGCCAGCATCACGGTCAGCTACGAGAACGGGTCGGTGGCCAGCGTGCACTACTCCGGCCTCGGGCCGGCGGCGCTGCCGAAGGAGCGCGTCGAGGTGCTCGCGGGCGGCCGCGCCTGGGTGCTGGACGACTTCCAGCGCCTGACGTCGTTCGACGGCGACGGCTCGCGCACGGTCGAGAGCGGCCATGGCGACAAGGGGCACGCGGCGCTGATGGCGGGGGTGCTCGCGGCGTGCCGCGGGGAGCGCCCGTTCCTGCCGGGGCTGCGAGCGGCATACCTCGCCCAGAGCGTCGCGCTGGAGTCGCTGCACGCGATCGGCTCGGGGGCGACTCGCGAGGTTCCGCCTCCGGGCGGCTGAGGGGTCAACTGGGGCGCAGCCGCCGAACCGCGCGCCAGCCCCGCACGCGCATCGACGCGAGGGCCTGATAGCGGGGCTCGATCGCGCGGTCTGCCCAGCGCGCGGGCACGAAGCGCAGCGGGCCGCCCGGGCCGCCGCGGACCGCCACCGCCACGACCCGCCGGTACCAGAAGGCGGTCGCGTAGAGCGCGCGCGCGTCCGCCGGCGAGACGCCGTCCGCGAGCGTGGCGTCGTCGATCAGCTGCGCCAGCGCGAACGGGAGCCGCACATCGGCGAACGGGTCGAGCACGTGGAGGGAGCGGTCGGCGAGCGTCAGCTCGAGGACCTGGTGCGTGATGTGCTGGCGCGCGCCGGATCCGTGCGGGTGCTCGTGCGCGAGCATCGTCGCCCAGCGGGGCTCGTGCCCTTCCCGCACGAGAGCCTCCCCGAGCGCCGTCAGCGGGCTCGGGCGCTGGTGAGCCCAGCGCAGAAGCTCGTCGACACGCTCGGCCGGCGCGAGCGGCGCGCGGCGGCGCCAGGCGCGAACGTAGAGCATGCGGTCCGAGCCGGGCGGATAGGGCGCGATGCCGAGCCGATAGGTGTCGGCGTGGTCGACGCTGACGTCGCTGAACCCGGCGTGCAGCAGTCGCTCGCGGACGTCGCGCGGCGAAGTCTTCCATGTGTGGTTGTCGGTGACGTGCCGCGTATCGTAGGCGTCCGGCGGGATCGCGGCCAGCAGAACGCCGCCGTCGGCGAGCACGCGGTGTGCCTCGACGAGCGTGGCGTGGACGTCGAAGGCGTGCTCGAGGGTGTTGTCCGCGTACACGCAATCGAACGTGCGGTCGGCGAACGGAAGCGCGAGGAAGTCGGCGACGGCGAAGTCCACTCGATCGGACAGGTGCCGCCGGCGGGCCGCGGCGATGAACTCCTCGCCGGCGTCGATGCCGGTGACCCGCATCGAGGGATGCCGCGAGGCAATGCGCGCGGACCAGGCGCCGGCGCCGCAGCCGAGGTCGAGCAGGCGTGAGCGATCGAGCGGGATCATTGCCTGCAGGCGATGTGACTGCGCGTCGTTGCGTTCGCCGGCGAGCACGGCGCCGCGCTCGCGACGCACCTGGTGGCGCGCCTCTGTCTCGGCGTCGGGAGCGACCCGGCGCTCGAGTTGCGGGCGTGCTATTCGCGCCATCTCCGCAAGCCCTATGACTTCGACTCCGGCGTCGCGCAGAGCGCGCAGCTGCTCGCGTATGGCGGCGATCTGGAGGTCCGCCTTGGAGTGGCCGACGGCGACGTAGAAGTCGTCCTCCACGGTCCGCTCTGAGGGGTAGTCGGCGATCGCGTGCGCGAGCGGCCGCGGCAGAACGCGGTTGACCAGGCGGCGATGGCCACGGGTGAGGTGGTAGGCGGAGCCGCCGAGCTGGCGTAGCTTCGCGACCGCCCGGGCGGACTCGATGCTCATGCCCGCCGTGCGCTGGGCCTCGATCGCGGCGAGGAGGCGCTCGCCGAAGCGCGCGCCCTCGACGCCGTCGAATGTCCAGCGGTCGTTGCGCGCGAACGTGGCGACGGGCAGCTCGACGATGCGGCTCTCGGCCGGCGGCGCCTTGAGCTGCGGGTCCGAGCGGCTCGCGAGCCACGGCTGGTGGGTGTGGAAGGGGTGGTTGTAGTTATGAAACACGCCGGGCTGTCGGCCTCCGTGGTAGACGGAGGAGTCGCACCACAGGCCGTTGGCGCAGAGCGCGTCGGCGAGCCGTCGGAAGGGCTGCGCCTCCCAGCCGCCGGCACGGAACGCGACTGCCTCATAGGCGGGGTCAACCGGCGTGACGACCTCCTCGAGCGTTCGCTTCATGCGCGCGATCACACCGATCAAGTCGGGGTGGTCCGCAGCGCGGGTGAGGGTCTCATTCCACACGTAGCGCCCGTGCTCGAGCCGAGCGCCGAGCTCGGGCAGCCAGTTGGGGTGCAGGTGCATCTGGACGTCGTGGCCGCGCTCGACGGCGTCGCGCCACTGGGCCTCCATGCGCGCGGCGAGCTGCGGCTGGTGCTCGCGCAGGAAGGCGTGCTCGCCGAGCTCGGCGAAGATCGTCAGGCGCGCGCCCTCGGCGTCGCAGGCGTCGAGCAGCGCATCGGTGGGCGCGAACACGTCCACGTCCCAGTCGATCCGCCGACCCGCCGGTATGGGCTGCCAGGTCTCGTAGTCGAGCGTCAGCGCGGCGAGCCGCCGGCGCGGGCGCGCCAGCAGCATCAGGTGCTCGCTGTCGAGCAGCTCGCCATGCTCGATCACGAACTCGCGCTCGACGAGCGTGCGCACCTCCTCGTGGGTGGGGTATTCGCGCCCGCCGGGGCTGTACAGGGCGATGAACGCGAGGCCGTCCCGGTGCAGGTGCTCTGCGATCCAGCGCAGCGAGCCGCGCCTGCCGCTTTCGGGGGCGTAGCAGAGGACGTCGCTGAACACGATCGCGTCGAAGCGCTCGCGGTCCGCGCGGGTCCGCTCGAGCGCGTCGATCGACCCCTGCTCGAACTGGATGAAGGGATGGCGCGCGGCTCCGGTGGCGATCGCGTCGGCGCTCAGCTCGATGCCGTGCAGGCGCTCGAAGTCGGGGCGCAGCCGCGCGAGCATCGCTCCGAATCCGCAGCCGACGTCGAGCACGCTTCCGCGCGCCCGCGCGTGCGCCCTGATCGCGTCGACGTAGAGGTCGTAGCGCGTGGAGTCCGCCGCGCCGATCGCCCACGGATCCTCCTCGCTGGCGTACTTCGCCTCGCAGTCGAGCCGGACCCTCATGCGCGTCGCAGCGCCAGGCGCACGATCGAGGTGGTGCCGGCCACGGTCGGGCGCAGCGCGGACCAGCTGCCCAGGTCGCGGGCGAACAGCCGCAGGTGCAGAACGAGCACGAGCGCGTACGCCAGCGAGGAGGCGAGCGAGGCGACGTACGTCCCGTGGCGGGGGAGCAGCGCGAGGTTGAGCGCCAGGTTGAGCGCGAGGCCCGGCAGCCACACCAGGATCAGCTCCCTGGGCATTCCCTGGGCGGCGAAGTGGTAGGCGACGATGCTGAGCAGCCCGAAGCAGTACACGCCCGGCAGCAGCCACAGGAACAGCGCTGTCGCGGGGTGGTAGGCCCGTCCGAGCAGCAGCTCGATGGCGGGGCCGGCGAGCACCGCGCTGAGAGCGCACACGACCAGGTAGCCGACCGCGATCAGATGGAAGACGCTGAGGCTGGCGTCGCGGTCGGCGGATCCCCGCGCGAGCCGCGCGAACAGGTTGACGCAGACGACCAGCGGCAGCAGGCCGAGTGCGTCCGCGAGCGCGACCGCGATCGAGTACTGGCCGGCGGCTCTGGCTCCCTGGATGCCGTTGACGAGCAGCAGGTCGAAGCGCACGAGCAGGTATGCGAGCAGCGTGACCACGTATGCGCGCGCCCCGTAGGCGATCATGCGCCTGGCGAGCGGGCGGTGCAGCGGCTGCAGCAGGCGGCCGTGGCGGCGCATCGCGGAGAGGTAGACGAGCAGCGCGAGCGCTTGCGGCCCCACGAGCAGCGACAGGGCCAGCAGCACTCCGCCGCCGGTGAGCGGCAGGACGATGCCGAGCAGCGCGACCGTGAGCAGCGCCGTGCCCACGTCGACGCCGTTGTAGAGCGCGGTGCGTCCCTCGGCGAGCAGGATGCTCTGCAGGAACAGCGAGCCGAGCATGACGGGGACGGCGAGCATCGCGACCGACAGCTCGGGCCAGCTGACGTCGGCGAGTGCGCCGGGCGCGAGGAGCTTGACGGCGATGCCGACGGCTGCCATCGCGGGCCCGAGCGCGCCGGCGAGCCACAGCGAGTTGCCGGCTACGTGCCCGATCAACTGCGGCTCGCGCCCGGCGAAGTACGGGTTCGCCGAGGCGATCCCGAATGTGCCGAGCTGCGCGAGCAGCGTCGTCAACGCGTAGACGCTCGCCAGCGAGCCGCGGCCGGCCGGCCCGAGCGAGCGCGCGACGATCACCGTGGTCGCGGCGCCCAGCACGAGCACGCAGAGCTTCGCGCCGAGCATCAGCAGCACGTCGCTGCGCATCCTGCGTTCGACCACCGGCGTAGCGGCGACCGGCGGGGACGTCACTGGGCTCATCGACCTCGCTGGCCGACGCCGGCCACGTACCAGCCTGCGGTGCGGCCGATGCGTTCGCGCGCTGCCTGGCTGTCGAGCAGGCGCGTGTTGCGGGCGAGCCACAGGCTGATCGGGGTTTCCTCGACGTTGAACCCGTGGACGCTCGTGTGCGCGTGAGCGAAGCCCGCGGCGAGCAGCATGCGCCGCAGCTGCGGCCGGCTGTAGACACGGACGAGCGGCCGGGCGCCGATCGAGGTCGTCTCGACGTGGTGCGCGAGCACGCCGGCCATCGAGCCGTCTTGCAGCAGCCCTCGCTGGAGGATGCCGCGGATCGCGACCTGCATGGCCCAGTACTGGATGGAGCGTCGGTTGTAGACGACGATTCGCGCGGTCCCGCCGGGGCGCAGGACGCGGTGGATCTCGGACAGCGCGGCGCCCATGTCGGGTGTGTGGTGCAGGACGCCGTTGCTCGAGACGACGTCGAAGCTCGAGTCCTCGAACGGCAGGCGCTCGGCGTCGCCCTGCACGACGGTGGCGGTCAGCGCCATGGCCTGCAGGTGGCGGCGGGCGAGCTCGACGTGGCGCGGGGTGAGGTCGATCCCCGTGGCGCGCGCGCCGGCGCCCGCATACTCGATGAGGTCGATTCCCTGGCCGCAGCCGACGTCGAGCACGTCGAGGCCGGCGGTCGCGCGATAGGCGAGCGTGTCGGCGAGCCACGGCGCGTAGGCGCGGCGGCCGGCGAGCAGCTGCTCGACCGCCTCGCGGGTGCCGGTTGGCGCCGTGATCTCCGGCCCGCATGGATCGGCGGTCCACTGTCGCACGGCCTCCAGCTTGGCGGCGTCGTCGGTGGCGAGCACCGGCCTGATGCTAACGGCGCCCCGGTGGCGCGATCGCGATCGTCCGTTCGATTGTCACATTCGTGAGCTCGGGAAGCGTTGTGTCATTCGGACTAACATGGCGCGCGCTCGGCTGGGCGCCTTTCACTGTCACCGTCGATCCCCTCCGAGCGTGGGACGCGCCCATGTGCGGCATCTGTGGAATCCTGGCCTTCAGCGACGGCTTCGCGTGCGACGAGCGCGTGACTGTGGCGATGCGCGACGCGATGATCCATCGCGGCCCTGACGACGCGGGCGTGTGGGTGTCACCTGGCGGCCGCGTGGCCCTCGGCCATCGGCGTCTGTCGATCGTGGATGTCTCTCACTCGGGCCACCAGCCGATGTGCAACGAGGACGGCAGCGTGTGGGTGGCGTTCAACGGCGAGATCTACAACCATGCGCAACTGCGCTCCGAGCTTGAGGAACGGGGCCATCGCTACCGCTCGCACTGTGACACGGAGACGATCGTGCATCTCTACGAGGAGGAAGGCGTGCGCTGTACGGAGCGGCTGGACGGGATGTTTGCGCTGGCGGTCTGGGATGAGCGCCGCCGCGAGCTGCTGCTGGCGCGCGATCGGCTGGGAAAGAAGCCGCTGTACTGGACGAGGACGGCGGCGGGTGTGACGTTCGCGTCGGAGATCAAGGCGCTGCTGCGTCATCCGGCGGTGAGCGCGGACCTCGATGTGGGCGCGTTCCACGACTACCTGACGTTCGTTTGCACCCCGGCGCCGTCGACGATGTTCGCGGGGATCGGCAAGCTGGCGCCCGCGGAGCGCGTCACGGTGGGCGCAGACGGAAACATCAACAGTGAAATTTATTGGTCGCCGATGTCCTCGCGGGCGGCCGAGGAGGTGGCTGGACGCAGCGAGGACGAGCTCGGCGAGCGGCTGCTGGAGCTGCTGCGCGCGTCGATCGCCAAGCGCATGATGAGCGATGTGCCGTTCGGCGTGTTCCTGTCCGGCGGCGTGGACAGCTCCACGAACGTGGCGCTGATGGCGGAGCTGACGTCCGAGCCGGTGCGAACGTTCTCGGTCGCGTTCCACGAGCAGGAGCGCTACAACGAGCTCGAGTACGCGCGGCAGATCGCGCGCAGGTTCGGCACGGACCACCGCGAGGTGGTGATCGACTCGGATGACCTGGTGTCGTTCCTGCCGGAGATGGTGCACCATCAGGACGAGCCGATAGCGGATTGGGTGTGCGTGCCGCTCTACTACGTGTCGAGGCTGGCGCGCGACTCGGGGACGATCGTGGTGCAGGTGGGCGAGGGCTCTGACGAGATCTTCCACGGCTACCAGAACTACATCGACGCGGTGGCGCGCCGCCGCCGCTACTGGGAGCCGTTCCAGCGTGCGCCGGCGCCGCTGCGCAGGCTGATGGCCGGCTCGGCGCTGGAGCTCGCGCGGCTCACGGGCCGGGGGGTCCCGCACGCCCAGTACATCGCGGATGCCGCGGCGGGGCGGCTGCCGTTCTGGGGTGGGGCGATCTGTTACACGGGCGAGCTCAAGCGCCAGATCCTCAACGGCGCGGGCGACCGGCCCGACGCCTACCGCATCGTGGAGCGCTTGTGGGAGCAGGCGGAGCGCGACCGGCCGGCGGCGGACCTGCTGCAGAAGATGACGTACCTGGAGCTGAAGCAGCGGCTTGCGGAGCTGCTGCTGATGCGCGTGGACAAGATGACGATGGCGACGTCGGTGGAGGCGCGCGTGCCGTTCCTGGACCACCAGCTGGTCGAGTTCGCGATGGCGCTGCCGATGGACATGAAGGTCCGCGACGGGGTCGGCAAGTGGCTGTTGAAGCGGACGGTCGACGGGCTGTTGCCGAGCGAGATCGTGTACCGCAAGAAGCAGGGCTTCGGCGCACCGGTGGCGGAGTGGTTCCGCGGCAGCCTGGGCACGCGCGCCCAGCGCGAGATCCGCGACTCGTCGCTGGCGGAGCGAGGGCTGCTCGACTACGCGCGCATCGACGACCTGTGGGACGCGCACCGCAGCGGGCGCGCGGACTGGAGCTTTCAGCTGTGGAACCTCTACAACGTGAGCGCGTGGCACGATCACTGGGTCGCCGGCCGCGATTGAGCGAGCTGGACGGCTCGCTGCCCGTCGCGCTCGCGTGGGGGCTGGCGTGGGCTGCGATCGGCGCGCTGGCGCTGTATCTGCTGGCTCCCAGCCCGTGGCCCCTGCAGGGCTCGCGCGCGGTCGAATTGCGCGCGTCGATGGCGGTGCTCGACCATGGCGGCCCGCTGCTGCTGGGCTATGAACCGGGGACGCACGCTCCGTACGCGATCGGCTACTCCGACGACCAGGGCATCTACGTGATCGTGCCGCTGCTCTGCCGCCTGCTCGGCGAGTCGGACCCGGTGGCGATGCTGCGCTGGCTGTGGATCGCGGCGTGGGCGGGGACGCTGCTGTTCAGCGGGACGGTGTTCCGCTTCCTGTTCCGGTCGAGCTGGGCGGCGGCGCTCGCGCCGCCGACGCTGCTGGTGTGCATCGTGTCGTTTGGCTTCGGCGACATCTACTGGATATCGGCGTGGGTCGTGGTGACGACGATCCCGCTGCTGCTGCTACTGCTGCGCACCAGGCGCCGCCGCGTGTGGATGGCGCTCGTGTCGATCGCGCTGGTGGCGGGCACGGCGACGGCGATTCGCAGCGATGCGGGGCTCGGGGTGGCGCTGGCGGCTGGCGCGGTGGCGGCGATGGCCGGCGGGCGCTGGCGGCGCCGCGTGGCCGTGATCGCCGCCGTCGCGCTCGCGTACGTCGCCCCCACGGAGATCGTGCTGCCGGCGATCCGCGATCATCGCGACCATTACCTGGGCTTGAACCTGAGCGCGGCCGAGCCCACGTCGCATCCGCTGTGGCACTCGCTGTACATCGGCCTGGGCTACACGGCCAACCGCTACGGCATCCACTATCTCGACAGCTATGCGGGCGCGGCCGCACAGGAGGCTGACCCGGGCGTGCGGTATCTGTCGCCGGCGTACGCCAGCGCCCTGCACAGGCAGGTGGATGCTCTGATCGAGCACGATCCCGGTTTCGTCGTCGGGGCCGAGGCGCAGAAGGCGGTGGTCGAGCTGGCGCAGGCGGCGCCGTACGCGCTGCTGCTGGCGCTGCTGCTCCCTGGCGCCCTGGTCGCGGCCGGCGCGGCGCGCCTGCGGCGCTCGGAGCTGGCGCTGCTGCTGCCGGCGATCGCGATCGGCGCGATCCCGGCGATCGTGGCGGTGCCGTTTCGATTCTACGAGCTGGGGCTGTTCGGACCGCTTGGCGTGCTGGGGCTGCTGGCGATCGGCTCGGCGGCGGCGCGCGCGGAGCGGGAGTGGGGTTCGGCGCGGGCGACGGCCGCGGGGCGATGGCCGACGGCACGCCTGACGCTGACGCGCATGCAGGCAGGCTGGCCGTTACGAGCGACGCTCCGGACAATGATGGTCGCAGTGGCGATCCTCACGCCGACGTTCGTGTTTGCGCTGCATCTGGAAGCGGAGCATGAACGCTGGGACCGCCGCCAGCACAACCCGCCGACCGTCGTGCTTGCCGCCGCGCGCGCGCCCCGACCCGCGGTGAAGGGATGAGGCGGCTGCGCGCCGCGCTGTCGGCGTGGCGAAGGCTGGGATCCCGCCGCACGGCGGCTGCGGCGGCAGCGGCCGTCGCCGCGCGGGTGCGCGCACCCGTGCGCCGAGCCCGTCTGCGCGCGCGCCCGCTGCGCGCAGACGCCGGCGACGTCGCGCGAGCGCTGGCGGGCGCCGACGCGCGCAGCGCGCTGCGCGAGCGCGCGCTGCGGGCGCTGCCGACGGTGGCGCGCTGGGAGCTGGAGCTGGACGGGCTCGACGAGGCGGCGCGGGCGGGCGTGCTGGAGCGCGCGGAGCGTGTGCTGGCGCACCGCTTCGACCTGCTGGGCTCGGGGCTGACGGACCTGGGACCGGAGATCGACTGGCAGCGCGACTTCAAGTCGGGGCGGCGCTGGCCGGACGCGCACATCTCGCGCGTGCCGACGGTGTTGGGGGGCGAGTCGGACGTGAAGGTGCCGTGGGAGCTGGCGCGCTGCCAGCACCTGCCGTTGTTGTCCGCGGCTCACCGGCTGAGCGGCGAGGAGCGCTTCCTGGACGAGCTGGGCGCTCAGCTGGACTCGTTCATGGCGTCCAATCCTGTGGAGTGGGGCGCGCCGTGGTCGTGCACGATGGACGTGGCGATTCGCGCGGCGAACTGGCTGGCGGCGCTGTGCATGGCGATGCCGGCGGCGGCGGATGCGGGGTGGCTGGAGCGGGCGCTTGCGAGCCTGCTGCTGCACTGCCGCTTCATCCGCGGCCATCTTGAGTGGGGTCCGGTGCGCGGCAACCACTACCTGTCGGATGTGGTGGGCCTGCTGGTGGCGTGCGCGCCGTTCTGCGCGAGCGACGAGGGCGGCGCGTGGGCGAGGTGGGCGGCGGCGGAGTTGGAGCGCGAGATGTTCCACCAGGTGCGCGAGGACGGCTGCGACCACGAGGCGTCGATCGCGTATCACCGGTTGGTGGCGGAGCTGTTCGTGTGCGGCACGCAGGCGGCGGACGCGCTGTGCCCGGGCGCGCTTTCGGAGGCGTACCGCGAGCGGCTGGGACGAATGCTGGAGTTCGTGTCGGACTACACGCGGCCGGACGGCCTGGCGCCGCAGATGGGCGACGCCGACGACGGCCGCTTCCTGCCGCTGGGCGACTACGGAGCGGACCCGCGCGATCACCGCCACCTGTTCGCGCAGGCGGGCCGGCGCTGGCGCCCGGGCGGCAGCCACGCGGCCTACCGTGACGGCGGCTGGTACGTGATGCGCGCGGGCGGGCTGTGGTGCATGGTGCGCTGCGGCGACGTGGGCCTGGACGGCGTGGGCGCGCACGCGCACAACGACCAGCTGTCGTTGGAGCTGGCGCTGGGCGAGTGGCCGCTGATGGTGGACGCGGGCTCGTACGTGTACACGGCGGATGCGCGAGCGCGCAACGAGTTCCGCTCGACGCGCGCGCACAGCACGCTGAGCGTGGGCGGGGCGGAGCAGAACCGCCTGCGCACGGACTATCTGTTCTCGCTGCCGGACGAGACGCGCGCGCGCTGTGTGCGGTTCGAGCACGACGGTGCGCAGGCGGTGTTCGAAGGCGAGCACGAAGGCTTCCGCGCGCTGCGGCGGCCGGCGCGCCACCGGCGCGAGCTGCGTTTCGACGGCGACTTGGGGGTGGTGCTGATCGCGGACACGGTGCTGGGCGCGCGGGGCGAGGAGCTGCTGTGGAGCTTTCCGCTGGCGCCGGGCGAGGCGAGCGCGCGGGCGGGCGCGGCGACGGCGGTGCTGGGCGGCGGCATGCTGTCGATCGAGACGGACGGCGCGGCGCTGGACGTGGAGCAGGGTTGGCTTGCTCCGTCCTACGGGGTGCGCGTGCAGGCGCCGGTGATCCGCGCGCGGCGCGTGGCGCAGTCGGACGAGGACGTGACGCGGTTCACGCTGCGCGCGGGGCTAGCGCCCGTAGCGCTGCCCGAGCACGAGCTGCTCGGGCAGGGCGGTGCGCGGCGGCGGTGAGGGGTCGGCGATCACGGACACGGTCTCGGCGACGCTCGATGTGACCCCGAGACGCCGGCCGTCTGTTGTCTGCAGCTCGACGTGCTCGGGTCCGCGCTCGGCGATGACGGCGTCGAGGCCGGGCTCGATGCCGGAGGCCTTGAGGTAGTGCAGCAGGTCCTCTGCCTCGTTCTCGAAGCGCAGCACGCGCACGCTGGCGCCAACCTGCACGTCGGCGAGCGGCACGCCGGCAAGGCGCTCGCCGGCGGCGATGGGGTGGCCGTGGGGGCAGGTCTTGGCGTCGCCGATGGCGGCGAGCATGCGCTGCTCGAGCACGGGCGACATGGCGTGCTCGAGCCGCTCGGCCTCCTCGTGCACCTCGTCCCAGGGGATGCCGAGGACGTCGGTGAGGAAGCGCTCGATGAGCCGGTGGCGGCGCACGATGCCCTCGGCGTGCTGGGCGCCGCTGGAGGTGAACGCGATGGCGCGGTCGGAGCCGCGCGTGATGTAGCCGTCGCGCTCGAGCCGGCCGATCATCTCGTGCACGGTGGGCGGCGAGAGCTGCATGGCGCGGGCGACGTTGGCGCCGGTCATGGGCAGCCCGGCCTCCTGCAGCCAGAACATGATCTGCAGGTACTCCTCCTCGGCGACGGTGGCTGCTTCGGCGGTCATGCGAGCTGATCATAGGTGCACTGGCGCGCCGGCTTGTCGTCCCGCCAGCGCCTGAGCTTGGCGCCGTGGCGGATGCGCCCGGCGGAGACGTGGTCGAAGTCGATCTCGACGACGAGCTCGGGGCGCAGGGCGATCCACTGGAGCTCCTTGCCGGCGCTCCAGCGGCTGGGGTCGGCGGAGCCGCGCTCTCCTGTCTCGTACTGGGCGAGGAAGCCGACGAGCCGCTTCTTCTCGGCGGCGCTGAGCCCGGAGCAGTGCCCGACGACGCGCAGCTGCTGGCCGTCGTAGAGGGCGAGGATGAGCGCGCCGACGGTGCCTGGCTCCTTGCCGGGCCGCCAGCCGGCGACGACGGCGTCGATGGTGCGCACGCGCTTGACCTTGGCCATGCCCTTGCGCTCACCTGGCAGGTACGGCGCGGAGCGCTGCTTGGCGATGGCGCCCTCGGCGTGCTGCAGCCACTGCTGCGCATCCTCGACGGTGTCGACGGTGGGCATCAGCTCGACGGGCGCGCCGGCGAAGTCCCCACCCTCGAGCAGCCGCTGGAGCGCGGCGCGGCGCTCGGCGAACGGCAGCTCCAGCAGTGTCTCATCGTGGTGTGCGAGCAGATCGAACGCGACGTATACGGCTGGAGTTTTTTTGGATAGGAGTTCGATGCGCGATACAGCGGGATGGATGCGCTGCCCGAGCGCGTCGAAGTCCTCGCGCCCGCGTGCGTCGCGTACGACGATCTCGCCGTCGAGCACGTAGCGGCCGGCGGGGAAAGCGAGCTCGGGGAAGTAGCGTCCGAGCGGCTTGCCGTTGCGCGACTGCAGGAACACGTCGTGGCCGCCGCGTGCCCCGGACGGGGTATCGACGAACGCGAGGCAGCGAAAGCCGTCGAGCTTGATCTCGTAGACGTAGTCGTCGCCCTCGGGCAGCTCCTTGCGCGACAGCGCGAGCTGCGGCTTGAGCGGCGGCTCGAGCGGCAGGCTCATGCTGCCGTCCCTCCGTCCGCGTCGCGATCCGCATCCGCCGCCGTCTTCCCCTCCGCGTCGCGATCCGCGCCGGCCGTCCCCTCGCCATCCGCGTCGCGCGCGCGGCTGGGCTGCACGCGCTTGGGCTCGCCCTTCTGCTTGCGAAAGTGCGGCGGCCAGGGCGCGTCGCCGAGGCCCTCGCGCTCGTCGCGCGCGGCGAGCGCGAGCAGCCCGTCGAGGCTGCCGGCGTGCTGGTCGATACTGTCGGAGGGATCGCCGCGCTGGCGCAGGCGCGCGGGCACGGTGGTGAGCGTGAGCTGGTCGGGCTCGACGTCTGCGACCTCGTCCCAGTCGAGCGGGCAGGAGACGCGCGCGTCGGGCACGGCGCGGACGGAGTAGGCGGAGGCGACGGTGCGGTCGCGGGCGTTCTGGTTGTAGTCGATGAACACGCCCTGGCGTTCCTCCTTCCACCAGCGGCTGGTGGCGCGGCCGGGCATGCGCCGCTCGACCTCGCGCGCGAGCGCGAGCGCGGCGCGGCGCACTTCCTGGAAGTCCTCACGCGGCTGGACGCGCACGTAGATGTGGATGCCGCGCGAGCCGGATGTCTTGGGGTAGCCGCGCAGCTGGTGCTGATCGAGCACGTCGCGCACGCCAAGCGCGACGTGTCGCACCTCGGAGAACGGCACGTCGGGGCCGGGGTCGAGGTCGATGCGCAGCTCATCGGGGTGGTCGAGGTCGTGGCGCCTGACGGCCCAGGGGTTCCAGTCGATGACGCCGAGGTTGACGCCCCACACGAGGTGCGCGGCGTCGTTGGCTACGAGCTCGCGCGCGTGGCGGCCGCTGGGGAACGTGACGGTGGCGGTCTGCAGCCACTCGGGTGCGCTGTCGGGCACGCGCTTCTGGAAGAACGGCTCGCCGCCGACGCCGTCGACCCAGCGCTTGAGCACGGTGGGGCGCTCGCGCAGGTGGCGCACGACGGCGTCCTGGCACTCGACGTAGTAGTTGACGAGGTCGATCTTTGTGAGACCCACGTCGGGGAAGAACGGCTTTTCGGGGTTGCTGACGCGCAGCTCGTGTCCGCAGACCTCCACAATCGCGGGCTGTGCCTTCTGCGCGGCCATTGCTGGAAGGATGCCCGATCGTGACGTCCCGCACCCGGCGCCCGGCCGCCTCTCCCTCCCGCTCCGCCTCCGCCGCGCCCTTTGCCTCCGCCTCCCGCTCCGCCTCCACCCCGCCTACCGCCTCCACCCCGCCCACCGCCTCCGCCCCGCCCACCAGCTCCGCCGTCTCGCCGTCTCCCCCGTGGCGAGGAGCGCACGGGGCGGGGATCTCGCAAACGGTGCTGGTGGCGTGCGCGCCGTTCGGGCCGCGTCTGTCGTCGTTGTCGGTGGCGCGCGCGATCGCGCGCGGCCTGACGGAGGGCGGACTGCCGGAGCCGGACCTCTGCCCGATGCCGCTTGCAGACCGGCGTGGCAACGGCGTCGAGGGCGCCGACGACGTGCGCGCGCTGCTGGACGAGCTGGACTTCGACGCGCGCATGCGCCGTGCGCGGGCGGTGGTTGTGGCGGCGCCGCTGCTTGAGGAGCGCACTCTGGCAGGCAGCGCGACTTTCGAGATCGCCACACGCGCACGCCAGGCGGGAGTGCCGACGTACGCGGTGACGGGCGAGAACGCGCTGAACGCATTCGATGCGCGCATCCTGGACCTGCAGGTGATCGTGGTGGCGCGCGGCCGCGCGGCGCTGGTGTCGGCTGGCCGCGAGCTGGCCGCGCTGGCGTGAGTCGCGCCGCGCGCTCCGCCGCCGGGTGAGCCGCGCCGCGCGGCCCACCGACGCGTGAGCCGCCGCGGGGCCCGGGCGACCGCACCGCAAGCCGCCGCCGCGTGCGCTGATCGCTACGCTCAGCCCGGCGCAATGGCAACTGAGCCCGAGCCCCAGCCCGCCGGCCGCTCCCCGCGAGTTCGCTCGCTGTCGCCGCCGGGCGCGCGGCGCGCGACTGTTATCGGCGCGGGCTCGTTCGGCACGGCGCTGGCGGTGCTGCTGGCGCGCGGCGGGCTGCGCACGACGCTGCAGACGCGCACAGCGGAGCAGGCGGCGACGATCGACCGCGAGCGTGAGAACAGCCGATATCTCCCCGGCGTGGAGCTGCCCCCCCAGCTCCGCATCGAGCCAGCCTCAGCTGGCGTGGCTCGCGCCGACTACGTGTTCCTGGCGGTGCCGTCGCGCGGCCTGGGCGAGGTGATCGAGCAGCTTGGCGCGGCTGGCCTGGGCAGGCGAACCGCCGTGGTGTCGGTCGCCAAGGGGCTGGTGCCGCCGCGGGGCGTGCCGCCGACTGTGGTGCTGAGCGCGCGCTTCGGCGCGGGCCGCGTGGCGTGCATCGGCGGCCCGGCGCACGCGCAGGAGATGGTGCACGCGGGCGCGGGGCTGGTGGCGGCGTGTGCGGAGGAGGAGCTGGCGCGCGCGCTCGCGCAGGTGTTCACGCGCGCGGGCGTGGTGTGCGAGCAGTCCAACGACCCTGTGGGCGTGGAGCTGGCGGGCGCGGCCAAGAACGCGGCGGCGCTGGCGGCGGGCGCGACGGAGGCGCAGGGCCTGAACGCGGCGGGCGCGGCCGCGGGCCACATCTTCGCGGAGGTGTGGCGCTACGCGGAGAGCGTGGGCGCGCGCCCCGAGTCGATGATCGGCCTGGCGGGCGCGGGCGACCTGGTGGCGACGGCGCTGGCGAAGGACAGCCGCAACCGCCGCGCCGGCGAGCTGTTGGCGGCTGGTGTGCCCGCGGCGGAGATCCCCGAGCGGATCGGCCAGGCGGTGGAGGCGCTCGAGTCGGTGCCGCTGCTGGCGCGCGCGCTGGAGTCCGCAGGCGTGGGCGCGCCCGTCACCAGCGCGCTCGGACGCCTGATCTCGGGCGAGCTGCCGCTGGATGACTGGGTGGCGCTGGTGCGCGCCACGGTGCCGCCGCCGGCGCTGTGGCGACGCCGCCCGCAGCCGGGCTTCTGGCGGCGGGTTTGGCGGCGGCTGGCCGGGGGCTGACGCGGGCCTCCAACACTCACTTCGCGAACCCCGTATATCTATAGTATTAATAGGATAAATACTATGGCTATACACCACGCGTGAGAGGAGTAAAAGTGCCACGCGAATACCCGCGCCGATACAACGGCGGCGTGAACCCCGCCAAGGGCCTGTCGTTCAGCGACCCGCAAGAATTCCTGGAGCAGCAGGCGCGACGCGAAAAGGCGCTTAAGATGCAGGACCTGGTTCGCCCAGGCCGCACCACGCCGGTCGCGATCCGCTTCGACCAGTTCACGCTCACCCGGCTCAAGGCGCTGGCGGCGCTGCGCAACACCGGCTATCAGACGCTGCTCAAGGAATTCGTCGTCGAGCGCCTCTACGAGGAGGAGCGGCGCGAAGGCATCATCTGAGTCGCCCGCGCGCCGTCGGCACGACTGCTACGGAGCGACCCCCATCAACGTGCTGACGACCGCCTCGTAGACGCCCTTGCCGTGCCCCGCCTCGCACACGCGCGCGTTTGCGTATGCGG
This sequence comes from Solirubrobacteraceae bacterium, assembly GCA_035483595.1. Taxonomy (GTDB): domain Bacteria; phylum Actinomycetota; class Thermoleophilia; order Solirubrobacterales; family Solirubrobacteraceae; genus Palsa-744. Next base: position 43,836 of record DATHPU010000024.1, read on the forward strand.
TCAGCGCCTCGCGCATCGAGGGGTCGCGCTCGAGCGCGTTGGCGACGAGCCACATCGTGTCGACCTGCTCGGCGCACGCGAGGTCCTCGCGCGAGTCGCCCACCGCGAACGTCTCCGCGCGCGCGTAGCCGCGCGCACGCCGGTGCAGCGCCACGGCCGCGGCCTTGGATGCGCCCGCGGGCACCAGGTGGTAGCCGCGCACGTGCGGCAGCTCCGCGAGCGCCTCCGAGCGCCGGTTGACGACGCCGTTGTCCACCAGCCGCAGGTTCTCGTGGCCGTGCTCCACCAGCACGCGATCCACCTCGACAGCGTCCACGAGGCCGCGGAACAGGTGCGACACTTCGCGGTCCAGGTGCCACGGCGCGTGATACTCCAGGCGCCCCCGGTAGCGCTCCAGCAACAGCTCCGGCGCGCCTGAGCGCTCGATCTGCTCAGCGATCGTCAGCTCGCCCGGCACCAGCTCGCCCGTCAGCCAGTGCTCCTCCCCCGCTTGTGCCCCGAACGGGGTGCCCTGTGCGCCGGATGGGGTGCCCTGCGCCCCGGACGGGGTATCCAGCACCACGCACGCGCCCGCCTCGTATATGTAGGACGACTGGCCCAGCAGGCGCGCGTCCTCCATCACCTGCGCGCGGCGCCTGCCCGACATCAGCACCACCTCCACGTCCGCGCGCAGGCACGCCTGCACCGCGCGCACGCCGTCGATCGTCACGTTGCCGTCGCCGTCGTGCAGCATCGACGCGCCGCGACCCAGCAGCGTGCTGTCGAGGTCCAGGTACAGGCAGCGCGCCGTCATTTGCTGGTGCGAGCCAGGCCAAGCGCGGCGAGCGGCGGGCGCGCGACCGGCTTCGGATCGAATTCCTCGAGCCGCTCCATGTCGATCTCGTCCTCGAGCCCGAAGCGCTCCGGCCACTGCTCCAGCGTTTCGTCCAGTTCGAGGCGAGACGCGATCGTTGCCAGCACCGTCAGAGCCATCGACGCGAGCGCAGACAGCGGCTGATGGTGATGGCGGTGCTCATCCAGGTCGACCTGGGCCATCGCCTGCAGGCCCACCTTGCGCCACGCGTCGATCAGCATCCCGATCTCCACCCCATAGCCGGTTATGAACGGCAGGCTCTCCAGCAGATCCCGCCGTGCCGCCACCTCGCCCGCCAGCGGCTGGCGCACGCACGCGAGCTCCGGGTAGAACAGCGCCAGCGCCGGCCGCGCCGTCAGCTGGTTCACGCGTCCGCCGCCGTCCCCGTCAGAGGCGCCACCCCCGCCACCGCCGTCGCAGGCCCCACCACCCTCGGGGACCTGGCCCTGCTCGCCGAACGGCCTGCGATAGAAGGCCTTCACGAACGACACGCCGGGCTCGCACACGAGCGGGCCGAGCAGGCCGGTGGCGAAGTGTGCGGAGAAGGCCTCGGTGTCGGCGTCGAGGAAGCACACGAGCTCGCCGTCGAGTGCGGACAGCGCGCGCCACATGGCGTCGCCCTTGCCAAGCACGGGCCCCTGCTCCGGCAGCAGCTCCGCCTCCTGCAGCACCCTCGCGCCGGCGCGCTCGGCGACCGCGGCGGTGCCATCGGCGGAGGCGGCGTCGACCACGACGATCTCGTCGATCGCTTTCGCCTCCCGCAGCGTCACGAGCTCGCGGACGATCTGCCCGACGGTGTCGGCGCACTCGCGCGCGGGCAGGCACACGGACACGCTGTGCCGGCGCTCGGCGGCGATTCGCTGCGCCGGATAACGCGAATGGTGGAACGAGCGGGCTTCGGCCCAGCGCTGTGCGGCGGTGGCTGACATCGCGTCTACTATCTCAAGTCCTTGGCCGTCGACCGCACGATAGAGCCGTGGAGCGCGCTGCTGGACGCGGGACGCGCGGACGGGCGGCTGGTGCGCGAGGCAAACGAAGGCGCGAGCCGCCGCGCGGCGGGCGCGCAGCTCGTCGAGCCTCCGCCGGAGCTGCACCCGGACGTTCTGGCGGCGCTGGCGCGACTGGGCATCGAGCGACTGTACTCCCACCAGGCGCAGGCGCTGCACGCGGCGTGGGCGGGCCCCACGATCGTGACGACGGGCACGGCGTCGGGCAAGTCGCTGTGCTTCAACCTGCCGACGCTGGATGTGCTGTGCCGCGACGCGCGCGCGCGGGCGCTGTACCTGTATCCGACGAAGGCGCTCGCGCAGGACCAGGCGCGCGCGCTGGCGGCGTTCGGGCTGACCAAGCGGGTGCGCCCGGCGATCTACGACGGCGATACGCCGCGCGAGGCGCGCGCGCAGATCCGGCGCACGGCCAACGTGGTGCTGACGAACCCGGACATGCTGCACGTGGGCATCCTGCCCAACCATGCAGCGTGGGCGGAGCTGTTCGCGAACCTGGCGGTGGTGGTGATCGACGAGGCGCACGTGTACCGCGGCGTGTTCGGCTCGCACGTCGCCAACGTGCTGCGCAGGCTGCGGCGGATCGCTGCGGCGTACGGCACGGAGCCGCGCTTCGTGCTGACGTCCGCGACGATCGCCAACCCGGTGGAGCTGGCGGAGCGCCTGACGGGCCTGGAGGACTTCCGGCTGATCGACGAGGACGGCTCGGCAGCAGCTCAAAGACGCATCGCGGTGTGGAACCCGCCGCTGACGGACGAGGCGCTGGGCACGCGCCGCTCGGCGCTGGGCGAGGCGGCGGAGCTGCTCGCGGAGCTGGCGCGCGGAGGCGCGCGCACGATCTGCTTCATGAAGTCGCGCAAGGGCGTTGAGGTGCTGAGCCGCCTGGTCAAGGACGACCTCGCGGCCACGGATCCCGCGCACCCTGGCGGGCGCACCCCCGATGGGGGCATACCCCCGTTGGGGGCACAGGCAGGCAGGCTGGCGGAGCAGGTGGAGCCGTACCGCGCGGGCTACACGCCGCAGCAGCGGCGCGCGCTGGAGCAGCGGCTGGTGCGCGGCGAGCTGTGCACGGTGATCACCACGGACGCGCTGGAGCTGGGCATCGACATCGGCGAGCTGGACGCGGCGGTGGTGGTGACGTTCCCGGGCACGGTGGCGTCGCTGCGCCAGATGTGGGGGCGCGCGGGGCGCCGCGGCCGCGGCCTGGCGGTGTACGTGGCGGGCGAGGATGCGCTGGACCAGTTCTTCTGCCGCCACCCGGAGGACTTCCTGGAGCGCCCGGTGGAGTCGGCGATCCTGGACCACGAGAGCCAGCTGATCTACCGCGGGCACCTGCTGTGCGCGGCGCACGAGGGGCCGCTGTCGGGCGGCGACGCGGAGTTCCTGGGGCCGCGCTGGGAGGCGCACGCGGAGGCGCTGGAGAGCGCGGGGGAGCTGCGCCGCCGCGGCGGCACGATCACCGCGTCGTATGTCCCCGGCCACCCGGGCTCCTACCCGGCGGCGCAGGTGTCGCTGCGCTCGGCGTCGCCTGACAGCTTCGCGATCGTGGAGGTGTCCTCGGGCGAGCTGCTTGGCTCCACGGAGGCGGCGCGCGCGCACTCGACGGTGCACGACGGCGCCATCTACATGCACCAGGGGCGCTCGTATGAGGTGCGCGAACTGGACCTGCAGCGCCGCCGCGCGCTGGTGGCGCCGTTCGACGGCGACTGGTACACGCAGCCGAAGACGGACACCGATACGGACATCGTGCGCCTGCTGGACCGCCGCGAGACGCTCGGCGTGACGCTGTCGTTTGGCGAGGTCAGCGTGACGGACACGGTGCTCGCCTATCAGCGCAGGCGGCTGGCTGATCACGCGCAGGTGGACATCGTCGCACTGGAGCTGCCCCCCACGAGCTTCTCCACGCAGGCGCTGTGGTTCGAGCTGCCGCGCGACGTGTTGCCGACGGATGTCCTGCTGGGCGCGCTGCACGCGACGGAGCACGCGCAGATAGCGGTGCTGCCGCTGATCGCGATGTGCGACCGTTGGGACATCGGCGGCCTGTCCACCAACTTCCACGCGCAGACCGGCGTGCCGACGATCTTCGTCTACGACGGCCACCCGGGCGGCATCGGGATCGCGCGCACGGCGTTTGCGCGCTTCGAGGAGCTGTGCGAGGACGCGCAGCGGCTGATCGCGGGCTGCCCGTGCAAGAGCGGCTGCCCGTCGTGCGTGCAGTCGCCGAAGTGCGGCAACCTGAACGAGCCGCTGCACAAGGCGGGTGCGCTGGCGCTGCTAGAACGGCTGCTCGCAGCCGAATCGGCGTCCGCCGCTCTGACGGCGCCCGCGAGCTGTTGAGGTAGTCATGTCAAGCGCCGCCAAGCTCACATCCGCGATGCTGCTCGCCTGCGCGGCGTTCTGCGCGGCGCTCGCGGCTGGCGCAGCCGCCCCCTCGTTCGCGCCGCCGCTGCAGGCGGTGGTGTTCGAAGGCCCAGGCGGGCGCATGCCGCTGACGCAGTGGACGCTGCGCAAGGACCCGTCGGACCGGGGCGCGGCGCTGGGCTGGCAGCGCGGCGGCTTCGCCGGCGCCACGGTGAGCCTGCCGAACGTGGTGAGCGCGGCGCCGTACACGGGCCACGCGGGCGCGCGCAACTACGAAGGCTCGGTGGCGTGGTATCGCACGAGCCTGCAGGTGGCGCAGGCTGGCACGTACGCGCTGGACTTCCAGTCGGCGAACTACCTGGCGAGCGTGTGGGTGGACGGCCGCGAGCTGGGCTCGCACAGGGGCTCCTACCTGCCGTTCGAGCTGCGCGCGCGCCTGGCCGCGGGCACGCACACGGTGGTGGTGCGCACGGACTGGCGCGACCCGGCGCAGCAGGCGCGCGAAGGCTTTCACCGCACGTGGTTCAACTGGGGCGGCCTGGACGGCGAGGTGAGCGCGCGCCGGATCGGCGAAAGCGAGATCTCGGAACCGACGCTCGAGACGACGCTCACACCGGACACGCCGCAGACGACGAGCGCAACGGTGACGGTGAGCGTGGAGGTCCACAACTACGGCCCCAGCCGGACGATCGCGCCGGAAGGCTCGCTGGTGCACGGCGCGCAGACGATCAAGCTGAGCTTCGCGCCGGTGGCGCTGGCGCACGGCGGAGCGGCGCGCGCGACGGCGACGGCGCAAGTGCCGGCGCCGGCGCTGTGGTCGCCGGCGGCGCCGAACATGTACGCGCTGTCGCTGGCGGTCGGCAACGAGAGCAGCTACACGGCCAACGTGGGTCTGCGCCAGCTGACGTGGCACGGCGGCCATGTGTACCTGAACGGCACGCAGCTGCAGCTGCAGGGCGCTTCGATCATGGAGGACGCGCGCGGGCACGGCGACGCGCTGTCGCCGGCGGACGAGGCGGGGATCGTGAGCGAGCTGCAGCAGATCCACGCGAACGTCGCGCGCTCGCAGCATCCGCTGGACCCGGCGCTGCTGGAACGCCTGGACGCGGCGGGCATCCTCGTGTGGCAGGGCATCGGCCCGGTGGAAGGCGCGGCGAACTGGTACTCGACGACGCCGCGCCTGCTGGCGGACGCGGAGCAGCAGGCCAAGACGGCGGCGATCGCGGCGGAGCTGCACCCGTCGATCTTCGCGTGGAACCTGGTGGACGAGGTGGCGGACAACGGGCGCGACAGCCAGGAGGTCTCGTACGTGCGCACGCTGACGCGCTGGCTGCACGCGCACGATCCGACGCGGATGGTGGCGGTGGACGTGTGGGGCGATCATCCGCCGGCGCAGGCGGGGGCGCTGTACTCGGAAGTGGATGCGGTGGCGGAGACGGACTACTCGGGCTGGTACGACTACCCGCATGACTCGCCGGCGCAACTGGCGGCGAAGATGCGCGCGCGGCTGGCGGCGATGGAGCGCACGTTCGCGGGCAAGGTGCTGGTGATCAGCGAGTTCGGCGCCGAATCGAACGGCCTGAACCCCCGTGGCGCAGCGGGCAGCTACGCCTATCAGGCGAAGCTGCTGGCGGAGCACATCGCGGTGTACGAGGCGGACCCGCATCTGACGGCGATGATGATCTGGGTGCTGCGCGACTACCCGCTGACGCCGACGTTCATGGGCGGCTCGGTCAAACACGTGCTGCCGAGCCTGAAGCTGATCGAAGGGCTCAACCAGAAGGGGCTGTTCACGTATGGCGGGCAGGCGAAGCCGGGGGTGGTGAGCACGGTGGCGCGGCTGTTCGGGGCGCTGCCGCGAGAATAGGGGGCGGACACGCCCTGCAACGCCGAGATCCTGAGGCGCCCACGCGCCGGGTCGGAGACGGATGCCGTTGCTCGGCCCGCTGCACAGCGGCAGGACCGGGAGGACCGTTGATTCCTGATCGGACCTGCTCCATCTTCTATGCGTGTCGGCGGAGGGTGATACGGCCAGCTTCGATCGCGGCTCCCGCGTGGTCCATCCGCCGGGGACGCTGTTGCAGCATCTGTACGTGAAGGAGCGCCTGGCGGGCGTGGCTCCGGGGAGCTTTGTGGAGGTTGGCGTTGGCAGCGGGCACCTGTCGAATCTGCTGCTTCGCAACGGCTGGTCGGGCACCGGCTATGACCTCAGCGCCGGGGCGTTGGCTCGCGCTGCGCGCCTGAACGCGCCGTTCATTGAGCGCGGTCGTTTCGCGGTGCGCCGCGGGGACTGGCTGGCAGAGGCCGAGTCGGCGCCCGCCGACCTGGTTGTCTCGTCGATGGTGATCGAGCATCTGGATGAGGACGGGGTTGCCCGGTATTTCGAGCAGGCGCGCTCGACGTTGCGCTCGAGCGGGCGGGGAGTGGTCCTCGTCCCCGGCTCTCCGCGCCATTGGGGCATCGAGGATGAGATTGCGGGTCACTACCGCCGCTACACCGCGGACAGTCTCAGCGCAACGGTACGCCGGCACGACTTGCGGGTGCTGCACCTGGCTGGCCTCACCTATCCACTGTCGAACATGCTGCTCAGGCTGTCGAATGCGCTCGTCAGCCGGGCCGAGCGGCAGAAGCGACTGCTGAGCCTGCAGCAGCGCACTGAACGCTCGGGTGAGCGTGATGTGGCTTGGAAGACGGAGTTCCCGCCTTGGGCTGGCGCGCTGCTCAACGAGACGACGCTGCGGCCGTTTCACTGGTTGCAGAGGCGGTGCAGCGGCTATCCCGGCGCGCTCGTCCTCTACTGTGAGTTTTCGTCGGCGCTCACGCCGCGAACCGCCCAACGGACTCGTGGCGGCTAGCGGTTCCCCCGCGCGATCTTGCGCAGGTCGATCGTCTGGTCGTACAGCTTGGCGTCGACGCCCTCCTCGAGCGCGACGTCGCGCAGCGGCCGCCCGGAGGCGGTGGCCTTGCTGACGATGGCGGCGCCCTTGTCGTAGCCGATGGCGCTGTTGAGCGCGGTGGCGACAGCGAGCGTGCCGCCGGCGGAGGCGGCGACGCCGGCCTTGTTGACCTGGATGCCGTCGACGCACTTCTCGGCGAGCGCGCGCGAGGCGGAGGACAGCAGGCGCAGCGATTGCAGCAGGTTGCGCGCGATCAGGGGGATGCGCACGTTGAGCTCGAACTGGCCCTGCATGCCGCCGATGGTGATCGCGGTGTCGTTGCCGATCACCTGCGCGCACACCTGCAGCACGACCTCGGGCAGCACGGGGTTGACCTTGCCGGGCATGATCGAGGAGCCCTTCTGCAGCTCGGGCAGGAGCAGCTCGCCGATGCCGGTGCGCGGGCCGGAGCCCATCAGCGCGAGGTCGTTTGCGATCTTGGTGAGCGACACGGCGATGACCTTGAGCGCGCCGGACAGCTCGACGAGCGCGTCGCGGTTGGCCTGCGCCTCGAACGGGTCGAGCGGCGGCGCGATCTGTTTGAGTCCGGATTCCCGCTTGAGACGCGCGCGCACCTTCTCGGCGAAGCGCGGGTGCGTGTTGAGCCCGGTCCCGGTGGCGGTGCCGCCGAGGGGGATCTGCCCGACGTGCACGAGCGCGGACTGCACGCGCTGCTGGCTGAGTGTCATCTGTGCGGCGTAGCCGGCGAACTCCTGGCCGAGCGTGACGGGCACGGCGTCCATCAGGTGCGTGCGTCCGGCCTTGACGACGTTGTCGAAGCTCTTGGCCTTCTTGGCGAACGAGCGCTCGAGCTGCTTGAGCGCGGGCAGCAGCTCGTTCTGCGCGACGTCGAGCGCGGCGAGGTGCACGGCGGAGGGGAACACGTCGTTGGATGACTGGCCCATGTTGACGTGGTCGTTGGGGTGCACGGTCTCACCGGCGAGCTTGGCGATGACCTCGTTTGCGTTCATGTTGGTGGAGGTGCCGGAGCCGGTCTGGAACACGTCGATGGGGAACTGGCGGTCGTGCTTGCCGGCGGCGATCTCGGCGGCTGCCTTCTCGATGCGCGTGGCGCTGCGCTTGGACAGCAGCCCGAGCTCGCCGTTGACGGCGGCGGCTGCGCCCTTGATGCGAGCGAGCCAGTGCACGACGGACGCGGGCACGGTCTCGCCGGAGATCGGGAAGTTCTCGACGGCCTTGGCGGTCTCCCCGCCCCACAGCTTCTGATCGGCTGGCATTCGTTCTCCTTGTCGGGCGGCTTGCTGGCCGGAACCCTACCCGCAGAACGCGGCGAGCTCGCGGGCGAGGCCGACGGGGTCGTCGTAGGCCATGAGGAAGCCGACGCTCTGGAGCACGCGCAGCTGGCCGTGGGGCAGCAGCGCGAGCGCCTCTTCGGCGGGCGCGAGCGGGTGCAGACGGTCCTGGTCGGCCCACAGCAGCAGCACGGGCAGGTCCAGCGTTGGGTAGCCGTCGAGCAGCTGGGTCTGCGCGCCGCGCGGCCAGTTGCGCGCGCATCTGGCCCAGGAGCGAGCGAGGCTGGAGTTGCCGGGGACATCGGCGAAGGCGTGGCGCACGAGGTCGGCGGCGGCGGGGTTGCCGCGGGCGGACAGGCGCAGGCCGCGCTCGGGGGTGAACACGGCACGGGCGCCTGCGGCGAGCAGCCGGTCGAGGCCGGGAACGGCGGCGAGCTGGGCGGTGAGCTGCCAGGCGGCGCGTAGGCGCGCGCGCTGGGGCGGCGCGTGCAGGCGGTTGGGCATGAGCACGAGCCGCGCAGGGCGGACGCGTCCGCTGAGCACGGTGTGCAGCAGGATCTCGGCGCCGGCGCCGTGCCCGGCGAGCAGCGGCCGCGGGCCGAGCACCTCGGCGGAGAACCCGGCGAGCACCTCGGCGAACCAGTCGAGCGTGTATGGGTGGCGCGGTCGATCCTCGGAGTCGCCGTGCAGCGGCAGGTCGGGGAGCACGACGCGGAAGCGGTCGGCGAGCCCGTCGACGGCGGGCTCCCACTCCTTGTGCGAGAGCAGCCCGGAGTGCAGCAGCGCGAGCGGCGGCCCGGCGCCGAGCTCGCGGTAGGCGACGCGGGCGCCGTCGCGGTGGTGATAGAGGCGCAGGCGCACGATCTCATCGTAAGGACCGACGAGCGCGCGCTCGCGCCCGGGGCGGCCCAAGGCCCGCACGGGCGCACACCTACAATGAGCCGCCCCGTGCCCGAGCGTCCCCGACACCCGCTGATTCCCGCCCGCGAGGTGGATCCACAGCAGCAGCTGCCGGCGCTGGAGCTGGAGGTGCTGGCGCGCTGGCGCGAGCGCGACGTGTTCGCTGAGTCGCTGCGCAGGCGTGAGGGCGCGAAGCAGTGGGTGTTCTACGAGGGCCCGCCGACGGCGAACGGCCCGCCGGGCTCCCACCACGTGCTGTCGCGCGTGTTCAAGGACATCTACCCGCGCTTTCAGACGATGCGCGGCTTTCGCGTGGAGCGCAAGGGCGGCTGGGACTGCCACGGCCTGCCGGTGGAGATCGCGGTGGAACAGGAGCTGGGCATCCACCACAAGGCGGAGATCGAGGAGTACGGAATCGGGCGCTTCAACGCGAAGTGCCGCGAGTCGGTGTTCACGTTCCTGGAGGAGTGGAACCGGCTGACGGAGCGGATCGGCTTCTGGATCGACCTGGATCATGCGTACCGCACGCTGGATGAGACGTACATCGAGTCGGTGTGGTGGGCGCTGGCGCAGATCGACGGGCGCGGGCTGCTGTACGAGGGCCGCAAGGTGGTGCCGTACTGCCCGCGCTGCGAGACGACGCTGTCCTCGCACGAGGTGGCGCTGGGCTACCGCGACGTGGTGGACGCGAGCGTGTTCCTGAAGTTGCCGGTGACAAGCGCCGACCCGTCGGGCGAGCCGCCCGCCGACCCGCCCGGCGGGGAGCGCCTGCTGGTGTGGACGACGACGCCGTGGACGCTGCCGGGGAACGTGGCGGTGGCGGTGTCGCCGACCGCTGACTACGCGCGGGTGCGGGTGGGTGGTGAGACGTTGGTGCTCGCGGACGCGCGCGTGCAGGCGGTGCTGGGCGAGGGGGCGCAGGTGCTGGATCGCTTCACGGGCGCGGAGCTGGTGGAGCGCTACGACTCGTACGAGGGGCCGATCTTCGCTGCGGAGGACCGCGCATCGGGCGCGCTGCCGATCGTGGCGGACGAGTTTGTGACGACGGAGGACGGCACGGGGATCGTGCACCTGGCGCCGGCGTTTGGCGAGGACGACTACCGCGTGGCGGCGGCGTCGGAACGGGTGCCGTTCGATGCGACGCGCGCGGAGACGCTGTACAACCCGGTGCGCCAGGACGGCACGTACGATGGGCGCACGCGCGACCGCGACGGCAACTCGTACGAGGGCCGCTTTGTGAAGGACGCGGCGCTGACGAAGGAGCTGATCGAGGACCTCGATGCGCGGGGCCTGCTGCTGCGCGCGCAGGACTACGAGCACTCCTACCCGCACTGCTGGCGCTGCGGCACGCCGCTGCTGTACTACGCGAAACCGTCGTGGTACATAGCGACGTCGAAACTGCGCGAGGAGCTGTTGGCGGCGAACGAGACGGTCAACTGGCACCCGCCGCACGTGAAGCACGGGCGCTTTGGCGACTGGCTGAAGAACAACGTGGATTGGGCGCTGTCGCGCGAGCGCTACTGGGGCACTCCGCTGCCGGTGTGGCGCTGCGCGAGCGGGCACGTGCACGTGGTGGGCTCGTTTGCGGAGCTGGAGGAGCGCGCGGGCGCAGCGCTGGGGGACCACCACCGCCCGTACGTGGACGAGGTGTCGTTCCCGTGCCCGCACGCGGCGGACGCCGGCTCGGGCTCGGGCGTGGGCGGTGGGGGCGCGTGCGGCGAGCCGATGACGCGCGTGCCGGAGGTGATCGACGTGTGGTTCGACTCGGGCGCGATGCCGTTTGCGCAGCACCACTTCCCGTTCGAGCACGAGGACACGTTCAGGGCGGCGTTTCCGGCGGACTTCATCTGCGAGGCGCAGGACCAGACGCGCGGTTGGTTCTACTCGCTGCTGGCGGTGGCGGCGCTGACGACGCCGCTGGGCGCGGAGGAGGCGGCGTTGGCGCCGTACCGCAACGTGGTGTGCCTGGGCCTGATCGTGGACGAGGACGGCCAGAAGATGTCGAAGTCGAAAGGCAACACGGTGGAGCCGTGGCAGGTGCTGGAGGAGTACGGCGCGGACGCGTTTCGCTGGTACTTCTTCACGTCGAAGCAGCCGTGGGACGGCTACCGCTTCTCGGCGGAGACGATCGGCGAGGGCGTGCGCCTGTTCCTGAAGCAGCTGTGGTCGACGTACTACTTCTACACGCTGTACGCGCACGCGTCGGCGCAGGAGCTGAGCGAGGCGGCGACGGGCGGGACGTCAGGCGACGGCGAGCCCGGGCGGCAGGCACCGGCGGCCTCGAACGGCGTGGCGCTCACGACGGCGGACGCGGACCTGGACCGCTGGGCGCTGTCGCGCACGGCGGCGACGGCGGAGCTGGTGACGGAGCGCCTGGACGCATATGACGCGACGACGGCGGGCCGCGCGATCGCGGGCCTGGTGGACGAGCTGTCGAACTGGTACGTGCGCCGCTCGCGCAGGCGCTTCTGGGACGGCGAGGCGGCGGCGTTCGAGACGCTGCGCGCGTGCCTGTTGACGGTGTCGAGGCTGCTGGCGCCGTTCTGCCCGTTCATTGCGGACGAGCTGTACGACAACCTGGACGGTGAGCTTGCAAGCGTGCACCTGTGCGACTTCCCGACGGGCGCGGAGCTGGGGCGCCGCGACGAGGAGCTGGAGCGGGCGATGGCGCTGGCGCGCGAGACGGTGCGCCTGGGGTTGGGCGCGCGGGGGCAGGCGAAGATCAAGGTGCGCCAGCCGCTGGGCGAGGCGGTGGTGGTGGCGGACGGCGGCGAGCGCGAGGCGATTGAACGCCTGGCGGACGTGGTGCGCGAGGAGCTGAACGTGCGCTCGGTGCGCTTTGTGGCGGCGGCGGAGGAGCTGGGCAGCTATGAGATCAAACCGAACTACCGCACGCTGGGGCCGCTGTTCGGCAGCGACATGCCGCTGGCGGCGGAGGCGATGGCAGCGCTTGACCCGGCGCACGTGGCGGCGGCGCTGCGCGACGGCGGCGAGATCGGGGTCCGGGTGGGAGACCGCGAGCACACGCTGACGGCGGCGGACGTGCTGCTGAGCATGCGCGCGCCGGAGGGCTACAGCGTGGAGCGCGAGGGCGCGCACGCGGTGGCGCTGGATCTGACGATCGACGAGGACCTGCGCCGCGAGGGCCGCGCGCGGGAGCTGGTGCACGCGGTGCAGAACGCGCGCAAGACGGCGGGGCTGCAGGTGGAGGACCGGATCGTGCTGGCGCTGTACGGCGCGCCGGAGCTGCTGGACGCGGCGGCGACGCACGAGGACTACGTGGCGGGCGAGACGCTGGCGATGGCGGTCGACCTGGGCGGCGCGGCGGCGCAGGAGAGCAGCTCGATGGACTACACCGAGCAGGCGAAGATCGACGGCCTGCCGCTCACGATCTCACTGACCCGGGCAAGCCAAGCGTGAGCGATCGCGGGGACACGAGAGCGGTAGGCCGTCCGGAGCGATCGATCAGCCAGCCAGCCGCTCGTAGAGAGCACGCTCATCTTCGTGCCGGCGTCGCAACCGCTCCTTGAACTCTTTGTCATTGCGGCGCTCGGCGATGTGAGCGTCAATCGCCACCCGGACCGCCTCGGTGATGGTCTGCCCATCGGCGCGAGCGACAAGCTCGAGCGTGGAGGCCTGCTCATGTGTAAGTCGTAGGGTCATCGTCTTAGCCATTGGAATCGCTCCCTGCACCTTGCGGCATATAGCAACATTCAATATAGGTGAGTCCCATTGAGATGTCAAGCTCTATAGCTTTTTGATACCAAGCAACCGCATGTGCTATATGCTTGGATAGTGCGCCAAATCCAAATAGGCGACTTCCTCGTCATTGCCGAGATCAACTCGGGCATTGACGCGTGCCGACTCGCGCAGATCCCGCGTGTGATGAGCTTGGCGGAGGCGGCCTTGGCGGCTCCGTTCGCCGGCTTCGGGGATCACGAGCTGTTCCCCGCCGTGCATGAGAAGGCCGCCGTGTACTGCGCGCGGATCGTGACCTACCACCCCCTCCCAGACGGCAATAAGCGCACGGCCTATGACGTGATGCGCGAGTTCCTGGACCGCAACGGAGTGCGTTTTGCGCATCCACCGGGCGGACTCGACAGCACCGCCCAAGCGATTGAGGAACTGACAGGAAAATAGCGTTCAGGCTGCCATTGCCTCCTGCAGGGTGACGGTGTGTCCGAGCGCTTCGAGCTGGGTGATGAGGCGTTTGGTGGTGCGCTCGGGGTCGCGTTTGCGGAAGTAGTCGCCGCCGAGGTCGTTAT
>DATHPU010000025.1:0-42447 GCA_035483595.1 Solirubrobacteraceae bacterium
GCTTCTTGAGCGACTGGTTCTCGATCTGGCGGATGCGCTCGCGCGTGACGTTGAACGTGCGCCCAACCTCATCCAGTGTGCGGGGATGCTCCCCGCCGAGCCCGTAGCGCAGCTCCAACACACGCCGCTCGCGGTAGGAAAGATTCTCCAACGCCTCGCGCAGCGCCTCCTTCGTCAGGATCTCCGCGGCGCGCTCATACGGTGACTCGGCGCGCTCGTCGGCGATGAACTGGCCGAACTCCGACTCCTCCTCGTCGCCGACAGGCTTCTCGAGCGACACGGGTGCCTGGGCGGAGCGCTTGATCGAATCGACCTCCTCGGGGTCGATACCGGTCACCTCTGCGATCTCGTCCGCCGTGGGCTCGCGGCCCAGCTCGGTCACAAGCTTGCGCTCGGCGCGGCCAATCTTGTTGAGCTTCTCAACGACATGCACGGGGATGCGGATCGTGCGCGCCTTGTCGGCCAGCGCCCGCGCGATCGCCTGACGGATCCACCAGGTGGCGTACGTGGAGAACTTGAAGCCCTTGCGGTAGTCGAACTTCTCCGCGGCGCGCACCAGGCCGAGCGTGCCCTCCTGGATCAGGTCCAGGAACGGCAGCCCCTGGTTGCGGTAGTTCTTGGCGATCGACACGACCAGGCGCAGGTTGGACTCGACCATCTTCTGCTTCGCGTCGAGGTCGCCGCGCTCGATGCGCTTGGCGAGGTCCACCTCCTCCTGGGCGGTCAGCAGGCGCACCTTGCCGATGTCCTTCAGGAACAGCTGCAGCGAGTCGGTCGTCATGTCGGGCTTCAGGTCCAGCGCGGTTTTGGCTTTGCGCCTGCCGCGCTTGTCCGGGGCGCGCTCGACCTGCGAGGCGGCCGCGATCGCCGGGTCGATCTCCTCGACGAGCTCGATCTCGGAGCGCTCGAAGAAGCCGTGCAGCTCTTCGACGTCGGACTCGTCCAGATCCAGCTCGGACACCGCCTTGGTGATCTCCGCGTAGGAGAGGACCCCGACCTGCTGCCCCTTGGCAACCAGGCCCTTGACCTCATCCAGCTCCTGCAGCTCGACTACTGACATTCGTGTTTCCATTTCTTCCGCGATCGACAACCGAAGGGCGAGACGGCCTAGTGCAAGCTTTTGGGCTGAGAACGGCTGCGCCTGACGGGACATACGGTCGCAGCCCTGCCGACGTTACAGATGAAAGTCGGCTCTCCGGGGACCCATGCTAACGCGTCGCAGCGATCTTTTCGAGCGCTCGCATGGTTCGCTGGCGGGCCAGGTTAAGCAATGATGTCGAGATGAGCCCCGCGAAAGACAGCGCGCGCCCGCCCGGCGCCGCGAACGGCCATCGGAAATCCGCCACCGAAGAGGGCCTGGGGGTCCTCTCGCAGCTGCCGCGCACACGACCGCAGCGCTCCAGCGCCAGGCGTGTCGCCGCGCGCGCCGCCAGCGCGACCGGGGCCGCCAAGGCCGCCCCGCGGCGAGCGGCCGCGAGGCCTGCGCCCGTCGCCGAACCGGCGCCCAGGCAGGGCTATGAGTGCGAGGGCGAGCGCGCGAGCGGATCGGTGCGCCCGCCGGGCGGCGCCGAGCTGGTGGCGACGGCCGCCGAGATCGTCGGAGAGCTGACCAAGGCCGGGCTGTCCACCGGCGAGCGCCTGCTCAAGGACCTCCTCGCGCACCTGCCGCTCTCCTGACCGCGGCTGTATACTCCGGTCCACGCCGAGCCGCCGCGACCCAGGTCGGGGCGGACGGGGGACCCAACGCGGATCCAGTCGATCCGCTGGGGCGAATCGGCCTGTCAGGGCCGTAGCGCCGCACCAGTGCCGTAGCGCCGCACAAGTGCCGCGCGAGCCCGTCAGCTCACCCCGTAGGCGTCGAACAGGATGCGAATCGCCCGTAAGACATACACGATGCTGCTCGTGCTGCTCACGGGCAGCGCCTGCCTGCTCGGCTCGGGCGCGCTTGCGCTCGCGAGCACCGGCGCCGCCGCCGGCGGCGCGGCCGCGCCCGGCAGCTCAACGCCGGCGCCAGCTCCGGCTCCAGCCGTCCACACGACCGGTATCGCGACGTGGTTCGGCCCTGGCTTCTACGGCAAGCAGACAGCCTGCGGGCAGACGCTCACCCCCGGGGTCGTCGGCGTCGCCAACCGCACGCTGCCGTGCGGAACGCTCGTCAAGGTGACCTACAAGGACCACGCGCTGACCGTGCCGGTGCTCGACCGCGGGCCGTACAGCCACGGCGCCGACTGGGACCTGACGGCCGGCGCCGCCAGCGCGCTCGGCATCACCGAGACCGTTCGCATCGGCACGCACGTCGTCGGCAAGGCCGCCAACACCCCCACGCTCGGACTGCCGCCTGGATCCTCCAGCGCCACCGTCGCGGGCGGCGCCGTCGCCGCCGAACCGTAGAGCTACGCCTGCAGGGCTACGCCGACTCGTCCACGGGTGCCACCGCCGCACGCGCAAGCGCCGCGCGCACGGCCGAACGGGCCGCGTACAGGCCGACGTCCGCGTGCGCGGCGAGCGCGGCCGGCTCGCGGCCGTCCTCGGGACACACCGCCGTGCCGATCGCCACCACCAGCGGCCGCGCGCGGTCATCGCCGCGCGCGTAGAGCTCGCGCATCAGCCGCTGCGCCAGGCGCTCGGCGCCGTCGCGTTCGTGCTGGGGCGCGAGCAGCCAGCACCTGCCCGGCCGCTCGCGCGTGATCGAGCCCGGCACCGAGACGAGCGCGGCCGCGAGCTCGTGCTCCAGGCACTCCGCCAGTCGCGACAGCTCGTCCGGCGACTCCTCGCGGCGCATGCGCTCGATGTCCACCAGCTCCACCAGCAGCACCGCGAACGGCACGCCGTCGCGCTCGAAGCGCTCGAGCTGCGCGCCGATCGACCTGATCCAGGACGCCGGCCCTTCCTCGTGGCGTTCGTCGCGGATCTCGATCTCGGGGCCCGGCGCGCCGAAGCGGGGCGACGAATCCGACGGAGACATCGCCAGCAATGATGGGGCGTGGCCGCTCGATGCGTGCTCGTCGACGATTACCGCTTCGCCCGGAGGCCGCGAATCGCGCCGCGCCAAATGAGGACGGGCGGCGGGCGAATCGGCCGCCGCCTCGACCTCGGCGACACGCGCGCGGGGGACCGCGACCGGCGCCGCCGGAGCGGCCGCCGCGACGGCCACCGAGAGCATTGATGAGCACACGCAGGCGAGACGATCGCCCACGTCTGCCAGCAGCCGCGCCGAGGCCTCTGCCAGCTGCGCGAGCAGCGCCTCCCACAGCACGCCCCGCAGCGCCTCCACCGCGTCCACCAGCGCCGCCGGCTCGCGCGCGCCGCACACGGCCGCCAGCCGGCGCGCCGCGGCGGACTGCTCCCGACCTCCACCGCCGCGTCCGGTCAGGCGCGCGAGCTCGACGTCCGACTGCAGCGCGCGCAGTGCCTGCGCGCACACGAGCGGCGCCTCGCGCGCCAGCTCCTCGAGCGGCAGCTCGCCGATGTCTTCGAGCGGGCGCTCGAGGATCATCGCGATCGCCCAGCGCCGCGAGAGCTCCTCGACGCGGCCGAGCAGCGCCTCGCATTGGAGCTCGGCTACGGGTCGCGCGCGGGGCGGGCGAGGGGTGTGCGGGTCGTCGGCCACATGTGTGGAATAGCAGCCCGCGGGGACGACATCCCCCACCGCGGACGTGTCTCGCGTCGCGGACGCCGCATTGGCCGCGGGGATAGCCTGGAGACGCCCGTGCGCGTCCGCAACCCGACCCGAGCCCGCCGCGAGCGGGCGGTGATCGCCGATCTCGACGACGCCACCTCGCTCGACTGGGACACCGGCGCGGTGCGCTCGGTGCAGCAGGCGGATCTCGTGATCGAGCAGGCGGCGCTGGCCGAGATCTGGACGCCGGCCCACCTCGAGCGCCTGGCGCGCACGTACTGGCGGTTCCTCACGCGCATCACGCTCGGGCTGATCCGCGTGCGCTACAGCGAGCACGAGCGCTCTGTCGTGCTGCTCGCGCGCCCGCTGCGGCTGCTCACGTTCCTGGCGCCCGAATACGAGATGGACCCCGAGCGCGGGCTGGTGCGCTGGCGCATCGCGCGCGGCCTGCTGGTCTCGCGCCGCGGGCGCAACGGCCGCGGCCACCTGCAGATCGAAGTGCGCAGGCGCCCCGGCGAGGACCCCGAGCACGCGCGCCTGCACGTCGAGGTCGAGGTCGCGAACTTCTATCCGTCGATCGCGTCAGGACTCAGCCGCCGGCTGTACAACGCGACGCAGTCGCGCATCCATGTGATCGTCACGCGCGCGTTCCTGCGCTCGCTCGCGCGCCTGGATCTCGCGGAGTCGAAGGTCGGGCGCCTCGGCCCCTAACGCGAAGCGACGGGCCGGCCGCGACGCGAGCGGGAGCCTGCCTACTTGCCTTCCTTCTGTTCCAGCTGCTTGAAGGCCTTCGCTTCGGCGGCTTCTTCGGAGGCGAACTGCTTGCGCGCCGCTTCTTCGGAGGCGGAGCTCGAGCCGCTGGAGCCGCCGCTCGATTTCTTCGAGCCCTTGCTCGATTTCTTGGTCTTGGATCCACCCGAGCCTTTCTTCTTGCCCGAGCCGCCCTTCTTGGAGCCCTTGTGCTTGCCCTTCTTCGTCTTCTTCGGTTCGCTTTCCGCCGCCGCCGCTTCCTTCCTGGCTTCTTCCTGGCGCTTCTTGGCTTCCGCCTCGGAGGCGGCTTCGGCGGCCGCTTCGCGCTTCTTGGCTTCGGCTTCGGCGGCCGCTTCGCTGCTCGTCGCGGAGGCTTCCGCTTCGGCGCTCTTTTCCGAGCCACTCGATTCGTGTTCTCCGCCACCGCCCGAGGAGCCGCCGCCGCAGCCGGCGATCAGCACCGCCACGAGCGCCAGCAGCAGGTAGTGGAGAGCGCGGCGCGGGAGCCTGCTCATCCCTGTGCCTGCGCCGCTTCGGAGGGCTGTCCCGGCGGTGTCGTGGTCGTGCTCGTGCTCGTGCTCGTCGTGTTCACTTTGGCGCGCTCCCTCTCCGCTTCCTGCTTCTTCTTCGCGGCTTCCTGGTTCTTCTTGGCTTCCGCTTTCAGCGCCTGTGCGCGTTTCTTCGCGTTGGCTTCGGCTTCTTCTTCCTTGAGCTTGGCCTTTTTGGCGGCCGCCTGTTCTTTTTTCTTGGCCCTCGCCGCGGCGCGGGCTTCCGTGCGCTTGGCGTTTTCTTCGGCGGTTTCTTCCCGCTTCTTGGCTTCTATCTCCGCGAGTACTTCGTGATCCTTGGCGATTTCCGCGGCTTCCTGGCGCTTTTCGGCCGCTTCTTCGCTGCGTTCGACCGCCGCCGCGCTCTGTTCCCCGTGTTTGCCGCCGCTCGTGTTGCCGGCGCATCCCGCGAGCGCCGCGCCGGCAGCCGCAAGGACACACATGAGCAGGAGGGCTCGCAAGAGTCTGGGAGCCTTCACCGGATCAAGCTAGCAGTCCGCCGGTTCACCCGCGTCGGCATCCCGCTCCAGCACTCGCGAGGGCGCGCTGATCACGGTCGCGCCCGGCGGCACGTCGTGGGCGACGACCGCGCCGGCGCCGATGCGCGCGCCGGCGCCGATGCGCAGGCTGCGCCCGGCGGGCGCGATCACGACCGAGTTGGCGCCGATGCTGACGTCGTCCTCGATCACGATCCGCTGCGGCGAGCCCACCGGCGCGCGCACCGCGATCGTCACGTTCTGCCAGATCTTCACACGCTCGCCGATCGTCACGTTGCTGTGGATGACCGTGCCGAAGCCATGATGCCCGAAGCGTATGTCGGGGCTGAACACGACGGCCGGCGCCAGCGAGTTGTGGTAGATCGCCGAGTTGACTTTCTTGACCATCAGCGCCAGTCGCCTGAACCCGCGGCGGCGCAGGGCGGCGGACAGCCGCCACAGCCGTTCTGGGCTCACGGCCCCCCGGTCCCCGTCGAGTAGCGCCCGCCGCTGACGGCGCGCAGCTTCGTGCGATCGTGCGTGGCCGTGATGCGGCGGATCGTGCCCGTGCGCGCGCGGGTGACGAGCGATTCCGTGGTGGCGCCGCCGGCGCTCGGATAGCGCACCCCCTGCAATACGTCGCCGTCGGTGATGCCCGTCGCCGAGAAGAACACGTCCTCGCCGGCGACCAGGTCCTCGCGATCGAGCACGCGCGCGAGGTCGTAGCCCGCCGCCACGGCGGCGGCGCGCTCGGTCTCGTCGCGCGGCCACAGGCGTCCGAGCAGCTGGCCGCCCAGGCACTTCACGGCCGCCGCCGAGATCACGCCCTCGGGCGTGCCGCCGATGCCCCACAGCAGGTCCACGGGCGAGCGCTCGGTGACGGCCAGCAGCGCCGCTGAGACGTCGCCGTGGGCGATCAGGCGCACGCGCGCGCCGGCGGCGCGGATCGCGGCGATGCCCTCCACGTGGCGCGGGCGATCGAGCACCACGACCATCACGTCGCCGACCGGGCAGCCGCGGCGTTTGGCGACCAGCTCGACCGTCTCGCCGAGCGGGCGGTCGAGGTCGAGCAGGTCGGCGATGTCGGGGGCGCCGGCCATCTTCTCCATGTACACGCACGGGCCCGGGTCGAACATCGTGCCGCGCGCCGACAGCGCGATCACCGCGAGCGCGCTCGGCATGCCGTGCGCCGCCAGCGTCGTGCCCTCCAGCGGGTCGACCGCGATGTCCACCTGCGGCGGCGTGCCGTCGCCGATCTGCTCGCCGTTGTAGAGCATCGGCGCCTCGTCCTTCTCGCCCTCGCCGATCACCACCACGCCGTCCATCTGGATCGAGTGCAGCATGTAGCGCATGCCGTCCACCGCGGCCTGGTCGGCAGCCTCCTTGTCGCCCCTGCCGACCAGCGGCGCCGCGGCCAGCGCGGCGGCCTCGGTCACGCGCACGAGCTCCAGCGCGAGGTTGCGATCGGGCAGTTGATTTGATTGATCTGTGCTCACTGGCGCGTCGGAAACCTATACCAGGGCCGCGGTCACTACGATCGTGGCGTGAACGACCCGACCCCGACCGTCGCGGCGCGCATCCCCCCGCAGCTCAGAGCCGCGGTCGACGAGCGGCTCGCCGCGGCCGCCGAGGCGCGGGTCGCGCAGCGACTGCGCGAGGGCGACGCGACCCTGTGGGCGCCGGAGGGCACGCCCGAGGTCGCCAACCGCCTCGGCTGGCTGACGATCGCCGAGCGCATGCTCGCGGAGCTCGGCCCGCTGGAGCTGTCCGCCGCCGAGGCGCGCGACGAGGGGCTCGAGGACGTGGTGCTGCTGGGGATGGGCGGCTCCTCGCTCGCGCCCGAGGTTCTGCGCCGCGCGTTCGCGGGCCACACCGGCGGCCCGCGGCTGCACGTGCTCGACTCGACCGACGCCGCCCGGATCCGCACGGTCGAGGCGGCGCTCGACCGCGAGGGCGTCGGCCAGCGGCGCACGCTGTTCGTCGTCTCCTCCAAGTCCGGCGGCACGATCGAGCCGCTGTCGCTGTTCGCGTACTTCTTCTCGCGCTTCCCCAACAGCAACGACTTCATCGCGATCACCGACCCCGGCTCGGGCCTGGAGTCGCTCGCGCGCGAGCACGGATTCCTGCGCACGTTCGCCGGCGACCCCGACATCGGCGGGCGCTACAGCGCGCTCTCCGCGTTCGGCGTCGTGCCCGCGGCGCTCGTGGGGATCGGCGTGCGCGGGCTGCTCGAGGGCGCCGGCGGCGCCTGGCGGACCCCCCTCAGCGACGAGTCCGGCCCGACGGGCGAGGACTGCGGCACGTGGCTGGGGGCCGCGCTCAGCGCGCTCGCGCGCGGCGGGCGCGACAAGCTCACGTTCGTGATCTCAGAGACGCTGCCCGGACTCGGCCTGTGGCTGGAGCAGCTCGTGGCGGAGTCCACCGGCAAGCACGGCACCGGCATCCTCCCCGTCGCCGATGAGCCGCTCGGAGACCCGGGCGCATACGGCGAGGACCGCGTGTTCGCCTATCTGCCCGACCTCGCCGCACCCGACGCCGCGCTCGACGCGCGCGTGCAGGCGCTCGCCGACGCGGGACATCCCGTGATCACGATGCCCACGCACGGGCCCGCGGACCTCGGGCGCGTGTTCCTGCTGTGGGAGCTGGCCGTCGCCGCGGCCGGCTGGGGCCTTCAGATCAACCCCTTCGACCAGCCCAACGTGCAGCAGGCCAAGGACGCGACCAAGCGCGTGCTCGCCGACTACGAAGCCAAGCACGAGCTGCCCGCGGTCGCGGACGCCGACGCGGCGGCGCTGCGCGCGCTGCTGCTCGACTCAAAGCCCCCGCAGTACGTCGCGATCATGGCCTACTGCGAGCCCACGGCCGAGCTCGACGCGGCCGCCGGCGAGCTGCGCGCCGCGATCCGCGCGGCGACCGGGGTCACGACCACGTTCGGCTACGGCCCGCGCTTTCTGCACTCGACCGGGCAGTTCCACAAGGGCGGCCCCAAAACTGGGCGCTTCCTGCAGCTGATCCACGACGGCCCCGACGACGTCGCGATCCCGGACGCGCCGTACGGCTTCACCACGCTCAAGAACGCGCAGGCGATCGGCGACCTGCAGACGCTGCGCGAGCTCGGCCTTCCCGCCGAGCGCGTGCGCCTGCAGGGCGATGACCCCGCTGCCGCACTGCGCGCCCTCACCCAGACGATCAAGGAGCAGACCTAGACATGGCGCAGATCGGTTTCGTCGGGCTGGGCAAGATGGGCGGCAACATGGTGCACCGCATCCGCCGCGACTCCGAGCACGAGGTCGTGGCGTTCGACTTCGACGCGAAGGCCGTCAAGCAGGCGGTCAAGAACGGCGCCTCCGGCGCCGACTCGCTCAAATCGCTCGTCAAGCAGCTGCAGGCGCCGCGCATGGTGTGGATCATGGTGCCCGCAGGCGCGCCCACCCAGGAAACGGTGGAGAAGCTCGCCAAGCTGCTGGACCGCGGCGACACGATCGTCGACGGCGGCAACTCGAAGTGGACGGACGACAAGCGCCGGGCCGGCGAACTGAGGAAAGCGGGCATCGACTACGTCGACGTGGGCACCTCCGGCGGCGTATGGGGCCTGGAGGTCGGCTACTGCATGATGGTCGGCGGCCCGCCCAAAGCGGTCAAGCGCCTCGCGCCGATCCTCGATGTGCTCGCGCCGGAGACCAACGAGCAGAGCGTCGCGGCGATCGGGCCGCGCGGCTGGATGCACTTCGGCCCGTCGGGCGCAGGCCACTACGTGAAGATGGTGCACAACGGCGTCGAGTACGGCCTGATGCAGGCCTACGCGGAGGGCTTCGACGTGTTCGACAAGTGCGAGTACGAGCTCGACAACGCCAAGATCGCGCACCTGTGGGGACAGGGCTCGGTCGTGCGCTCGTGGCTGTGCGAACTGGCCGCGCGCGCGTTCGAGGCCGACGGCAACGACCTCGGCGCGATCGAGGGCTTCACCGAGGATTCGGGCGAGGGTCGCTGGACGATCGAGGACGCGACCGCGCTCGACGTGCCCACGCCGGTGATCACGGCGTCGCTGTACACACGCTTCCGCTCGCGCGGCAACGGCGACTTCGCCGACCGCGTGCTGGCCGCGCTGCGCAACCAGTTCGGCGGTCACGCGGTCAAGGCGGCGCCTGGGGTCAAGGCGGCCCCCGCGGCCAAGGTGGCGCCCAAACGCTGATGGCCACGGCCGAGCAGGAGAACCCGCTCACCGCCGGCCTGGAGCGCATGCCCGTCGCGCCGACGTCGCTCGTGATCTTCGGCGCCACCGGCGATCTCGCGCGGCGCAAACTGCTGCCCGCCCTCTACAACCTCGCGCACGAGGGCGCGCTGCCGGAGCGCTTCAACCTGGTGGGCGTCTCGCGCAAAGAAAAAGAGGACGACGACTACCGCGCCGAGTGCGAAGACGCGATTCGGCGCTTCTCGCGGCGCACGCCCGACGAGAAGGTCCTGTCGAGCCTGCTGGACGCCGTCAAATACGTGCCCGGCACGTTCGACGACGACACCGTGTATGCCGAGCTGGGAAGGGTGCTGGACGGCTTCGAGGAGGAAGCCGGCGAGCCGCTCAACCGCGCCTTCTACCTGTCCACGGCGCCAAGCTTCTTCCCCGTCATCATCGAGCAGCTCGGCCGCTCCGAGCTCGCCAAGCACGGGCACGCGCACCCCAAGGGGCACAGGCAGGTGCGCGTGATCATCGAGAAGCCGTTCGGCACGACGCTCGAGCAGGCGCGCGAGCTCAACGCCCGCGTGCTCGCGATCTTCGACGAGTCGCAGGTGTTCCGCATCGACCACTACCTGGGCAAGGAGACGGTCCAGAACATGATGGCGTTCCGCTTCGCCAACGGCATGTTCGAGCCGCTGTGGAACCGCAACTACATCGACAGCGTGCAGATCACCGCCGCCGAGGAGCTCGGCATCGGCTCGCGCGCCGACTACTACGACTCCTCCGGCGCGCTGCGCGACCTGATCCAGAACCACATGCTGCAGTTGCTGTGCCACGTCGCGATGGAGCCGCCGGTCAGCTTCACCGCCGAAGAGGTGCGCAACGAGAAGGTCAAGGTGCTGCAGTCGATCCCGCAGCCGAGCGCCGCGGACGTCGAGCGGATGGCGGTGCACGCGCAGTACGGCCCCGGCCACGCCGGCGGCGAGGACGTTCGGGGCTACCTCGAAGAGGAGGGCGTGCCGGAGGGCTCGGTGACGGAGACCTACGCGGCGCTGCGCCTGGAAGTGGACAACTGGCGCTGGGCCGGCGTGCCGTTCTACCTGCGCACCGGCAAGCGCCTCGCGCGCAAGATCACCGAGATCGCGGTCACGCTGAAGCCCGTCCCGCACCTAGCCTTCAGCCAGGACGGCTCGCTGGGCGTGCAGCCCAACCAGCTGGTGCTGACGCTGCAGCCCAACGAGGGCGTGTCGCTGCGGCTCGGCGCCAAGATCCCCGGCACGCGCATGATCATCCGCCCGGTCAACATGGAGTTCCTGTACGGCACCGCGTTCCTGTCGCAGTCGCCGGAGGCCTACGAGCGGCTGATCACCGACGCGATGCGCGGCGACGCCACGCTGTTCACGCGTAATGACGAGGTCGAGGCGCAGTGGCGTATCTGCGACCCGATCGTTAAATACTGGAACCCCACCCGCCCGCAGACCCCGAGACCGCTGCCGCAGTACGCGGCGGGCTCGCAGGGACCCGAGGAGGCCAACGGGCTGCTGCGCGAGGGCGATCGCTGGCGCGCGATCTGAGATGAGCGCCACCAGCGACGCGGTCTGGAGCGAGCAGGGCACCACGCCGGACGCGATCGAAGCCGCGCTGCGCGAGCTGCTCTCCCAGCGCCACGCCGAAAACGGCAACTTCGTGCCCGCGCGCGTGCTCAACATGATCGCGTTCGTCGACCGCGAGTGGAGCGGCGAGATCGCCAACCGCCTGCGCGGCGTCGGGCGCTACCACGCCTCGCGGCTGCTGGTGCTGGCGTACGAGCCCAACCGCGAGCGCCTGGACGCGCGCGTGATGATCGCCTCCGAAGGCGAGCCCGAGGCGGGCGAGCTGGCGCTGCTGCGCGAGACCGTCGTCGTGGAGATCGGCGACCGCCACCTCGACGACCTGCTGACGATCGCGGACCCGCTCGTCGTCACCGACCTGCCGACGCTGCTGTGGTCGCCGCACGGACACCACGAGATCGTCGAGACGCTGCTGGAGATGTCCCAGGCGGTGCTGGTCGACTCCGTGGAGGAGCCCGACGCGCGGGAAGCACTGGAGCGGGCAACGGCGCTCAGCGCGCACGCGTACGTCGTCGACCTCGCGTGGCTGCGCTCGACGCCGTGGCGCGAGCGCGTCGCAGCGGCCTTCGACCCGCAGTGGCTGCGCCCGGAACTGCACGCGCTCGCGAGCGTCAGCGTGCGCCAGCACCCCGCCTCGACCGCCGCGGGGATGCTGCTGCTCGGCTGGCTCGGCTCGCGCCTGGAGTGGGAGGTCGAGCCGCTGCGCGCCGACGGCGACGCGCTCATCGGCTCCGCGCGCGCCGGCGAGGACGAGGTGGCGCTGCGCCTGCAGGCCGCGCCGGAGCTTCAGGTTCCGGGCCTGGAGAGCGTCACGCTCGAGACGGCGTCCGGCCTGCGCCTGCGCCTCAGCCGCGGCACCGGCGGCCTGCGCGCCAGCTGGCGCGACCGGCGCGGGCAGGAGCGCGAATGGACGATCCCCGGAGCTTCGCGCGGCGAGACCGGAGTGCTCGGCGAGGGCATCCGCCAGGCGCTGCTGCGCGATCCCACGTACGTGCCCGCCCTCGAAGCCGCCGGCGCGATGCTGCCGTGCGGCGCGCCGGCCAGATGACGCCGAACAGCCCCGTGGAGCGACCGTGACGCGCCTGACCGCCTGCCCCGACGCCGAGACGGTCGCCCAGCGCGCTGCCGCGCACATCGAGCGCCAGCTGCGCCACGCGGTCGAACAGCGCGGGGTCGCGCACCTCGCGCTCAGCGGCGGCACCACGCCCGGGCGCACGTACGAGTTGCTGGGCGCCGACGCAGATGATCTCGACATGGTCGAGGTGTGGTTCGCCGACGAGCGCTGCGTCGGGCTGGAGGACGAGGAGAGCAACTACCGGCTCGCCGCCGACACGCTGCTCGCTGGCGGCGCGATCGCGCCCGAGCGCGTGCACCGGATGCTGGGCGAGCTCGGCCCCGAGGACGGCGCGCGCCGCTACGCAGAGGAGCTGGCCCGAGCGCTGGAGCGCGGAGGCGCAAGCGAGGGAGGCGCGGGCGGCGAGGGAAGCCCCGATGCGAGCGGCGTACCCGTCCTCGACGTGATCGTGCTCGGAATCGGACCCGACGGCCACGTCGCGTCGCTGTTCCCCGGCGCCGCCACACTGGACGCGGGCGAGCAGGCCGTGTGCCTGGGCGTCGCCGACTCGCCCAAGCCGCCCCCCGAGCGCATCACGCTCAGCCTCGCGGTGCTGCGCGCCGCGCGCGAGTGCGTGCTGCTGGCCACCGGCGCCAGCAAGGCCGACGCGCTCGCCGCCGCGCTGGGGGAGCCCAGCCGGCACGTGCCCGCGAGCCTGCTCAGGCGCGGACGGCTGACGGTCATCGCCGACGATGCCGCCGCGCCCGCGGGACCGCTGACGTGAGCGGCGACGCGTGCGAGCGCACGGCATGAGCGAAGGCATGACGTGAGCCGCGAGGGCGCCGGCGAGGCGGTGCTGGTGCGCCACGCCGAGACCGAGTGGAGCCTCGCCGGCAAGCACACCGGGCGCACCGACATCCCCCTCACCGAGCGCGGCCGCGAGATCGCCCGGACGCTGCGCGAGCGGCTGAGCCAGTGGCGCTTCGAGCTGGTGCTCGTCAGCCCGTCGATCCGCGCACGGGAAACGTGCGAGCTGAGCGGGCTCGGCGCCGAGGCACAGGTGCGCCCCGACCTGCTCGAGTGGGACTACGGCGAATACGAGGGGCTGACCACGCCGGGGATCCGCGCGCAGCGGCCCGATTGGCTTCTGTGGCGCGACGGCGCGCCGGGGGGCGAGAGCGCCGCCGACGTGGGCGCGCGCGCCGACCGCGTGCTCGCGGAGATCCGCGCGAGCGACGGGGGCGTTGCGGTGTTCTCGCACGGGCACATGCTGCGCGTGCTCGGCGCCCGCTGGATCGAGCTCGGACCCGAGAGCGGCCTGCACCTGGGGCTCTCGACCGCAGCCGTGTGCGTGCTCGGCCACGAGCGACAGACGGCCGTGATCGCCCGCTGGAACGACACCGGGGGACTTTCGTTCTAGAGTGACGCAGCACGGTCGTTCCAGAGCGCAGCATCCACGGCGAGCCATGGCAACCCGCGCGGTAACGAACACCCCCCTCTCCCCCGACGCCGCGCAGATGCTGCAGGCGATGCGAGCGGCGCGCGAGCGGACACTGGCGCTCGTGGCGGACCTCGGCGACGAGCAGCTCGAGCGCGTGCTCTCGCCGATCATGAGCCCGCTTGCGTGGGACCTCGGCCACATCGCCGCGTACGAGGACCTGTGGCTGGGCCACCGCTACGGCGGGCTCGAGCTGCTGCGCCCCGATCTCGCGAACCTGTACGACGCGTTCGAGACGCCGCGGGCAGTGCGCGGCGAGATCGAGGCGCTTGGTCCGGCGCAGGCGCTGGAGTACATGGCGCAGGTCAGCGATCGCGTCGCTGGGGTGATCGCCGAGCGCGGGCTCGGCGACGGCGTCCTTTGCGAGATGGTGCTGCGCCACGAGCTGCAGCACACCGAGACGATGCGCCAGGCGATGGGGCTCGGGGGCCTGCTGTCCGCCGCGGACCAGGCGAGCATCGCGGCGCCGCTCGACCCGCGCGCCGCCCCCGAGGGCTGGATCGAGGTGCCCGCAGGATCGTTCGAGATGGGCGCCGCCGCCGACGGCTTCGCCTACGACAACGAGCGCCCGCGCCACACCATCGAGCTGCCCGCGTTTCAGATCGCCCGCCGCCCCGTCGGCAACGCCAGCTGGCTGCGCTTCAGCGAGGGCGGCGGCTACGAGCGGCGCGAGTGGTGGTCGCGCGAGGGCTGGGCGTGGAAGGAGGAGCACGACATCACTCATCATGCGAGCGCCGCCGCGGGCCATCCGGAGGCGCCCGTGTGTCACGTCTCCTGGTTCGAGGCCGACGCCTTCGCGCGCGCGCACTGCGCGCGTCTGCCCACCGAGGCCGAGTGGGAGAGGGCGGTGACCTGGACCCAGCAGACGGGCGAGGAGCTCGCGGGCGTCGGGCGCGTGTGGGAGTGGACGGACTCGCACTTCCACGGCTACCCCGGCTTCGCCGCCTACCCATACCGCGAGTACTCGCAGGTGTTCTTTGGCGAGCGCTACCGCGTCCTGCGCGGCAGCTCATGGGCGACCCTCCCGCGGGTCGCCAGCATCACGTTCCGCAACTGGGACCTGCCGCAGCGACGGCAGATCTTCGCTGGTGTCCGCCTGGCAAAGGAGGTCTGATGGAGCCGTCCACATCGCAGCATCCGCTCATGCACGAGGCGATCCGCATCGACTCGCACCTCGACGGCTCGCAGGAGCGCTCGCTCGCCGACGACGTGCTCGACGGGCTCACGCGCCCGTTCAAGGAGCTGCCGCCCAAGCACTTCTACGACGCGCGCGGCGCCGAGCTGTTCGATCGGATCTGCGACCTGCCCGAGTACTACCCCACGCGCACCGAGCGCGCGATTCTCGAGCAGCGCGCCGAGGAGCTCGCGGAGCTGACGGGCGCCGTCGAGCTGGTCGAGCTCGGCTCCGGCACCGCCGCCAAGACGCGCGTGCTGCTGGACGCGCTGCAGGCCGCCGGCACGCTCGAGCGCTACATCCCCGTGGACGTCACCGAGAGCATGGTGCGCGACTGCGCGCTGGAGCTCACCAGCGAGTATCCCGGCCTGCGCGTGCACGGCGTGATCGGCGACTTCGAGCGCCACCTCGACCAGGTGCCGCCCGCCGACGGCCCGCGGATCGTGGCGTTCCTCGGCGGCACCATCGGCAACTTCCCCCCCGGCAGCCGCCGCCGCTTCCTGCGCCAGATCTCGCGCCTGCTGGGGCCGTCCGACCACCTGCTGATGGGCACGGACCTCGTCAAGGACCCGCGCGTGCTGGAGGCCGCCTACGACGACTCCGAGGGCGTCACCGCGGAGTTCAACCGCAACGTGCTGCGCGTCCTCAACCGCGAGCTGCAGGCCGACTTCGACCCCGACGACTTCGATCACGTCGCGCTGTTCGACACGCAGAACGAGTGGATCGAGATGCGCCTGCGCGCGCGCCGCGAGCACACCACACTCGTGCGCGACCTCGACCTGCCGGTGCACTTCCACGCAGGCGAGGAGCTGCGAACCGAGATCAGCGCCAAGTTCACGCCCGAACGCCTGCAGAGCGATCTCGCCGCCGCGGGCCTCGAGCTGGTGCGCTGGCTGACCGACCCCGACGAGCTGTTCGCGCTGTCGCTGTCGCGAATATCCCGACACTAGCCTGCTCCATACAGTGCAATACATCGCTATACTCTGCGGGTGGCCTCCACCAAGCAGAGCATCGCTTTCCGATTCAGCCGCGTCACCGTGGCACGCCTCAAACAACGCGCTCAAGAGACCCACGCCCCGCAGACAGCGCTGGCTGAGCGCTACATAGATGAGGGGCTGCGCCACGACGAACACCCACTCATCTACTTTCGGGACGGCGAGGCGGGCCGCCGGCCAGCACTGCTCGGCACGCGATTGGACGTGGCCGATGTGCTCACGACGATCAAGCAGAACGGCAACTCCGTAGCCGAGGCCGCCGACTATCTCGAGGTCCCCGTCGAGCATGCGGAGGCCTGCCTGCACTACTACGCCGACTACAAGGATGAGATCGACGCCTGGATCGAGCGCTCCCACGCCATCGCCGAGCGCGAGCGCGAGCGCTGGCAGCGGCGCCAACAGGCTCTTGCGTGAGGCTACTGCTCGACGAGATGATCTCCCCGCGAATCGCTCGTGACCTTCGCGAAGGCGGACACGACGTACAGGCGGTCAAGAAGGACCGGCCGGATCTCGTCAGCCGCAGCGACAGCGAGCTGGTCCGCCAGATGGCCGCCGAGCAGCGAGCGATCGTCACCAACGACATCGCCGACTTCCAGGTCATCCATGAGCGGCTCACCGCCGCCGGCGACGAGCACAGCGGGATGATCTTCACCCTGAAGTGTGGCCCACTTCTCGGCGGGGCATTCGCGTCTCGAGGTGGGATTCACTAGGCTGCTCGCCATGAACATCGAGGGCAGCGCCGCGCTCGTCTCGGGCGGCGCCTCGGGGCTCGGCGAGGCCACGGTGCGCGCGCTGCACGCGCGCGGCGCAACCGTCACGATCGCCGACGTCAACGCCGAGAAGGGCGCGGCGCTCGCAAACGAGCTCGGGCTCGAGTTCGTCAGCTGCGACGTGCGCGAGGAGGAGCAGGTGCAGGCGGCCGTCGAGCAGGCCGCCAAGGCCGACGGCGGCCTGCGCATCGCCGTCAGCTGCGCCGGCACTGGCTGGGCACAGAAGGTCGCCGGCTCCAAGGGCCCGCACCCGCTGATGCCGTTCGAGATCATCATCGCGATCAACCTCGTCGGCACGTTCAACCTGCTGCGCTTCGCCGCCAGCGCGATGATCGCCAACGAGCCGCTCGCGGACGGCGAACGTGGCGTGTGCGTGCACACCGCCTCGATCGCGGCATTCGACGGCCAGGTCGGCCAGATCGCGTATTCGGCCTCGAAGGGCGGCGTAGTCGGGATGACGCTGCCCGCCGCGCGCGACCTCTCCCAGTACGGCATCCGCGTCAACACGATCGCCCCCGGCCTGTTTGACACGCCGCTGCTCGCCGCGCTGCCCGAGGAGGCCCGCCGGAAACTCGGCGAGGGCGTGCCGTTCCCGCAGCGCCTCGGAATGCCCGCCGAGTACGCGCAGCTGGCGTGCAGCATCGTCGAGAACCGCATGCTCAACGGCGAGACGATCCGTCTCGATGGGGCGCTGCGGATGCCGCCTCGGTAGCGCTCTCAGACATAAGTCGGAGATGTCGGGACCACCGGTAGAATGAAGCCGTGAGCACCCGTTCTCGTACCTTGCTTGAGCCTGGCCATGAGGCTGAGTGGGCCGAGCTCAATCGTGAGAAGCGCGAGTACCACCAGCGTGCCGCGCGCGCGATGACTCCGTCTGAGCGCATCGCGCGAGGTCAGAAGCTCTCTCAGCAGGCCGTCAAGCTGCTGGCTTCGACGATACGCACCGGCCATGTCCCAAGACGAGCCTTCTGGTCCTGACCTTGATGGTGTCGTTGCCGACGCCAATGCCGTCGGGCTGAAATACGTAGTCATCGGCGGCTTCAGCGTCATTGCCAACGGATTCCTGCGGGCAACCAAGGACTCCGACCTGTTGGTGCCCGACGGCAAGGAGACCGACGAGGCGATCCTCCGTTTCCTCGACCGGATCGAGGCAACCCGGCTACGAGACGGCAAGGTTCTGACTCAAGAGGAGGTGGCCGGTGCCCACCATCTGCGTGTCATCAGTCGCCACGGCATCGTCGACCTCATGCGCGGAGGGCTGCCACCGCTGGACTACGACACCGTCTCCAAAGATGCCATCGATGCCGAAGTCGGCTCACAACCTGCTCGTATCGCGGGCCTACGCAGCATCGTCGGCTTCAAGCGTCTTGCGGGACGCCCTCAGGATCGCCGGGATCTCGAAGAGCTGGAGGCATTCCACGGGGAGCTGCCCATCGAGCCGATACCCGGGCTCGACAGCTGAAGCGAGACGTGTACGGCTGTCGACTCAGTCGATCTTGCCCATGGCATCGCGGTTGGCATCTGGTGGCGGTGCACTTGGCCTGGGATATCATTCGAGCGTGCTGAACCTCAGCGGGGACCTTGTGAAGTAATGAGCGATTCGTCATTGCCCCATCGAGGTGGCCTGGGACTGGGCTCCAATTACAGTGGGCCACCGGCGCCAGAGGATCTTGGCCAGAAACCAAGCGAGGGGCGCATGGCGCGCGGCACGCGGCTGGCCGGCGAGGCGTTTGCGCTTCTGCGCGATGACCGCCGACTATTGCTGTTGCCCGCCGCGGCTCTGCTCGTGGACTTGATCTGTGTTGGCGTGTTGCTCGCGCTCGCGGCAGCGGCGAGTGGACGCCGTGGGCACGAGACGGTGCTCCTGTTGAGCTTTGCGGCTGCCATTTATCCAGTCACCGTGTCTTCGACGTTTTTCAACGTGGCGCTCATGCATGTCGTCTCGCAACGCTGGAAAGGTCAGCAGGCGGGCATTCGTGAGGGGCTGTTTCTCGCGCGTCAGCGACTCGGGACGATTCTCCGCGTTGGCGCTCGAAGACATCGGTCCGCTGGCTGCGGTCAAGCGGTCGTCGTCAGTCGTGCGGCGGCGGTGGCCTGAGAGCCTGACGGGGTCGATCGTGATCGGTGGAGCGGCCGGTTTCGCGTTGATCCCGGGAATGCTCGGATGTATCGCTGGAATCGCCGCATTCAGCTCCAACCCAATCTCAGGCGCGATCCTGTTGATGATGGGAGCGGCGATGGCGTTGCCGGTGATGCTCTACTCCTTTACACCCGCTCCACCAGCATCGCCATCCCCATACCCCCGGCCACGCACATCGACTCGATGCCATAGGTCTTGTCGAGCGTCTCCAGGTCGTTGAGCAGCGTCGTCATGATGCGCGCGCCGGTCATGCCGAACGGGTGGCCCAGGGCGATCGCGCCGCCGAACGGGTTGAGCTTCTCGTCGGGGATGTTCAGCTCGTCTTTGCAGGGGACGATCTGCGCCGCGAACGCCTCGTTGATCTCGACCACGTCGATGTCCTCGATCGTCATGCCCGTGTTCTTCAAAAGCGCCTGGATCGCGGGGATCGGGCCGAGGCCCATCACCTCCGGGCGGATCGCTGCGACGGTCGAGGCGATGATCCGCGCGCGCGGCGTGTAGCCCTCGGCTTTCGCCTTCTCCGCGCTCATGATCAGCAGTGCCGCCGCGCCGTCGTTCAGCGGGCACGCGTTTCCGGCCGTGACCGTGCCGTCCTCTTTGAACACCGGCCGCAGGCCCGCCAGCGCCTCGAGCGTCGTGCCAGGGCGCGGGCCGTCGTCCTTGGTCACGACCGTCTCCGGCACGTCGATCTCGTTGCCCTCCTTGTCGACGTCCTTGTGCGCCGGCACCGTCACCGGGACGATTTCCTTGTCGAAGTGCCCCGACTGCTGCGCCGCCACCGCGCGCGTCTGCGAGATCAGCGCCCACGCGTCCTGCGCCTCACGGCTGACTTTGCGTTCCTCAGCGACGTTCTCCGCGGTCATGCCCATCGAGATGTACGCGTCGTACAGCGAGCCCTCCGAGCCGTCCAGCTTCGGGTGGAACTCGAACGGCGCGCCCGGCGCCGTGCGCGAGACGGCCTCCACGCCGGCGGCTATGTACGTGTCGCCCTCGCCCGACTTGATCGCGTGGAAGGCCATGCGCGTGGTCTGCAGCGACGAGGCGCAGAAGCGGTTCACCGTGCAGCCCGGCACGTGGTAGTCGATGCCCGCCAGCAGCGTCGCCATGCGGCCGATGTTGTAGCCGGACTCGCGCTCTCCGTAGCCGCAGCCCATCATCACGTCGCCGATCGAGCGCTGGTCGAGCTGCGGGTTGCGCTCGATCAGGGCCTTCAGCGGGATCGCCGCGAGGTCATCGGCGCGGACGGACTTCAGCGAGCCCTTGACCGCGCGGCCGATGGGCGTGCGAATTGCGTCGACGATCACTGCTTCAGGCATATGTGGCTCTCTCTCCTTGGGTGGTTTGTGCCGGGGACTATAGATCCGGGCTGCGGTCGAGGCTGTCATAACCCCACTCGCCGACCAGGTCGCGCCCCAGGTACTCGCCGAGCGCCACCACCTCCGGCCTGTAGCGGCGGCGCAGCTCCCGCACGAAGCGCGCGTCCGGCTCGCGCGGGCTCGTGTACGCGGCGCGCCGCCACGCCGCCTGCAGCGCGTCGCTGTTCAACTGGCTCGGCGTCAGCCTGTAGATCAGCTGCGACGCGCGCCCCGCCGCCGCCGGGTTGCGGTGGGAGATCGCGATCGCGCGCGCCGCCTGGTGCACCAGGTGCGAGCGCACCGCCGGCAGCGGTTTGGTCCTGATCGGCGGGATCGCCAGCGTGTCGTCCACGTCCAGGAAGCGCAGCACGCGGCGCACCGTCGCCTCGTTGTCGGAGCGGAAGTCGTCGTAGATCAGCACCAGCAGCTGCTCCGGCGGGAACGCCGCGCGGTAGCGCGCCAGGTGCTCGGCGTAGCGCACGTGCTCGGAGTACAGCAGGCGCTGCGGGTTCTGCGAGAAGCGCGGCACGCGCCGTCCCTGGCGGCGCAGCGGCTCCAGCTCGATCGCCGCCTGGAAGTCCTTCTGCGTCTCCACGTAGTTGTGCACCGCCTGCATGTGCAGCGAGCGCAGGAAGCTCACCGGCTCGCGCAAGATCGCGACGATGCGCGCCGCCGGCGCCACCTGCGCGATCCGCTGCGCCGCGCCCTCAGACTCCAGATACAGCGTCGAGGCGTCGCCCAGCCGCTGGTCGGCGGGCGCGTCGGCGAACAGCGCCAAGTAGTCCTCGAGTGTGGTCGGGCGCTCCGGCGAGCTCGCCTGGTGCACGCGGTGGCGCATCTCCGGCGCGAAGAACTGCGGCTCCTTCACCGGGATGCCGATCTGCGGATGCGGTTTCAGCATCAGCGACAGCGCGCTCGTGCCGCACTTGGGATGACCGACGATGAAGAAGTCCGGGACCCGCGGTTCAGCCGTCGCTGTCATAGCCCCACTGCGTCACCAGATCGCGGCCCAGATACTCGCCAAGCGCCACCACCTCGGGCCGGAAGCGCACGCGCAGCTCTGCCATCAGCTCCCGGTCGGGCGGGCGCGGCGTGCCATACACCGCGCGCCGCCACACGCTGCGCAGCGCGTCGCTGCGCAGCGGCGCCGGCGTCAGCGCGCCCAGCGCTTTGCCCACCGGCCCCGCCGTGCGCGGGTTCCAGCGCGCGGAGCGCGCCGCGTTCGCCAGGCGATGCAGGCGCACCGAGCGCACCGCGCTGACCGGCCCCGTCTGCACGTCGGGCACCTCGAAGTCGTCGTCCACGTCGAGGAAGCGCAGCACCTCGCGCACCGTCGCGTCGTTGTCCGCGCGGAGGTCGTCGTAGATCAGGACCTTTACGCACTCCTTCGGAAACACGTCCAGGTAGCGCCGCAACTGCTGCATGTAGCGCACGTGGTCGGAGTACAGCAGCGCCTCCGGGTGGTGGCAGCCGCGCGGGATGCGCCGGCCCTCGCGGCGCTCTGGCTCGAGCGCGAGCGCCCTGGCGAAGTCGGTCTCCGTCTCCACGTCGCTCGAGACCATCTGCAGGTGAAACGAGCGCAGGTAGCTCGCCGGCTCGCGCAGGATCGCGATGATGCGCGCGTCCGGCTGCACCTCCGCGATCGCCGTCGCGGCAATGCTCGAACGGAGGTAGTGCGGCGAGGCCTCCCCCACGCGCTTCTCCGCTCGCGCGTCCGCGAACAGCGCCAGATACGCCTCCAGCGTGCGCGGCCGGCTCGCCGGCGGCTCGCGCGCGATGCGCGACCACTGGTCCGAGGCGAAGAAGCGCGGCTCCTTGACCTCCGACATGAAGATCTGCGGATGCTGCTTGAGCATCAGGTACAGCGCGGTCGTGCCGCACTTCTGATGCCCCACGATGAAGAAGTCCGGGATCCTCGAAGCCCCGCTCGAGCTGGCCACTCAGAGGTCCAGACGGCTCACGCCCAGCTCGTCGAAGCCCACGTGGTGGGCCAGCTCGTGACGCACCGTGCGCGTCACCTGATCGCGCAGCAGGTCGGGGTCGTGGCCGAAGTCGCGGCGCAGCGTGTCGCGGAAGATCACGATGCGATCGTGCACGTCGTCGCGGGCGACGCTGCCGCCCTGGTAGAGCCCGTAGGCACCGCGCCGGCGCCCGCCGTCGGAGATCACCACCGCCACGTGCGCAAGCGCGTTGCGCAGCAGGTCCGGCAGGTCGTCCAGGGCATCGCGCACGAGCTCTTCGAAGTCGGTGTCGTTGAGCGGGTCGAGCTCCATGAACTCGGCTTCGTCGGGCGGCACCGCCAGTCCTTCGCGCGCCAGCTCCTCGCTGTGGCGCACGATCTCGTCGAACTCGGTCTCCGACTCCGGGTTGTGCCACCCCGCGATGTGCACCGCCACGAACGCCACCGCGCCCATCAGCGCCGCCGCCACGATCACGCCCAGCGCCACGTCCTCCAGCGCTCGCACCGCGCCGATCGAGCTGAAGCCCTGGCCCACGACCAGCACCACCAGGCCGACCGCCATCGCCGCCAACGTCGCGATCCCCGCGCGCCTAAGGGAGCGGGGATCTCCGGAGGGCAGGGACGGGCGCATCGCCGGCGGGCTCGGTCCTATTTGAGGGTGCGGGCGATCACGAGACGCTGGATCTCGTTGGTGCCCTCGTAGATCTGGGTGATCTTCGCGTCTCGCATCATGCGCTCAACCGGGTACTCCTTGACGTAACCGTAGCCGCCCAGCACCTGCACGGCCTCGACCGTCACCGCCATCGCCGTGTCCGAGCAGAACACCTTGGCCATCGAGGAGTACTTGGCGCGCAGCGGATGGTGCTGATCGGCCATCGCGCACGCCTTGTACAGCAGCTCGCGCGCGGCGGCCGTGCGTGTTTCCATGTCGGCCAGCTTGAACTGGATTCCCTGGAACTCGTTGATCGGCTTGCCGAACTGCCGGCGCTCGCGCGCGTAGCCCACCGCGTAGTCGGTCGCGCCCTGCGCGATCCCCACCGCCTGCGCCGCCGCGCCCAGGCGCGTGCGCTCGAGCGTGCCCAGCGCCACCGATAGGCCCTTGCCGACCTCGCCGATCACGTTCTCCCGCGGCACGCGCACGTCCTCGAAGATCGGCTGCCCCGTCGGCGAGGCGCGGATGCCGAGCTTGTGCTCGAGCTTGCCCACGCTGAAGCCGGGACGATCGGCCTCCACCACGAATGCCGTCAGCCTGCGGGTGTCGCGGTCGGAGACCGCGAAGCAGATGTAGAAGTCCGCCACGCCCAGGTTCGTGATCCAGTTCTTGGTGCCGTTGATCACCCATTCGTCGCCGTCGCGCACCGCCGTCGTCTTCATGCCCGCGGGGTCCGAGCCGGCTTCTGGCTCCGACAGCGCGAACGCCGGCGACCACTCGCCCGTGGCGCAGCGCGGCAGGAAGCGCTCCTTCAGCTCATCCGAGCCGAACAGCTGGATCGGCAGCGTGCCGAGCTCCTGGATCATCAGGATCAGCGCGCACGCCGCATCGACCTTCGCGATCTCCTCCACGGCCATGTTCAGCATCAGCGTGCCCGTGCCCGTGCCGCCGTACTCGACCGGGAACGGCAGTCCCAGCACGTCCTGCTCGGCCAGCAGCTTGCGCACGTCCCACGGGTATTCGGCGCGCTCGTCGATCTCCGCCGAGCGCGGCGCGATCTTCTCGCGCGCGATCCGCCCGATCGTCTCGCAGAAGTCGAGGTGCTCCTGCGGCACCGTGTAGACGTCGCTGATCGCCTCCATGCGAGCTGATCCTAGCGCTAGCGACTGGCAGGCGCGCCAACGACCGATCGCGCGATCTGCGCCCTCAGGCGCGCTGATACTGTCCATCACATGACTCTCCGAGACTCGGCCAGCGGGTCATCCGGGCGTCTCGCGCGCTGATGCTGCTCGACCGCCTCGCAAGCCCCGAGCGGCTATGGATGAAGTCGATCGAGCTGCGCCGGCGCGGCCATCGCCGACTCGCGCTCGCCGTCAAGCAGGTGAACGCGCTGCTGTACCACAACTCGCTGCCGATCAACGCCGAAGTCGGCTCCGACCTGCGCCTCTGGCATCACTCCTTCGGCGTGATCATCCACGACAACGTCGTCATCGGCGACCACGTTCGGATCTGGCAGCACGCGACGCTCGCCGTCCGCGGCGACGCGAGCGCACCCGCCAAGATCATCCTCGAGGACGAGGTCCACATCGGCGCCAACGCCGTCGTCATCACCCCGTTCGGCAAGGACCTGCGCATCGGCCGCGCCGCGCACGTCGGCGCGGGAGCGGTCGTGACCCAGGACGTGCCCGCGGGGGCGACCGTCGTCAACCAGCCGCCGCGCGTGATCATGGACAGGGCCGCCAAGCGACTCGGACAGGAGGTCAGCCCATGAGCGACGACGAGCAGATCGAGATGACGCCCGAGCAGGTCGCCGCCGGGCTCGTCGCGAACCCCGCGCTGCAGGTGATCGACGTGCGCGAGGACTACGAGCGCGAGGCCGGGCACATCGACGGCACGCGCCACATCGAGCTCAACCTGCTGACCTCGCAGGCCGCCACCGTCGAGCGCGAGCGGCCGGTCGCGTTCTACTGCCGCGCCGGCACGCGCTCGCTGATGGCCGCGCAGGCGTTCCGCGCGGCCGGCTTCGACGCCTACTCGATGAGCGGCGGGCTGCTGCGCTGGGCCGACGAGAACCGGCCGCTGTCGCCCGCGGGCGGGCGCGTGGCCGACCACTGAGCAGGCTGACCGGATGAGATCGGAAGAGGAGGAGAGCAGATGGAGGCTTCCAGCGAGTACCCAGGAGTGAGCACCGGCGAGGGCTACGCGGTGGCGCACCTCGACGACCTCGGCGACGGCCCCGGGTTCCGCAAGATCCGCAAGGCGCTGGGCGTCACCGCGTTCGGCGTCAACGCGATCGTCATCCCCCCCGGCATCTCAAGCGGCTCGCACTTCCATGACGAGCAGGAGGAGCTGTACTTCGTGCACCGCGGCGAGATCGAGATGGAGTTCGGCGACGGCACGGTCAAGCGCCTGCACGAGGGCGGGCTCGCGCGCGTCGACGCCGCCACCGTGCGCAGCATCCGCAACGTCGGCGACGTCGACGCCGTGTACGTGTGCGCGGGCGGCAAGGACGGCTACGTCGGCCGCGACGGGCGCGTGCCGCCCGGCGAGGAGCAGCGCGCCAGGGCGCTCCACGACCTCGCCGCGAAGCCGCCCGGCTGAGCGGCGTGGCGAGGCGAGCCGCTTGAGCGACGCCGAGGACGCACCCGACGAGCCCGCCCCGCCGCGTCGGCTGCTGCACGTCAGCGACGAGCTCGCGCTGCCGCTGGCGGAGATCACGCTGCGCACCAGCCGCTCGTCGGGACCCGGCGGCCAGCACGCCAACGTCACCGCCTCGCGCGTGGAAGCCATCTTCGACGTGCTCGCCTCGCCGTCGCTCAGCGACGAGCAGCGCGCGCGGGTGATCGCGCGCGCCGGGCCGCGACTCGTCGCCGTCGCCCAGGACGAGCGCTCGCAGCTGCGCAACCGCGAGCTCGCGCTGGAGCGCCTCGGCGAGCGCCTGCGCGAGGCGTTGAGCGTGCCGCGCAAACGGCGCCCCACGCGCCCCAGCGCAGCATCGCGCGCGCGGCGGCTGGAGCAGAAGCGGCGCGCCGGCGAGCGCAAGCAGCAGCGGCGGCCGCCGCCCGCCGAGCGCGATTAGTCCAGCAGCTCCTTCACCGCGCGCTGGTGCAGGCGTCCGAGCGGCGTCTTTTCCGGGTAGAAGTGGATCGCCTTCCACAGCAGGCCCGACGCCGGCGACCACGCCACGATCAGATACACGCCGAGCACCAGCGCCGTCGTGCGCAGCCGCCGCGAGCCAGCGATCGCCGCCAGCGGCAGTATCCACAGCACGTACCACGGCAGCACCCAGCTGAGCGTCACGAGCAGCGCTACGCTGGCCCATCCCGACGCCATGATCGCGCGCCCCACACCGCCGGTCTCGCCTGGTGCCGACCAGCGCCTGCCGCTACCCAGCGCGACCCAGCAGCAGCCCAGCACCAGCAGGATCAGCACCCCGCTGAGGGCCGTGCGCAGGCCCGCCGTCTCTCCCCCCGCGCCGGCCGCCAGGCCGATCAGGTTGGGCACGCTCTCGCTCGTCACGACGCTGCCCTGCGTGCTCAGGTCGGGGATGTGCAGGCCGAACGCCAGCAGGCTCGCGCCCGCCACCGCGACGCCCGCGACGATCATGCCGAACACCAGCTGCGCGAGCGCGCGCGGCGTGCGCGCGAGCCCAGCGAGCACCACCGGGACCAGGACCGCAGCCGACGCCTTGATCCCGACGGCCGTCACCAGCGCCACGCCCGCCCCCAGCTCCAGCGGCGCCGGCGGCCACAGCGCCGCGCGCACGCGGCGCAGCGACGTCAGCTCCTCGAGGCGCACGCGCCGCTCGCCGCTCGCCGCGTCGTCCGCCCCCGCGCTCGCGCCCGCACCCGCACCCGCGTCCGTCCCCGCTCGCGCCGCCTGCGCCGTCGCGCGCGCCCGCAGCAGCAGGTAGAAGCACAGCATGATGAAGAACATCATCAGGAAGTCGTTGTGCTCGCCGCCGAGGCCCCAGATCAGGACGATCGGGTTCAGGCCCACGAACGCGATCGCTAGCAGCGGATCGCGGCCGAGCAGCCGCGCCGACTTCCACACCAGCAGGATCATGCCCAGGCTGGTCGCCATCAGAATCGCCTTCAGCGCCCAGAAGGAGCCCGCCACGCCGAGCGGCACGACGATGAACGTCAGCAGCGT
Source organism: Solirubrobacteraceae bacterium (assembly GCA_035483595.1). Taxonomy (GTDB): domain Bacteria; phylum Actinomycetota; class Thermoleophilia; order Solirubrobacterales; family Solirubrobacteraceae; genus Palsa-744. The sequence continues at coordinate 26,928 of DATHPU010000025.1, forward strand.
GAACAGCGGCCCGTACGGGCTCAGCAGCTCGCGCCAGTTGCTGAGCACGTAGCTCGGGTCGTTGTGCGGCTCGAGGATCGGGATCGTCGTGTACGGGTTGAGGTTGTGCACCACCTCCATGCGCGCGTAGTTGACGTAGTTGAACAGGTCCGTCAGCGCCAGCGGCGGCGACATCAGGAAGATCACGTGGGCGGCCACGATCGTCGCGATCACCCAGCGCGGGGGCAGCCGCGGCGTGTGGCGCAGCACGACCACGTAGCCGCCGTACATCAGCACCAGCGCGCCCGTGAACAGGAGTTTGAGCGTGGTGCCGTTGTTCGTGAGCCCAGGCAACAGGCCCCCGAGCGGGCCGGCCATCCAGCGCGGGAAGTAGCCGACGTGCGTCGTGGGCGTGAGCACGCTCGGCCGGTTGGCCGCCATCAGCACCACGAACAGGCTGAGCGCCACGATCCCGCCCAGCGCCAGCGCGCCAGCGCGCACCCCCGCCCGCGCGCCCGCGAGCTCTCCCGCCCGTCCGCGCGAGCGCCAGCCCGCGGGCCCCCGCCGCCGCTCGGCAGATGCGGCGCCGCCGACGGGAAGGGTTGTCGCGTCGAGCTGCATGCTCAGCGTCGGGACGATACCCGCTCGGCGGGGCCTTGATCCGCTCGGCGGGGCCTTAACGGCAGAGGGCCCGCCGAAGCGGACCCTCTGCACAGCGGCTGTACGCCGAAGCTAGACGGATCTAGATCGCCTGGACGTTGACGGCCTTGGGACCCTTCTCGCCCTGCTCCGGGTCGTAGGAAACCTTGGCTCCCTCCTGCAACGACCGGTAGCCCTCGCCGTTGATGCCGGTGTGATGGACGAACAGGTCCTTGTCACCGTCATCCGGGGTGATGAAGCCGAACCCCTTGTCGTCGCTGAACCACTTTACTGTGCCAGTTGGCATGGTGTGAATTCCTCCACGGTATGTGCGTGCTGCACGCGGAGGATGCTTCTTCAAAGCTTCGACCTGCGAGCGCTTGCACTACTTTCGCCGGTCTTTCGCCGGCCATTCCCGACGACCGTAGCACGTCAAGCCCGCGATGTGTTGTCGATTTGTTGCGGACGCCAGAACACGTACGCGAGCGATCCGCGCCCGTTCGCGCGGCTACGCTGGGACGATGGACGTAGACGTCGGCCACGATGCGCACGCGGCGGGCCAGGAGCCGGTGCGCTTCGCGCGCCTGCAGCCGGCGGAGGCGCCGGCCACGGCCGCGGAGCTCGTCGAGCAGCTGGGGCTGTGGGAGCGGCGCGACCCGGGCGCGCAGCGCCCGCGCGTGATGCTCAACATGATCAGCACCGTCGACGGCCGCGCGAGCCTCGACGGCCGCTCCGGTCCGCTGGGCGGAGCCGCCGACAGGGCGCTGTTCCACGCCCTGCGCGGCGCCGTCGACGCGGTGCTCGTGGGCGCCGGCACGGTGCGCACCGAGCGCTACGGGCGCATCATCCCGGACGCGGCGCGGCGCGCGCTGCGGGCGCAGCGCGGCCTCAGCGAGGAGCCGCTCGCGTGCATCGTCTCCGGGCGGCTGGCACTGGACGGCGAGATCCCGCTGCTGCGCGAGCCCGATGCGCACGTGGTGATCCTGACCGTGTCCGCCGCAAGCCTGCCCGCGACGGACGCCACCGTCGAGTACGTGCGCGCCGCGGCGGACGGCCGCCTCGATCTCGCGGCCGCCCTCGGCGAGCTGCGCGCGCGCTTCGACGTGCGTAGCCTGCTGTGCGAGGGCGGGCCGCACCTGGCGATGCAGCTGCTCGAAGCGGGGCTGCTGGACGAGCTGTTTCTGTCGCTCTCGCCGCTGCTCGCGGGCGGCGAGCCGGCGGGCGGTGAGGCGCTGCGGATCCTCGCCGGCGCCGAGCTGCAGCCGCCGGCCAGCCTGGAGCTGCTGGGCGTGCTCGCCAGCGGCCCGCACCTGTTCCTGCGCTACGGCGTGCTCGCGCGCGAGCGCGTCTCGCGCGAGACGATGCTCAGCAGTTCGCTGGCCAGCTGACGGCCCTGCGCGGCCACGCGCGGCGTCGCCGCGATGCGCACGACCACCTCGTCGCCATCGAGCTCCTCGAGCGTTATGCGCGGCGCGTCGCGCAGCGGCGTCTGCAGCGACTTCTCGAGGATCTCCTGCAGGTCGCCGGGGGTCATTCCCGCGCGCAGGCGCGCGCGAAGGTTGACCGCCTCGGGCTCGCGCAGCGGCAGCACCGCCACGTTGAGCACGACGCTGTTGGGCACCAGGATCGAGTCCTCGCCCGTCGCGAACGTCGTGTAGAGCAGGCCCAGCGAGCTGACCGTGCCCTCAAGCTGTCCCGCCAGCGGGCCGCCCTGCAGGCGCACGCGCTCCCCCACCCGGAACGGGCGCGCGCTCAGCAGCACCGTGCCCGCGATCAGGTTGCCGAGCGTCTGCTGCGCCGCGAGGCCGAAGATCACCGCCGTGAAGGCCGTGCCGAGCGCCAGCGTTTTGGCTTCGATGCCGGCCACACGCAGCGATACGAACAGCGCCACCACGACCGTGGCCAGGCGGATCACGAACCCGACGGTGCCCGCCGTCGCCGGCTCCAGGCGTCTGAACAGCGCCGGCCCGAGGCCGCGGCCGACGTCGCGCGCGATCGCCCAACCGAGGATCATCAGCGCGATCACCGTGACCACGCGGATCGGCGTTTCCAGGGCCTGTTCGAGCACCTTGTGGGCAGGGACCGGCGGTTTGCCGTGCCGTTCCGGCGTCGCCGCCACGGTTGTGCCGAGCAGGCTCACGCGGTTGTCGTACAGCAGCACCACACCCACGAACAGCGGCAGCAGCACCAGTGCCTCCAGGCGCGCGCGCTTGACCACCTTGGGGCTGATCTGGCGCAGCAGGCCGACCTCCTGCCAGGCGTGGCTGCGCGTCTCGAACATCTTCGGCGGCGTCTTCGGCACGGGCACGGCCGTCAATGATGGTGCATCGCCCGCCGCCTGCCGGGATCGAGCGTGCGCGGCGCCGCCCTCGATCGGCGCTACGCCATCGTGTAGATCGTCATCGCCAGCCCGAACAGCAGGCAGTAGATCGCGAACGGCGTCAGCGTCCTGGTCTTGAAGTAGCCCACCAGGAAGCGCACCGTGAAGACCGCTGTGACCGCCGCGACGGCGCACGCAACCACCGCCTGGCCGCGGATCCCGTTGCCGAGGTGGCCGAGCAGGTCGGGCAGCTTGACGATGCCGGCCGCCAGGATGATCGGCGTCGCCATTAGGAACGCGAAGCGCGCCGAGTCGCTGTGGTCGAGGCCGCGCGCGAGGCCCGCGCCCATCGTGACGCCGTCGCGGCTGATGCCCGCGACCAGCGCGGTCGACTGGGCGGCGCCGATGACCAGCGCCTCGCGGTACGCGAGCGTCTCGAGCTCGCGCGCGCCGTCGGGCTTGGCGCCCTCCCGTTCGGCGAGTTCGCGCACCTCCGCACGGCGGCGGAAGCGCTCCGCGGCGAACAGCACGCAGCCGTTGACCATCAGGAAGACGGCCGCCACTTCGGGCTTGGCGGTGAGCGTGCGCAGCTGGTGCTCGAGCGCCAGGCCGATCACCCCGGCGGGGATGCTGGCGGTGATGATCAGCCACGCGAGCCGCTCCATGGGGTCCTCGATGCGGCGCTTGCCGAGCGTGCGGAAGAACGCGCGCACGATCTGCACCCAGTCGCGCCAGTAGTACGCCAGCAGCCCGAGCGCGCTGCCGACGTGCAGCATCACCACGAACGCCAGCCAGAAGGACTCCGACTGCGACTGCGCGTCGACCAGCTTGTTCCAGCCGAACAGCGTCGGGAACAGCACCGTGTGCCCGAGGCTCGAGATCGGGAACAGCTCGGTCACGCCCTGCAGGAGCCCGAGCACGATCGCCTGGAAGTAGCTGATCGCCGAAGCGATTGGAACCGCCACGATGGCCGCCATCTGGGCGGGAGCTTATTGCAGCGCATAGTCTCACCGCGTGCCGCCGGGGGACCCCAATGCCGCGCCCCACGCCGACCATCCCACATACGCCACTCCGTCGCTGACCGAGATCGTGCGCGAGTGGGGCCGGATCGGCTGCATCGGCTTCGGCGGACCGCCCGCGCACGTAGTGCTGCTGCGCGAGCTGTGCGTGGAGCGGCGCGGGTGGCTCACGAGCGTGCAGTTCGAGCGCGCGATCGCCGCCACCAACGTGCTCCCGGGCCCTGCCTCCACCCAGCTGGCGGTCTACTGCGCGTGGCGCCTGCGCGGCGGTCGCGGCGCGCTGCTCGGCGGCCTGGGCTTCATCGTGCCGGGACTCGTAGCGATCCTCGCGCTGTCGGTCCTGTTCCTGTCGAGCTCGCCGCCCCTGTGGGTGCGCGGAGCCGGCATGGGCGCCGGCGCGGCGGTGGCGGCGGTGGCCGTGCGCGCCGGACTCGGCGTGGCCGGTCCGATCTGGGCGGCCGCCGCCTGGCGCCGGCGCGTGCGCGTGCTCGCCTACGGCGTAGCCGGCGCCGCGGGCGCGGCGCTCGCCGGGCCGTGGCTGGTGCTCGTGCTGATCGCGTGCGGGCTGCTCGAGCTGCTGCGCCGCGGCGTGCATCTGCCCGCATGGCTCCCGCTCGCGGCGATCCCCGAGCCGGGCGGCACGCTCGCGCTCGTGTGGACGGCGCTGAAGGTCGGCGCGCTGGCGTTCGGCGGCGGCTTCGTGATCGTGCCGCTGATGCAGTCCGACGCGGTCGGCACCTACCACTGGATGACACACGCGCAGTTCCTCAACGCGGTGGCGCTCGGGCAGGTCACCCCCGGGCCGCTGACGCAGACGGTCGCGGTCGTCGGCTACGCCGCCGGCGGGCTGCCCGCGGCGCTGCTCGCCGCGCTCGTGGCGTTCGCGCCGTCGTTCTCGTTCATCCTGATCGGCGCCGCCCGCTTCGAGCGGCTGCTCGCCGACGAGCGCGTGCTGGCGTTCCTCGCTGGCGCCGCGCCGAGCGCCGCCGGGGCGATCGTGGGCGCGGCCGTGCCGCTGACGAGCGCGCTCGCGGAGGGCTGGCAGTACGCGGTGCTCGCCGGCGGCGCGATCGCGCTGCTCGTCCTGCGCCGCGGCGTCGTGCCGACGTTGCTGCTGGCCGGCTGCGCGGGCGTCGCCGCGGTGCTGCTCGGAGCGCCCGTGCCGAGCTGATCAGGGAGCCGGCGGCCGGTTGGGAACACCGCCGGACACACTCCGCGGCCGGCAACCCTGGAAACACCGCAACTTATCTTCACCATCACTTCACACGATCATTGCTGCCTGGTCACAAAAAACCGCTGTTTGCAGGGAAATATGTCTGCTATGAACAGTCATGGAAAGACACCCGGGGAAGATGCCACGCAGCCGTCGCGCAGCATCATGACGACCCCCGCGCTGCGAGCGGCGAGCATGGTCGACATGCACTGCCATTCGACCGCGTCGCAGGCGTCCAAGCTCGGCGTGCAGCGCGCCGTCGGCCTGCCCGAGTGCGCGACGCCGCCCGAGGAGGTCTACGAGCTGGCCAAGCGGCGCGGCATGGACTTCGTGACGATCACCGACCACGACACGATCGCCGGCGTGCTCGAGATCGCGGACCGCCCGGACGTGTTCATCTCCGAGGAGCTGACCGCGCACTTCCGCGACGAGCCGCAAGCGGTGCACATCCTCTGTTACGGCATCACGTGCGAGGACCACGAGTGGCTGCAGGCCAACAGCGGCGACGTGGAGCTGTGCGCCGCCTACATGTACGAACAGGAGATCGTGTGCGCGCTCGCCCACCCGTACTACACCGTGGAGGCGCCGCTCAGCGCCCGTCACCGCCGCCGCCTGGCCGAGCTGTTCGGCATCTGGGAGATCCGCAACGGCGCGCGCGCCCGCGAGCTGAACCGGCCCGCGGCGACGTACGTCGCCACCCGCGAGGGCATCGGCATCGGCGGCAGCGACGATCACGCCGGGGTTGACATCGGCCGCACCTACACGGAAGCGCCGCCCGCGCGCACGCCGCAGGACTTCCTCGCGCACGTGCGTGCCGGCGACGTGCTCGCACGCGGCGCGCAGGGCAGCGCCGCCAAGTGGGCGCACGCCGCGATCGCGCTCGCCGCGCGCGCGCTCGGGCCGGACGCGTCCGAGGAGCCGCGCGGCCGCCCCGACCCCGCCCGCGTGATGACGATGGTCAGGCGCCTGCTGAGCGAGGGCGACGCCCGCCACGGCGCGGTCGGCAGCGACCTCGAGCCCGACGACGCCCGCTGCCTGCTGCGGGCATGGCTGAGCGCCGTGGGACTCGACCACCTGGATGAGCGCCAGCTGATCGATTACATGCAGGCGGAGGACTTCAGCCACGCCGACCTTTACCGCCGCGCGTGCCGCCTGCACGAGCGCAAGCTGCGCCGGGCCGTCGAGACGGCTGTCGCGGCGGCCACCGGTCAGGCGGAGGTGATGGCGGCAGCCGAGAGCGTGTTCGAGGCGTGCATCGCGGCCGTCCCCTATGCGCCCGCGACGGCGTTCCTGGCCAACGAGCAGGCGAAGCTCGCCGCGATCCCCAACTCGATGGCAGGCGAGCCCGGCCAGCGCGCGAGCGGGCCGCGGCGCGAGGACTGCGAGCTGCCGCGCGTGGCGATCCTCGCCGACGGGATCGGCTCCACGCACGGGGTCACGCGCACGATCGAGGAGATCCGCCAGCGCGGCGTGCCCGGCTTCGACATCGAGGTTGTGGGCACCGACCCCGAGGTCGACCGGCGCCTGTCGTCGGTCGCGGACATCGACGTGCCGTTCTACCCCGGCTTGAGCATCGGCGTGCCGAGCCTTCCCGCCGCGGTGCAGACGCTCTCGGGCGTGGACGGCGGCGCGTACGACGCGATCCACGTCTGCTCGCCAGGCCCAGCCGGCATCGCCGGGGCGCTCGTGGCGCGTGCGCTCGGCATCCCGCTGGTGGGCAGCTACCACACCGAGCTGACCGCGTACGCGGGCCTGCGCTCCGGCGACGAGCACCTGGCCGACGTGATGGCGATGGCCGTCAGCACCTTCTACGGCTCGTGCGACATCGTCCTCTCCCCCAGCCGCGCCACCGACGAGGCGCTGGCCGCGATCGGCATGCCCGCGGAGCGGGTGCTGCGCTGGGACCGCGGCGTCGACACCTCGCGCTTTCGCCCAGTGCTGCGCGACACCGACCGGACGAACGAGACGATCACGGTCATGTACTCGGGACGGATCACGCGCGAGAAGGGCGTCGACCTGCTGGCCGACGCGTTCCTGCGGGCACGCGCGCAGGACGAGCGCCTGCGCCTGACGCTCGCCGGCGGCGGCCCCGAGCAGGAGCGCCTGCGCGAGCGCCTCGGCGAGTCCGCAAGCTTCCTCGGCTGGCTCGAGGGAGACGCGCTCGCGCGCGCCTACGCGAACGCCGACATCTTCCTGTTCCCCAGCTCGACCGACACGTTCGGCCAGGTCATCCTGGAGGCGCAGGCGAGCGGGCTGCCGGTGATCGCGGTCGCCGAGGGCGGGCCGCTGTCGCTGATCGCCGACCGCACGAGCGGTCTGCTGCGCGAGGCCGACGCCGAGCAGCTCGCCGGCGCGATCCTCGAGCTGGTGCGCTCGCCGCTGCTGCGCGAGCACCTGTCGCTCGGCGGCCTGGCGGCCGTCAGGGAGCGCACGTGGGAGCGGACGCTCGAGCGTCTGGCCGTCGGCTACCGACGTGTGCTGCCAGTGGCCCAGGCAGCGGGGCTCGCGCGTGCGGCCTAGCGGCTCCCGCACCCGGCCGGCGAGGATCGCCGTTGCGCTGCACGACATCGAGCCGGCGACGTTCGAGCGCTGCGCGATGATCAGGGACTGGCTAGACGACCATGACGTGGACCGCGTCACGCTGCTCGTGATCCCCGCCCGCGACCTGCATCCGCTGGGCGAGCGCTCCCCGGAGATGATCGGCTGGCTGAACGAGCGCCGGCTGGCGGGCGACGCGATCGCGCAGCACGGCTTCCAGCACGTGCAGCTCCGTCGCGGCCCGCTCGCGCGCCACAGCCTGATGCACGGGCTCGGCGGGCGCTCGGCGGAGTTCGTGGGGCTGGACGAGGCGGAGACGCGGCGCGCGGTCGACGCGGGCTGGCGCGTGCTCAAGCTCGCGGGCCTCGAGCCGGACGGATTCGTCGCTCCCGCCTACGCGTACACGCCCGCGCTGCGCCGGGTTCTGCCGCGGCGGTTCCGCTGGTGGGCGAGCCTGCTGCGCGTGCACAGCGCGGGTCCCGCGGGCGCCGGCGAGCGTGCCCAGCAGCTCGCGCCAGCCTGGGGCATGGGCGCAAATGGGCGCGCGCGGCGCGCGCTATCGCCGCCGCTGATCCGCGCGGGGAGCGTGCTGTGCGGCGACACGCTGCGCCTGGACCTGCACCCCGCCGATCTTCAGCACCCGCGCCACATGCTCGCACTGGAGTGGGCGCTCAGCCGCTCCGCACAGCGGCGCCAGGCGATCACGTTCGAGGAGATGGTCTCGGCGTGGCGCCCGGAGCCGAGCGCGCTGACGCTGCCCGCCCGCGTTTAGTCGCAAGGCTCAGCCCTTCGCCGCGAGGAACAGCGCCGGTTCGAACGACTGCACCGCCGGCAGCCCTGCGTAACCGAGATGTGGCACACCGAACAGGTCCTCGATCGTGCGCAGCAGTGAGAAGTCGTTGTACGGTTCCTGGCTGGTGGTGGCGCCTTTCACGTAGGGCGACAGCAGCAGCGCCCCCACCGCGCCGCCGCCGCGAGGCGTGCCCGACAGCGTCTTGGACGGCGCGTTCGGGAACAGCGGCTGCCCGCAGCACGAGCTCGAGTCCGCGAACTGCCCGCTCGAAGGAGCCTCGTCGACGGTGATCACGAGCAGACCGCTTTCCTTGTACGCCTTCGAGCCCGTGATCTCGGGAACCACCCGCTTGAGGAACGCTTCCGCCTGGGGGATGCCGGCCGCCGCACCGGGGGTGCACGGCGTGGGATTGCCGTCGTGGCAGCGGTCGGGGACGATGTAGGCGAAGCTCGGCGTGCCCTTGGCGCTCGCCAAATCGCCCTTCAGGCTCGCGAGCCCGATGTCATCCGCGGCGCATTCGGGCGAGCCGGCGATCGAGTCGAAGTACACGAACGGGTTGCGGAACGTCGCGTACGCACCGCTGCTCGCCGTCTGCGTAGCCGTCGGGTCGGCCTGACCCAGGGCGGGGTGCGCGCACGCCCCCGGCGTCGCGCCGGCTTCGTCGATTCCCTGGACGTACGCCCGCCACGTGAGGCGCTTGGCGGCGAGCTGCCCCGGCAGCGTCTGCCTCGAGCGCGGGTACACGCAACCCGTGCCCAGCACCTGTTCGTCTTCTCCCGCCGCGGCCGACGCGATTTCGGCGTAGGTGGGGCAGTTGGCGGCGGTTTCCGCCGTCGGCCCCTGGCCGCTGATCAGCGCCGCGCCGTCGGCCAGCTCCTCGTGCGCGACAGCGTCGTAGTGCACCAGCAGCTCGCCCTTGTGCTCCAGCGTGCTCGCCAGGTAGGGAGCCGTGGAGGACGGGCCGAACACCGACGCATAGGGCTCGTCGGAGAGCATGATCACGAACACGTGCTTGATCGGCGGGAGCTTCTTCGCCGGGGCGCCGGCGGATTCGGAGCTGCCCGAGCCGCCTCCTGAGCCGGAGCCGCTTCCCGAGCCGGAGCCGCGTTCGGAGCCTTTCGAGCCGGACTGCGTTTTCGACGGCGCTGTGCTCGTGCCGGGGCTCGACGCGGGGGCGGGCGTCGCTTCCGGTTCGCTCGGCGGCGCTTCGCTGGTCAACCCCGAGCCGGACGCTTCCGAGCCGGGAGACCCGGAGAGACTCGGCGCTGGCACCACGGTGGACGCCGTCGCCGGGAGCATCACCCGCAGCGGCGAGCGCGCCGACGCCAGCGCCCCATTCACGCCCGAGTGCGCGACGTTGCCCATCAGGATGCCGAACCCCAGGAACACCAGCACCAGCAGCGCCGACACGCGCGGCGGGGGGATGCGCAGGCCGCTCGCCGGAGAGGTCGCATCCGCCGCAGCCGCGGGCGCGGCGCTGCTCGGCAGGCGCTCCATCAGCGTCGTTCCGCACTGCCAGCAGTACAGCGCCCCCCTGCTGTGCGGGGCCGAGCAGCTCGGGCAGCTGCCGGCGACGCCGTCGTGCTCCATTCGCAGCAGGCGCTCGACCTCCGCCAGCTCCGCGTCGCGCTCCTGCAGCAGCGCCGCGCGCCGCACGAGCACGTCGAGGCGGAAGTGGTCGCGGATCGCCATCTCGTAGGCCAGGCCGCCGAGATCCCAGTGCAGCTCGGTCACCTCCGCGGCCAGCGAATCGCGCCGGCGCTGCAGCTCCGAGCTGCCGTTCGTGTCGCGCAGGATGCCCATGCGTCAGCCCGTTTCGACCACGTCGGGGAGGTTCTTGGCCTTTTCCTCGTAGCTCTTGCCCTTGCTGCCTTTGAGGCTTTTCAGCACCGACGACGGCGCCGGGTGGCTCTCGTTGCTGCCGGAGCCGCCGGAGGGGGACGAGCCGCTGCCGCCGGTGGAGCTGCCGGAGCCGGAGCTGCCGTTGGAGACCTTGATCGTCTTCGCTCCAGGGAAGCTCTTCTTGAGGCCCGTCAGCGCTTTGCCGGCCTGCGCTTGCGTGTGGAAGTCGCCCGAGTAGACGACGTAGCTGCCGGCGGTGAGGCTGCTGAATTCCTCGGACTTGAGCGCGCCCACGGCCTGGGCGCCCTTGGCGCTCGCTGCGGACTTGGCCGCTTCCACGGCGCTCACGGAGGTCCCCGATTCGGGCAGCGTCTGCAGCTGCACCGTGTACCCGCTCGTGCCCGACGGCCAGTCGCTGGTGAACGTCGCTTCGCTGGGCGCTGTCGACCCGGCGCCGGTGGACGACACCCCTCCCACGGTGATCACCTGCGCCGGCGCGGCGGCCGGCTTGGTCGAGCCGGAGCGGCCGATCAGCACGCCGACGCCCATCGCCAGCAGCAGCACGCCGACGCCCGCGATCACCGTCAGCGTGTTGTTGCGCTGCGGAGCGCCGCCGGCGGGCGGGGGTCCCGGCGGCGAGGCGGGCACGGGCGGGGCCGGCGGCGTGGACGCACGCGACGCCTCACGCGTCGGGTCGCCGAGCAGCACGCTGCTCATCGGCACCTGCCGCGCGCCGCACTCCAGGCAGTAGCGCTGGTCAGATGCCAGCGGCGCGCCGCAGCTCGCGCACTGCGCGGCCGCGCTCGCGGGTGGAGACGATGGGCTTGCGATCGATTCGGTGGACAGGGTGGCTGCCTTCTTGTGCGCGCCCGAGGGAGACCGCACGCGCGGCCGTAGCGCTCTCGATAGTGCTCGGAGTATGGTCGAGGCGCCGGAGCGTCACGACGTGACGATTTTGTGAAGGCCGTCGCGTCCCGGGCTGCCCGCCGCCCGCCACGGGAAGCGCGCAACCTGCTCCCTCGCCCGCGCGCGCGGCCGCGCACAGCCCGACGACGATCGAGAGAGCCAGCATCCACGCGGCGACGGCGAACAGGATAATCATGAGGAGCTCCGGGGTTTCTCGGTGGCCAATTCCTCACCAATCGTATCAGATTTATAATGATCATGGACGGGGTCGCGTGCTGGGTGGCGACGCCGCCTCCGAAGCAGCGCTTGAAGTCAACCCGTTGCTAGCATCCGCAAGGTCCAGCGACCCATTCGCCGCGACGACAATCGGTGCGCTGAGCCGCATCGAACGCATCGCAGGCGGTTTGTACCGATCGAGGCGCCGAGCGCGCGAGGGGCGCGCGCGGCCAGAACCGACCACGCGCGCGAACACAGACCAGAAGGGATTCGGACATGAGCAGCTTTACGATCAAGCGGATCGCTGTCTCCTCGGCGCTGGCCCTCGCCGGCCTCGTGCTCGCGCTGCCGCTCGTCTCGCTGGCCGACTCCTCGCGCAAGACCACCGAAGGCCCACCGCTCGTGAGCACCGGCGGCGTCGCCAAGGTGATCGGCACGACAGCCACGCTCGAGGGCAGCGTCGACCCGCGCACGCTGGTCACCAGCTACTACTTCGAGTACGGCCCCACTGGCACCTACGGCCAGGTGACGCCCACCGTCACGCTCAACCCGCCCGCCGCCGGCTCGGGAGCCGTCTCGATCAAAGTCGAGCAGACCGCGACCGGGCTCCTCGTCGGCTACCACTACCGCCTGGTGGCGACCAACGCCAAGGGCACGGGCCAGGGCCACGATCGCACGTACACGATCAAGAGCAAGAAAAGCGGCTTTACGCTGCCCAAGCTCTTCCAGCCAACGCCGCTCGGCGGCACATTCGTGCTCAGCGGCACGCTCACCGGCACGAGCAACGCCAACCGGGCGATCGTGCTGCAGGCCAGCCCCTACCCGTACACGGCCGCCTACGTCAACGTCGGCACGCCGCTGCTCACCAGCCCCACCGGAGCGTTCTCTTTCCGCGTGCAGGACATGCTGAGCAGCACCAAGTTCCGCATCGCCACCGCCGGTGCGCCGCTCGTGCTCAGCCGCGTCGTGCCCGCCGAGGTCACCGTGCGCGTGGTCCTCAAAGCGCGCTCCTCCGGCCACAAGGGCCTCGTGCGCCTGTACGGCACCGTCACGCCCGCGGAGGTCGGGGCGCACGTGTTCATCCAGATGGAAAAGACGCCCAAACCCAAGGCGGAAAAGCCCGGGAAGCTGGAAAAGCCGGAAAAGCCGGGCAAGCCGGGGCACGAAAAGAGCGAAAAGGCGCCCGCGTTCGCGACCAAGTTCGACACCGCCGTCAAGCGCGCCACGCGCTCGATCTCGCGCTTCAGCGTCGTCGTCAGCGTGCGCGACACGGGCCACTACCGCGCGTTCGTGCAGATCAAACCCGGCGCGGTCGTGTCCGGCTCGAGCTCCACCGTGCTGCTGCACGCCGCCAGCACGAAGGCGAAACGCAAGAAAAACAAGAAAGCCTGAGCAGCGAGAGGCGGAGCGGGCCTACAGGCCGCTCGAAATCAGCCCGCGCTCCACGAGCAGCGCCATCACGCGCTCGACCTCTTGCTCGACCGTTTCCTGGAAGCTGCCGAGCACCAGGTCGGGTTCGGCCGGCGCCTCGTACGGCGCGCCCACCCCCGTCATGCCCGCCAGCTCGCCCGAGCGAGCGCGCGCGTAAAGGCCCTTGGGGTCGCGCTGCTCGCACAGCTCCAGCGGCGCGTCCACGAAGATCTCCAGGAAGCCCAGGTCGTCGGCCGCGTGCAGGGCGGCCGCGGCCTGGCGGTCGGCCGCGTACGGGCTCACGAGACTGACCAGCGCGACCGTGCCCGACTCCGCGAGCAGCCGCGCCACGTGCGCGGTGCGGCGCACGTTCTCGGTGCGCGCCTCCTCGTCGAAGCCCAGATCGCCGTTGAGGCCGTGGCGCAGGTTGTCGCCGTCGAGCAGGAACGCCGGCTGGCCCGCCTGCAGCAGGCGCTCCTCGACGGCCGCCGCGACCGTCGACTTGCCCGCGCCCGGCAGACCCGTGAACCACAGCGTCGCGCCGCCGTGCCCGAGCGACTGCCAGCGCCGCTCGCGGGTCATGCGCGTGCCCTGCCAGCGAACGTTCGGGCTGCGCTCGCTCCTCGTGTCCGGCGCAGCCGTGTCTTCGACCTCCGTGTCGAGGATCACGCCCGCCGCGACCGTGTCGTTGGTCGCCTCGTCGATCACGATCAGGCTGCCGGTGACGCGGTTGCGCCGGTAGGAGTCGAACACCAGCGGCGAGCTCAGCTCCATGTGCACGCGCGCGAGGTCGTTCAGCCCGAGCGTCGTCGCGCCCTCCTCGCGGCGCAGCGTCTCCACGTCGATGCGGTAGCGAACGTCGATCTTGCCGACCATCGCGGTGCGCGTCGTGTGCTTGACCAGGTAGCGCCGCCCGGGGCTGAGCGGCTGCTCGGACATCCAGCACAGCTGGCACTCGAAGCGGTTGGCCACCGTCGGCTGGTTCTGCGGGCGCACGATCGTCGAGCCGCGCCCCGCGTCGATCTCGTCGCTGAGGCGCAGCGCCACCGACATCGGCGGGAACGCTTCCGCGATCGGGCCATCGAACGTGTCGATGCTCGCCACGGTCGTGCGCTGCCCGCCCGGCAGCACCACCACCTCGTCGCCCTTGCGGATGATGCCGCCGGCCAGCTGCCCCGCGTAGGCGCGGTAGTCCGCGAGCTCTGAGCTGCTGCCCCGCCCACCCGGGCGGATCACCCACTGCACCGGGAAGCGCACGTCGATCAGGTTGCGATCGGATGCGATGTGCACGTGCTCGAGGTGGTACAGCAGCGGCGGGCCCTGGTACCAGGGCATCGCCTCGGAGCGCTCGACCACGTTGTCGCCCAGCAGCGCCGAGATCGGGATGAACGTCACGTCGGGCAGCTCCAGACGCGCCGCAAATGCGTCGAACTCGTCCACGATCGCGTCGAACGCAGCCTCGTCGAAGTTGACCAGGTCCATCTTGTTGACGCACACGACCACGTGCGGGATCCCCAGCAGCGAGCTGATGAACGCGTGGCGCTTGGACTGCGCCAGCACGCCCTTGCGCGCGTCCACAAGCACGATCGCCAGGTCGGCCGTGGAGGCGCCCGTGACCATGTTGCGCGTGTACTGCTCGTGGCCGGGCGTGTCGGCGATGATGAAGCGCCGCTGCGCCGTCGCGAAGTAGCGGTAGGCGACGTCGATCGTGATGCCCTGCTCGCGCTCCGCGCGCAGGCCGTCGGTCAGCAGCGACAGGTCGAACACCTGGCCCTTGCGCTGGCTGGCCTGCTCGACGTGCTCGAGCTGGTCGACGAGCACCTGCTTGGAGTCGTACAGCAGCCTGCCGATCAACGTGCTCTTGCCGTCGTCGACCGACCCCGCGGTGGCGAAGCGCAGCAGGTCGGTGGGGCGCTCGGTCAGCCGCTTGAACACCTCGGCCGCGTTCTCCCCCGCGATCGCCAGGCCGGCGTGCCCCGCGCCGTTGCCGTTGATCGCCACGCCGCGCGGCGCCCCGGAACCCGTGTCCTCGCCCATCAGAAGTACCCCTGCCGCTTGCGATCCTCCATCGCCGCCTCGGTCACGCGATCGTCCGCGCGCGTCTCGCCGCGCTCGGTGATCTGCGTGGCGGCGATCTCCGCGACCACCTCCGCAAGCGTGCCCGCCTGCGACTCGACCGCGCCCGTACAGCTCATGTCGCCGACCGTGCGGTAGCGCACCCGCGCCGAGAACGGCTCCTCGCCGTCGATCAGCTCAACGAACGGGCTGACCGCGTAGAGCATCCCGTCGCGCGCGAACACGTCGCGCTCGTGCGCGAAGTAGATCGACGGCACCTCCAGCTGCTCCTCGGCGATGTACTGCCACACGTCCAGCTCGGTCCAGTTGGAGATCGGAAAGACGCGAGCGTGCTCTCCCTTGCGGATGCGGCCATTGTAGAGGCTCCAAAGCTCCGGGCGCTGTTTGTGCGGGTCCCATTGGCCGAACTCGTCGCGGAAGGACAGGATGCGCTCCTTGGCGCGGGCGCGCTCCTCGTCGCGGCGCGCGCCGCCGAACGCCGCGTCGAAGCCGTGCTCGGCGATCGCGTCCAGCAGCGTCACCGTCTGCAGCTTGTTGCGCGACGCGCGCGGCCCCGTCTCCTCGACCGC
>DATHPU010000026.1:0-243027 GCA_035483595.1 Solirubrobacteraceae bacterium
CCGGGCTTCCACGTGGGCGGCGTGCTGTGCCGCGTGGCTGTGCCCGCCGGTGTGGCGAGCGGCGGCCGGACCGGCGGCGGGCCCGAGGGCTAGGAGGAGTGTGGTGAGGGTCGCTGGGAGCAGCTTGGGGAGATCGCGCACCCTCCCGCTTTCGGACGCACGTTGCGGCTATCTGAGTCCGAGGGACGAAACTGGACGCTTTGAGATCGTCAGGCTTCCGACCACCCCGGCCCGGCGCGCGGCGTTGCCGTCGGGCCGCTCAGGCCGCGCCGTCGTCCGGCGCGTCGGGCGATCCGGCGAGCTCGGAGGGGCCCTCGTCCTCGCCGGTGTCGACGACGAGCGCGACGGCGCTCACGAGATCCTCGTCCTTCAGGTTCATCACACGGACACCGGTCGCCGAGCGGCCCTGCTGGGAGATGCCGGCGACGGCGGTGCGCTGCACCATGCCGCCGACGCTGATGAACACGAGCTCCTGGTGCTCGCGCACCACGAGCGCGCCCGCGAGCGCGCCCTTCTGCTCGGTGAGGCCGATCGTCTTGACGCCTTTGGCGCCGCGGTTGGTCTTGCGGTACTGCGCGATCTGGGTGCGCTTGCCGTAGCCGTTCTCGGTGACGACGAGCAGGTCCATGTCGTCGCGGGCGACGTCCATCGCAATAACGCGACCGGTCTTGCCGACGTCCATGCCGCGAACGCCTGTGGTGTCGCGGCCCATCGAGCGCGCGTCGGACTCGGCAAAGCGCACGGTCAGCCCGGCGCGCGAGACCATGATCACCTCGTCACCCGGATCGACCGCGCGCACCGCGAGTAGCTCGTCGTCGTCGCGGATGTTGATCGCGATGATGCCGTCGGCTTTGATCGGCGTGTTGTAGGACTGCAGCTCGGTCTTCTTGACGGTGCCGTTGCGCGTCGCGAACACGAGGTACTGGGTCTCGGTGAAGTCGCGCGTGGAGACGACCGCCTGGATCCGCTCGCCCTCGCGCAGCGGCAGGATGTTGACGAGCGCGCGCCCCTTGGCGGTGCGCTGCGCCTCCGGCAGCTCGTAGACCTTCGAGCGATACACCTTGCCGCGGTTGGAGAAGAACAGCAGGTAGTCGTGGGATGAGCACACGAACAGGTGCTCGATGAAGTCTCCGTCCTTCATATCCATCCCCGTGACACCGCGCCCGCCGCGCTGCTGCTGGCGATAGGTTGCGAGCGGCAGCGACTTGATGTAGCCGGTCTGCGTGATCGTGATCACCATCTGCTGGTCGGCGATCAGGTCCTCGATGTCGATCTCGTCCTCGGAGTGGCTGATCTCGGTGCGCCGCTCGTCGCCGAAGCGCTCGGAGATCTCCGCGAGCTCTTCCTTGATGACGGCCAGCACGCGGCCCTCGTCGCCGAGGATCGCGCGCAGCTCGGCGATCCGCTCGCTCACGTCGGCGTGCTCCTGTTTGATGCCGTCGGCCTCCAGCGCGGTGAGCTGGGAGAGGCGCAGGTCGAGGATCGCGGTCGCCTGGATCGCGCTGAGCTCGAAGCGCGCGACCAGCTGCTCGCGCGCGCTGTCGCGGTCGCGGGAGCCGCGGATCAGCGCGATGATCTCGTCGAGGTGCTCGAGCGCGATCAGCAGCCCCTCGAGGATGTGCGCGCGCGCCTCCTTCTCGGACAGCTCGTGCTTGGTGCGGCGCACGATCACTTCGCGCTGGTGGGCGACGTAGTTATGGATCATCGCCCGCAGGTCGAGCGTGCGCGGCACGTTGTCGACGAGCGCCACCATGTTCACGCCGAACGTGCTCTGCATCGGCGTGTGCTTGTAGAGCTTGTTGAGCACCACCTTCGGGATCGCGTCGCGCTTGAGCTCGATCACGAGGCGCATGCCGCGCTTGTCGGAGTGGTCCTCGAGGTTCGCGATCTCGGAGATCTTCTTGTCGCGCACGAGGTCCGCGATCTTCTCGATCAGGCCGCCCTGGCCGCCCTTCTTGACCATGAACGGCAGCTCCGTGACGACCAGCGCCTCCTTGCCCTGTTTGAGCGGCTCGACGTGCACGCGCGCCTGGATTCGCACGCGCCCGCGGCCCGTCTCATACGCGTCCTTGATCCCCGCGCGCCCCAGGATGATCCCGCCCGTCGGGAAGTCGGGGCCCGTGATGTGGCGCATCAGGCCCTCGACCTCCAGCTCGGGGTCGTCTATGTAGGCGATCGTCGCGTCGATCACCTCGCGCAGGTTGTGCGGTGGGATGTTCGTCGCCATGCCGACGGCGATCCCCGAGGAGCCGTTGACGAGCAGGTTCGGGAAGCGCGAGGGGAGCACCAGCGGTTCGCGCTTGGAGCCATCGTAATTCGGCACGAAGTCGACCGTGTCCATGTCGAGATCGCGCAGCATCTCGGTGGCGGTGCGGGCGAGGCGGGCCTCGGTGTTGTGGCTCACGAACCCGTTTGTGAGGAACGAGTGATCGTCAGTCTCCACGCGCAGCGAGTAGACAGGCTGGACGCCAGCCGGGTCGATCGACGCGACCTTGGCGTAGTAGTACTCGCCGCTCACGAGCGGCTGGATGACGTCCCTCACCTCTTGTGAAGAGATCCGCTCGAGGATCGCCGTCGACCCGCTCTCCCAGCGCTCGATGCGATCGACGTTGTGACGCCTGAGCCAGTCTCGATCCGTGTATGTGGTGGCGCCCTCGGCGCGAACATAGCCGGCGACGTGCGGGACATGGTCGTGGCTGAGCGCGCGACTCGTGTGCGGTATCTGAGTCAGGACCCGCTCGAGCTTCTCCTGCTTGACACCAAAGAAGCCCACTCGCTCGGCGAACAACCGTGCATCGCGCCGGTTCGTGATCACCACCTTGATCTCTCCGCGGGCCGAGACACTGAGCCGCGAGACCACGCCGAACTCGAGCAGCAGCTGTTGGACACCCCTTGCCAGCTCGGGGCTGCGTGTCGAGTACGAGACCTGGATCGTGCTCCTGGGCAGCATCGAGCAGGAACCATCTCCCTCGAAGAGAGCCTGGAGAAATACGCGCTTGAGGCCGTTGCCGGCAGACCACACGAACTCGGGCACCCGCTTGTGCTCGCTCGTCAGTCCCTCCATCTCGGCGAGCGGAGTGGCTCGAAGAGCGGCGAGATTCTGGATGTCCAGCTCGTGGCAGAGACTTCCCGATGCAATCGTCCGGGAGTAGACGTAACGCGCTCCGCCCACGACCGTGTCGTACGCATCGAGGACAGCGCTGAAGAAGCTCTCATCAACATTGTTGAAGCCGGCGCGCCTGTCGCTGAACCAGCCCTCGGATACGAACGCGCCAGACAGCAGACCGAGCATGCGTGTGTGTTCGTCGGGTGGCGCCTGCACAGGGCTGGCCGAGCGGTGGATCAGCACCCGGTCGTCGGGGGAGATCTCCTCGAGCAGCTTCCACAAGAGCAGCGGCACGCCCGCCATGTCCACGATGCAGAGCACGGGGTGGTTCATCGTGCCGGTGACCTCGTAGCCCTCGCTCGTGCGAAGACGGAGCGTCGGATGCTCACCGGAGTGGAACAGCGTGGACGCGCGTACCGGACGGCCGAGGCGGTCGAGCACCTCAATGTCGAGCGGGCTGTCGGAGTTGGCCGCGACACCGGGGACGAGCGAATCGATACGTACGGTGCCGTCCGCGGTGCGAACCCGGGTATCGCCAGTTACGCAGTACCTCATCGCGGCAGCCGGGTCGTCGTCGATCGAGCCGAAGTTGCCCTGGCCGTCGACGAGCTGGTAGCGCATCGAGAACTCCTGCGCCATGCGCACGAGCGTGTCGTAGATGGCGGAGTCGCCGTGGGGGTGGTACTTGCCCATCACCTCGCCGACGATCAGCGCGCACTTGGAGTACGAGCGGTTGGGGCTGAGCCCGAGCTCGTTCATCGCGTACAGCACGCGGCGGTGGACGGGCTTGAGCCCGTCGCGCACGTCGGGCAGGGCGCGCCCGACGATCACCGACATCGCGTAGTCGAGGTACGCGGTGCGCATCTCCTCCTCGAGCGCGCGCGGTTCGATGTTGCCTCCGCCGATCACGTCAGCCGATGCCACTGCTCACCCCCTGTGTGGTGACGTCACTACCCAGCGCATCAGACATCTAGGTTGGCCACCGCCCTTGCGTTGTCCTCGATGAAGGCTCTGCGGGGCTCGACCTGGTCGCCCATCAGCATCGAGAAGATGCGGTCGGCGGCGAACGCATCCTCGAGCGTGACCTGCGCGAGCGTGCGCGTGGCCGGCGACATCGTGGTTTCGCCGAGCTGGTCGGCGTTCATCTCGCCGAGTCCCTTGAAGCGCTGGAGTTTGATGCCCTTCTGCGCGACGGTCAGGACGGCTTCGTGGAGCGCTTCGAAGGTCGCGGCGCTCTCCTGGGCGTCACCGAGGCTGATGACGAACGGGGGGCTGCCGACGAGCTCGATCAGCTGGGAGTGCACGCGCGCCAGCTGTCGGTATTCCTGGGAGTCGAACAGGTCGCGCTTGATCGTGTGGGTGCGCGCGAAGCCGGTCTTGGTTTCGACTGCCTTGACGCGAATGGCGATCGGGTCCTGGTCGACGACATCGGCGAGGTGCGCGTCGCCGGCCTCGCTGGCGCGCGCGAGCCACTCGATCGCCGCGTCGACGCTCATGACCTGCTCGCCGAGCAGCGATGACTCCTCGAGGAACTGCACGACGTCGTGACCGTAGTGACCGCGCAGCGACAGAGACCAGCCCTCGTACTGCTTCAGCAGTCGCGAGAACCGCTGCCAGCGCGTCTCGGTGAGCTTCAGCTGCGTGCCGTGGCGGTCGAAGATCTCGATCTTCTCCCACTTGTCCGACAACAGGATCTCCTCGAGCTCGGAGTCCTTCTCGATGTAGCGCTCGCGCGAACCCTGCTTGAGCTTGTAAAGCGGCGGCTTGGCGATGTAGACGTAGCCGGCCTCGATCAGCTCCTGCATCTCGCGGAACAGCAGCGTCAGAACTAGCGTGCGGATGTGGGCGCCGTCAACATCCGCGTCCGTCATCAGCACCACCTTGTGATACCGCGCGTTCTCGATGTTGAATTCGTCGCGCACGCCGGTGCCGATCGCGGTGATCAGCGCCTGGATCTCGGTGTTCTGAAGCACCTTGTCGATGCGTGACTTCTCGACGTTGAGAATCTTGCCGCGCAGCGGCAGCACCGCCTGGGTTTCGCGGTCGCGGCCCTGCTTGGCGGAGCCGCCCGCGGAGTCACCCTCGACTACGAACAGCTCGGCGAGCGAGGGATCCTTGATCGAGCAGTCGGCGAGCTTTCCAGGGAGCGTCGAGTTCTCGAGCGCCGACTTGCGGCGCGTGAGATCGCGCGCCTTGCGGGCGGCCTCGCGGGCTCGCTGCGCCTGGACCGACTTCATGATCACGGCGCGCGCCTCGCTGGGATTCTCCTCCAAGAACTCCCCAAGCCCGGCGTTGACGATCGACTCGACGAACCCGGCCATGCCGGGGTTTCCGAGCTTGGTCTTCGTCTGCCCCTCGAACTGGGGGTCGCGCAGCTTGACCGAGATCACCGCCGTCAAGCCCTCGCGCACGTCCTCTCCGGAGAGGTTGTCCTCTTTCTCTTTGAGCAGGCTGTGGTCGCGCGCGTACTTGTTGAGCGTGCGCGTGAGCGCGGAGCGAAAGCCGCTCATGTGCGAGCCGCCCTCGCGCGTGTTGATGTTGTTGGCGAAGGAGTGGATCGACTCCTGGTAGGAGGAGTTCCACTGCATCGCGACCTCGGCGGCGCCTTCCTCGGACTCGCCCGTGAAGAAGATCACCTTGCGGTGGACGGTGTCCTTGTTCTCGTTGAGATAGGCGACGAAGTCCTCGATGCCGCCCTCGTACTGGAACTCGGCGGCGTGTCCGTCGCCACGCTCGTCGACGATCGAGATCTTCAGGCCGCGCGTGAGGAAGGCGGTCTCGCGCAGGCGCTCCTCGAGCGTGTGGAAGTCGAAGTCGAGCGTCTCGAAGATGTCGGCGTCGGGGAGGAACGTGACGGAGTTGCTTGTACCCTCGCCGGGGGCGAGCGCGGCGCCCTTGATGAGCTCCGATTGCGGCGCTCCGCGCGAGTACTCCTGCGAGAACACGTGGCCGTCGCGGCGCACCTCCACAGCGAGGCGCTCGGACAGGGCGTTGACGACCGACACGCCGACGCCGTGCAGACCGCCTGACACCTTGTAGCCGCCGCCCTCCCCGAACTTGCCGCCGGAGTGCAGCACGGTCAGCACGACCTGCACGGCAGGCAGCCCCTCCTTGTCCATCTTGGCGACCGGGATCCCGCGCCCGTTGTCGAAGACCGTGACCGAGTTGTCGGGGTGGATCGTGACCGCGACTTCGGTGCAGAAGCCCGCCAGCGCCTCGTCGACCGAGTTGTCGACGACCTCGTAGACGAGGTGATGAAGGCCCATCACGCCCGTCGAGCCGATGTACATGCCGGGTCGCTTGCGGACCGCTTCGAGGCCCTCGAGGACGGTGATGTCCTGCGCGTCGTAGTCGGCTGAGCCACCACCCATGGACGGGTCGTTCACGCCGCCTTTTCCTTGTTGTGCCCCGTTGTGGGGTGCCTGTGCCCCCGAAGTGGGTGTGCCCTCTTCAGAGCTGTTGCTGCCTGCCGCCAAATGGCCCTCCGATGACATGAGAACGCCCCGATGTCCGGGGCGCTGGGTCCACGGTCGGGGCGGGTTAGCTGTGCCCAAAATGATAGCACGGCAGGCCCCCAGACCACGCTGTGAAACACCCCATAAACGCCTGCAAAATGGCCGAAAACCGAAGCCTTATGGAGCACGGCCAGACCACCCGTTCGCCCGGCGCCCGGACAGCGACCCGCCTCAGCCGGTGCGGCAGCGCAGCTCGCGCACGCAATCGCGGCCGAGCGCGGCGTTCAGGCGGCCGATCAACGCGTCGGCCATGAGGTCGAGCTCGTATGCCCACACCGAGGCCTCGCAAGTGATCGTGAGCACGCCGTCGCGCTCGCCGGTGGGGCGGGCCGACGCGGCGATGGCCGGGCCGACGGCGTCCTCCCACACCTCCTGCACACGCGCGAGCGTGCTCGCCGGCGCAAGCGCTCCGGTGAGCTCCTGCAGCGCGGCGGTAAGCGAGCGCGGCGCGGCGCGACTCATGCGGCCAGCGCCTCCTGCAGGACGACGCCGGGCGAAATCCGCAGCCTGGCGACGCTGACATCCGTCGCGCCCGGAACGTGCGCGAGGTCGGTGGTGGCGATCACGCTCTGCCCGCCGCTGCGCAGCTCGCCGGCGAGCAGCTCACGGCGCTGCTCGTCGAGCTCGCTCATGACGTCGTCAAGCAACATCAGGGGCGTGTGGCTCCTGTGAGCGGCGAGCACGGCCCGCTCGGCGAGCAGCAGCGCCAGCAACGCCAGGCGCTGCTCCCCCTGCGAGCCGTACACCCGCAGCTCGCGCCTGTCGCGAACGATCGCGAGCTCGTCGCGGTGCGGGCCGTGACCGGTGAAGCCCCGCTCGAGGTCGCCGGGCAGGCGCTCGCGAAGCTCCGCCATGAGCCCCTCGACGCCATCGGCACGCGAGCGCGGGCGGTACTCGAGCGCCAGCTCGCCGTTGCACCCCAGTACCGCTGCCCGCTGTTGAAACGGCTCGGCCAGCAGCGCCACCGCCTCGGCGCGGTTCGCGCGGAGTTCCAGCGCTCGGGTCGCGAGCTCCCGGTCCCACGTCGGCAGCGTTGAGTCCGAAGCACGGCCGCCGCGGATGCGGCCGAGGAGCGCGTTGCGCTGGGCCAGCACCCGTGAGTACTCGCGGCGCGCGTCAGCGCGGGCCGGCCAGATCGCGGCGATGACCTGGTCCAGGTGGGCGCGGCGCAGCGCCGGTGGGCCCTTCAGCAGCTCGAGGCGATCGGGAAGGAAGACGCTCACCAGCGGCCGCGCCTCGACGTCGAGCAGGCGCTCCACGGGAGCTCCGTCAGCGGTCATCCGCTTGACGGCCTGAGCGCCATCGGCGGGCGCGCCGAAGCCGACGCTCAGCTCGTGCGGTGCCGAGCCGTCCAGCAGCCGCACGGATACGCGCGTCGCCCTCGCCCCGAAGCTCACAAGCTCGCGCTCGTTGCGGGTGCGCGGAGAGCGGGCGGTGCAACCGTAGTAGAGCGCCTCCAGCAGATTCGACTTCCCGGCCCCATTGGGCCCATGCACGATGGTCAGGCCGTCGCCGACGTGCGCCTCGGCGCGGGCGTAGGTGCGGAAGTCGCGCAGCTGCACGCTGAGCACGCGCAAGGCCGCACCTTCAGACGTTCAGGCGGATAGGCATGATGAGGTACACGAAGTCCCCGGTGTCGGGTGATTCGATCAGGCCGGGCCGCAGCGGGCTGATCAGCTTGAGGACGAGCTCCTCGGACTCGATGCTCTCGAGTCCGTCTCTGAGG
Source organism: Solirubrobacteraceae bacterium (assembly GCA_035483595.1). Taxonomy (GTDB): domain Bacteria; phylum Actinomycetota; class Thermoleophilia; order Solirubrobacterales; family Solirubrobacteraceae; genus Palsa-744. The sequence goes on from DATHPU010000026.1 coordinate 8,348, forward strand.
AACTCGGGGTTGAAGCCGATCTCGAACGGCTCACCGTGGAACGGCACCGGGATCGCCTCGCTGGCCTCGCCGACGTCCGGGGTCTGCGCGGAGACGGTGAGCGTGCCCTCGCCGAAGCTCAGGCGCAGCGGCGCGTTCTTCTGCGCCAGCAGGCTGATCCGCCGGACGACGTCCGTGAGCTCCGCGCTGGAGAGCCGCAGCTCGTGCTCGACGGACTCCGGCAGCAGCTGGCGGTAGTTCGGGAACTGCCCGTCGATCAGGCGCGAGGACAGCACCACGTCGCCGAGCTCGAACACCGCCTGGTTCTGGCCGACGCTGACGGCAATCGTGTCGCTGGGCGTCTGTTGGGCGATGCGCACGAGCTCCTGCAGGGCTCGCGCCGGCACGTTGGCCTCAAGGCTTCCCTGCAGCGGAGTCTCCAGCCCGGTCTCCTTGACGCTCAGGCGATAGGAGTCGGTCGCGACCATGCGCAGCTCCTGGCCGGAGGCTGTCATGAGGATGCCGGTCAGCACCGGGCGGGTCTCATCGCGTGAGGCAGAGCGCGCGACACGGGCGACCGTCTGTACGAAGGCCTCCGCGGGCAGCACCACCCGCGTCTCGGGTGCGGGCGCCGGCAGCGATGGGAAGTCCTCGGCTCTGAGCGTGCGCAGGTGGAAAGTGGTTGGTCCGCAGATCAGCTCGATGTCCTGCTCGGCCGAGCGCAGCTCCATGGTCAGGGTGTCGGAGGGCAGCGAGCGTGCCACGTCGAGGAGGAGGCGGGCGGGCAGCACCGCTGACCCTGGGCGCGAGACCTCCGCCTGGAGCGGAACTCGGAGGCCGATCTCCATGTCGGTTGCGAGCAGCTCTGGGGAGGAGTCGGGCTGGGCGGAGATCATCACGCCGGAAAGCGCCTGAACGGCGCTGCGAGAAGATGCGACGCGCGTGGTGGTCTGCAGCTGGGCGAGCAGATTGGCTGATGAGAGAGAAAGCTTCATGATGATGTCGCTAGGGAGTACTAAGTATCAGTAGGGGCTGTGAAGATGTGGATTGCTTTGTAGCTGAAGGGCTTTGGGCGCGTGGAGCAGTGCAGTCCGCTGTGGAAGCGTGGCTGAAGTCTCTCAGGATGGGCGGTCGTCGGAGGCGTCAGCGGTGGTTGGGCTGGACCAGCCGAGGTTTCGACACAGGCTCTCCACAGTCGCGCGCGACTCTGCGTCGGCGGCTATGCGAGCGGTGGCGCGGCGCCAGGCGTGCAGTACGGTGGTGTGGTCGCGCCCGCCGAACGCCCGACCGATCGTCGGCAGCGACTCGCCGGTGAGCTCGCGTGCGAGGTACATGGCAAGTTGCCGCGGCCATGCGATGCGCGCTGCCCTGGCTGGCGACAGAAGCTCGTCGGGTGTCAGGCCGAAGTGCGTGCAGGCCGCCTCCTGGATCTCGACGATCGTGCGTGGTCTGTGTCTTTCGGCGGCCGCCCGCGGGTAGAGGCTGTCGAGAACCTCGCGTGTGAGCTCGCTCGTCAGCGGCCGGCCTGTGAGCGAGCTGAAGGCGACGACTCGGATCAGGGCTCCCTCGAGCGCGCGCACGTTGGCGGTGATGCGCTCGGCGATCACGGCGAGCGCCTGCTCGTCGGCGAGGGCGATGCCGTCGTGCTGCGCGCGCTTACGCAGGATCGCGACTCGCGTGGCGAGATCGGGTGGCTTGATGTCGGCCACGAGGCCGGCCTCGAAGCGCTCGCGCAGGCGGTCCTCGAGTGCCTGCAGATCGTGTGGCGGGCGGTCGGACGTGAGAACGATCTGGCGTCCGCCGTCGTGCAGCGCGTTGAAGGTGTGGAAGAACTCCTCCTCGGTCTTGGCCTTGCGCTCGAGGAACTGCACGTCGTCTACGAGTAGGACGTCGACGTCGCGGAAGCGGAGCTTGAAGGTCTCCGTGTCGCCACCGCCGAGCGCGCCCAGGAACTCGTTGGTGAAGGCCTCGCCGGTGGTGCAGCGGACGGTGAGGCCGGGATTGTGCGCCAGCAGGAGGATTGCTATCGAGCTGAGCAGGTGGGTCTTGCCGACGCCTGGCGGCCCGCAGATGAACAGCGGGTTGTATGCCTGGGCCGGCATCTCCGCGACGGCCAGCGCGGCCGCATGGGCGAGCCGGTTGCTGTCGCCGATGACGAACTGCTCGAACGTCAGCTTGGGGTTGCCCAGCGGGCCTGTGGGCGTGCGTCGAGGTGGTGGAGCGGGGGTGCGCGCGCGCAAGGATGAAGTGTGTGCGGAGCGGCGCTGCCCGCTGGCTGGCTGGCTGGATGTCTCGGCTGCGTCGCCGGCCGGGACTATCTCAACGCACACGTGCGAGCCGAGCGCGGTCTCGACGCTCGCCCGAAGCGCTCGCCCGAAGCGCTCGCGGACCCAGCGAGAGGAATGCGCGGGAGCCTCGACGAGCAGCCGATCGTCGCCGACCTCGACGAGGCGAAGGGGCTCGAGCCAAATCCGGTAGGTGGACTCATCGACGACGAGCACAAGCTGGGCTTGTACTCGCGACCATATGTGCTCGAGCTCTTGATTCACGGCAGCGCTGATCCGCTCCTCCCCTGGAGGGAATGCTGGATGACTATTCGAAGGGGGCCCCGGGGGGCCGGTCGGGCGACTATACCCAACGCCTGCTCGAGCTCTGGCGGAGTCGCCGCATTTGGCGGGAAAAATCGCCCGACGCCCAAGCAGCCCTATAATCGGTGCCGTCATGAAGCGGACCTACCAGCCCAAGAAGCGCAAGCGCGCCCGTGCACACGGCTTTCGCGAGCGCATGGCATCGCGCGCTGGACGGCTGACACTCAAGCGTCGTCGCAGCAAGGGGCGCAAGCGCCTCTCCACCTAAAGGCGTCGTGATGGCACCGTGCGCGAGTTCGGCGGCCGCACGATGAGCTCGCGTCCCGCGACACGCGGCAGGCTGTCACGGAGCGCGGAGTTCGAGCGGGTCTACAGGCACGGGCGCTCAATCGCGAACAGGCACCTCGTGCTGTACACGTTCCCGACCGCCTCGGACGAGCCTCCGCGGCTGGGACTGTCCGTGTCGCGCAAGGTGGGAGGAGCGGTGCAGCGTAACAAGGTCAAGCGGCTGCTGCGCGAGGCCTTCGCGCACGCCGAGGGAGATCTGCTTGCGGGTCAGGACGTGGTCGTCGTGGCCCGTCCGCCGGCGGGCGAGCTGGCCGAGCGGGAAGGCCTCGCGGGCGTGGATGCGGCCCTCGCGGAGCTGATCGCCAAGGCGGGTCTGCGCGCCGCCTCGGCCGCCGAGCCCGCGCAGGACGGCGCCGACGGATGAGCGCCTCGGCCGCTCGCGGCGCTGCATCGCCGCGGCCCCGCGGGCCCGCATACTTCGCGCGGGTGGTCCTGGTGACGCCGATCGTCGTCTACCAGCGGGTGATCTCCCCGGCGATCCCGCGGCGCTGCAAGTACGAGCCTACGTGCTCTCGCTATGCGCTCGAGGCGATCGGGCGGTACGGCATACTTAGGGGCCTGGTACTCGCGGGGTGGCGTCTGCTGAGGTGCAACCCGTGGAGCCACGGCGGATACGATCCGGTGGAGGCCCAGCGAGTGTTCAGGATCAGTTCCGCGACCGGCGGCTGAGCGGGAGTCGTGCGCAGCCCTCCAGCCGGCGGGCCTCCGCAGCGCAGCATCGCCATCCACGTGCCGACCACCACGACCGCCGAGACTCTCTAGACCATGCCCATCCTCGCCAACGTGATCCAGGACGCTTTCTCGCCGCTGATCAGCGTCTTCGAAGAAATCATGGTCTTCATCCACGCCCACATCGTGGGCGGGAGCTGGGGACTGGCGATCGTCGGGCTGACCGTGCTGATCCGCGCGATCCTCGTGCCGCTGACCTACAGGCAGCTGAAGTCGATGCAGGAGATGCAGCGGCTGGCGCCTGAGATCAACAAGCTGAAAGAAAAGTACAAGGAGGACAAACAGCGCCAGCAGCAGGAGATAATGAAATTCTACCAGGAGAACAAAATCAATCCCCTGGCATCCTGCCTGCCGCTGCTGTTGCAGCTGCCCGTGTTCGTCTCGCTCTTCTACATGCTGCGGACGGACCTCAAGAAGCACATCTGCGGCACGCAGCTGGTCAGCTACTTCAACGCACACTCAGGCCTCGCGACGAAGTTCAAAGTGTCGTCGCCCATCTCATCGGTAGCGCACCTACCGTCGAAGTTCATCGAAGAAACCACGTGCAACACAGTCTCGGCCCACTCCGCGAAGTTCCTCTTCATCCCGGACATCACCAACAAGGCCACCGGCGTGGTGCTGGTCGTGCTGATCGTCCTCTATGTCGGCTCGCAGTTGGCCTCCACGTTCATCGCCACCGCGACCGCCGACCCCAACCAGCGACGGCTGATGCTGCTGCTGCCGGTGGTGTTCGTCGTGATCCTCTACCGCTACCCCGCGGGTCTGCTGGTGTACTGGATCACCACGAACCTGTGGACGGTCGGGCAGCAGTTCCTGATCCGCCGCCGGCTGCCGCCGCCTGAGCGCCCCACGGGGGCCGCAAACGGCAAACCGAGCCGGTCGCTGCGCCAGGCGATCGCGGATGCAGCCGGCGGAGCCGCGACGCCGGCGCCCGCGCAGGAGGTGGCCGCCACGCCGGGAGGGGCCCCGGCCGCCACGCCGCCACGCCCGCCCCGCAAGAAGAAGAAACGCTCGGGTCGGCGCCGATGAGCAGCCAGGACGAGCTGGGCGGAGGGGCAGTGGGCGACCTTGAGCCGCCCGAGGCGCTCGAAGAGCTGCTTGAGGAGATCGCCGACTCGCTGCGCCTCGACGTGGAGGTGCAGGTCGAGGAGCGCGACGGGGTGCTGGATGGCCGTCTGGAGGGCGAGGACGTCGGGCTTTTCATCGGCCGCCACGGCCAGACGATTGACGCGGTGCAGCACCTAGCGCAGCGGATCGTCTTCCCGGACGGCCCAGCCGCGGTCCGCGTCGTGATTGACGCCAACGGGTATAGGGAGCGCCGTGCGGAGGCGCTGCGAGGGGAAGCCGACGACGCCGCGGAGGAGGCGTTGAGCTCCGGCGAGCCGGTGGAGCTCGACCCGCTGCCGCCGTTCGAGCGCAGGATCGTGCATGAGTACCTGCGCGATCGCGGCGATGTCGAGACGCACAGCGAGGGCAACGAGCCCGAGCGGTATCTCGTCGTCACGCCGCTGAAGCGTTGACGGCGGCGAGCGTTTCACGGGAAACATCCGACGGATGGCGAGGGCGGAGATGACCGACGAAGTCGGGGCCCGCGACTTGAACGACGGCCAGCGCGCGCAGCTCGCCGCGTTGCTGCGCCTGTTGGAGGAGGACGAGCACGCGCCGACGGCGATCAAAGCCTCAGACGAGGCGGATCGGACGCATGTGGCGGACTCGCTGGTGGCGCTCGAGCTCGACGTGGTCCGCGAGGCTCGGAGGATCGCCGACCTGGGGAGCGGCGCGGGGTTTCCTGGGTTGGCGCTCGCGGTAGCGCTGCCCAGCGCCGCAGTGAGCCTGGTGGAGAGCCAGCGTCGCAAGTGCGACTTCCTCGAGCGCGCTTGCGCGGCGGCGGCGATCGAGAACGCGACGGTGGTGTGCGCTCGCGCGGAGGAGTGGGGTGCGGGCGCATCCGCCAATGACGTGGTCGTTGCGCGCGCGCTCGCGCCACACGCGGTGGTGCTCGAGTACGCGGCGCCGCTGCTGCGCGCCGGCGGCGTGCTGGTCGATTGGCGCGGAAGGCGCGACCCGGAGGCCGAGCTGGCGGCCGAGCTGGCGGCGGGACTGCTGGGCCTGCGCAGGCAGGAGATACGCCACGTGGTCCCGTTCGAGGGTGCGACGGATCGGCACCTGCACGTGTTTTCGAAGGTCGAGGAGACGCCGCCGCGGTTTCCGCGCAGGGCCGGTGTCGCCCGCAAGCGCCCGCTGGCCGAGTGAGCAGCCGCAGTTTGCGCCCGCCCGCCTGCTGCGAGGCGTCACGACGAGGCGATCGCCGCTAGCGTGCGCGCCATGGGCACGATTTACGCGATCGCTAACCAGAAGGGCGGGGTCGGCAAGACGACGACGGCCGTGAACGTTGCGGCGTGCATCGCGGAGGCCGGCTACGAGACGCTGCTGGTGGACGTCGATCCCCAGGCCAACGCGACGGTCGGGCTGGGCGTAGCCCGCGCGAAGACGCCGGGGCTGTATGAGGTGCTGTCGGGTGAGGCGGCGGTGGGCGAGGCGATCGTGGAGACGCCGATCCCGGGCCTGAAGATGCTTCCGGCGGGTCCGAACTTGGCGGGCGCGAACATCGAGCTGCCCCGCATCGACGGCTACGAGCAGCGTCTGCGCGAGTGCCTGGGGCCGGTGCGCGACAGCTTCCGCTACGTGCTGCTCGACTGCCCGCCCTCGCTGGGCCCGCTGACGGTGTGCGCGCTTGTGGCAGCGGACCGCGTGATCGTGCCGGTCCAGACCGAGTACTTCGCCCTGGAGGGGCTGGCCGGGCTGCTGGAGACGCTTTCGTTGGTGCAGCGGGAGCTGAACCCCCGCCTGACCGTCGCCGGCATGCTTTTGACGATGCATGACAGTCGCACCCGCCTCGGCCAGGATGTCGAGCGGGAAGTGCGCGCGCACTTCCCCGATCTGGTGTTCGACACGGTGATCCCGCGCAACGTGCGCGTGGGCGAGGCGCCGAGCTACGGTCTGCCGGTGACGCACCACGACCCGCACAGCGCCGGTGCAGAGGCGTATTTCGAGCTTGCGAAGGAGGTGGCCGCTCGTGGCTAAGCCAAAGCCGGGAATGGGCCGAGGGCTGGGCGCGATCCTGTCGGTCTCGGCGGAGGGTGCGCAGCAGAGCGAGGAGCAGTTGCGGGAGCTGTCGATCGAGCTGATCTCTCCCAACCCGAAGCAGCCGCGCCGGAGCTTCGACCAGGAGTCGCTGGAGGCGCTCGCCGGATCCTTGGGCGAGCGTGGCGTGCTGCAGCCGGTGCTGGTGCGCCCCCGACCCGGCGGCAGCTACGAGCTCGTCGCCGGCGAGCGCCGCTGGCGCGCGGCGCAGATCGCCGGCCTGCGGAGCATCCCGGCGATCGTGCGCGACCGTGAGGACGCGCAGGCGCTGGAAGCAGCGCTGGTCGAGAACATGGCACGCGAGGACCTCAACCCGATCGAGGAGGCGCGCGCGTGCGCGGCGCTTGTGGAGGAGCTGGGGCTGACGCGCGAGGACGTGGGCCGCCGCGTGGGCCGCAGCCGCGTGGCGGTCAGCAACCTGGTGCGCCTGCTGGACCTGCCCGACGAGGTGATCGAGCTGGTGCAGGGCGGCGCGCTCAGCGAGGGTCACGGACGGGCGCTGCTGCTCGCCCATGACCACAATGACCGGCGCAGGCTTGCACGCGACGCCGTCGAGCAGGGTTGGTCGGTGCGCGTTACCGAAGAGCGCGCAAGGGAGTGCAACTCGGGCGCGGCCCAGGACGAGTCCGCGGCTCGCCGGGCCACCGGCAGGCGCGTGCATCCCGACCAGGAGCACGCTGCGCGTGAGATCGCACAGACGCTCGGTGCGGCGCTCGGCGCGGAGGTGAGCGTGCGGGCCACCAGCGACGGGCGTTACAGCGCCCAGCTGTCGTTCGCGACGCCCGAGGAGGCGCTCGAGCTGGCGCGGCGGATCGGGCCGCGAGAGCTCGAGTCGGCGGCCGCTGGCGATTAGCCCTCGCTGGCGGCGCGGGCTTCCCGTCTGGCCGCGCGCGCCGTGCTGAGTCCGTCCTATCGCCTGCTGGTCTCCACGCGCCGTCGGTAACATGGCACACAACGCAAGGGGCGATTAGCTCAGTTGGTTAGAGCGCTTCTCTGATAAGGAAGAGGTCCCAGGTTCGAATCCTGGATCGCCCACTGAGTTTGGCTCTCGTGGCGGACGGGGTCGTCGGGGTGACCTGCTCAAGCCGCCGCCTCTGCAGATCCGGAGTCCGGGCTACTGTCCCGCGGCTGGCTGGCCTGTCTGGAACAACCACGCTTCGCTGATTGCCTTCAACCTGAAGGCGATCGTCACCGTGCCGGCCCATGCGCCGAGGCCAATCCAGCCACTGGTGGCGGATGGGTGCAGGGAGACGATTCGCGCGAGGCTGGCTACGCGTAGCGTGACGAGCACAAGTCCCCCTGCACCCGCTACCGCGATGAGGAATCTGCACTCCGAAAGGTCGATGCGAAGCAGCAGCCATATCGTCGCGGAACCGATCAGAACCACGGTCGGGACGAGCGCGAGATTCGCCATGACGTCGGCGACTTTCGCGACCGAAGCGGCCGATTCGATCGTCGCGTGGTGCGTCGTCTTGGTTGCCGACAGTGCCTGCCACGCGATCAGGCTGTTCGAGAGCAATGCCAACGACACCGTCAGCAGGCCGGTGCCGACGATCAAGAGGCTTGCGGCCGTGTGCTCGCGCTTGCCCCTCTGGGTCGAGATCGCTCGCCAGATCCCGCCGAGAAACGGATACATGGCGGCGAAGCCGATGCCTGCCAGCGCTGCGCCGGTGAGCACATGGAGGCGGTGCTCGCGTAGATAGGTGGCGAGCGCGCGGCCTGCGACGTGCGAGTATGGCTGGCATTCGATCTGGGTGCCGGCGAGCAGCCCGGCGGCCGTCACGACGCCGCTCAACTGCGCTATCCGCGGCCACCGATCCTGGCGGTCGTTTCGGGTAGCAGTTGGGAACGCGCGGCTGACGAGACTCCGCGCGGCGCGCGGCAAGCGGCCGCGATGGCGTTCCTCGTGCGAGGGCGCGGCAAACAGCCAACTCAGGACCAGCCCAGCGACGATGACCCAGCTCGTGATCAACAGCGCGGCCCACCACGGCCGTGCCGTCGCAAGCGGCGTGAGCTCGAGCGTGAGCGCTCCGAGGATCGGCATGGCGCCGGAAGTCAGTGCGAGGACCCTGACGCCTACGACGTGGTAGCGCTCCCACGCATTCTCGCCAGGCCGAACGAGCACATAGCCAAGGACGACGGGTACGGCGGCGAGCAGGACCGCCATCTTGTCAGGAGCCCTGGAGGCACCGGGGAGTTCCGCGAACACGACCGACATCAGCACCGCAATCGCCGCCCCAGCCAGCACGCAGCCGGATATGAACCCGTCACGGGCTGCGGCCAGCCGCAACTTGAGCACAACTCGATGCGACCGCTCACCGCTGTTACCCAGGTAGAGGTGCGCAAGCCGATCGGAGATGACGCTCTCTCCCAGCGGTTCGCCTGTGTCGCCGCCCTCCGAGTGCTGGGCTTCGTGCGCGACGGCGGCGCTGCCCGAGCGTTTGAGCGTCGACTGACTCGACGATCGAAAGCCGATTGTCGTTGCGTGTGTCAGTTCCACGCCATCGCTCGGCGCGGCGACGATCATGTGGAAACGAGTGCGCGTGCCGGCGTGGCGCACGGCCATGAAGAGCGTTCGCTCCCACCACGAGCAACCAACAAGGATGCGCTTCCACCAAACGCGCGGCTCGTTGTAGGCGTCTACGTAGGAGAACTTGACGATCTGGTCGGAGCGCGGCTCGCCGAACACCGGAACCCACAGCAGCGCGCTGGCCCCCAGCTGCGCCGCCAGATCGACTGTCGCGGCGATCTCGTCGTGCATGTCCCAGCTGTATCGCGCGTCGTTGGAGAGCTCGCGCTCGAGCTGCGCGGCGACGAACTCGACCCCGCTGGTGTTCACCTTGTCAGCGATGATGAGCGCCTCTATCGCTTCGACGAGGCGCTGCGAGAGCTTCGCACCGTCTCTCAGTGTTAGCTCCGCCATGCCCATTAGAAGCCCGAAGTCGAGCTTGCGGTTGGTGGCGCGCTTGTAGAACGACATCGGCAGGTCATCGGGACTGCACAGGTCGAAGTCCATCAGGGGCGGGTCCTTGTGCAGGACTGACACGGGCACGAGGTTGGCTCCGCCTGCTGCTTCCCGCCCGCTGGGCGGAAGGTCGGCCGGTATCTCGAAGTCGACACTGACACGACGCCGTACCGATCGCCGCGCGATGAACTCAATCGATTCGACGCGCCGGAACAGCCACTCTTCTCGTCGCATGAACGTTTCGGCGGTGTCTTTGCCGATCCCAAACCAGGGTTCCCCGCGGAGGTCCTCTGGGGTGAGATCGTCGTGCTCGCGCCACGCCGTCAACCGTCAAGCTCCTCGGGTGGCAGCGGCGAGGCCATGATCCCGTCTGCCAGAAGCGCGCCGTCTCGGCGCAGCGGAGCCCGGAGGGTCATCCGCGGAGTGTCGTCAGGCTTGCTTCAGGATCCGCTGCCAGCGCTCTTCGTCCGCCTTGGCCTTGCGGGAGGGACGGCCGGAGTCCGCGAGAATGATCGGTGGCCCGTAGTCGAGGAAGGAGGTCGTGCTCTTGGTGCCAACAACCTCGTCGGGGGAGCCCAAGCCGTAGATTCGGGCAAACTCGCCCAACGTCCGCACCTTGGCGCTCGTCGCCTCGTCTCCGCGGTTGCCCTTGGCTTCTCCGGACTTCCGCAGTCGCAGTCGCAGCTTTGGTTTCTGTGCTCCGCTGAAATCCGAGTTGGGCATCGATATCGGGTGACTTGGCTCCGCGACGGGTGAGAGCGTCTCTGGCGCTGGGATATCCATCGACCGAGCAGGCTGCAAGCCTCGGCTGCGACCGATGGGTGGACCAATGTAGCAGAGGGCGCACGCGGCCCCCATCGTCGAAAGACCCTGCATTCGAGGCCCTTGCAGGGGCCTGGCGTGCGCGTGGACCCACGGCCCCGGCGCCGGTCCGCGTGTTTCCCTCCGAAAAGCAGGCGTATTCCGACATGCCGCATCCGCAAGTCTAATGCAGCCGGATCCCGGTAGCGTGCGCCTCATGCCCCTCCACCCCCTCGCCTCAGGCTTCGCCGACGTCGCCAACGCGTACGACCGCGGGCGCCCCGAGTACGCGCCGACGGTCGTCGACGCTCTCACCGCCGAGCTGCGCCTCTCACCAGGCGACCCGGTGCTCGACCTCGCCGCGGGAACCGGCAAGCTGACCCGCGCGCTGCTCGCTGCCGGCCTGGACGTCACAGCCGTGGAGCCGCAGTCGCCGATGCGCGAGATCCTGGCCGCGTCGGTCGGCCCCGGGCGCGTGCGCGACGGCCTGGCCGAGGCGATCCCGCTCCCCGACGACGCGGTGGCCGCGGTCACGGTGGCCGACGGCTTTCACTGGTTTGACCAGGCCGCGGCGCTCGGGGAGATCGCCCGCGTGCTGCGTCCCGGCGGCGGGCTCGCGCTGCTGACGATGGTGCCCGACTGGGGCGGCGCGTCGTGGGCGCACGACGTGGGGACGCTCGTGGCCGGCCTGCGCCCCGAGCATCCGCACTTCGACGGTCCACCGTGGCAGGATGCCGTACGCGCAGCTGGCGGCTGGAGCGGCCTGCGCGAGGTCCCTCTGACGGTGATGCAGCCAGCGGTGGCCGATCGCTTCGCCGACTACCTGCTGTCGCTGAGCTGGATCGCGACGCTCCCCGACAGCGACCGCGAGGCGCTGCTCGAGCGGGTGCAGACGATCGTGAGTGCAGGTGAGACGCCCGCAGAGCTGCCCGTGCACGTGGTCGTCGGACTTGCCACCCGCGCTTAGCGCCTAGTACGCTTCGCGGCGCAGCTCACCCCGTTCCCCGTATGGCGGCGTCCCCCCCAAGACGCTTCTATGGAGGTCCCCAAAATGCATGATGCAGACAACGACCGCGGCATGCCCGCGGGCGCTCTCGAGACGTCCCCGTTGGCCGTGGGCATCGTCGGGATCTCGATCCCCGTGTCCCTGCTCGCGCTCGCGGCCGTCACCGAAAGCGTCGTCGCGCTGGTCTTCGCGGTGCTCGCGATGCTGGCCGTCGGCGCTGCCACGCTCGCGTTCGTGTTTCGTCTGGCGGCCGACCCGCCGGAGCTCGAGGGCACCGCCGTCCCCGGCGAATAACGCCCCGCCGCAGGCGAAGCCGCCGCCCAGAGGTTCAGCCTCTGGGCGGCGGCCAAACCGTGTCAGGACACGTGCAGCGTCAGCGAAGCCGTCGCCGTCTGGTGTCCCTTCCTGGTGTGGTCGGTGACCTTCACGGTGATCGGGAACGAGCCGCCGCCCCCAACCGCCCCCGCCCGCGCCGCCCCCGACAGCAGACCCTTGGAGCTCAGTTTGAGGCCCTTGGGCAGGCTGCCGGTCTTCGACCAGTGGTAGGGCCCGGTGCCGCCCGCCGCCTGCAGCTGCACCGAGTAGTGAACGCCCGGCGTTGCCTGCGGCAGCGACGTGGTCGTCACGTGCAGCCCCAGGACCGTGAGCGTGAATTCCTGGACGCTGTCCGAGCCCACGCCGTTGTGCGCGGTGAACGTGAATTTCGATGTCCCGATCTGCGTCGGCGTGCCCGACAGCACGCCGTCTACGAATTTCACCCCGGTCGGAAGCGCGCCGCTCTCCGTGATCGTCGGTGCCGGCGTGCCGGTCGCCGTCACGGTGAAGCTGCCTTCCGTGTTCTGGGTGAACGTCGTGGCGTCGCTCGAGGTGATCGCCGGCGCTTCGCTTGCGAACTCGCCGGTGGTCCCCGACGAGCTCGCGTAGTTGGAGTCGCCCGAGTACGCAGCGGTGATTTCGTCGGCGCCGAGATGCGTCAGGTGCGTGGTGCACGTGGCGGTGTCGGGAGCGCTGACGCTCAACGGCTCGGAACCACATCCGGCGATCGGGCCGTCGACGTCGGAGAATGCCACGGTGCCGCCGGGTGTGCCCACGCCGGGCGGCACGGGGGCGACGGTCGCCGTGTACGTCACTTCTTCTCCGGCCTTGCCTTTGCCTTCGTCGGAGGAGCTGACTGATGTCGTCGTGGTCACGCCGGGCGAGGTTTCGGCGTTCAGATGCAGCGTGAGGATGTTGCGGTACAGCGCCGGGTCCTTGACGCCGATCGTGTAGCGGGCGGCGGCGTTCGTGCCGAGCACGGTGCCGACCGAGGTGATCGGTTTGGGTAGGCGGTAGCCGCTGAACACCATCGTCAGCGACCCGTCCGGGTTCTGCACCACCGCGGGGCCGTACGCACGCCCGGAGTAGTAGGCGCTCACCCCCAGGGGCGTGTCTTCGCCTTTGCTGAGGCTTTCGTCCTGTGCGGCCGACGCCGAGAACGTGTAGTCGGTGCTCACCACCACCTTCGGCACCGTCCATTCCCTGCCGTTGGTGGAGCTGGTGTAGAAGATCTGGTTGAACGCGTCGCTGTCGCCGTCCGTGGCCCACGCGCCCGACAGGAACATTCCATAGCTGCCGTTCGGGTTGGTGACGATCGTCCCGCGCGAGCCGATGTAGCGCAGCTGCGTCGTGTCCGGTTCACCCGGAGCCAGGTCGGTCGGGCTCGTGTTCGACGGGCTCGTCTGCTGGTAGGGGTTGGAGAGGTCGTTGTAGGAGCCGGTGTCGTTGCCCAGCCCCGATGTCGAGCCGCTGATCGGGCCCAGGTCGGTGAAGTTGAAGCCGTTTTCGGTGTACGCGGCGCGCAGCACCGTGTAATCCTCGTTGTTGGCGAACAGCTTCTCCGGGCCCTTCGAGGAGGAGTTCTTGCCCTCGCCGATCTTTTCCAGCGTGGGCAGCGGCGCGATGGCGGCGTTCGGGCCGCCGACCCAGTTGCCTTCCTTGACCGTGCCAGTGCCGCCGGTGCAGCCGGTGAGGTTCTCGCTGCCGCTCGGCGTGCCAGTCTGCGTCGCGGGCGTGACGCCGCTGCACGTCACTTCCTGGATCGGGGAGGTGACGGTTGTGCCCAGATAGATTTTGAACGAGCCCGTGCTCGGCAGCGGCTCGCTCGGGTGCACCGAGGGCGTGTAGTTGATCGTCACGGTCCCTGCGCCGGGCAGCGTCACGGAGCCGGCTTTGAACGTCGAGCCGCTGACCGGACCGTTGGTGGTGCCGACGATGAAGTACGCGAGCAGCTTCTCGGTGTACAGCACGACGGTCGAGCTCGCCGGCGCGCCCGGGTAGCTGGGGAGCGTGCCGACGATGCCGTCGGGCGCCTTCAGCCCGGTCGTCATCGTCGCGTCCGGCGGCACGATCGGGTCGGCGGTGATCGCGTCTCCCTGGTGAACGGTCAGCGCCGCGCCGTCGGCCGTCGTGCAGTCCTCGATTTTGGTCGTAGGGTTGGCGTTCGACTGCGCGCAGTAAACGGTCGCGCCGTCGATGTACACGCGGTTGGGCGCGTTTTCGTTGAGGATGAACGTGGTGAACGGCGACACGCTCGCGTTGCCGCCAAGGAAGCCGAGCTTTTCCAGGCCGCCTTCGCCGCTCGGTTTGTTCGGCCCCGCGGGGACCGTGTAGGTGGCGCCTATTTTGAGTTCTTTGCCGCCGACTTCTTCGGGGTTGGCGGTGGCGATCACCTGCACGAGGTCGTCGTGCGCGTTGACGCTCATCGGCGTCGACGCGGTGCAGCCGGTGAGCGCGAGCGGCGAGCTCGCGGTGCCGGTGCAGGTGACGATCGCTTTCGACGGCGCGGCCGCGTTGTAGTCCTCGTACGCACCGGCGACGATGTGCTCGGGCGAGCCTTCGCTGCCGAGCGTCGACACGGGGATCGTGACGCCGCCGCTGGAGGGCACTTCGACTTCCGCTTCGGCGTACGTGTTCGGGTCGATGCCGACCGATTCGCTCGCGGGCAGCGCCGCCAGCGGGTCGCTTGACCCAGGTTCGACGTTGTGGACGAGCAGGCCCACGCCTTCGTAGTCGCCGGCCGGTCGCTGCAGCGTGTACAGCTTGGTGCTGCCGCCGATCGACGCCACATAGGGGTGCCCCTGGCCGTCGTCGTTGGTGTCCGCCGTCGGGCAGTAGCCGGGGTTCTGCTCAAGCGCTTTGCCCTCAGCGGTCCACGTCCGGCCGTTGTCGGTGGAGCGCGCGACCGTGATCGCCTCGTCGGCGTCCTTCGGGCGGTAGTCGAAGTAGCCCGTCAGGGAGCCGTCGGGGTTGCGTACGACGTCGGGGAAGTAGTAGGGCGAGAACGGCAGGCTGCCGGCGGGCTGCGACACGGGCGTGCCCGTCTCGGGGTTGGCGCCGAGGCTGCTGCAGTAGCCGTCGAGCGGACCGGGCGTGCCCGCCACGCCGCTCGGGTAGGGCACGGCGCCGGTGCCCGGGTAGACGGCGACGTTCGGCTCGCTGACGCCGCCGAGCGTGGTTTCGCTGCCGCCGAAGGCGAACGTGGGGAGCAGACGGGAGCCTTCGTATTCGCCGCCCTGCGAGGGGTCGCCCTGCGAGGTGTTCCACGGGCCGCCCGACACGGTGTCCACCACGGGCGTTTCCGGCGTGTAGGTCGTGCCGGCTTCCGACGCCGACGCCGACGCCGATAGCAGGAGGCTGGCAGCCGACGCGCCAACGAGTGAGAGAGCGATGAAGAGCAGGGCACCGATGCGACGCACGAAATCTCCGATCCTTGAAGGTAGGTGTTGCGCCTTCTACCACCCCCAGTTTCAGATTGAGGGCGCAGTCACGGGATCTTCACGATGTAAAGGCGCTCCGAATGCAGCTCTGAAAACCTCCTGTCAACCCTTCAGTCGCCGATCCTCCGCGCCGATGCCTCCCACCGATATGGGGGCTCCACGCACGCGCTCTGAACGCGAGAAGGTCCGGGCGCCGCTCCCGCCGACTCCTCCCGCGGAACCCGCCACAGACGAGCTTCGCCGTCTCGGCGAGGCGTTGCTCGCGCGCGCCGACGACGTGCTGCGCGAGACGATCGTGCGCACGGCCGAGTCGGGCGAGGTCGTGGACGCGCTGGTGCAGGACCGCTTCGAGCGTATCTGCGTGGCCTCGACGACAGCCGTCGCGCGCTGGATCGCGGGCGAGGGGCTCGAGGTCACCAACGACGCCGCGCGCGAAACCTCGCAGATCTTCGGTGAGCTGGCGGCCCACCGCGCCGCCTCGCTGACGGAGGTCACGCGGCGCTCGCTGTGGTGGCGCAACGTCATGGCCGACGTGCTGCGCGAGGTCGCGGACGCGCTGGACAGCTCCGCGGAGGCGCTGGCGGAGGCGCTCAACATGGTGCAGCTGAGCGTCGAGTTCAACCTCCTGCGCGTTTGCGAATGCTTCGAGGTCGAGCGCCGGCGCGCCGACGAAGAGCTGACGCGGCGCGAGGAGGAGCTGGCGTTCCTGGCGACGCACGACCCGCTGACGGGCCTGCCCAACCGCACGCTGATCCTCGACCGCGTCGAGCAGATGCTCGCGCGCTCGCTGCGCAGCAAGACGCCCGTCGCGGCGCTGTTCATCGACGTGGACAACTTCAAGGGCATCAACGACACGCTCGGGCACGGCGTGGGCGACGAGCTCCTGTGTGCTGTGGCAGCGCGCCTTGAGGGCGTGGTGCGCCACGCGGACGCGCTGGGACGCCTCGGCGGCGACGAGTTCGTGGTGATCGCCGAGGAGCTGTCGCTGGCGGCCGGCCCGGAGCTCGTCGCGGAGCGTCTGCTGGAGGCGCTGTCGCATCCGTTCAAGCTGGGCGCGGAGGGCGAGACGCGCGTGACGGTCACGGCCAGCATCGGCATCGCCGCGGGGCAGCGCACCTCCGCCGAGGAGCTGCTGCGCGACGCGGACATCGCGATGTACCGCGCCAAGTGGGACGGCAAGAACCGCTACGCGGTGTTCGAGAGCGCCATGCAGGACAACGTCCAGAACCGCATGGAGCTCGACATGGATCTGCGCGAGGCACTCGAACAGCAGCAGTTCTACCTCGCCTATCAGCCGACGTTCGCGCTCAGCGACATGGCGCCGACGGGCGTGGAGGCGCTGATCCGCTGGAAGCACCCCGTGCGCGGGATCGTGCAGCCGGACGCGTTCATCCCGATGCTCGAGGAGACCGGGCTGATCACCGACGTCGGCCGCTGGGTGCTGCACGAGGCCTGCCGCCAGGCAGCCGTCTGGCACGCGGCCGGCCACCCGATCGCGATGGCGGTCAACGTGTCCGCCCGCCAGCTCGACACGGACGAGCTGATCGGCGACATCGAGCGCGCGCTCGCCGACAGCGGCCTGGACGCGGCCGCGCTGACGATCGAGATCACCGAGACGACGCTGATGCGCAACATCGAAGAGACGGTGCAGCGGCTCAACACGATCAAGGATCTCGGCGTGCGCATCGCGATCGACGACTTCGGCACCGGCTACTCCTCCCTCGCGCACCTGCAGCGGTTCCCCGTCGACGCGCTCAAGATCGACCGCTCGTTCATCGCGGGGCTCAAGCACAACAAGGAGGGTGAGACGCTGATCCGCACGCTCGTGCAGCTCGGC
Organism: Solirubrobacteraceae bacterium; assembly: GCA_035483595.1. Classification (GTDB taxonomy): domain Bacteria; phylum Actinomycetota; class Thermoleophilia; order Solirubrobacterales; family Solirubrobacteraceae; genus Palsa-744. The sequence goes on from DATHPU010000026.1 coordinate 25,500, forward strand.
AAGGCGCTCTCGATCGAGACGTTCGCCGAGGGCATCGAGCAGCATGACGAGCTGTCGCTGCTCAAGGACGAGGAGTGCGACAACGGCCAGGGCTTCCTGTTCGCGCGGCCGCTGGACCCGACCGCGATCGAGGCGTTCTTCGAGCGCAACACCGGCGCGGCCGCAGCCACGCCGCAGCAGCACACGTAGAGCCGACCCCGGGCGGCCGGTACGTCCGGGCTGTGGCTACGCGGGCCCGCTGGCGTTCAGCCGCGAGCGCCAGCGCTCGGCGTTCCACTGCGCGGGCTCGGTCTCCTCGATGAAGCGCTCGAGCACGGCGACGAAGCGCGCGGGCGCCTCCAGCTGCGGCATGTGGCCGGCGTCGTCGAAGATCTCCAGGCGGCTGCCGGGGATCGTCTCGTGGGCGCGCTCGCCATGGTCGACGGGGATCATGTGGTCGCGGCGCCCCCAGACGATCAGCGTGGGCACGCCTTCGGCGAGATACAGCCGGTCGCCGGCCGCGACGCGCTGGCCTTCGGCGCCGACGACGGAGCGCAGCGTCGCCAGGAACGCGGCGCGGCGATCGCGGTCGTCGAGCGATGCGTAGCCGCGCGCGACCTCGGCGATGTCGGCGTTCGGGCGCAGCCCCACGGCGGCCAGGCCGCGCGCGAGCGCCGATCCGACGGCGCGCCCCGGACCGGCGGTCGCGGCGATGAACAGGTCGGCGCCGGGCAGCGCGGCGGCGCGCAGGACGGGACTGACCTCGCGGCCGAGGCCGCCGCTGGAGACGAGCACGAGCCGCTCGGCGCTTTCCGGGAACTGGTAGGCGAACTGCATCGCGATGCCGCCGCCGAGCGAGTGCCCGACGAGCGTCGCGCGCTTGTGGCCGAGCGTGATCAGCAGGTCGCGCAGACAGGCGGCGTGCGACCCGAGCGAGTAGTCGCCACCCCCGGGCGCCGAGGCGCCGTGGCCGGGCAGGTCGGACGCGATCACGGTGTGCCGCTGCGCCAGCGGCTCGATCACCGCCTGCCAGCTCTCGTAGGTGCCGGCCATCCCGTGGATCAGCAGCAGCACCGGGCCGCTGCCTGCCTGCACGTACACGAGCGGACGTCCGTGGAGCGAAACGGTGCTCGGCTCCATCGTCATGCGCATCATCGTCGCACCTTGGCAGGACACAGGCGAGGGTTGCATACGTAGTCCTCCCTCGTGGAGAACGGATTTCTGCGGCCTACGTCACGTACGCATGGACGTAATGTCCCGCCTACCATGCGAGACGCTGCTGCCAACCCCCCGTCGGAGCCGCACACGGCGGCGGACCTGATCGCGCGCGCGGACCTGGACGGGGCCCGCGCGGCGACGGCCGGCAAGGTGGTGCGCACGCCGGCGCTGGTGAGCGCGGAGGTGAGCGTCGCGGCGCGCGCCCGCGCGAACCTGGTGACGGGCGTCGAGCTGACGCTGGAGACGCGGGGGCGGGGGCACACCGACGAGGTGCTCGCGGAGCTGCGCGCGGCGGGGTATGAGGTGAACGGTGAATAGACCAGAGTCCATTCATCGGGCTCGTATGCGAGGCGCCGATCGTCTCCTCTCGCGCCGTCGAGGCCAGGCTGGGTGTGACACGGCCGACCGTGTCAGACGACGGAACTGGCTCGGACAGGTGACTGGCGCGAGATCGAAGCCGGCGCCGTGAGCGAGATCGCTGGCCATCGCGAGGCAGACCTCAGCCGCGTGACTGCTCGCGCGCCGACCGCATAGAGTCCGCGCCAGTGGAGCGCTATGAGCTGAACGCAAAGGTAGCCCTCGTCAGCGGCGGCGCCCGCGGCATCGGCTTCGCAACCGCACGGGCGCTCGTCGCTCGCGGCGCCCACGTGGTGATCGTCGACCAGCGCGCCGAGGACGCCGAGGCGGCCGCCGCGCAGCTGCACGACACCAGGGCCGTCGGCATCGTCGGCGACGTCACCGACCGCAGCGCCATGCAGCGCGCCGTCGCCGTCGCTGTCGAGCGCTTCGGCGGGCTCGACGTGGTCGTCGCCAACGCCGGAATCGCCGCGCGCGTTGCCACCTTCCGCGCGTACGCCACCGAGACGTTCGAGCGCGTGCTCGACGTCAACCTGATGGGCGTGTACCGTACCGTCGACGCCGCGTTGCCTGAGATCATCCGCCGCCGCGGCCACGTCGTCGTCGTGTCCTCCATCTACGCGTTCATGAACGGCATCGGCGAGGTCCCCTACGCCATGAGCAAGGCCGCCGTAGAGCAGCTCGGGCGCGCGCTGCGCGTCGAGCTCGTGCAGCACGGCGCCAGCGCCACCGTCGCCTACTTCGGCTTCATCGACACCGAGATGGTCCACCAGGGCCTCGACCGCGACCCGCTCGTCCGGGACATGACCAACTCGCTGCCCAAGCCGCTGCGCAAGCGCCTGCAGCCCAGCGTCGCCGGCGAGTCGATCGTGCGCGCCATCGAGCGCCGCCAGCCGCGTGTCATCCAGCCGCGCCGCTGGACCGTCATATCCGTCCTGCGCGGCATCCTCGGCCCGCTCAGCGACGCGCGGCTCGAGCGCGACGAGCAGGTGCAGGCGCATCTGCGCGCGCTCGATGCGCGCACCGGCGAGGACCAGCCCACGAGCTCCTGAGGCGCTCGCCGCGAGCGCCCAGGCGTGGTCGCCAGCCCCGCGTCGAGGCCTACGTGAAGCGCTTCACAAACGCCAGCGCCGTGTCCGCCACCTCGCGCCAGCCGCTGTCGATCGTCAGCCCGTGTCCGCGGCCCGCGATCTCCACGATCTCCGTCACCGCCTCGTTGCGCTTCTGGCGCCTGTACGCCGCGTTCGCGATCGCCCACGGCACCGTGTTGTCCTTCTCGCCCGAGGTGATCAGCAGCGGCCCGCGCGCCGCGCTCGCGCCGTCCAGCTTCAGCTGCGTCCACGGGTTCGCGTTCGCGAACGCCGCCTGGAACAGCGGCGCGCCCGGCGCCGGCACCGCGAACGTGTCGTACAGCTCCCGTGCCTCCTGCTCCGAGACCGCGTTCGCGAACGCGTAGCGGAACTGCCTGTACGACAGCGACACCGCGCGCGTGCGGTTGAGCGGGTTCGCGAGCACCGGGCCCGCCGCGCGTAGCGCCGACAGCGGCAGCGCCAGCACGCCGCGAAACGGCGCCGGATCGATCGCCACCGTCACCTCCGCCAGGCCCTCCGCCGCCAGCATCTGCACCAGCAGCCCGCCGACCGAGTGCCCCACCAGCGCCGGCTTGCGCTCCAGGCGGCCAACGATCTCCTCCAGGTGCGCCGCCACCCGCCCGACCGTCTTGCTCGCCAGCGCCCGCTGGTTCGCGCGCGCCTGTTCGACAGTCTCCGGGTCGTCCGGCCAGCCCGGCCGCACCGGCGCGTAGCCCGCCTCGTCGAACATGTCCGCCCAGCGATCCCAGCTGCTCGCCAGCAGCCACAGGCCGTGCACGAATACCACCGGCGTGCGCCCCGTCGCGTTCGCGTCAGCGATCTGCTGTGACTCGTGGTCGGTGATGATTGCCATCTGTGCTCGCCGGCGTCGATTATCACACCGCGCACGAGCGCAGCTCCGGCCGGCGTCGCGAGCGCCTTCCGGCGGGCGTCGCGGCCGCACGCCGCCGAACGGCCGGCCGGTCGGCGTAGCATGCCGCGATGAAGATCAATCCATCCGAACTTGAGCGCCACTACACGCGCGCAAAGGCGCTCGCCGCGAGCAGCTCCTCGATGTCCCGCGCCGGGCCCGGATGCCCCAGCAGGAAGCCCTGCGCCATCCAGCAGCCCATCTCTTCCAGCGTCACCCGCTGCTCGTGGCGCTCGACGCCCTCCGCCACCACGACCAGCGACAGCGACTGACCCACGCCGAGGATCGCCGCCAACAGCTCACGGCCCTGGCCGCCGTCGTTTAGCGCCGCGACGAAGCTGCGGTCGATCTTGAGCACGTCCACGGGCATGCGCTGCAGGTGCGACAGCGACGCGTAGCCCGTGCCGAAGTCGTCGATCGCGACGCGCACGCCCAGCGCCTTAACCTCGTGCAGGCGCTCGCTTGCCTCCGGCACGTCGCGCACAAGTGTCGTCTCGGTGATCTCCAGCGTCAGCGACGACGGCGCGATGCCCGAGCTCTCCAGCGCGCGGCGGACGTCCTCGGCGAATTCTCGGCGGCTGAGCTGGTAGGCGGACACGTTCACGGAGATGCCCAGCGACATTCCGGCCGCGCGCCACGCCGCGGCCTGGCGACAGGCCTCTTGCAGCACCCAGCGGCCGATCGGCAGGATCAGCCGGCTCTCCTCCGCAACCGGGATAAAGCTCTCCGGCTGCACCAGGCCGCGCTGCGGATGGCGCCAGCGCACGAGCGCCTCCACCCCCACCATCCGCTCCCGCGCGAGGTCGAAGATCGGCTGGTAGACAAGGAACAACTGGTCGTTCTCGACCGCCGCGCCCAGGTCCGCCTCCAGCGCCAGTCGCCCTTCGGCGTCCGCGTACAGGCGCTGGTCGAACAGCGCATAGCGGTCCTTGCCAGCCGCCTTCGCCGCATACAGCGCGAGATCGGCGTCGCGTAGCAGCTCGTCGGGCGTCGAGTACTGCCCCGTGGCGACGCCGATGCTGGCCGTGACCGAGAACGACTTGCCGGCATCGCCCAGCTCCAGCGGCTCGCGCAGCGTCTGTGTCAGACGGTCCGCGAGCACATCGGGCGAGATCCGGTCGGGTGTCACCTCGACCAGCACCACGAACTCGTCGCCGCCCAGCCGCCCCACTGTGTCCTGCTCGCGCATCGCGCCCTGCAGGCGTTCGCCCACCACCCGCAGCAGCTGATCCCCCGCCGCGTGGCCGAGGTTGTCGTTGACGTGCTTGAACCCGTCGATGTCGATGAACAGCGCGCCCGCGGTCGTTCCCGGGTGGCGCGCCGTGCGCGCCAGCATCTGCTCGGCGCGGTCGAGCACGAGCGCGCGGTTGGGCAGCCCCGTGAGCGGGTCGTGCAGCGCCTGGTGGGAAAGCTCGCGCGTCTTCTCGCGCACCAGCGCCAGCGCCCGCGACCGGCCGCTAGACAGCACCAGCACCAGCAGCCCCAGCATCGCGCTCAGCAGGATCCCGCCGATCAACAGCATCAGCGCGCGCGAGCTCGCGAACACGCTCGCCGAGACGCTCGCGGCGAACGTCTGCACGGTCCAGCCGTTGCCGAGCCGGATCTCCGCGCTCTGCGCGCGCGGCGGCGTGACGCCGCTCTTGAACACCGCGTGCGAGAAGCCCGACGCGTAGCGGAAGCGAACCGCCACGTTGGGGTGCCCCGCGAGCGCCCGCTCGAGCACCACGCCCGGTTCGAGCAGCTCGCCGAGCCACCCCACGAACAGGCGCTGCCGGGCCGCCACCGTCGTGGGCACCGTGCCGCTGCGGTAGACCGGCGTCTCGACGCCCAGCGAGGTGCTCGCGCTGCCCATCACCGGCGCGTACGTCGCCAGGCCCGTGTCCCGCGCCGTGATCAGCGTCGGCGCGATCGTGCAGTAGTCCATGCCCGCGGGTATGTAGCTGGCGGCGTCGCGCGCGATCCCGGCGACCGCGATGCAGTAGTACGGCCGTCTGCCGGGCGGCAGGACCTGTAGCGGACCCGCCGGCCCGCTCGAGTTTGGCCCGAGCGGCCGCACCGGGTCCGCCGCCAGGCGAGCCTCGAACGCCGCCAGGCGCGACGCCGGCACTAGCTGCACCAGACCCAGGTTGCGCAGCTCGGGATAGCGCTGCAGCGCGCGCACCGCTTCCGCCCACCGGTCAAACGCCGCCGCGGACGCGTTCGGGTTGCCGCTCACGAACGCGCTCGCGCTGACCACCAGGTCTTCCTCGTGCTGCAGCGCCAGCGTCAGCGTCGAGGCGATCTCGCTCGAGGACAGGTGGAACGCCAGTCGCGCCTTGCTCGCTTCCGAGCTCGACACCGCGCGCGCTCCCAGCGCCGACGCGAGCGTCCCGCCCGCCACCAGCGCCACTGCGACGGCCGCCCAGAAGCCTCGGCGGCCGGAAGCCGCCGCGCGCAGTCGCCGTGTGCCGAGTGTCGCCACGCGCCATGGATCGGATCCGCGTGCTGGCTGCTGTCGGGAGCGCCCGGCGCATGGACGGATGGCGTGGCTCGATGCGCCCGTCCGTAGGCTTCGCACAGGCCGGTGGGGCGCCGCGCCGAGAACGCGTGTCCACTCGGCTAAGGCAACCGCCCACCGCTGCCGATGAGGGGCTCGTGACCATCTTCGCGCGCCTGCTCTCCCGGCTGACAGCTCCGCGCCCCCTCGGGCGCGTCATCATCTCTGCCGCAGCAGCTGTGGCCGCTGCCGCGGTGCTTATAACGGCGGCACCCGCGGGCGCCGTCGTTACGACGGTGGGTCCGATCACCGTTGGCGTGCAGCCGCGCAGCAGCACCGCCTACACGGAAGCTGCCCGACCCGCGACCTACGCCAACCCGTCGGGCGATCCGGTGCTGCACGGCACCGGCGTGTATGCGATCTACTGGGATCCTACCGACCACTATTGGAGTGAATGGCAGAGCGCGATCGACGGCTACCTCGAACAGGCAGGAGCGGCCAGCGGCAATCTGTCGACCGTCTTCGCGGTTGACAGCCAGTACACGGACAAGTCCAACCGCCCGGCGGTCTACTCGCAGAGCTACAAGGGCTCCTACGTCGACTACCACGCGTATCCCACCCCAGGCTGTGTCGACCCCGAACCGCTCCTGTTGAGCGACCAGATCGGACTCGTGTTCGAAGGGCCCGCCACCGCCGTCTGCCTCACGAGCGCCCAGATGGCCAGCGAACTGGAAGCCTTCATCGCCCGCCAGCATCTCCCCACGGGCCTCGGCAACGTCTACTACCTGCTGACCCCTCCCGGCGTGACCGTCTGCCTCGACGGCGGCAAAGACGCGGGCCACTGCTCGGACTATGCGGTAGCGAGCGAAGAAAGCTACGAACACAGCTTCTGTAGCTACCACGCCGACATCAATCCCGGCGGCCTGCCGACGGGCGACGCCAACACGATCGTGTACGCCGTCATCCCCTGGACGGCCGGCGGCTTCGGCGACAACAGGCTCCTCGTAGGCGACCGCAGGCCCGGTTGGGAATGCCAGGACGCCGGCATCAACCCCGCGGCCAAGGGCGGATACAAGCTCGAGGAAGAAAAACCGGAAACCCCGACCGAAAAAACCGAAAACGAAAAGAAGGACCCGGAAGAAAAAGAAGAAGTTGCACTCAAGCATCTGCTGGAAGGCCCCCACGAGCAGGAGCCCAACCAGCAGGCCTGCCCGAGCACCGCCGGTACGTGCGACTACGGACTGTTCGATCTGATTGTCAACCAGATCAGCCTGCAGCAGGAGGATATGGTCACCGATCCGCTGCTCAACGCCTGGCAGGACAGTGCCAAATACGAGAACACGGACGAGTGCCGCTTCCTCTTCGGGCCTGTTCAAGGCGGCGGCGTCACCGCCAATCTCGAAACCTTTGCCGGCACCCTTTACGACCAGACCCTGGGCAGCGGGACCTACTACCTGAACGACGCCTTCAACCTCGCCGCCTATCGGCTTCCCTACCCGGGCGCCACCTGTACCAACCACGTTAACCTCGCGCCCAAATTCACCGCTCCCAACCCCGTCAACTCCGGCGAAATCGTCGGGTTCGACGGCATGGAGTCGGACATCGACCTCGACGCCGGGATCGACTACTCGGCCGCAGGCGCGCCCCAGGCAAACTACGCGACATACACGTGGAACTTCGGCGACGGCAGCCCCGAAGTCTCCGGTTACGCACCCGGGTCGCCGACGTGCGAAACGCCCTGGCTGAGCCCTTGCGCGGCGAGCGAGTACCACTCCTACCAGTACGGCGGCACCTACAACGTGACCCTGACTGTGAAAGACGTCGGTGGCAACATCGCCTCCGTCGTGCATCCCATCACGGTCGACGGCCCCGCGCCGCCGTCCAGCGCGGGTGGCGCGGGCTCCGGCTCTAACGGCTCCGCCACCTCAAACGCCTCCGCCGGCCAGACGCCTGGCTCGGGCTCCACCGCCGCTCCCGGAGCGGTGCCCGCTCCGATCGCCGCCGCCTCGATCGTCCGCCAGTCGCTGCACAATGCGCTGCACAGGGGTCTCGTCGTCAGCTACTCGGTCAACGAGCAGGTGGCCGGGCACTTCGAGGTGCTGCTCAGCAGGACCATCGCGCGCCGCCTCGGGATCAGCGGCCCGGCGGCCACCGGCCTGCCAGCCGGCTCGCCCGCGGAGGTCGTGATCGCGAAAGCGCTCCTGATCACGACCAAGGGCGGCCGCAACGCCGTCCACATCATCTTCCCCAAGCGCACCGCAGCGCGCCTCGCGCACGTCCACAGAGTCCCGCTGATGCTGCGCCTGATCGTGCGCAACGCCGCCAAGGGCAGCCCTGCCACGACCACCGTCGTCACCAGCGTCACGCTCGACGGCTGAACGCACCGCACGCCCGCGACAGCTCGAACGCCCGCGGGCGCTCAGTCGGCCGAATCCGAGGGGTCCTTTCCGCGCTTTGAGCGCGACCTGTCGCGGAACACGAAGAACCACAGCGCGAACAGGCCCACGTAGCCCGCGCCGATCGACACCACGGAGATGATCCCCAGCCCCGTGCTGCCGGCCGTTTCGGCTTCGCCGCTGAGCGCCACCGGCAGCGCCAGGTGCGCGCTCGCCAGATGCGCGAGCGCGGACGCCATGCTCAAAGCCCGGGCCAGTGGCGCACGACGTAGCCGGAGTTGTCGGTCGGCTGCACCTGCCAGCGCGACGCGTACACGCCGCTGCGGCCCGCCGTGTCATAGAGCACGCCGTCCACGTACATGTACGTGTGCCCCGCGTTCGCGTACACCGTGATGTATTTGCCCGGGCCCGGCGCACCCCAGCTCTCCAGCGCGCCCGAGGTCTCGGGCGCGCTCAGCAGCCCGCCCGCCGCAAGCGCGTAGCTCACCGAGCCGGAGCAGTCATACGCGTTGTCCACAAACGACGCGTGGCCGCCCCCGTAGACGTAGGGGAAGTCGGCGATCTCGTTCGCGCCCGCGATCACCTTCTGCACCACTTCGGGCACGTTCGTCGGGATCGGGATCGTGCCGTTGCCGCCGACCGACTCGCCCCCCGGCACGGGCGTCAGCCGCAGATGCTGCGCCTGCCTGGAGCTGCGTTCCACCGCCTGCATCTGCGCCAGCTCCTTGCGTATTTCGGCGTTCGACGGCGCCCCCGCCGCGACGATCGACGCCCCCGCCTTCGCCGGCGTCGCGGCGCTCGCATGCTGTACCGAAGCGGGCGCCGGATAGCTGTCCGCTTCCAGCGGATCCGCCACCTCCTTGGCTGCGCCCGGCGGCGCGCTGGCCACGGCCTCGGCGGTCGTGTGCGCCGGCGGATCCGTGGTGGTCGTGCCCGGCGGGTCCGCGGCCGTCGTTTGCGCCGGCGGGTCCGCGGCGCCGGTCGTCCGAGATGCCCTGACGGCGCTGCCGACAGTCGCTTCACCGCAGGCAGCGAGTGTGCCCGCGGCCAGCAGACCGCCGGCCGCCACGAGCGCCTTCCGCGTGAACGTCATGCACCTAGGCTAGCGACACCATCCCGTGTGATGGGTCGCTACCCTGGTGCGATGCGCGAGGAAGTCACGGCCGTGGAGATACGGCCGCACGTTCGCCTGCTCCACGGGATGCGCCGGCCGGCCAACTGGCTGCAGCTGGTGCGCTTTGGCCTCGTCGGCGGGATCGGCTTCGTCGTCAACCTCGCTGTCTACACGCTGTTCGTGCACCCTGTCGGCGTCGACTACCGCGCCGCCAACGTCGTCGCCTGGCTGGTCGCGGTGATCAACAACTTCGTGCTCAACCGCCACTGGACGTTCGACGCCGGCGCCGGCCGCGCCCGCTCCCAGGCGGTGCGCTTCCTGCTCGTGAGCCTCGCCGCAGAGGTCCTCAGCCTGCTGCTGCTGACCCTGTTCGTGGAGGGCGCCGGCGTTGCCAAGGTGCCCGCGCAGGCGCTGGCGGTGGCGCTGTCGATGCCGCTCAACTTCCTCGGAAACAAGCTGTGGAGCTTCCGCTGAGGACCTTCAGCGTGCCGCTCCGTTGAGCCCCATGCCGGGCCGCCGCGCCGCTGGCCGGTGGCCAAGCCGGGACCTATACTCTGACTTCCCCCCTCTCGGAGGACCCCTGTGCAGGAGATGGTGATCTACGGCGTCAGCTTCGACATGGTTGGCAAGCAGCCGATCGTGCTTCTGAAGACGGTCGACGGGAACAAGTTCCTGCCGATCTGGATCGGGCACCCGGAGGCGGCGTCGATCCTGATGAAGCTCCAGGGCGCCGGCACCCCCCGGCCGATGACGCACGACCTGCTGTGCGACATCCTCGGCGAGCTGGACGTCAAGTGCACGCAGGTGTCCGTCACCGAGCTGCGCGAGAACACGTTCTTCGCGTCGATCACGCTCAGCGTCGGCGGGCGCGAGCTCGAGATCGACTCGCGCCCCAGCGACGCGATCGCCCTGGCGGTGCGCTCAGGCGCACCGATCTTCGCCGCCGAGGAGGTCATCTCCGAGTCCGCCATCGAGTTCGAGCACGACGTCGAGGAGTCCGAGGACGTCGTCGAGAAGTTCAAGGAGTTTTTGGACCAGGTCTCACCAGAGGACTTCGCCGCCGGCGACAGCTGACCCCGGTGCATGCACCGGGGTCCGGGCCGGCGCATGCGCCGGCCCGCGGGGTCGCGCATGCGCGACCCACGAACGACTAGGAGCTTCAGCGCGTGAAGGCGCTCAGGAGGATGCGCTCGACCAGCTCGTCGAAGCCGATCCCGGCGGCGTCGGCGGCAAGTGGCAGCAGGCTTGTTTCGGTCAAGCCCGGGCCGACGTTCGTCTCGAGCACCGACAGCTCGCCGGAGTCGGCGTCGAGCATCAGGTCGACCCGCGCAACGCCGTGGCAGCCGAGCAGCGTGTACGTGTCAAGCGCCAGTCGCTGGGCGCGCTCGCTCGTCTCATCGGACAGCTCGGCGGGGCACACGAACGTGGTCATGCCGATCTCGTAGCGCGACTCGTAGTTGTAGAATTCCTCTCCGCGCGGGATCGCCTCGACCACCGGCAGCGCCTGCGGCCCGTCGCTCTCGGCTCCGGGCTGCGCGCCGAGCACCGACACCGCTAGGTCGCGACCCTTCACGTAGCGCTCGATCACGACCTTGCGGTCGTAGGAGAGCGCGCCCACGATCGCCCCAGGCAGCTCGTCGCGCGAGCGCGCGAACTTGACGCCCAGCGCCGACCCCTGGCTGGCAGGCTTGACGACCAGCGGGAATCCGAGCCTGGCCTCGATGTCGTCGAGCGCCGCGGACACGCCCAGCTCCCTGATCGCGCTCTCCTTGATCGCGGTGAAGTCCGGCGTTGGTATGCCCGCCTCGCGCATCAGGTACTTCGCCAGCGCCTTGTCAGTGCAGCGCATGCACGCCGCCGGCCCCGAGCCCGTGTAGGGCACGCCGATCACCTCCAACAGGCCCTGCACCGTCCCGTCCTCGCCGTCGCCGCCATGCAGCGCCACGAACGCCGCGTCAGGCCTGCACTCGTGTAGCTGTGCGACCAGATCCTCGCCGGCGTCGATCCCGATCACCTCGTGTCCCAGACGACCCAGCGCCTGCTGCACGCGCGCGCCCGAGCGCAGCGAGACCGTGCGCTCCAGCGACCCCCCGCCCTTGAGCACCGCGACCTTGCGCGCGGCGCTCATCGATCCCGTCGCCGGCGCGGGCGGGCGGGGTCCTGGGCATCGCGCCGGGGCAGCGCGACGATGTCGGCAAGCGGGCTCTGCTCCTCGGGCGCCGTCTCGTCGCGGCGGGCCGGCGCGGGCGCCGATCCGGTGAGAGCTCCCAGCAGCCCCGTTTCGCCGCCCATGACCTTGCCGATCCGGCGGATGCCCTCGCGGATGTCCTCGTCGGGGACGCCGGCGAAGTTCAGGCGCATCGAGGAGCTCCCGCTGCGCCCGTCCACGTAGGCGGCGCGCCCCGGCACGAACGCCACGCCTTCGGCGCGCGCGAGCAGGTCGGTGGTGTCGACGCCGCCCTCCAGCGTCGCCCAGATGAACAGTCCGCCCTCCGGCCGCGTCCAGCTGGCGCGACCGCCGAAGTGCTCCTCAAGCGCCTCGAGCATCACGTCGCGCCTGCGCCTGTAGAGGTCCCGCTGGCGCTCCACGTACTCGATCCACGCCGGCCGGGGCGGGTGGGATTCGGTCCCCTGCTCGGCGAAGTACTCCGCCACGAACATCTGCGTGACCGGGGACGAGCACAGGTCCGCCCCCTGTTTGCCCAGGTTCAGCTTCTCGAGCACCGGCCGTGGCGCCACCGCCCAGCCGAGGCGCAGCCCCGGCGAGATGATCTTCGAGAACGTGCCCAGGTAGATGACCAGGTCGGACGTCCCGTCCGTGCCGGCGTTGACGGAGTCGAGCGAGTACAGCGTCGGCAGCGGCTCGCCCTCGTAGCGCAGCAGCCCGTAGGGGTTGTCCTCGAGCACCAGCAGCTCGCGCTCGCGCGCTACCTCGACCAGGCGCCGGCGCCGCGGAAGCGACATCGTCACGCCGCCCGGGTTCTGGAAGTTGGGGATCGTGTAGATGAACTTCGGCCTGCGGCCTTCGTCGTGCAGGCGGTCGAGCGTGCGCTCGAGCTCGTCGATCGGCATCCCGTCCTTGTCCATCTCGATCTGCACCACCTCGGCCTGGTAGGCGCTGAACGTCGGCACCGCCCCCGGGTACGTGGGCGCCTCCGCGACGATCACGTCGCCGGGATCGATCAGCGTCTTGCACACCAGGTCGATCACCTGCTGGCCGCCCGTCGTCACGATCACCTCCGACGGGTCCACCTGCGTGCCCTCCTGTGCCATCACCTCGACGATGCAGCCGACCGTCGCCGCCATACCCTCCGTCGGCCCGTACTGGAGCGCCCGCGCCGTCGATTCGGCGGCCACCTCCGCCATCAGCTTCGCGTACAGCTGCGGCGAGAACGTGCTCGTGTCCGGCAGCCCGCCCGCCAGCGAGATCACGTCGGGGCGCTCCGTCAATGCCATCATCTCGCGCATCGCCGAGCTCTTCATGCCACGGGTGCGCGCCGCGAACAGCGCCTCGTAGCGAGCCAGCTCGTGCGCTGCCGGCCGGGTCCGTCGTTTATCGTCCTGCCCAGGCATTACCGCACGGTAGCGCACCGCCAAAGGCACTTTGCATGAACGGTCTCCTCTTCTACATAGGACTCGGCGCCGGCCTCGCAGCCGCGTGCGGCCTGCGGCCGTTCCTGCCGGTGCTGCTCGCCGGCGCGCTCGCCACCGGCGGCACGCTCGGGGTCGACTTCGCGCATGGCAGCTTCCACTTCCTGCGCACCGGCTCGTGGCTGCTGGTCGTCGCCGTGGCGTTCGCCGCTGCGTACGCCATGCAGTTGCTGCTGCGGATGGCGCCGATCATCGACCCCGGCGAGCGCAGCGCGCGCCCCGACCCGCTCGCGGCGGCCAGCACCGGCCTCGGCCTTGGCGCCGGCGCGCTGCTGTTCGGCGGCACGCTCGCCGCGCACGGCGACAGCGCCTGGCCGGGCGTGGCCGGCGGCCTGCTCGTCGCGGCGCTTGCGCAGCGCGCCGTCTGGCCGGTGATCCTGCGCGCCCGCGCGCGCCTCAGCGACCGCTCCGCGCGCGAAGCCCTGACCGTTTACCTCGACGCCGCCGCGCTGGCGGCGGCGGCCCTCGTCGCGCTGCTGCACCCGCTCGGCTACGTGCTCGTCGCGGCGCTCGCATGGTTCGGCTGGCGCGGGCGCGCGCGCGGCGATGAAAAGTACGCGGGGCTGCGCATCCTGCGCCGCTGATGCGGCACACGTGAGCTCCTCGCCGCCCGATCGTCCCCGGAGGGGGAAGCTGGTCCTGTGCGTGATCGACGCGATGGCGCCCGCGATGCTCGAGCGCGCGATCGCGAGCGGCGCCGCGCCCGTGCTCGAGCGGCTTGTCGCGGGAGGCCGCTACGTGCCCGACTGTGTCGCCGCGTTTCCGTCTGTCACGCCCGTGTGCGCCGCCGCGATCGTCACCGGCGCGAGCCAGGACCGGCACGAGATCCCCGGCATGAACTGGTTTCACCGCCAGGAGCACCGCTACATCGAGTACGGCTCGAGCTTCCGTGCGGCGCAGCGCTTCGGCATCGCGCGCCAGCTCACCGACACCGTCTACAACATGAACCGCGCGCACCTATCCCACGACACGCCGACGGTGTTCGAGACGCTCGACGACGCCGACGTGCGCACGGCGGGCACCACCTACCTGATGTACCGCGGGCGCTACCGGCACGAGCCCCAGCGCGACACCGCGCTGACGCGCGTCGCCTCCACGCTCATGCGCCACTCCGTGATGGGCCCGCGCGAGCTGTTCTACGCCGACATCTTCGCCTCGCAGCGCACCGGCTGCCGCTCCGGCCTGGGCATGCCCGGCGTGCGCGACCGCCACTCCGGATGCGTCTCCGCATACATGGTCGAGCACGACCTGTTCGACTTCCTGCTGCTGTCGCTGCCCGACAACGACTGGTACTCGCACAAGCACGGACCCGAGGCGCAGGTCCACTCGATCGCCCAGGCCGACCTGCAGCTGGCGCGCGTCATGAACGCCGCCGGCGGCGTCGAGGAGTTCCTCGCCGAGCACGCGGTGATCGCGATGGCCGACCACTCGCAGGCGCCCGTCACCGACACGATCGCGCTGCAGGACGAGCTCGCCGAGCTGGGCGTGCTCGGCCCGGTGCGCTCCTCCGAGGGCGCCGCCGCGGCCGGCGAGCCGCACATCGCCGTCTGCCCCTCCCAGCGCGCCGCGATGGTTTACGCGCTGCACGAGGCCGAGCGCGACGCCATGCGCGCGTCCGTCGTCGCGCGCGCCCTCGCGATCGACGGCGTCGACCTGGTCATGTGGTTGGAGCGCGACGCGCACGACAGGCCGCGCGAGGGCGTCATCGCGAGCCCGCGCCACGGCGAGCTGCGCTTCGCCCCCGGCGGCGAGCTGCGCGATCCGCGCGGCGGCGCCTGGAGCGTCGAGGGCGCGCTCGCGACGATCGACGGGAACATCCAGGATGGCCAGCTGCGCACACCCGAGTACCCCGACGCGCTCGCGCGCGTGTGGGCGGCGCTCACGTGTCGCAACTCCGGCGAGGTGCTGCTGTCGGCGGCGCCCGGCTACGAGTTCATCGACTGGGGCCGCCAGGCGCACGTCGGCGGCGGCAGCCACGGGTCGCTGCACGCCTCCGACTCGCTCGGCGCGCTCGTGCTCAGCGGCGTCGCGCTCCCCCAGCCGGAGCCGGAGCAGTGGGCGATCCGCGACCTTGCGCCGCTGGTCCTGCGCCACTTCGGGCTCGATCCCTGACGTCGTCGCCGTTACGCTCGCGCGATGCGCCTTCTCGCCGCAGCCGCGGTGGCGGCTTCCGCCATGCTCTGGGCATCAGCCGGGCCGGCCGTAGCCGCCTCCACAGGTAGCGTCTCAGCGACGCCCGCGACGCCCGCGACGCCCGCGACGCCCGCGACGACGCGGACGGCGTCGGCCAGCACGACCACGAGCACCACTGCGACCAGCAGCACCACGAACTCCGAAACGCCGGTGGGCGTGTCGATCTCCAACGTCCCCCCCGCCGCGCATCGCCTGTCCTCCGAACAGGTGCTCGCGATCGCCAACCGCCTTCCCGAGATGCGCGCGCTGCGCCGCGAATACCGCGGCTCCTTCGGCGACGTGTACCTCAAGGGCGCGTTTCAGTGGCAGGTCAGCTACTTCACGCGCGGCGGCAAGAAGGAGATCGGCCTGGTCATCATCAACGACCTCTCCGGCCGCGTGGTCGAACAGTGGACCGGCTTCCAGGTCGCGTGGACGATGGCGCGCGGGTATCCCGGCGCGTTCGGCAGGCATGTCAACGCGCTGTACATCTGGCTGCCGCTGTGCGTGCTGTTCGTGCTGCCGTTCGTCAACTTCCGCAGGCCGTTCTCGCTGCTGCACCTCGACCTGCTCGTGCTGCTGTCGTTCTCGGTGTCGCTCGCGTTTTTCAACCACGCCCACATCTACGCGTCGGTGCCGCTCGCGTATCCGCCGCTGCTGTACCTGCTCGCTCGCATGCTGGCGTTGCTGCGGCGCCCGCGGGCCGGTAGGCGCCCGCCGCCGCTGCGCCTGCTCGTGCCCGCGCCATGGCTCGCGCTCGGCGTCGTGTTCCTGCTCGGCTTTCGCATCGCGCTCAACGTCACCGACTCCAACGTGATCGACGTCGGCTATGCGGGCGTGATCGGCGCGCAGCGGATCGTCGACGGCAAATCGCTGTACGGCGGCTACCCCTCTGACAACGAACACGGAGACACGTACGGCCCGTTCAACTACGAGGTCTATGTGCCCTTCCAGCAGGTCTTCGGCTGGAGCGGCAAGTGGGACGATCTCCCCGCCGCGCACGGCGCGGCGATCTTCTTCGACCTGCTCGCCACCGCGCTGCTGTTCCTGATCGGGCGCCGCATGCGCGGCCCAACGCTCGGAGTCGCGCTGGCGTACGCGTGGGCCGCGTACCCGTTCTCGTTGTATGCGCTCGAGAGCAACTCCAACGACAGCCTCGTCGGCGCGCTCGCGCTCGCCGCCGTGCTCGCCGCGAGCTATCGCAGAGATCTCGCCCGGGTCGGGCGCGGCGCGCTGGCGGCGCTCGCCGGCCTGACCAAGTTCGCGCCGCTGGCGCTCGCGCCGGTGCTGGCCACCGACGGCCTCTCCGGGCTCAGTGCCGCGCGCCGTGTCCGCGCGCTCGCGCTGTATGCCGCCGGCTTCGCGCTCGCGCTCGCGCTCGCCTCGATCCCGGCTTTCGGCCACGACTCGCTGCACACGATCTACGAGCGCACGATCGAATACCAGTCCAACCGCGGCTCCCCCTTCTCCGTCTGGGGGCTGTACGGGCTGCAGGGCGTCGAGCAGGGCGTCGAGGCGGCCGCCGCCGCGCTTGCGCTGCTGCTGGCCGTGCTACCGCGCCGCCCCGACGTGGTCGGCCTCGCGGCGGCCTGCGCCGCCGTGATCATCGCCGAGCAGCTCGGCATCGAACACTGGTTCTACCTGTACATCCCCTGGTTCTTCCCGCTCGCCATCGTCGCCCTGCTGGGGCGGCTCAGCGGGGAGGCCCCGATCCTTGGTGAGCCGTCGCCGGCCGCGGCATCAGCACCTGCTCGATCGAGTCTGCGCGCAGTCGCCGCGAGCAGCTGACCAGCACCCCCATCAGCCACGGGTCCTCCTCGGAGGTCTCGAAGCGGATCGGCATCATCGTCAGCAGCGACTCGATCGCCTGCTCGCGCTTGACGCCGATCACGCCGCCGCGCGGGCCCGTCATGCCCACGTCGGTGATGTACGCGGTCCCCCCCGGTAGCACGCGCGCGTCCGCCGTGGGCACGTGCGTGTGCGTGCCCACCACCGCCGTCACGCGGCCATCCAGGTGCCATCCCATCGCCACCTTCTCCGACGTCGCCTCCGCGTGCATGTCAACGAGGATGTGATCCACCTCGCCCAGTTCGCGCAGCGCCACCTCGATCTCCGTGAACGCCGAGCGTCCCGCGCGCAGGTACAGGTTGCCGCTCATGCTCACCACGCCCAGGCGCACGCCGTCGCGCTCCACGATGCACGTCCCCCGTCCCGGCTGGCTGCGCAGGAAGTTCGCGGGGCGCACGATCCGATCGCTGTTGGCCAGATACGGGTAGATCTCGCGGCGGTGATACGTGTGGTTGCCCAGCGTGATCGCGTCCACGCCCGCCGCGAACATCTGCTCGGCGATCTTCGGCGTGATGCCAAGCCCCCCCGCAGCGTTCTCGCCGTTGACGACCACGAACGTCGGCGTGTAGCGCTCGCGCAGCACCGGCAGGCAGTCCAGCAGCGTACGGCGGCCCAGGCCGCCCACGACGTCGCCCGCGAACAGGATCCGCGCGGGCGCCGCGCCCGCCGCGCCCGCCTGGGGCTCAGCCATACTCTGGCGATGGTGGGAGGCAAGTGAGCGGCGCTTCGGCGTCGTCCCCGCGAAGTCCCGGAACGGGGGAGGAGGCCGTCGAGCCCGAGCCGGAGCCCGCGCGCGTGGTGGTGCCGCGCTGGGTGCAGCTCGTGCTGCTGCCGCTCGCGCTGCTCGCGCTGTGGGCGCTCGCGAAAGCCGCGGGGAAAGTGTTGGTCATATTCGTCATCGCCGGCCTCATCGCTTTGATCCTCAACCCGGCCGTCGCCTTCCTGCACCGCACGCGTCTTCCCCGCGGGCTCGCGGTGCTCGCCGTGTACCTCGCATTCTTCCTGACGCTGACAGGCATCGGCTTCCTGCTCGCCAACCCTATCTCCAACCAGGTGCGCACGTTCTCGGACAACCTGCCGCACATCGTCAACGAAGCCAACGCCACGATCGCGACGTTGCAGCGCGACTTCGACAAGCACGGGATTCACCTGAAGCTCGTCAAGCAGGGCAAAACCGCGCTGCAGAGCATCGAGGGCAAAGTCGCCAAGGAAGCCAGCAAGCTGGCGTCGTTCGGTGGCGCGCTCGCCACCGAAGCCGCCGGCGCCATCTTCGATCTCGTGCTCGTGTTCGTGCTTTCCGTCTACATGCTGCTCTACGGCGGACAGATCGGGGCGCTCGTGCGGCGCGCGATGCCCGACGGCGACGGCTCCAAGGCCGACGACTATCCGCACCTGGTGCAGCGCGCCGTCTCTCGCTACGTCGGCGGGCAGCTGCTGTTCAGCACCGTCATGGGCGCCTCCGCCGGCCTCGCGCTGTACCTGTTCGGCGTCATCGGCATCTTCCCCGACGGGCGCACCTACGCGGTCGCGTTCGCCGTCTTCTACGGCGCGATGGAGCTCGTGCCCTACGTCGGCCCGATCCTCGGCGCGCTGCCGCCCGTGATCGTGGCGCTGTTCACCAAACCGATCACCGCGCTGTGGGTGACGCTGCTGTTCGTCGGCCTGCAGCAGCTCGAGGGGCACGTGGTCGCGCCGCAGATCTTCGGGCACACGCTGCGCATCAACCCATTGCTGGTGATCCTCGCGCTGCTGCTCGGGCTGCAGGTCTACGGGGTCTTCGGCGCGCTGATCGCGCTGCCAATCCTCTCCGTCCTGCGCGAGACCACCGTGTACCTGGGCCGCCACCTGAAGCTCGAATCCTGGGATCACGACCGCAACGGGATGCTGTGAGCGCCGTCCTCGGCGTCAGCGCGCTGGGCAAGCGCTACGGCGAGCTCGAGGCCCTGCGCGACGTCAGCTTCGACGCCGGCGCCGGCGAGCTGATCGCGATCGTCGGGCCCAACGGCGCCGGCAAGACCACGCTGCTGTCGATCATCGTCGGCATCCAGGCGCCCAGCGCCGGCGTCGTGAGTCGCGCCGGCGACACCGGCCCGGCGGGCGGGATGGGCGGTACGGGCGCAACGCGCGACATCGGGTGGGTTCCTCAGTCCCCGGCGCTCTACGCCAGGCTGTCCGTCGCCGAGAACCTCGAGCTGTTCGCGCGCCTGGAGCGTGTGGCGGACCCGCGCGCCACGGTCGAGCAGATGCTCGAGCAGACGGGGCTGCGCGAGCGCGCCGGCGAGCCTGCCGGCCGGCTCTCCGGCGGCAACCGCCAGCGCGTCAACGTCGCCATCGGGCTGCTCGGCGAGCCGTCCGTGCTCGCCCTCGACGAGCCCTCCGCGTCGCTGGACCCCGGACAGCGCGAGCGTCTGTGGCGGTTCGTCTCCGCGCGCGTCGCCGCCGGCACCACCGTCCTGTTCTCCACCCACAACGTCGGCGAGGCCCAGCGCCACGCCACGCGCGTGCTCGTGCTCGCCCGCGGGCAGCTGCTGTTCGACGGCACGCCCCAGGCGCTCCTGCGCGACGGCGGCGAGCCCGACGGCGGCGACCTCGAGCGCGCGCTCGTGCGCTTCCTCGACGAGCGGACCTCCGCGCCGCACGCCGCATGAGCGATCGGGCCGGGCGATGATCTGGCTGCTGCGCAAGGACCTGCTGATCCTGCGCCGCTCGCGGCTGCTGCTCGCGCTGCTGATCGTGTATCCCGTCGCGATCGCGCTGCTGCTCGGCCTGGCCATCTCGCGCAGCCCATCGCGCCCGCGCGTCGCGATCGTCGATCAGACCGCGCCCGGTGAAACCGTCAAGGTCGGCAGCCAGCGCGTGCCCGTCCGGCAGTACGCGCAGCAGCTGTTCGACCAGGTGCAGGCCGTCGAAGCGACGACCCGCGCTCAGGCGATCGCCAAGGTCAAGTCCGGGTCGGTGCTCGCCGCCGTCGTGATCCCGCCGGACGTCGCCGCGCGGGTCGCCTCCGACACCGAGCCTGCGCAGCTGGAAGTGCTCTATAACGGCGAAGCGCTCGAGCAGTCGCTCGTGCAGTCCACGCTCGACTCCGCGCTCGCGCAGGCCAACCTGGGCTTCTCCCAGCAGATCCAGAAGGCCGCCGGCACAGCGCTCGGGGCGCTGCTCACGGGGCGCAACCTCGGCAGCATCGGCGCGCCAGAACACCTCATCGGGCTCACGCAGATCCCGCCCACGCTCGCCGGCGTGATCGCCCGCCAGCCACGCGGGCGCGATCGCGCACAGCTGGAACGCATCGACGCGTTCGCCGGCTTCGCCGCCCAGAACCTGTCGCTCGCCACGCGCGTGCTGTCGGTCGTCGGGCAGCCGATCCGTGTCAACAGCGTGCTGCTGCACGGGCGTCGCACGCCGCTGAACACGTTCGCGGTAGTCGTCGCCGTGAGCCTGTCGCTGATGTTCACGTGCGTGCTGCTCGCCGCCGGCGGCGTCGCGCTCGAGCGCGAAGAGCACACGCTCGCGCGCCTCACCCGCAGCCCGCCCGGCGCCGGCGAGCCGCTGATCTCGCGCGAGGCGCTGCTCGCCGAGAAGACGCTGCTCGCCGCCGCGTGCGCGTTCGTGCTCGCGCTCGTCACGCTCGCCGGCATCGGCGCGTTCGTGACGCTCGACTGGAGCCGCGTCGGGTTGTGGCTCGCCGCGCTCGCGCTCGCCGCCGCCGCCTTCGGCGCGCTCGGCGTCGCCATCGGCGCGCTCGCGCGCGAGGTGCGCGCCGCGTCGCTGCTCGCGTTCATGCTGTCGCTGCCGCTCGCGTTCCTCGCGCTCGTTCCCGCCGGCGCCGTATCCGGCGGCGTCTACGGCGTCGTCGACGCGGTCTCGTTCGTGTTCCCTTTCAAGTCCGCCCTGCAGGCGCTCGACGCGGCCGTCAACGGCGCGTCCCCCGCGATCGGCGGCTCGCTTGCCCACCTCGCCGTGCTCGCGCTCGTGTTCCTCGCGCTCGCGCGCGTCGGGTTGCGCCGCGCCGAGTGACGCGACAGCGCGCAGTGATCGCGCTGCGCACGCCGCGAGAGCGCCGGTAGGCGCTCCCATCAAACGATTCACAGCGGGGTATCCTCGAAGGCGATGGCCTTTCCACAGACGCGCATGCGCAGGCTGCGGGCCACCGCGGGTCTGCGCGGCCTCGTGCGCGAGACGGACACGCGTGCCGGCCAGCTCGCGCTGCCGCTGTTCGTCGTCGAGAGCCCCCACGGGGGCGCGCCGCGCGAGCCGATCGCCACGATGCCCGGCGTCGAGCGCCTGTCGCTTTCCGCCGCCGTCGAGGAGGCACAGCAGGCGGCCGCGCTCGGGATCGCGGCCGTGATGCTGTTCGGGGTGCCCGCCGAGAAGGACGAGCAGGGCTCCGGCGCATGGAATCAGGACGGCATCGTGCAGCTCGCCGTGCGCGCCATCAAGCAGGCCGTGCCCCAGCTGCTCGTGATCACCGACGTGTGCCTGTGCGAGTACACCTCCCACGGGCACTGCGGCGTGCTCACCGGGGAAGGCGCCCCGGCGACCGTCGACAACGACGCCACACTCGAGCTGCTCGCCCGCACCGCCTCAAGCCACGCGCGCGCCGGCGCCGACATCGTCGCGCCTTCGGACATGATGGACGGGCGCGTCGGCGCGATCCGCGAGGAGCTCGACGGCGAGGGCTTCGCCGAGACGCCGATCCTCGCCTACTCCGCCAAGTTCGCCTCCGCCTTCTACGGGCCGTTCCGCGACGCCGCCGACTCCACGCCCGCGTTTGGCGACCGCCGCGGCTACCAGATGGATCCCGCCAACGGACGCGAGGCCGTGCGCGAGGCGCTGCTCGACGTGCAGGAGGGCGCGGACATGGTCATGGTCAAGCCCGCGCTCGCCTACGGCGACCTGATCCGCGCGGTCAAGCGCGCCACGCGCCTGCCCGTGGCGGCGTACAACGTCAGCGGCGAGTATGCGATGGTCAAGGCCGCCGCGGCCGCCGGCTACATCGACGAGCGTGCCGCGGTGCTCGAGATCCTCACCTCGCTGCGCCGCGCAGGCGCCGACACGATCATCACCTACCACGCAAAGGACGCAGCCAAATGGCTAGCAGAGCAGTAGCGACAGCAAAGCTGCGCAGCCGCAAGGACGGCGCCGCGATCGCGCTCGACGACGTCGACCGCAGGCTGCTCAACCTGATGCAGGGCAGCTTCCCGATCGCGCCGCGCCCCTACCAGCGCGTCGCCGAGCTGGGCGAGGTCTCACAGGAGGAGGTGATGCAGCGCGTGCGCCACCTGCTCGACAAGCGCATCATCCGCCAGGTCACGCCGATCTTCGACACGCGCGCGCTCGGGTACTCCTCGATGCTCGTTGCCGCCAAGGTCGACCCCGAGTTCCCGCACCGCGCCGCGCAGGTCATCAACGAGCACCCCGGCGTCTCGCACAACTACCTGCGCAACCACGAGTTCAACCTGTGGTTCACGATCGCCACCGAGCCCGACTCCAAACTCGGTCTCGCGGGCACGCTCGAGGTGCTCGCGCGCGAGGCCGGCGCCGAGTCGGTGCGCCAGCTGCCCACGCTCAAGCTGTTCAAGATCCGCATGGACCTCGAGATGCAGGGCGACACCGACGCGCTCTCCAGCGCCGCCGAGGTCAAGGAGCCGATCGAGCTCGAGCCCCAGCCCTACGACGAGCTCGACATCGCCGTCATCCGCGCGCTGCAGGGCGACATGGCCGTCGTCGAAGAGCCCTACGCCGCCGCCGCCGCCGCGCTGGGCATGACCCAAGAGCGCTTCCTCGAGCACCTCGCCGGCATGCAGGAGCGCGGCATCCTGCGCCGCGTCGCCGCGATCCTCTACCACCGCCGCGCCGGCTTCTCCGCCAACGGCATGGGCGTATGGAAGGTGCCCGACGAGCAGATCTACGAGATCGGCTGCCGCATGGCCGCCGTGCGCGGCATCTCCCACTGCTACCAGCGCCCCACCTACCAGGACTGGCCCTACTCCGTCTTCACGATGGCGCACGGCCGCTCCAAGGAGCAGTGCGACGCCGTGCTCGACTCGATCGCCGAGAGCACCGGCATCTCGGAGCGCGCCACGCTGTACTCCTCCACCGAGTTCAAGAAGATCCGCCTGCTGTACTTCACCGAGGACTTCAAGAACTGGGAGAGCGCGCACGCTTGAGCGCGAGCTCGTGACCGCCTCGCTCACCGATACCCGCTCAGCCGAGCTGTACCGGCGCGCGCTCGAGCTGATCCCCGGCGGCGTCAACTCGCCCGTGCGCGCCATGCGCTCGATCGGTCGCGAGCCGATCTTCATCGCGCGCGGCGAAGGCGCCGAACTCATCGACGCCGACGCCAACAGGTTCGTCGACTACGTCTGCTCGTGGGGTCCGCTGATCCACGGGCACGCGCATCCAAACGTGATCGCCGCGATCGCCGCCGCCGCCGCCGCCGGCACCAGCTTCGGCGCGCCCACCGCCGGCGAGGTCGAGCTCGCCGCAGAGGTCGTGCGGCGGATGGACGGCGTGGAGATGCTGCGCATGACCTCCTCCGGCACCGAGGCCGCCATGACCGCTCTACGCATCGCGCGCGCCGCCACCGGGCGCGAGCACGTGCTCAAGTTCGCCGGTGCCTACCACGGCCACTCCGACGCGCTGCTCGCGCACGCCGGCTCCGGCCTCGCCACACAGGGGCTGCCGGCGAGCCCCGGCGTGCCGGCCAACGTCGCCGCCGGCACGATCGTCATCCCCTGGAACGATCTCGACGCGCTCGCCGCCGCCACCGAGCGCTACCAGCTCGCCGCGATCATCGCCGAGCCGCTGCCCGCCAACATGGGGCTCGTGCCCGCCGCCGACGGGTTCCTGCAGGCGCTGCGCGAGCGCGCCGACGCCACCGGTGCGCTGCTCGTGCTCGACGAGGTCATCAGCGGCTTTCGCGTCGCGCGCGGCGGCGCGCAGGAGCTGCTCGGCGTGGACGGCGACCTCGTGATCATGGGCAAGGTCATCGGCGGCGGTCTGCCCGCCGCCGCCGTCGGCGGGCGCGCCGAGCTGATGCGGATGCTCGCTCCCGCCGGCGACGTCTACCAGGCCGGCACGCTGTCCGGCAACCCGCTCGCCGTCGCCGCCGGCCTCGCCACGCTCGAGCTGCTCGACGACGACGCCTACATGCGGCTGGCAGCCAGCACCGAGCGCCTCGCCGCCGGCCTGCGCGAGGCCGCCGCCAGCGCGGGCGGCTCGAGTGGCGGGCATCCCGTGCAGGTCGTGAGCATGCCCGGGCTGCTCACCGTGTTCTTCAACGAGCGGCCCGTGCGCTCGTTTGCCGACGCGCAGGCGTGCGACCTCGACGCGTACGCGGCCTGGTGCCGCGAGCTGCTCGCGCGCGGTGTCTACCCGCCGCCGTCGCAGTTTGAGGCCTGGTTCCCGTCGCTCGCGCACACCGACGAGCAGATCGACCGCACGATCGAGGCCGCGGCGGCCGCCTTCGCGTGCCTGCCTGCCTGCCTATGCCCTCCAGGGTGCGCCCCCATCGGGGGTGTGCCCTTCAGGGTGCCCGAGGCGGCCGCGACAGCGTGAGCACGACCGCGGAGCACAGCGGCAACGGCAACGGCGCCCATGCTGAAGGCGCCGCGCTCGAGCGCCTGCGCGCGCTGCTGCGCGGCGAAGGCGGGCTGATGGCCACGCTTGTCGCGCCACGGGCCGATGCCGCCCCGGACGGTCGGTCCGATTTCGTGCCTGGCGCGCCGGCAGCGCCGGGCAAGTCGCCGGCGAGCATCGTCGCCGGCGGGCCGCGCGTGGCCGGCAGGCGCGAGCAGTACGAGCTGCTCGTCGAGGCGATCTACGAGGGCTATCTGCTGCACTACGGCACGCCCCGCGTCGTTTGCGTGCCGGCATCGTCCCCGGAGGGGGGGGACGACCTGAGGCTGCTGGCCGGCGATCGCCTGTACGCGATCGGCCTCGCGCGCCTGGTCGCGCTCGGCGACACGCTCGCCGTCGCGGAGCTCGCCGACACGATCACGCTCAGCGCGCTCGCGCAGGGCGCCGGCGAGGAGCCGCTCGCGGCGGCCGTGTGGAGCGCCGGTGCACACGCCGTCGGGTGGGGGCCCAGCGAGCTTCACGAGCACGCCAAGCAGCTCGTGCTGGCGGGCGCGCCAGAGGCGATCGAGGCGATGCGCACAAGCTCTACGGGGGCGATCGCTCCGCCCTGAATCGCGCCTCGGTATTCTATGCGGCCGGTGCCAGACAAGCGCGACAAGCACAAGTCCAAGTACACGCTCGACCGGGGCATGCCCGGAGCGTTCGAGGGCGAGACGATCACCCGCCGCCGGTTCATGACCGGCACCGCGCACGGAGCCGGAGCGGTGGCCGCGGGCGCGTTCGCGCTGCCCGCGCTCGGCTTCGCGCTCGGCCCGATCTTCAAGAGCACGCCGCACCGCTGGGAAGTCGTGGGGAACGTCTACGAGTTCCCGGACAACAACTACGTGCCGGTCGTGATCACGCTCACGCCCAACATCGGCGAGGCGGGCAAGTCCACCGTTTACGTGCGCAAGTTCAACCCCGAAATCGACACCGACCCGTACGACAAGGGCACGCCGTACATCGCCATCTCCAGCCGCTGTGCTCACGTCGGCTGCCCCGTACGCTGGGTGGACGCCTCCGAGCGCTTCATCTGCCCCTGCCACGGCGGCGTCTACGACCTGCTCGGGCGCCGCGTAGGCGGCCCGCCGGTGCGACCGCTCGATCGCTTCTACACCCGCGTCAACGGCGAAAACGTGGAAGTGGGGCCCCGCTTCAGCGTCAACAGCCAGCTGCGGCGCTTCTCGCCGCGCGACCCCGGCGAGCCGCTCGACGGCATCGGCCAGTACATGTACCCCTCGCGCCCCGGCGCGCAGAAACTCTAGCCCCGCGCCGCGACCGAGAACCCGATGCCCAAGCTTCCCGCCCCCCCGCTTCCCGCCCCGCTGAAGACGCCGCCGCCGCGTCCGGGGCAGGGCAACGGCAAGGCGGGCCCGATCGAGGACGCAAAGCTCGCCGGCATCTCGGTCGTCGACTGGGTCGACGAGCGCACCTCGCTGAGCGGCGCCGGGCGCTGGTTGATGTTCCGCAAGGTGCCCAAGGGCACCAACTGGTTCTACACGCTCGGCTCGGCCACGATGTTCGCGTTCCTCAGCCAGGCCGTCACGGGCGTGTTCCTGGCGATGTACTACCGGCCCGACCCCGCAGGCGGCGCCTACGAATCGATCCGTTACGTCACCAACGACGTGTTCCTCGGGCAGTTCGTGCGCGGCATGCACAAGTGGGGCTCGAGCGTGATGGTGGTACTCGTGTTCCTGCACATGGCGCGCACGTTCTTCTTCGGCGCCTACAAGTACCCGCGCGAGCTCAACTGGGTGATCGGCGTGGTGTTGCTGATCCTGACGATGGTGATGTCCTTCACCGGCTACCTGCTGCCGTTCGACCAGCGCGCGTACTGGGCCACGATCGTCGGCGTCAACATCAACGGCACCGGCCCGCTGATCGGCCCCTACCTGAGCGACTTCCTGCGCGGCGGATCCGAATTCGGCGCCACCACGCTGTCGCGCTTCTATGCCATCCATATGCTGCTCGTACCAGGCCTGATCGCCGCGCTGCTCGGCGCGCACCTGTACCTGGTCGCCAAGCTCGGCACCACCGCGCCGCCGTGGACCAAAGCCGCCAAGCGCGACGAGCTGCGCGAGACCGAGGTCTAGATGAACCAGCGCCAGAAGGAGGAGTACCTCCGCGAGTACGCGCAGCTGAAGGCGCAGGGCAAGCCCTTCTTCCCGTACGCGGTCGCCAAGGACTCGATCATGGCCGTCATCGTGATGGCGGTGATCATCGCGATGTCGCTCGTGCTGGGCGCAGAGCTCGGCTCCAAGGCCAACCCGACGACCACCACCTACGTGCCGCGACCCGAGTGGTACTTCTTCTTCCTGTTCGAGGTCCTGCGCATCATCCGCACGCCGAGCCTCGTCCCGCTCGCCACGATCGGCGTGCCCACGATCTGCATGATCCTGCTGTTCCTGCTGCCGTTCTACGACCGCGGCCCCGAGCGGCGCCCCGAGCGGCGCCCGATTGCGACGATCACCGGCATCACGGTGATCTGCGCGATGGCCTACCTCACCTACTCCGGCGCCAGCGCTGGCCCGCCCACCGTCATCGAACTTGCCACGCCGACTGCGGTCCGCCAGGCTGGCGGGGCCTCGCTGGCTGAATTCGAAGCGGGTAGAAAGGTCGTCGCCCAGTCTGGCTGTCTGGCGTGCCACAAGCTCGGCGACAACGGCAACGCCGGACCCGGACCGCCGCTCACGAACATCGCCGACAGGCTCCCCCGTCAGGCGATCGCGCGCACGCTCGTGAACCCGACGGCGCCGATGCCGTCGTTCAAGAACCTGCCGGCGAAGAAGTTCGAAGCGATCGTCAACTTCCTCTCGCAGCTCAAGTAGCCGCAGCGGTGCCCGCTCGCGTACGGGACGACGCACCCCGGGCGGCAAAGGCTGGCACGCTCGAGGCCGGAGAGGTACGCGCGATGTTCGACCGCGTCGCGGGCGTCTATGACGCGCTGAACACGGTCATGAGCGCCGGCCTGCACCATCGCTGGCGCGCGCGCGCGGTGGATCTCGCCCAGGTGGGTCCTGGCAGCCGCGTGCTCGACGTCGCGACGGGCACCGGCGATCTCGCGATCGAGCTCGCGCGGCGCGTCGCTCCCCAGGGAGAGGTGGTCGGCAGCGACTTCTCCGAGGGCATGCTCGACCGCGCGCGCGCCAAGGCGGCGGCCGACGGCCTCGGCGCCAGCATGCGCTTCGAATGGGCCGACGCGCTGGCCCTGCCGTATCCAGACGACCGCTTCGACGCCGCCACCGTCGGCTTCGGCGCACGCAACTTCAGCGATCTGCAGCGCGGCCTCGCCGAGATGGCGCGCGTCGTGCGCCCCGGCGGCCGCGTCGTCGTGCTCGAGATAACGACGCCCACACGCGCACCGCTGTCGCACTTCTACGCGCTGTGGTTCGACCGCATCGTGCCCGCGCTCGGGCGGGTGGCCGGCACGTTCTCGCGACGCGCGCACGGCGACTCCACCGCCGAGCGAACGATCGCGCACGCCTACACCTATCTGCCCAACTCGGTCAAGCGCTGGCCCGGCCCGGCCGCACTCGCCGCTGAGATGCAGCGCGCCGGACTCCTCGGCATCAGCTACGTGATCACGGCCGGCGGCATCGTCGCGATCCACGCCGGCACCGTCCCCGAGGGCACCGCCGCTGGGGACGGTGGTCCGCCATCATGAGCGCGGTGAGCAGCACCGCCGGCGTTCCCGTGGGGGATGTGGATGGGCTCGACGCGATCATGCGCCGCGGCGGCGAGAGCCTGCGCCTGATGATGGAGCGCATCGAGCGCCATCTCGGCGATGTGACCGCTCAGGCGGGCACGCCGCTGGCCTCGCACGCCAACGCCACCGTCCTCGCAGGCGGCAAGCGTCTGCGGCCACTGCTGGTGGTCCTCGCCGCCGAGTCCGCCGGCGGCGTGGGCGGGCAAACAGAGAACCCCGACGGCGAGGAGCGACTGGTCCGCGCGGCCGTAGCCGTCGAGCTCGTGCACTCGGCCACGCTCGTCCACGACGATCTGATCGACGGCGCCCAGCTGCGTCGCGGCCACCCGACCGTCGCGGCCGTCGCCGGCCGCCAGATGGCGGTGGCCACGGGCGATCTGCTGTTCTCGCGCGCATTCGCCGAGCTCGCGCGCAACGACGACGCCGAGCAGCTGCGCGCGCTCTCGCAGGCCAGCTCCGCGCTGGCCGAAGGCGAGCTCCTGCAGCGCGAGGACGCCTACGCCGCGCACGTCGCGATCGAGCGCTACCTGCGCCGCTGCGAGTTGAAGACGGCGGCGCTGTTCGAGGCCGCCTGCCGGCTCGGCGCGCTCACGGCCGTCCGCGGCTCGGCGGAGCTCGCTGACGCGCTCGGCGCGTTCGCGCGCCGCATCGGCCTGGCCTTTCAGATGCTCGACGACGTGCTCGACGTGTCCGGCCCGGTCGAGCGCACCGGCAAGTCGCGCGGCACCGACCTGCTCGACGGCACGGTCACGCTGCCGTTCATCCTCGCGCGCGAACGCGAGCCCGACCTCGCGCAGTTCGACCTCGCATCCCTGCGTGCGCCCGAGCAGGCGGAGGCGCTGTGCGACCGCATCGCCGCCACAGGCGCGCTCGACGAGGCGCGAGAGCAGGCGCTGGCGGTCGTCGCCGAAGCCAAGGGAGGTCTGCCCGCGGTCCTCCCCGACGGACGCTCGGAACTGCTGGGACTTGTAGCGGACGCGGTCGTCGAGCGCTACCGCTAACCGCAGGTTCCGGCTCCAGGCCTTCAGAAGTCGCTGGGCAGGATCAGGTCTGCGTCGAGGGCACGCGCGAAGAACTCGACTTCCTCGGACATGTTCGCGTGCGTCATGCGTCGCAGATCCCCCAGCAGCGCGCTCGACCCGCGGTCGAGCTCGTCGTCCAGGCGTTCCACGGCCGTCTGGTCGAACACGCCTTCCCGGCGTGACTCGCACTCCGGGCAGCGCAGCACGATGCGCCAGTGCCGCGGGCCCTCCTCGGACCAGTCCAGCGGGAACACGAGCTCACCTGCGCAGTGAAAGCAGATGTGCAGCTGCGCCGGCGCGCAGGTGTCGTCGGCGCGCTGGCCCTGGCTACCGTAGACAGCCCCGGTGGGGTTGCCGACCGATGCCTGCCGGCGGTGCTGGATGTCTGGGTTCTTTTCGGGTTCCATCGCGACTCCCGATCGTCATCGACGCGCGGAGCCGGCGCCTTTAGCCACTGCGGGGCTGCGCCGGCGCAGTGGTAGGTTCATAAGGCCCATGGCGAGCGCGATTCGCACGATCGGCCACGAGGATCGGCTGAGCCTCGTGGACCACCTCGAAGAGCTGCGCACGCGGCTGATCGTCAGCGGGGCCGTGCTCGTGGTGGCCTTCGGTATCTGCCTGTGGCAGAACCACGCGCTGCTGCGTGTGCTCAACGAACCGCTGAAGACAGAGACGAAGAAGCAGGTGGCCAAGGGCCATGGCACGGTCGGGCAGGCGGTGCTCGCGCAGCGCGGGCTGTTGAATCTCGCCGCCAGTACGCAGGCCGCGCTCGGCGTGCTCGCAAAGCCCGGCAGCGGCCTGTCCCCGCGTGCGCGCGCGCAGCTCACGCCGCTGCTGGCGAGGTTGAAGGCCGATGTCGCGCAGGTGCCGCGCAACCCCATCGGCGACAACCCAGCGACGCTCGGCATCGGCGAACCGTTCACGACCACCATCACCGTGACGCTGTACTTCGCGCTGATCGTGTCGCTGCCCGTGATCCTGTTCGAGCTCTACGGCTTCGTCCTGCCGGCATTGCAGCCCCACGAGCGGCGTATCGCGATGCCGCTGATCACGGCGGTCCCGTTCCTGTTCGCCGCGGGCGTGGCGTTTGGCTACTTCGTCGTGCTGCCCGCCGCCGTGCACTTTTTCGTCAACTTCAACTCCGCCGAGTTCAACACACTCGTCCAGGCCAACCCCTACTACAGCTTCGCGGCGACCATTCTGCTGGCGATGGGGCTTGTGTTCCAGGTCCCTGTGGTGATCATCGGCGCCACCCGTCTGGGGATCGTCACCCCCAGACAGCTGCGCAAGGGCCGGCGCTTCGCGATCGTCGCGTGCGCCGCGGTCGCAGCGTTCCTCCCCGGCGACGTGGTCACGCTGCTGCTCGAGACGGTGCCGCTGTACCTGCTCTACGAGGTCAGTATCCTGCTTGCAGCGCTGTTCGGGCGGGCGACCCCAGTTCGGCCCGAAGAGGGCAGCGCGAGCACCAGCACCACGCAAGCCGGGGATCCCGCGGGGGATCCCGTGCCGACACCAACGCAGGATCCAGGGGAGCCAACCGTGCAGGAGCTGATCGACCACCAAGACCCAAGGCTGCAGGGCTAGATGCTGTTCGACACCAGGGGTCGCCATCGCCGCCGGGTGGTGCGCGTGATCTACATCGGCCTCGCGCTTCTGTTCGGACTCGGCCTCGTCGGCTTCGGCGTCGGCGGCGGCCTGGGCAGCGGCGGCATCCTCAGCGCCTTCACCAAAGAAGGCGGCGGCGGCAGCACGGGCTTCTCCGCGAAGGTCAAGCAGTACCGCAAGCTGACCCAGCAGAAGCCTACCGATGCAAGCGCATGGGAAGGCCTGGCCAAGAACCTGCTGCACGAAGTGGGCAGCAGCGAAACCTACGAGACGAGCCAGGGCGCCGTGACGGGCAAGGGCAAGGAACTCTTCCGCGAAGCGTCGCAGGCGTGGGCCACATACCTCTCCCTGCAGCCGAAGCCCAACAGCGAACTGGCGCAGCTGATGCTCTCGGTGTATGGCGAAGGCGGCCTCAACGAACCAGCCAAGGCGGTTGAAGTGATGCAGCTGGTCGTCGCCGCGAGGCCGAACGTCGCGTCGTTCTACGCCGAGCTCGCGGAGTTCGCCTACAAAGCCCACAACACCCGCGTTGGGGACCTGGCTTCCGAAAAGGCCGTGAGCCTCTCGCCGGCCAACGAGCGCGTTCGCGTCAAGGACGAGCTCGCCGAAATCAAGGCCAACCCCTCCGGCGAAAAGACGTATACGACCACGACTAACGGCAAAACCTACGTCGGCAAGCTCAACGCCAAAAAAGAATTCGAAGGCACCGAAGCCAAGACCAAATCGACGTCCTCCGCGAAGACGACGACGACCAGCGGCAAATAGCCCGGTGGCTGCCCTGGGCAGCACGCGGGCGCCACGCCCCCTTGGATAGAATCGGTCGCCGGGCAGGCCGTCTCGCCGGCGCCCACGCGGGCCGTTAGCTCAATCGGCAGAGCAGGGGCCTCTTAAGCCCAAGGTTGTTGGTTCGATTCCAACACGGCCCATTCCTTTCTCGCAGTGCTGAGCACCGGCGTCGAAGCGAGGGCGCCGGCCGTGGCTAAAGATCACAAATCTGGTTGAAATAATGCGCTATTCGTCTAAGGTGCGCATCAGGAGCTGAGAGCCACGGTGGCTCTCAGCTCCCAGCACACAAGCCACCTCAAGCGAAAGGCAGCAACGAAATGCTCCAGCTAACGTCATCCAGCGCACCTCGCAGCGGGCTGCAACGACAGCTCCAGATGCTTATCGGCGCCGTCACGATCGTCGTCGGAGCCGCGCTGATCGCGCTCGCCGGCGCGACCGCCGCGCTCGCCGCGACGCCCACGTCACCACCGCCAATCTCGATTCTCAAGACCGCAACGCTGCTCTCGTCCGTGGACCAGCCTGAGGGGCTTGCCGCGCCGTCGCAGGGCAATGCGCAGACGACGGCCCTCGGCAATCTGGTCGTGGGCTGGGGCGCGCTGCCGTACTTCTCGGAGTTCGACCGGTCGGGCAAGCTCCTGTTCAACGCCCAGTTCCCCGCCGGTGTCAATACGTACCGCGCCTACCAGTCCCCGTGGCCGCCCAGCCGCGGCTTCGGCTGGCCCTTCGGCCACTAGCCGACAGGCCGCGGCCCGTCGTCGGTCGCCGGTCGGGCTTCGCTCAGGAGCTCGGCCGGTGGCCGTTGGCGCCGATGATCGTCTGACGGCCCGCGTCCGTCCACACGGTCTGCTCCCGGCCTGGTCCCACGCCGATCATCGTCACCGGCGCGCCCACGTGCTCGGCGATGAAGTCGAGGTATTCGCGCGCGCCGGCCGGCAGGTCGGACATCGTGCGGCACTCGCCCAGATCCTCGTTCCAGCCGGGCAGCTCCGTCAGCTTCGCGGTGGTGTGGTGCAGCACCGTCTGGTGGTAGGGGAAGTCCTCGAACTCGGCGCCGTCGGCGCCGCGGTAGCTTGTGCACACCTGGATGCGGTCCATGCCCGAGAGCACGTCGAGCTTGGTCACCACCAGCGCCGTCAGCGTGTTCAGCCGCGCCGCGTAGCGCAGCGCCACGAGGTCCAGCCAGCCCGTGCGCCGCGGGCGCCCGGTCGTCGTGCCGAACTCGCCGCCACGCTGACGGATCGCCTCGCCCATCTCTTCGTGCAGCTCGCTCGGGAACGGACCGGCGCCCACGCGGGTCGTGTAGGCCTTGGAGATGCCCCAGATCTCGTCGATCGCCTTCGGGCCGATGCCGGTCCCCACGCACGCCGCTCCCGCAAGCGGGTTCGACGAGGTCACGAACGGGTACGTGCCGTGGTCGATGTCGAGCATCGCCCCCTGTGCGCCCTCGAGGATCACCGTCTGCCCCGCTTCCAGCATCTCCCACATCAGCTTCGAGGTGTCGGCTATGTGCTGCTCGAGGCGGTGGCCGTAGGTCAGGTATTCCTCGGTCATCGCGTGCAGGTCCAGCGCCGGATCCTTCTCGAACGGGCGCAGCGACAGGCGCTTGGGCTCCATCGCCGCCACGATCTTCTTCTTCAAGATCTTCTCGTCCAGCAGGTCCTGCACGCGGATGCCCAGGCGCGCGGCCTTGTCCGCGTAGCAGGGGCCGATGCCGCGGCGCGTGGTGCCGATCTGCAGGCTGCCGAG
The DNA here is from genome assembly GCA_035483595.1 of Solirubrobacteraceae bacterium. Classification (GTDB taxonomy): domain Bacteria; phylum Actinomycetota; class Thermoleophilia; order Solirubrobacterales; family Solirubrobacteraceae; genus Palsa-744. Next base: position 59,197 of record DATHPU010000026.1, read on the forward strand.
CTTCGCCTCGCCGGCCGAGTCCAGCAGCAGGTGGTAGGGCATGATCAGGTGCGCGTTGGCGGAGATGCGCAGCCCGCCCACATCCACACGCCTTGCGCGCAGCGCGTCGAGCTCGTCGATCAGCACCTTCGGGTCGATCACCACGCCGTTGCCGATCACGCAGCGCTTGCCCGGGTACAGGATGCCCGAGGGGATCAGGTGCAGCTTCCACTCCTGCTCGCCGCGCACGATCGTGTGTCCTGCGTTGTTGCCGCCCTGGAAGCGCACGACCGCGTCGCCGCTCTCGGCGAGCAGATCGGTGATCTTGCCCTTGCCCTCATCGCCCCACTGGGCGCCCACTATCACTATGCCCGGCATGAGCAGGTCAGTTTAGGGGGCTGCTGAGGATCGCCCGCCCTGCGGCGTCCGCGGGCGTCCCCTCGCGGACGAGGCGCTCGCGCCGCCTGTCTTCGTCGACCCGCCGCCGATCCTCGCCGAACAGCGGCACCGGATCTCCGCACATCTCGATCAGGCGCGAGACGGTTCGCGCCCCGATCTGGTCGGACAGCTCCTGGTCCTGGAGGTTGGTGGTCACCACGATCGAGCGCTTCTCCTCGTAGCGTGTGTTGATGATCGAGTACAGCTGCTCCAGCGCCCAGTCGGTGCGGTTCTCCGCGCCGACGTCGTCGAGGTGCAGCAGATCCACGCCGGCGAGCAGGTCGAGGAAGCCGACGACGCCGTCGACATGCTCGATCGCCTCGCGAATCAGGTTCAGCAGCCGCGGCAGCGAGTAGATCGCAACCGAGCGCCCCGCCTCGAGCGCCGCCTTGGAGATGAGCATCGCGAGCGCCGTCTTGCCGGTGCCGATGTCCCCCGTGATCCAGATGCCGCGGCCCTCGTCGATGTTCGCCCTGATGCCCGTCGCGAACCTCCGAACCAGGCTGACCTGCTCGGTGAACGCCACCAGGTCGCTGCCCGCCAGGCGCTCGAAGGACATGTCCTGGTAGCGGCGGGGAATCCGCGCCTCCAGCCGGGTCGCCCGCGCCCGCGCGATGCGCGCCGGTCGGCAGCGACAGTCGGACGCGGTGTTCGTGTCCTCGTCGACGACAAAGCCGCTGCCGTCGCACTGGTCGAACTCGCAGCGACTCCCGCTGGGCAGGCCCCGCTGCCCCACGAGCACGCCGAGCGGATCGGGAGCTTGGATCTGCTGATCGCTCATTCGGCGTAGCGCTCCCCGGCGTAGTTCATGAACTTCGGGTACTCCTTCTGGAACGTGAGCGTGACTTTGCCGACCGCGCCGTTGCGATGCTTGGCGATCAGCAGGTCGGCCTCGCCGGGCCGCTCGGAGTCCTCGTTGTAGTACTCGTCGCGGTAGATGAACATCACCAGGTCGGAGTCCTGCTCGAGGTTCCCGCTCTCGCGCAGGTCCGACAGCTGCGGCTTCTTGTCCGGGCGCGTCTCCACCGCGCGGCTCAGCTGCGACAGTGCGATCACGGGCACTTTCAGCTCGCGCGCGAGGATCTTCAGCCCGCGGCTGAGCTCGCCCACCGCGGTCACGCGGCTGTCATAGCGGCTGTCCGTGCGCATCAGCTGCAGGTAGTCGATGATGATCAGCCCCAGCCCGTTCTCGCACTGGCTGTGCAGCCGTCGCGCCTTCGCGCGGATCTCCAGCATGCCCACGTCGCTGGAGTCGTCCACCCACAGCGGCGCCCGCGACAGGCGCTGGCTGGCCTTGAGGATCTTCGGCCAGCGCTGCTCGGCCACCCGCCCCTTGCGCAGCTCCTCGCCCTTGATCCGCGCCTGCGAGGCCACGAACCGCTGCGCGAGCTCCGCCTCCGCCATCTCCAGCGAGAACAGCGCCACCGGCCTGCCGTGCTCGACCGCCGCATTCTCGGCGATGTTGCACACCAGCGCGCTCTTGCCCATCGCCGGACGCGCCGCGATGATGATCAGGTTGCCCGCCTGGAAGCCGCCCGTGATCTCGTCCAGGTCCTTGAAGCCAGAAGGCGTGCCCGTCAGCGAGGTGCCCTCCAGCGACAGCCGCTGCAGCTTCTCGAGCTCCTCGTGCAGCACCTCCTCGATCGCGCGGAAGTCCTGCTGGCGGTCGTCGCGCCCAACCTCCAGCATCGCCTTCTCCGCCTGCTCCACCAGCTCCCGCGGCGACGCGTCGTGGCCGAGCACGCTCTCCTGGATCTCGTACGTGCTCTTCAGCAGCCGCCGCAGCAGCGCGTTCTCGCGCACGATCTGCGCGTAGCGGCGCGCGTGGCCCGCCGCCGGGACCACGCCGGTCAACTCGTCCACGGTCGCCGCGCCGCCGATGTCCTCCAGCCTGCCCATCTGGCGCAGGCGGTCTGTCACCGTCAGCACGTCCACCGGCTCGCTCTCGTTGTACAGCGCGAGCATCGCCTCGTAGACGATGCCGTGGCGCTCGCGGTAGAAGTCCTCCGCGCGCAGCCCCTCTTCGATCACCAGCGCGTACAGCGAGCGATCCGACAGCAGAATCGCTCCGAGCACCGACTGCTCGGCGTCGAGGTTGTGCGGCGGCGTGATCGCGCCGCCGGAGGCGCCATTGGCGCCGTTGGGTCGAGGGTTGGCGATTATCGGCATGGCCCGGCCGAGTCTAGGTCGCCATCCCCTCGCCCCGGAGCCGGTTCCCGCAAATCGCGACAGGAAAAGCTGGCTGGCCGAGTCACGAACACATGTTCGCAGCAGGCGAAGACGGAGCCGCTACGCGCAGTCGCAGTTCCTCGGCAAAGCGGAGCAAAGTGAGTCGACTCGGCTCCCCGCCGCGTCAGCGGCCGGAGACGATCGACTTACTTTGCGGAGCGCCGCGTCTATTTCTTCGCGACGACCATCGTCTTGATCGTCGCCTGCACGCCCTCGACCACATCGACAACGACCATGTACGTGCCGACGTTCTTGATCGGCTCGAGCAGATGCACGTTGCGTTTGTCCAGTCGCAGCCCGCGCGCTTCGCGGATCGCGCTCGCGATGTCCTGCGCCGTGACCGACCCGAACAGACGCCCGTCCGCGCCCGCCTGCTGCGGGATCGTGAGCACCGTGCGGTTCAGCAGGTTGACGTTCTCCTGCGCGCGCTCCACCGCCTCGCGAGCCGCCCGCTCGGCCGCCGCCTGGCGTTGGCGGACCGTCTCGATCGCGCCCTTCGTCGCCGGCTGCGCGAGCTTGCGCGGGATCAGATAGTTGCGCAGGAAGCCCTTGGACACGTCCACGACCGCGCCCTGCTCGCCGAGCGTGTCCACATCCTTGAGAAGAATCGCCTCGGGCATGACGGCGCCTAGCGGTCGCGGTCCCGGTCGCCGCGCTCGCGCCGGGGGCTGTCGTCGCGACCGCCCTCGTTCACGTACGGCAGCAGCGCCAGCTCGCGGGCGCGCTTGACCGCGCGTGCGATCTGCACCTGGTGGCGCCTGCACGAGCCGGTGATCCGCCGCGAGCGGATCTTGCCCTTCTCGGAGATGAACTTGCGCAGCGACGCCACGTCCTTGTAGTCGACCTGCTCGACCTTGTCGCGGCAGTGCTGGCACGGCTTGCGCCGCCCGCTGCCGGGCCCGCCCTTCTTGTCGCGCCGGCGCACCGGCTTGCCGCGGCCGCGTGCCTTGGCCATCAGATTCCCCCGCCGCAACTGCGGTTACGATCAGGCACGGCTACGCTGGAAAACACTGAGACCTCGCTGACTGGCTAGAACGGAATGTCGTCGTCACCGGCTCCGCTGGCGACAGGTGCGGGCTGCATGTCCGATTCATCGACCGGAATGTCGCTGCCCCTGGAAGCCCCATTGCCGGCGAATCCGCCTCCTCCGGAGGACTCATCGCGCGAACCCAGGAACTGCACCGAGTCGGCAATGATATCGATTGCCTGGCGCTTTGTCCCGTCCTGCGCCTCCCACTCCCGCCAATCGAGGCGCCCGTCGAGCGCGACTGGCCGTCCCTTGGATAGGTAGCGCGCAGCATTCTCGCCCTGTGCGCCCCACACCTTGACGTTGAAGTAGTTGGGCTTGTCGACCCATTCCCCGCTAGCCGGGTCCTTGCGGCGCCCGTTGCAGGCCACGCGAAGCTCGCACACGGACGTCCCGCTGGGGAGCGAACGCAGCTCGGGATCGGCGGTCAGGTTTCCGGTCAGCACGACCCGGTTGATGTTGGTGCCAGCCATTGGGCTCAATTCCTTTCAGCTCTTGTTGCTCAGTCGTCAGGGGCCACACGCCTCAATGCCCGTGAGCTCGACTATCGAGTTTAGAGCCGCCCGCGGGCGCGACTCTTGCGCGGACGGGGCGGACGGGCTCCGATCCCGCTTATTGCGAAGTTCTTGACGGGTCCGCAGACCGCTTCACGCGCGGGGACGTGCGGAACACCTCGTCCCAGTATGGCGCGCTGATGCCGAAGCCGCGCGTGTCGTCCTGGAAGTGGTGGCGCATGTGCCGCTCGCGCAGCATCCGCCCAAGCCGTCCGCGGGGGCGGAAGTGGTGCAGGTAGTAGTGCGTGAGGTCGTAGACGAGGTAGCCCGCGAAGAAGCCCGCGCCCAGCGCAGGCGCGTAGCGGGCGCCGAAGGCCACGTACAGCAGGCCGAAGACGATCGCTCCGAGCGGCACGCTCACCGCCGGCGGCATCACCAGGCGCAACGGGTCGTTGGGGTGATCGTGGTGGACGCCGTGGATGATCCAGTGCAGCCGCGCTCCGATCCCGTGCTGCGGTTCGAAGTGGAACACGATCCGGTGCAGCCAGTACTCGAACAGCGTCCACAGCGCGTAGCCGCCCGCCGCCAGGCCGATCGCCGCGATCACGCTCACCTTCTCGAGGCCCCACGCCGCCATGGCGACGATCGCCGGCACGAAGATGATCACGGGCACCGTCGGGTGCACCCGAGAGAGCGCGTCGAGCACGCGCGAGTCGAACATCGGCGGAGACGCGCGGAGCACGTCGGTTCTGTTTCCAGATGACCGCTCGCCCATGTCCTCAGCCTCAGCCCAGCCCATTGGGCGATCTTATTACGCCTTCGGCCTGGCCGTAAGGGGCGATCGCTTCCCTGCGGTCAGCCGGCGGAGCGATCAGGACGGCTCGGCGAGCGCCAGCTCCGGCTCGGCGGCGCCCTCCGCGGGCGCGTCGACCTGTTGGCCGACCTCCGGCCGGTCGGCCTCGGCACGGCGGGGCGCAGGCGCAGGCGTCGGCGTCGGCGCAGAAGAGGACGAGCGCATGTCCGGCGCGTCGGGCACGCCCGGCGCGAGCTTGACGATGCGGAAGCGCAGCACGCCGTCGGTGATCCGCAGCGTGCGGTCGAGGCCGCTCAGCAGCTCGGTCGAGCCGGCGTGGAACTGCAGCAGGTGATACTCGGCGCTGGTCTTCTTGTCGATCGGGTACGTCAGCGGCCGCTCGCCCCACTCGTCGTGGCGCAGCAGCTCGCCGTCCGCCTCCACCGTGGCACGCGTGTCGGCGACGATCTTCGCGCGTGCGCTCTCCTCGGCCTGCGGGTCCAACAGCAACACGAGGTCGTATATGGGTGCGGGGGAGGTCATGACGATCAGCTGCAAAGACTAGCGTGTCGCGCGCCGCGGCCCCGCCTCCGGCACCGTTCTGAACGTCCCTGGGCACGTCAGCTAGCGCGAGCGCGCCTTCGCGCGGATGTCCGCCAGCTGCTCGTCGATCCAGTCGCCGGGGTCGCGCGAGGTGACGATCTGCGCGAGCCCGCGCGCCCTGCGCTGGCGCTCGCGGCGGTCCATCGTCAGCGCCGCGTAGATCGAGTTGGCGAGCTCCTGGATGTCGAACGGGTTGACCGACAGCGCGTACTCGCCCAGCTCCTCGTGCGCGCCGGTGTTCTCGGAGAGGATCGACACGCCCTCGCGCTCGTTGACGATCGGGCCCTCCTTGGCGACCAGGTTCATGCCGTCGAACATCGCGTTGACGAGCAGCACGTCGTAGTGCTTGTAGGCCGCCATCGCCTCCTCCAGGTCGTCGCGCAGCTTCAACTGGATCGGCATCCAGTCGGGTGTGCCGTGGCGGTGGTTGACGACCGCCACCAGCGCCTCGATCCGCTCGAGGTACTCCGCGTACTGTGGCACGTCGGTCCGCGACGGCATCAGCTGCGCCATGAACGTCACCCGCTCGGTGAACTCCGGGTGCTGCTCCAGGAACAGGTCGAACGCGGAGAACCCGCGCAGCACGTTCTTCGACAGGTCCGCCCGGTCCACCCTCAGGATCAGGAAGTCCCTGCGGCGGCGCAGCAGCTGCTCCTCGAACTCGCGCACGCGCGCACCCTGTGCGATCTGGCGCGTGGCGCGATGGTCGATCGGCAGCGGGTACGCGCGCACCCACACCTCCCGCGTGCCGGCCTGCCCCCCGCCATGGGGGGTGCGCACCAGGCCGCGCTCGAAGTCGACCTCGAGATCCATCAGGTCGCGGCAGCACTGCAGGAAGTTGTGCCTGTACGAACGCGTGTGAAAGCCGATGATGTCGTTCGCCAAGAGGCCCGTGAAGATCTCCTCGCGGATCCGCGCCGGCAGCACCCGCCACGCGTCCGGCTGCGTCCACGGGATGTGGATGAAGTGGTGCAGGAACACGTCCGGGCGGGCGCGGCGCACGAGGTCCGGCAGCGTGTACAGGTGGTAGTCGTGGACCATCACCACCGGCTCCTCCGACCCCTCCAGCTGCTCCACGACCGCGCGCGCGAGGTCCTCGTTGACGACGTTGTAGCCGAACTCGAACGCTTCGATCTCCTCGCGGCGGATGTCCGGCGCGTTCGACAGGTCCCACAGGTAGTGCTGGATGAACCACAACATCGGGTTGGCGAACACGTTGTAGAAGCGGTCGTACGCCTCCGGGTCGCTGACGACCAGGCGCACCTGGTACTCGCCGCCGGCGGGAGAGCGCACCGGGAACGCGCGCCCGCCGTGAGCGCGTGAGACCTCCACGTCGTGCTCGGACATCGCCGAGGCGATCCAGATCGCTTCGCGGTGCGACGCGAGGCCCGTCAGCGCCGTCACCAGCCCGCCAGAGCCGCGCTGCACCTCTCCGTCGGCGTGGAACGTGACCGGCCCGCGGTTGCTCACCAGCACCAGCGCAGGACGCTGTGCCGGGCCGTCGGTCATCCTTCTCGCAGCTCGTTGAAGATCTTCAGGTAGTCACGCAGGTAGCGCGGTGTGAGGAAGTGCTGGCGCACGTGCTCCTTGCCACGTCTGCCCAGCGTGCGGCCGAGCTCGGGGTCACGCAGGAACTCCAGCGTGCGCTGCGCGCACGCCTCGACACTCGAGACGAGGTAGCCGGTGACGCCGTCCTCGATCTGCAGCGGGATGCCGCCGACGTCGCCGCCGACGAACGGCCGCGCCTTCCAGATCGCCTCCGAGACGGTCAGGCCGAAGCCCTCGCGCGTGGACTTCTGGATCAGCACGTCCGCGTGCGACTGGAACGCGTTGACCTCGATCGCTCCGACGTTGTTGAAGTTGTTGAGGATGTGTATGTCGGGGTCACCGTCCGCGTGCGCGATCGTCGAGTTGAAGAAGTCCCAGCCCTCCGGGTCGTCGCTGGCCATCGACCCGACCAGCGCGAGCTGCACCTCGGGCATCGTCTCCTTGACCTGGCGGTAGGCGTCGATCACGCCCAGCGGGTCCTTCCACGGGTCGAAGCGCGACACCTGGCAGATCAGCGGACGGTCGATGTCGATCCCGAACTGCCCGCACACGAACGCGCCGTCCTCGGGCGAGAGCGCCATGTTCTTCGGGGTCAGCGGGTCGATCGCGGGCGGCACCACGTTGACTTTGCCGTTCATGCCCTCGGGCACGTACTCGCGCATGTGGAACAGCGACTGCGGGTAGTCCTGGATGTAGGGCAGCAGCTGGGCGATCGTGTCCGGATTGGGGGTCGACACGTCGATGTGGCAGCGCCACACCCAGCCCTTGGCCTTCTCCGGAACCAGCTGGCAGAGCGCCGCCGGCTGCGGATCGTGGACCAGGCACACGTCCCAGCCGCCGGTCAGCTCGCGCGCGTTGATCTCGTTGTACTTGCGCCACGTCGCCCACTGCTCCTCGTCGAGGTCCTGAGGGGCGCCCTGCAGCGCGTTGTGCATCAGCTTCGTCGCGTTGAAGAACTCTTCGCGGCCGTAGATCACGTGCCACTCGCACTCCAAGCCCACGTCACGCATCAACGGCACGAGCGTGTACAGGATCTCCGAGACGCCCCCGCCGAAGGCGGTGGCGGAGATGTGCACGACGCGCTGGCCCTGCAGCGGCTCGGCCAGCTCGCGAATTTCCGCGATCAGGTCGCGGCCGCAGATATGCGTGTAGTCGGCGAGCGTCTTGTGGGCGACGGCGACGGGCTGCAGCACGCGGCGGCACGATACCTAACCGGGAGCGCCGACCTGTCGACGCGCCCACCGCGCAAACTGCGGCGAGCCGTTCGCGGGCGCCACGCACGCGAAGCCGACCGGCGGACTATGGTCTAGGGGCATGCTCAACGGGCGTCTTTACCGAGCGGCATTCGTGCCTTTCCTGCTGGCTCTCGCCGTCGCCGCCTTCTCGCTCGGATCGCGCCCGCAGGCGCTCACCTCGACGCTCGCCCCGGACGCCTTCGAAGGCGCGCCCGCGTTCGCCGAACTGCAGAGCCTGCTCTCCCACTTCCCTGCGCGGCGCCCCGGCAGCAGCGGCGACAAACAGCTCGCCCGCTACGTCGCCGGCCGGTTCGACGCTCTCGGCGGCCCTGCCGGCGGCGGCTTCTCCGTGCACACCTACCGGTTCCACGCACAGACGATCGACGGCGAACGGACGCTCAGCACGGTCGTCGCGGAGCGTCCCGGCTCGACCAGCGCCGCGCCGATCCTGATCCTCGCGCACCGCGACGCCGCCGCGCACGGCGCCGCGGCGGAGCTCTCGGGCACCGCGGCGCTGCTGGAGCTGGCGCGCGTGTTCGCTTCGCGCGAGACCAAGCGCACGATCGTCCTCGCCTCCACCAGCGGCGGCAGCGGCGGCGACGCGGGCGCCGCCCAGCTGCTCTCCGAGCTCTCGGCGGCCGGCGTCGACGGCGTCGGCGGGCAGGGATCGTTCGACGCGGCGATCGTGCTCGGCGACCTCGCCGGCGCGACGATGCGCACGCCGGCCGTGGTGCCGTTCTCGGACGGGCTCGGCTCGGCGCCGCTCGCGCTGCAGCGCACGGTCGCGGCGGCGATCACCCAGGAGATCGGCCGCGACCCGGGAGCGCCCAGCACGCTCGGGCAGCTCGCGCACCTCGCGTTTCCCCTGACCGTGGGCGAACAGGGCGTGCTCAACGAGGGCGGCGTCCCGGCGGTGCTCGTGCAGGTGTCGGGCGAACGCGGGCCGTCGCCCGCGGCTGCCGTGAGCATGGAACGCATGGAAGGCTACGGTCGCGCGGTGCTGAGCGCCGTCGACGCGCTCGACACGGCGCCCGACCTCGCGCCCGCCATGCAGACCGGTCTCGTGCTGCAGCACAAGACCGTGCCGTCGTGGGCGCTGCGGCTGCTCGTGCTGATGCTGTTGCTGCCGCCCGCGCTCGCCGCGGTGGACGGGCTCGCACGCGCCCGACGCCGGCGCCTGGCGGCTGGCCGCTGGGCGCTGTGGGCCATCAGCTGCGCACTGCCGTTCTTCAGCTGCGCGGTGCTCGCGTACGTGCTCGGCTGGCTCGGGGTGCTCGGCGCCACGCCATCCGCGCCGGTGCTGCCCAGCGCGCTGCCGTTCGGCGGGCGCGCCGCCACCGCCGTGGTGGCCGTCGCGCTGACGTTCGCGCTGACATGGCTGCTGTGGGCCGGGCTGATGCGCCGGCTCGGCTGGGGCGCCCGGCCCGACCCGGACGTCGCCGGGCTGTCGCTGGTGCTGGTGCTGATCCCGGTGGCGGCGCTCGCGTGGATCGGCGACCCGCTCACCGCGCTGCTCGCGCTGCCCGCGCTGCACCTGTGGCTGGCGCTGTCCGTGCCAGATCGCCTGCAGGCCGGTCCGCTGGCGCGCCGCCTCGCCGCGTTCGCGCTCGTCATGGTCGGCCTGCTGCCGCTGCTCGCGGTGATCGTCTTCTACGCGCACCAGCTCGGCATGGGCGCCGGCGACGTGGCGTGGACGGGCGTGCTGCTGCTGGCGACGGGGCAGGTCGGGCTCGGCGGCGCGATCCTGTGGAGCCTCGCGTTCGGGTGCGCGGCCGCAGCCGTGCTCGTCGCCCTCAGCGCCCGCCAGACGCCCCCGGAGACCCTGGAGGCGGGCGGGATCGACGTTACGATCCGCGGTCCGCTCTCCTACGCCGGTCCCGGCTCGCTTGGCGGTACTGAGTCGGCTCTGCGACGATAGGGGCAGTGTCGGAGCCATTTGCCCACATGGCGCCCGGCGCGGCGCTCGGGCCGACCGAGGTTCGCCGGTCCCCGATGTCGCGCGCGGTGCGCGTGCTCGCCGTGCTGATGATCGCCGTCGGCGCGCTGGCGCTGCTCGACGCGATCGTCACGGTCGTCTGGCAGGAGCCGATCTCGGCGCTGGTCGCGACGCTTCGTCAGAACCACCTGAGCGGCGCTCTCAGCAGGGTCGAACACGCCGCGCCCACGCCCGTCGAGCGCCGCACGCTGGCGAGCCTGCCGGACGAGCGCGCGCGCATCGCGTTCCTCGCCAGGCAGCTCGAAAGCCACGCCGCCGACGGCGCTCCGGTGGGGCGCATCGAGATCCCCCGTGTGGGCGCTAGCTACGTGGTCGTCAACGGCACCGACACCGAAGACCTGATCAGCGGTCCCGGCATCTACACCGAAACGACCTTCCCCGGGCTCTCCGGCACGACCGCGATCGCCGGGCACCGGACCACGTACCTGGCGCCGTTTCGCGAAATCAACCTCCTCAAGCCCGGCAACCACATCCTGCTGCAGATGCCCTACGCGCACTTCACCTACACCGTCATCGGCCAGCGCGTCGTCCAGCCGACGGACGTCGAGGCGGCGATCGCGCAGGTCGGCTACAGCCGGCTCGTGCTGTCCGCGTGCACGCCCGTGTTCACCGCCGAAAAACGCCTGCTGGTGTACGCGCGGCTGACACGCACGGTGCCCGTCGGCGCCGCGCGGGACCTCCCCGGCGGCGCGATCCCGCAGCCGATCGACACGCCGCTGCACCGCGCGCAGGCCACGCCGCCGCCGGCGCTACCAGCGATGCTCGTATCCCTCGATCCGCACAGCGTCTCCTCGTTCGTCTGACAGCGTCGCGCCGGGCGTCCCGGCGCGCACCGTGCCGATCCAGGTGACCTGCACGCTGTTGAGCTCGGCGACGGCCGACTCCACGCGCTCGCGGTCGCTCGCGGCGGCGCAGAAACACAGCTCGTAGTCTTCGCCGCCAGCCGCCGCCAGATGCCACGGCGACAGCTCCAGCTCGGCGGCGACCTCAGCCACGCCCGCGTCGAGCGGCAGCGCCCCGAGATCGATGCGCACGTCCGCGCCGCTCGCGCGGCCGAGGTGGCCGGCGTCGGTTGCGAGGCCGTCTGACAGGTCGATCATCGCGTGCACTCCCGCAGCCGCGAGCGCCCGTCCCTCGCGCAGCCGCGGCATCGGCGCGCGCGAGCGCGCGAGCGCCGCCTCGGTCGCGGCTGTGCGCGACGCGTGCTCCTCCAGCACGGCGAGGGCCGCGCCGGCTGCGCCCAGCCGGCCGGTCACGCCCACGATGTCTCCGATGTGGCCGCCGTCACGCCCGACGAGCTCGCTGGGCTCATCGGCCCAGCCGACCGCGGTGACCGACACGGTGAGCGCCGCCGCCCGCACCACGTCGCCGCCCGCGATCGTCGTCTCTGTGCGCTCCGCGAGCGCGACGGCGCCGCGCACCAGCTCGAGCGCGCGCCGCTGCTCGAAATCGGCGGGCAGCCCCAGGACGAGGTAGGCCTGGCCCGGATCGGCGCCCATCGCGGCGAGGTCCGACAGCGCGCCCGCGAGCGCGCGGTGCCCGACCTCCGCGGGCGTCGCCCAGCCCTCCCGCAGGCGGAAGTGCACGCCGTCGACCATCGCGTCGACCGAGGTCACGCACACCGGCCTCGCGCGCACGACTGACGCGTCGTCACCGACGCCGCGGATGACGTTCTCCGCATGGATCGCGCCGCTTCTCGCGAGCGAGCCCGCCAGCTCGGCCGCGATCGAGTCGATCAGAGAGCGCTCAGCGATGCCGGAGCTCGCGGTCGGGTGCTCAGCGGTGCCGGTAGACGATCCGCGCGCGGTCGAGATCGTACGGCGAGAGCTCGCAGCGGACGCGATCGCCGGGGAGGATGCGGATCCGGAAGCGGCGCATCTTGCCGGCGACATGTCCAAGGACCACGTGGTCGTTGTCCAGCTTCACACGAAACATCGCGTTCGGCAGGGCCTCGATCACCTCGCCCTCGAATTCGACCTTGTCCTCCTTCGCCACGCCGCATCCCATCTGGCCGCCCGCGCTTGCGGGAATGACCGTTAGCCGTCGATATCGAGACTCAAACTACCAGCGCCGCGAGCGCAAGGGGGTGCGGCGCGGGTCGAGCGACGTCCGCGGCGCGCCGTCAGCCGGGCGGCGCCGCGCCGCCGGTCTGCTTGTCGGCTGGTTCTTCGGCCACGTGCTGCGCGGGCGGCGTGCTGGGTTCCACGACGTGTGGAGCCGGCGTGCTCGGTTCGTTTGCGGGCGGCTGGTGGTTGGCGCCCGGTTCCGTCGGTTCGGGTGCTCCAGCGTGCTTGTGATGCGCTTTGCCGCTCTTGCGTTCGGGCGTCTGCGCCGCTTCCTGGGCGGCCTGCGCGAGCCCGGTGCTCGCGTACTTGCCGTAGAACGGCTTGTAGGAGATCGCTTCCTTTGACGGCGGGAACGGCACGCAGCTCTTGCCTTCGGTGACGGCGGCCATGTACGCGTGCCAGATTTCCGCAGGCAGGTAGCCGCCCTGCTGGGGCTCGCCGTGCACGTCGGTCATCGACACGCGCTTGTTGGGGTAGCCCATCCACACGACCGTCGAGTAGTCGGGCGTGTAACCGTCCAGCCACGCGTCCACCAGTTCGCTGGTGGTGCCGGTCTTGGCGGCGGTCGGGCAGTCGATCGCCGAGCGCGTCGCGGTGCCGGACTCGACGTTTTCGTGCAGGATGCTCGTCTCCACCGAGGCGACCGCTTCGCTCAGCGCCCGCACTCGGTGCGGCGTGCCCCAGTTGTTGTCGACCTGACCGTCCGGGAACACGACCTTGGTGATCGCGATCGGCGTGTCGCGGTAGCCGCCGTCGGCAAGCGTCGCGTACACGTCTGCCATTTCCAGCGGCGTGACCCCGAGCGTCAGCCCTCCGAGCGCTTCCGCGGGGTAGCTCGACAGATGCGTTTTGACGCCCATCTCATACGCGGTGTGCGTGACCGTTTCCTCGCCCAGGTCGGCCGCGAGCTGCGCGTAGACGGTGTTGTCGGAGGCGAGCGTCGCCTGCACGAGGTTGATCGACTTGTTCAGCGAGGTGCCCTCGAACGTCTCGACTTTGTACTTCGGTTCCGCCGCCAGCCAGCCAGCTTCGAGCGTGTGCGAGAAGTAGTCCGTGCTGTACGGGTCGATCCCGCGCGTGAGCGCGTCGGCGAGGTCGATCGCCTTGAACGTCGAGCCCGGCTGGCGGTGCCCGTCGGCGGCGAGGTTGTACTGCGACTGCTCGTAGCTCTCGGACTCGGCCATCGCCTCGATGTCGCCGTTGCGCGGGTCGATCGTGACGATCGCCGACGCCGGGTCGCCGGGCTCGTCGAGCACTTCCGCGATCGCTTTGCGCGCCAGCCGCTGCATGTTCAGGTCGATCGTCGTGTACACCTTCAGCCCGCCCTGCTCGACCGTCTTGGCGCCGTAGCGTTCGAGCAGCTGCTGGCGCACGTATTCGAAGAAGAACTGCTCTTTGCGTTCGGAGTAGTAGTGCCCGGGGTGTACCTGCAGCGGCGCCGCCTCGGTAGCCGCGGCCCGCCCCGCGCTGATGTAGTGCAGTTCGGCCATCTTCGCGAGCACCTCGTTGCGGCGTTCCCTGGCGGCCTGTGGATCCAGGAACGGGTTGTACTGCGATGGCGCCTGCGGCAGCCCCGCGAGCAGCGCGGACTGCTCGAGGTCGAGCTCGGACACGGGCTTGTTGAAGAAGATGCGCGCCGCCGCCTGCACGCCGATCGCGGTCTGCCCGCCCACGGTGCCGTAGGGGACGCTGTTGAGGTAGCTGGTGAGGATCGAGCGCTTGCTGTGTTCCTTGGAGTATTCGACCGCCATCGCGGCCTCGATGAGCTTCTGCTTGACCGTGTGCTGGTCGCCGCCCAGGTACAGGTTGCGCATCAGCTGCATCGTGATCGTCGAGGCGCCCTGCACCGCCGCGCCGTGGAGCAGGTCCTTGACCGCCGCGCGGAAGATTCCCGTGAGGTCGATGCCGTCGTTCCGGTAGAAGCGCTGATCCTCGATCGCCACCGTCGCGTCCTTGACGTTGGCCGGGATTTCGCCCCAGCCGACGGGAGTGCGCAGTTCGTCGGACTGGATGAAGCCCAGACGCGTGCCGTCCGCCGCGAACACCTGCGTGTTTCCCCCGCTCACGCGCGGGCGCAGATGCTTGGTCGAGGGCGCCGACTGGACGACGTGCACGACGAACGCGACCGCGGCGATCGCGCCGGTGGCGAGCGTCGCGGCGAGCACCACCAAGCCGATGACCAGGATCCGCGAGCCTCCGCGCCGTCTGTGGCGTCGCTGTCGTGCCTGTCTGGACATCTCGCAGATTCGAGATTACCGCGCTTGCGGCGATTCTCTGCCGCTTGCAACTGCGGCGATCTCTACGCTCATGCGGACAATGAGCTCCGATACGGCCGAGCTGGCGATCAGCGAGAGCGCGGGCGAGCTGGCGGCCGCGCCGGCCGGCTGGCTCGCGCGCATGCGCGCGGACCCGGCACGGATGACGGCCGCGCGCGATAGCTGGCGTGCGCTGTGGAGCTCGCGCGTGCTCGTGTGGGTGGCCGGCGTGGGCACCGTCCTCGCGGTCGGCTTCGGTCCCCAGCGCAAAGCGTTCGACCCCCCGGGCGTGACCGGCGGCTTCGGCTGGCTCGGCAACCTGCTGGCAGCTCCCGCCGCGCGGTGGGACGCCGCCTGGTACCTGGTGATCGCGCGCTATGGCTACCGCCCCGACCTCGGCGCGTACACGTCCTCGCGCACCGCCTTCTTCCCGCTGTATCCGCTGGGGCTGCGAGCGATCGCATGGCTCGGCCCGCCGCTGCTACTCGCCGGCGTGCTGCTGTCGGTGGCCGCGCTCGCGTTTGCGCTGTACGGGATCCACCGCCTGACGACGCTGGAGCTGGCGCGCCGCGGTGGTGGATCGCTCGCCGGCGATCGCCTCGCCGGCGCGGCGCGGCTGGCGGTGCTGCTGACGGCGTTCGCGCCGATGGCGTTCTTCCTCTCGGCGGTGTACTCCGAGTCGCTGTACCTGGCGCTGTCCGTGGGGCTGTTCTGGAGCGCGCGCCATGGGCGCTGGGCGTGGGTCGGCGTGCTGGGCGCGTTCGCGGGAGCTACGCGCAGCACCGGCCTGGTGCTGATCGTGCCGGCGTTGATCATCTACCTGTACGGGCCGCGCGAGGACCGGGCGCCGGACCGCCCGCTCGCCCGCGTGGGCGCGTCCGGCCAGCCGCGCTCGCGGCTGCGCGCGCCCGTCTGGGCGATTCCCCGCTACAGGCTGCGCCGCGACATGCTGTGGCTGGCGCTGCTGCCGGCGGGCGTGCTCGCCTACGGCTTGTATCTGGGGCTCGCGGGCGGCGACCCGCTGTCGCCGCTGCACGCGCAGGAAGTGTGGAAACGGCACTTCGCGGGCCCGTACGTGGGCATCTGGGACGGCCTGCGCGCGGCGTTCGAGGGCGCGCGCCAGCTGCTGTCGGGCCAGCGCCGCCACATCTACTTCCCCACGGGCATCGACAGCCCGTTCGTGATGGCGGGGCACAACCTGATGCTGATCTCCTTCTTCGCGGCGGCGGTGCCCGCGGTGGTTGGCGTCGTGCGCCGGCTGCCGCTCGCGTATGGCGCGTACGTGCTGGCGGCGCTCGCGCTGCCGCTGTCGGACCCGGTGACGACGCAGCCGCTGATGTCGCTGCCGCGCTTCCTGCTGGTGCTGTTCCCGCTGGTCATCTGGCTGGCGGCGTGGCTGGCCGAACGTCCGCGCCTGCAGCGGCCGGCGCTGGTGCTGTCGGGAGCGCTGATGGTGGGGTTCCTGTCGCAGTTCGCCACCTGGCACTGGGTGGCGTAGGCGATGGAGGCGGAGGTTTCGCGGGAGGGGGATCCGCGCCGCTCGCCAGAGCTGGCGTGGCCCGTGTGGAGCGCGCCGGTGGCGCTGCTCGGCGCGCTCGTGGTGGCGACGCTGGGCGGGCTCGTGATCGATATCCCGGCGGCGCTCGTGTTCGGCGTGAAGCTCTCCAGCAGCAACTTCCCGCCGGGCCTGTCGATCGCCGACACGGTCGTGCAGGACATCGGCTTCGTGGTCGTGGCGGTGTACTGCGCGCAGTTGGGCGGGCGCGCCGTGCGCTCGTGGCAGTTCGGCCTGCGCACACCGGGTGCCGGGTGGGGGCGGGCGACGCGCCTGATCGTGGGGCTGCTGATCGCGTTCATAGCGCTGACGGCGGCATGGGTGGCGCTGGTGCACCCCGGCGAAGAGAAGACGCTCGAACAGCTCGGCTCCAACGAAGGCGCGGTGCTGCTGGTGCTGAGCGCGGCGCTGACGTGCGTGGTGGCGCCGATCTGCGAGGAGCTCCTGTTCCGCGGCTACATCTTCACCGCGCTGCGCAACTGGCGCGGGACGCTGCCCGCGGCGGCGGTCACGGGGCTGCTGTTCGGTGGCGTGCACGTCGAGTCGGCGCCCGTGCTCGACCTCGTGCCGCTGGCGGCGCTCGGCTTCGGCCTGTGCCTGCTCTACCGCTACACGGGCTCGCTGTACCCGTGCATGATCGCGCACTCGCTGAACAACTCGATCGCGTTCGCCGGCCTGGAGGGCTGGGGTTGGCAGGCGGTCGTGCTGATGGGCGCCGCGCTCGCCGGGATCTGGCTGCTGGTGGTCGCGTTCAAGCGCATCGGTCTGATCACCCCCGCGGTGACCGATGCCGCCGCCGGGCTCGCTCGTCCGGGTGCATAGGATTCAGCCATGGGTGTAGCGCGCGAAGGGGTTGACAGCAGTGTGAGCACACAGGTCCGCCCGCTTGGGTGTGCGCTTGCGGTGGTGGCGGCGTGCGCGGCGCTTCTCTGTGCCGCATGGGTGCAGCCTGCGGCAGCGGCCGAAGCGGCTCCGGCGGCCTCCACGCCAGCGCCCGCCGAACCCGCCCCCGCCACCGGCGCGATGCGCCTGGCCGTGCAGAAGCTCGGCGGCAGCCCGCCGTTCGCGCTGGTGGGCAGGCAGGTGGTGGTGCACGGCATCGTCACGCCATACGTGGCCGGCCAGACGGTCGCGGTGAGCTTCTACCGCGACGGACGCAAGCTTTCGGCCCACGTCGTCAGCGTGCTCCCGACGGGCAACGGCACGGGCCGGTTCCACATCGACTTCACCAGCCACTACGGCGGGCTG
Organism: Solirubrobacteraceae bacterium; assembly: GCA_035483595.1. Lineage (GTDB taxonomy): Bacteria > Actinomycetota > Thermoleophilia > Solirubrobacterales > Solirubrobacteraceae > Palsa-744. The sequence goes on from DATHPU010000026.1 coordinate 76,663, forward strand.
GTGATCGCGCGCGCGGCGCACGACGCGACCGCGCAGCAGCAGGCGTTCAGCGGCCGCTCGCCCGCGTTTCGCTACGTCAACCCAAACCTCGGGCCGGGTGACCGGGGCCAGTCCGTGCGGCTGCTGCAGTCCGAGCTCGACGTGCTCCACTATGCCGTCCCGCTGACGGGCGTGTTCGACGAAGGCACCGGGCAGGCGCTCGTCGCGTATCGCAAGATGACGGGACTCGAACGCGTGGCGCACGCGGGCGGGCGGGTGTTCGAGCGGCTGGCGCGCCGCGAGGGCGCCTTCCGCGTGCGCTATAGGCGCGACGGCCGCCACGTGGAGGCGAACTTGACGAAGCAGGTGCTCGCGGAGATCGAACCGGACGGGCGCGTGTACAAGATCTACACGATCAGCTCCGGCAAGCCGTCGACGCCGACGGTGATCGGCCGCTTCCAGGTCTATGAGAAGACTCCGGGCGTCAACAGCGAGGGCATGGTCGACTCCAACTACTTCATTCGCGGCTACGCGATCCACGGCTACGCCGAAGTCCCCACGTACGCGGCCAGCCACGGCTGCCTGCGCGTACCGATCCCAGACGCGCCCGCGATCTACGCGTGGGTGCGCGACGGCACTCCCGTCGACGTGTACAACGAATTCGGCGGCGGCAGCGCGCGCGTGCGCGCGAACGCGGGCCCGTAGCGGTAGCGGCGGCTACACCCGGACACGCAACGTGCGCGCCAGGTAGCCGAAGCCGAAGCCATACACCGCAAGCGCGATCAGCAGCTTCACGCCGCGGATCACCCACTCGCTGCTGGAGCCCGAGACGACGCCGGCGAATGGGGAGGTGAGCTCGGAGGAGGCTCCGTCGAGCGCCTTGTGCACGGAGCCCTTCTTGGTGGCTCCCGATTTGACCTGCGCGTCTGCTTCACCGCTGTTCGGCTTGCCGAGGATCTCGTTGGTTTGGTGTTCGGAGGCGCCCTGGCTCTGTTCGATCACAAACGCAGCGAACGACAGGACGACGATCGTGCAGATCACGAACGAGGCGATCCTCAGCAGTTTCACGAGCGGCGCGACCACAACACCACGATCGACGGTTGCGCGCCGGTAGATTAGGAACGCGTGATGGAGCCCATCGACGAATATACGAGCGACCTGCCGCGCGTCCGCGCGGCGCTGGTCGAGCAGCTGCGCGAGCACGCGCTGGTGGTCGGCGAGGTGACGCTCACGAGCGGCGCGGTCGCCCAGTACTACGTGGACGCCAAGCGCGCGATCCTGCGCCCGGCGGGCTTCGCCGCGCTGGGGGCGCTGCTGGCCGCGCAGACGCGCGAGTGGGACGGCACGGCGGTGGGCGGCATGACGATGGGCGCGGACGCCGTCGCGTGCGCGGCGCTCGCCGGGGGCGCGCAGGTGAAGGGGTTCTTCGTGCGCAAGGACGCCAAGGCGCACGGGCTGCAGCGGCGCATCGAGGGCCCGTCGCTGGACGCGCAGGACCGCTGCGTGGTCGTCGAGGACGTCGTCACCACCGGCGGCTCCACGCTCGCCGCGATCGCCGCGCTGCAGGAGGCGGGGTTGCAGATCTGCGGTGTGGTCAGCGTGCTCGACCGGCTTGCGGGCGGCGGCGCTGCGATCGAGCGCGCCGCGGGCGCGCCATACGTGGCGCTGAGCACGATCGACGACGTGTATCCGGAGCGTCCCGACAGAGAGGCGGGCTGAGGCGCATGGCCGACGAGCACGACGAGGGTGGGGATGCGCAGCTGCGCGTGCGCGCCGCCGAGCCTGGGGATGTGCCGCTGCTGCTGGAGCTGTTTCGGGAGCTGGCCGTGTACGAGCACCTCGAGGACGAGCTGCGCGGCACCCCGGAGCGGCTGCACGAGGCGCTGTTCGGCGCGCGCCCGGCGGCCGAGGCGCTGATCGCCGAGCTCGGCTCGCAGACCGCTGGGTATGCGCTGTTCTTCCCGACGTTCTCGAGCTTCCTTGCAACGCAGGGCGTGTGGCTGGAGGACCTGTTCGTGCGGCCCGACCATCGCGGCGCCGGTGTCGGGCGGGCGCTTCTGTCGGCGGTCGCTGCGCGCGTGCGCGATTCCGGCGGCGAACGGCTGGAATGGGCGGCGCTCGACTGGAACGAGCTCGCGCTCGGGTTCTACCGGCGCATGGGCGCGCAGACGATGAACGAGTGGATCACCCACCGGCTCGTTGGCGCGGAGCTCGAGCGGGTGGCCGGGGCGGGCGCGCGCGGCGAGGCCCAGTAGCGACGGTGGCGGCGCGCCGGGCGGCCGGTAGCCTTCGCGGGACTCAGCGTCGCGCTGGGCTGCGCCCTCGTAGTCCAATGGATAAGACGACCGCCTCCTAAGCGGTAGATCCAGGTTCGACTCCTGGCGGGGGCATTACCTAGAAAGCCCTCTGCTCAAGCGGCTTTCCGCAGTCGCGGCTCGATCGGCTCGAACGCTGCCGCGCCTGCGTTTGGTGCGCCAGTGCCCATTGGTGCCCAATCAGGGCCATACATGGGCCATACAACCCCGCCGAATGGGCTGCCCTCGTATCAGGGGTTGCGCGCAGCCCGTGTCTGCTCTCGCAGCGCTCGTTCCAGTTGTCCGAGTCGCGCCGAAATCTCGCGCACTTGGACAAGCATGTCGTCCTCGGCTATCTCGACGTGTTAGACGCTCGGCGCAAGAAAGCGCTGTGCGACCGCCCCGATGACCAGGGTGGCCGTTCCGATGCCGACAAGCATGACGAGGACGGCGATGACCTTGCCCTCAGTTGTCTTTGGCGTGATGTCGCCGTAGCCGACGGTCGTCATCGTGGTAATTGCCCAATAGACGCCGTTGCCGAACGAGACACCTTCCTCGGCGGCGAACCCCGCACCGCCGACCATAGCGGTGAGAACTGCAAGCCCGGCTGTCGCCTTGACGCCTTCCATGGAGAACACGACACGAGCCAGGGGAGCCAGTCGCAACAGCCGGAAGACTCGAAGTAGGCGCAACACGCGGAGGCTCTGCACGCCACTTTTGAGGAACGGTGGAGTGAACAAGACGATCGCAAGGTCGATCGGGTTCGTGAGCAGATAGCGGCCTCGATTCGGCGTCAGCTCTCATCAGGCGTGAGATACCAATTGACGCCGAACGACAGATCGTCAGCCGCCAAGTGGCGGAGAAGCCCGAGCTTGATGAAGTCACCCACATCGCCGGCATAACGGTTCTGCATCTAACCCAGCCCCGGCCCGCCGTGGGTCGCCAAAACGTCGATTAGCCCCTTCGCGATCTCTTGCACCTGTTCTGTGGAGAGATAGCCATGCTTTGCCGCGAAGATGACCGCCTGCGGAAGCGCGACGATGGGTATCTCGCCGCCCCGAGCCCGCTTGCCGTTCTTATCAGGCCATGCGTACTTGAGGGCTTTGTCGGCCCCGTCGCGCCACGACGACTTTCCCAGCACCAACGTGTCGGTCGGCCAATGCTCAACATCCTCTTCAAACTCGGGGTCCATCGCGTCCTCCTGCCCGTCGGGGTCAACGTTGCGGTATTCAAGAATCTCACCGTGCATAGCCCGATGCGCCTTTACGGAGGTCAGAGTATTCTTCTGATCCGTGATTCGAGTCGAAGGACCGGACCCCGTTGCGGCCATCAAGAGAGCGCGGGATCACACGCCCGGCACCGTTCCCCTCTTGCTTGAGGTCGCCGTGTCGATGTTGCTTGGATGCCCTCTGGCACGCGACGAGAATGTCCATGTGCTCAAGCAAAGTCGCCCTGGTGCCGAAAGCTATTCGCTTCAGGTATCAGACGGTCGCCAGTTTCATTTTCGACCGCATCCTTCAGGGCATGACGCCACGTCGATCAGCGTCTATGACCGCTATCGGAACGGCCAAGAGATCACAGTGCTGGCGTCCAATCAGGACGTGTGGCAGTTCTTCGGCGACCTCGCTGTATCGCCTTGAACGGGTAGTGCTGGCCACACAGCGGGATGCCGCTGCACCTGGATCGCGGTGTGGTGCGTCTATTCAAACGACCACGAACAGCCCGGCATGGGCGCGCGAAATCGGCGATCATGCGCGAGTAGTTCCTCCAGCAGTGCCGCCTGGGGATCGTAGAGTTCGAGCGTGCCGTCAGCGGCGATACCAAAGTAGGCGGCAACATCATCGGCCGCGAGTCCGAGCGCTTCGACGACTTGAAGATGATGTGGCCCACCCCAGCTCAACGTGCGCCATGCCTCAAGCTGGGGTTGTCGATCGTGGGCACGGAGGAGCAGGCCCTTGCCTATGGTGCCGGCGCTCCAGCCGGCCCGAACGTGCGCTGAAATCGTGACTCTCTCATGCGTCGGCATCTCCATAGAAGTTCTCAGGAGCACACGTTGCCCGGCCGGTCAGTTGCCAGGGATGGGGAACCCCTGCTCGGCTGCGTAGTAGTAGTCGGTGAGCGGTCGGTCCCATTCGGTTTTTCCGCTGCCGTCGAGTGGTGTGTAGACGCCGTTGGGTGCGCGCATGATGCGGCCAGCCTTCCAGGCGTCCCATAGGTTTGTCCCGAGCACGGCCGCGTCCTTGGGGGTCTCCATGCCTTGCTCTTTCATGAACTTGTAGAGAGAGGTTGGGCCGACTGCGGTTCCGCCGAGCGCGCTTGCAGCCTGTTCGAGTGCACGGACGGCGCGGTCCTGCGCCGGTGCCGCGCGGCGTCGGCGCGGTGGTTCGGGCTGCTTGCCGCTCGTTTGCTCGCTCGTTTGGATGGCCCGACGCGAGATGCCAGACGCATGACCGACGAGCCGTCGTAGTAGCTCCACCTGTTGGTTGAGCGCCTTTTGCTCGTGGAGCTTTTCCTCATAGAGGGCTAGAAGCTGGGGCATCTTTGCTGCCACCTCCTCGGGGTTGGAAAGATCAATCTTGAGGTCCATAACTCGATATTAACTCTAGCATATCGGACTAATCTCGGAGAGCACTCATCCTAACGCCGACATTCCTCGTAGTAGCCTCCGTTCGGTGGGCATGATCCAAGAGCTTGCAGCTGATCTCGCTGTCGAGGAGCGCACGTTGCGCCGAGCCGCGTCTCAGGGTGCTTTCCGGACCAGCCGAAGTGGATCGCGCCGTCTTCAGTTGATGCCCGGCGAGCGCGAGTACCTCCGCGTACATTGGCCGCTTCTCTCTGAGCTTCGCGAGGCGCTGCGGACAGACCATGCCGTTCGCCTCGCCGTGCTTTACGGCTCGCTGGCGAGAGGCGACGAGGACGAGGGCTCGGATCTCGACCTGTTGGTTGCGCTCGCCGACGATGATCTCTCGGCTGGGTTCGAGTTGGCCGCTCGTCTGCAACGCGTGAGCGGTCGCCGCGTCGACATTGCCCACTTGGTGCGCGTAGAGGCCCAGGCGCCGCTTCTGCTCGACCGGGTGCTCGATGAGGGACGTGTCGTGATCGACCGTGACGGACAGTGGGACGAGCTATGCCAGCGCCGCCCCGCGATCCGTGCCCGTGCCCGCCGTTCCCACCGTCGCCAGATGGCCGGCGCGGCCCACGCAATCAAGGAGCTGACTGCGTGAGCGACCCCCAGCCCGCGAAGATCAGCCGCAAGGCTCTTGCGGCAGAGCAGGCTCGGCTGGCTCGCTTCTTTCAGACCATTAACAAGCACCGCAAGGCACTCGACCTAGCAATCGAGGAGAACTTTGGCGGCGTGCTTGACCCGGCCGAATGGAGGATCGCCTTCGATTCTGTCGAGCCGCACGACGCCAACCGCACGATGGTCGTCACCGGCGATCACTCCGCTGTTCTCAACGCCTATGTCGAGATCCTCAAGGCCAGCACCGGATCACGGTTGGTCGGCCTGCTCCCACACCGCCGCCCTCACGCCGAGCAGGTCTTCGAGGCACTCCTGGCTGACGACGGAATCACCAAAGATCAAGCAGCCCTGCTGAACGAACTCTACGTTCTTGAGGGGCGACTTGAGCACGCCTCGCCGGATGTCGATGCGGGAGAGGTCCGCGATGCCGTCGAACGGCTGCGCCAGGCACTCCCCGGCTTGATCGAGAGTGCGCGCGTCTGGCTGGATCGCCACGGCGTCGAGCTTGGATGAGGATTCGTTTGGGCACCAGCCCCATTCCAGTGCCCAAACCCCATCGAATCGCCCGCAATCCCGTCGCATTGAGCGTGGCGTCAGGAGCCTAAATCCATTGCTACGCCTTCGATTCCCGCGATGATGGCCGCTCGCGCTCCCGTCCTCCTAAGCGGTAGATCCAGGTTCGACTCCTGGCGGGGGCATGGGAGCGCTCAGGCGCTTGCAGCCAGGCGTCCTCGCTGTGATCCGATTGGGCGTGTAGCCTGCGGACCTTGAAACCGGCAAAGCGCGGAGCGCTGAAGCGTCGCTATGACGAGCCCACCGTGAGGGGGCGCATCGAGGCCCTGTTCCTGGACAACCTCGGCAAGATCCTCACGCGCCAACAGATCATAGAAGCTGCTCGTGACCCCAAGACGGGGAAGGATCCGGAGAACTGGCACCAGCGGCTATCGGAGCTCCGGACCCACCTGGGCTACACGATCCTTACTCATCGCGACCGTGCGGATCTCGCTTCCCAGGAGTACATGATGCCGGACGCAAGTCGCCGCGCGACCGCCGGGGCCAGGGTGCGTCCCGCACGGGCCACATGGGCTGCAGTACTGGCTCGGGCCGGGGGCAAATGCGAGTGGAACGAGGCTGGCGAAAAGTGCGAGCTGGCCGATGGCGACATCGATGCGGTCGGAGGCGGCACCGTTAAGCTGACAGCAGATCACAAGCAGCCTCACTCTGAGAACCCAGCTGCCGACCCGCTTGATCCAAATGAGTGGCAGGCTCTCTGTGGCCGCCACCAAGTCATGAAGAAGAACTACTGGGACTCGCACACCGGTAAGATAAATGCCTACGCTGTGATGCAAGCAGCTTCAAAGAAGGAAAAGAGGGAGGTTTTCGACTTCCTTCTAGCCTATTTCGCACACGAGGAGAATTAGTGACACCGGCACTCCTAGATTCACACATAAGTGCGTTTTCGGCGAGTGCAGTTCCCACAGATGACGGAGAGGTCCGGATCCTTCCACCGATGGATGTCGAGGACTGTCTCGAAATTGCCGCGGCCTCCAGCATCGAGTTTCGCGTCACGATGCTGGATCCTTGGTACAACAAGGGCATAGGCGGCCAGCGTGACGACTATACGCCCTATATCCTTCGGCTCCTCGATCTAGCCGCCCGTGTCTCGGAGCACGTCTACCTGTGGGGTTTTCCGGAGGTAGTGGCGGTATTCATAGACAAGCTGCCACCGAGCCTTGAACTGGTTTCGTGGCTGACGTGGTACTACAAGAACAATCCGTCGGTGATCCGCGGCTGGCGCTCGAGCCAGATGGCCTGCCTTCATCTGGCGCGGCCCGACCACACGCTCTTTCCGGAACATTTCCTGAACGAGGCGCAGCTGGAGAAAAAGGCGGAAGGAAAGCTTCGATATATGCCTGGTCCAACGAGCGTGATCGAGTCGTCGCTGCAGATCGGGTTTGTCGGTAGAAAAGAGCAGACGGGCCACAAGGCCCAAAAGCCAGTAGCCGTCTACGAGCCGCTGATTGAGATGGCCAGCATGCCTGGCGACCTCATCCTCGATCCGATGGCTGGCTCAGGGACGACGGGCGCTGTCGCGCAGGCTCTGGGAAGACGGGCGGTTCTCTGCGATCACTCCGAGGTGTACACCGCAATCATGGAAGATCGCCTTGGACTCGAGCGAGCAAGCCTTGCCCTTAGCCTGCGCCGAAGGGAGGCGCCGATCGAGTCTGCTGTTGCGCACAACGCCCCTGCGCTGATAGCCGTGCCGTGCTAGCGGCGGCGCCGCTGCGAGGCTCGTCCCTCAGCTTCGCCCCCCGCCAAACAACCGCAGGAAGAACAAGAAGATGTTCACCACATCCAGGAAGATCCCGGCGGCGAGCGGCACAGCTTCTTGCATGCCTGCGATGCGCATGCGGTTGAAGTCGAGCACGGTGTACGCGCCGAAGATGCCGAGCCCGAGCAGCGCGTAGATGACGTTGCCGCCGGGGATCGACACGAACACGGTGACGAGCCCGAACACGATCAGCGCGAGCAGCGCGAAGAACGGCATGCGGTAGCCGCCGGAGAGGTCCCTGCGGATCGCGTAGCCGGTGCTGCCGAGCGCGCCCACGAACAGGGCGGTGGCGGCGGCGGCCTGCCAGACGGCGTTGGGCTGGGCTTCGGCGTAGCGGTTGAGCACGCCGCCGATGCCGAGCCCGAGCAGCAGGCCGGCGGCGAACAGCAGCGTGATCGCGAGCATCTCCGAGCGGCGCGCGAGGTTGAGCCCGATGATGCACACGAAGCCGCCGATGAAGCAGACGATCGACGCGCCCTCGGCGACTTCGCGGCCGAGATAGGCGCCGAGCGTGAAGAAGCACAGCGTGACGGCGACGAGCCCCATGACCTGCCCGAACACGCCGGCGGTGCCGACCGTGTCAATCGAGCCGAACATGCTTTCGTCGCGGTATCCAGCCATCTGCGGCATGCCGGAAATGCTACCTGCGCGCCGGCCGACGCGCTAGCCTTGCCACAACCAGGCGCCCATCGCCGGCTGCCCAGCCGCGAGCAAGCGTTTCTCGAATACAAGGGGGAAGCAAATGTTCGGAAAGCGGTCCCCGCTGCTCGTCGGTGCGTTGCTCTGCGGAGCGCTCATCGCCGGCTGCGGCAGCAGTGGCAGCTCGACCACGAGCGGCTCGACGGCCACCACGTCCACCACGTCGAGCACGCCGGCGGCTGCCGCGACCAGCTCCACGCCATCGACGTCGACCCCGAGCACGACGCCCGGCAATCCAGTGAGCGCCGCGACGCTGGCGGCGGCGGTTGCCGAGTGCAGGTCCGTGGTCGAGCACGCGCCGACGCTGTCCTCCAGCGTGAAGAGCAAGGCGGAAGGGATCTGCAACAAAGCCGCGAGCGGCAATCTCTCGGGCGCGCGCGCGGCTGCGAAGGAAGTGTGCGTGGAAGTGATCAACGCCTCGCCGATCCCCGCGGCGGATAAGGCACAGGCGCTGGCGGCCTGCAAAACCAGCTAGCGCCGGTTAAGGGGACGACGCTCGGGGCCGCGGTCAACCCGCCGCGGTCCCGTCCTCCTCGTCCTCCAGCTCGCCCTCGCCCTCGTCGTCGTCGTCATACAGCGACTCCCGCGCGATCTCGCGCGCCCTGCCGTCGAACAGCTTGATCTCGAGCAGGTCGTGGCGGTAGTCGTCCGGGGCGATCAGCGTGAAGCGCTCCTCGATCAGCGGGCACTGGTCGACGGCGAGCTCGGCGAGCTCGGCGGTGACGATCTGCCCGCCGGAGATCAGCGGGCGGCCCCACACGAGCGTCATGGCGGCGGTGGCGCCGGACTCTCCGCGCCAGCCGCCGATGATCTCGTCGCACAGGTCCAGCTTCCAGTCGGGGTTGCGCTCGGCGGTCTCGGTGGTGAAGTCGACGTGCGCGGAGAGGTCGCTGGGCTCGTGCTCGTCGTCACCGGGAATGAAGCGCACGTAGCCGAACAGCTCGTAGCCGTTGGAGGTGATGGTGGTCGCTGGGACGTACGTGCGCCCGTGCCAGGTGCGGTCGGGGTACCAGGCGATCGCGCCGGGCTCGCCGACGTCCTCCTCTTCGTCGTCGAGCGGCAGCGCCGCGGCCAGGAACTCCTCGCGCAGGCGCTCCGCCCAGCGTCCGTAGGGCAGCTCCTCCTGGGGAGGCTCGGCTGCAAAACGGGGGACAAAGCGTTGCTCGGGCGCCATCGCTGCGCGCCAGCCTACGCGTCTCGCAGCACGGAGGCGGCGTGCTCGGGCGCGACGATGTTGAGGTTGACGTCGGTGGACAGCTCAAGACCGGCGAGGTGCGTGAGGCGCGGCATCACGTCGATCCGCCAGCAGAAGTCCTCGGCGCCGTGCGGAGCGGTGCGCACCCACATGTTCAGCGGCGGGCTGGAGCCGAGGTGGCGCGCGAGGCGGCGCAGGCCGTCGTGCAGCAGCGCGGCGCCCGTCGGGCCGCTGTCCTCGAAGCGCGCGCGCGGCACGCGCGGCGCGAGCATCAGCTGGAACGGCAGGCGCGAGGCGTACGGCGCGATCAGCACGGCCTCGTCGTCGATCGCGACGATGCGCTCGCGCCGGCGCACCTCCTCGGCGACGAGATCGCCGAGCAGGCTCTGGCCCATCGTGCGCGTGGTGTAGGCGCTGGCGCGCTCGCGCTCGCGGGCGATCGCGGCGGGCACGAAGTCGAGCGCGTACAGCTGCGCGTGCGTGTGCGGCAGCGACGCGCCGGCCTCGCGGCGCTCGTTGACGATCAGCTGCAGGTAGGCGCTGCCGGCGTGCGCGCGCATGCGCTCGCGCCACGTGTCGACGGCGGCTACCACCTGCTCGACGGGCAGCTCCGCGAGCGACAGCACGGACTGCGGCCCGTTGACGATCACCTCGTGCGCGCCGGTGGCGGGCCGCGAGGAGAACAGCTCGGGCTGGCCGCGCACGTCGGCTGGGGCCGGCGGCGCGGGCTGTGCGTCCTGTCCGGCGGGTGTCAGCGCGGGATACAGGTTGGGAACGACGCGCACCGTCCATCCGGGCGAGTCGGCGGGGCCGCCGCCGGGCCGCACCGCGTAGAGCTCCGGCGGCGTGCGGTCCTCGTGGCCCTCCGCGAACGGGTCCTTGTCCGGGTCGATCGGGTCGGGCGGCTCGCAGCGGGGCTCGCCGCCGGGCCGGCGCGAGCGCCCGCCGGCGACGATCGTGCGGTGCCCGCTGAGCGGGTCGATGCGCAGCTCCCGCACGGTCAGGCGCCCAGCGCGTAGCGCGCGATGTCCTGTTCGAGCTTGGCGACGCTCAGGAACGGACCCTGGTGGATGAACGTGGCGCCGCGGCGATTGAGGAACACGGTGACGGGGGTGAACGACGACTCGGTGATCGCGAGCCCGGCCTGCCCGCCGGGGTCGGAGAAGCTGGGGTAGCTGACGGGGAAGGAGCGCAGGAACGCGAGCGCGTGGGCGTCGGTGTCCTGCGTGTCGATGCCGAGGAACGCGACTTCGCGACCGCGGGAGACGGAGACGCGCTGGAACACCCCGAACTCTTCGCGGCACGGTTCGCACCACGACGCCCACTTGTTTATCACCACCGGCATTCCGCGCAGCGAGGCCAGCCGCGCGCGTAGCGCGGGCAGCCCGCCGGAGACGATCTGGCCGGCCTGTGCGTGCAGCATTTCGAGCGCAGGCGGCGAGCCTGTGAGGCGCGCGCGCATCTGCGCCATCGTCATCATCGAGGGCGCGAGCGGCTTGGGCGAGCTGCTCAGCTGCGTCAGTCCGACGACCAGGAGCGCGATCGCGGCGACGGCGGCGAGCGCGATCGTGAGGCTCCTGGGGGTCACCGGCGTAAGGGTGTCAGATCGCGCCCACTTCAATCGCGCCCCGCCGTGCTATATCCTGAGGGCACATCACAGCCGGGGCGCTACCAGCACCCGGCGAGGGGCGCCGAGGGGCGCCATCCTTCGAGTCGCGCCGGAGCACCAGCTTCGACGGCGGCTCTGTCTCGAAGTCCAAAGCCTCAATGGCCGAGTCCACCTCAGTGGCCCTCGCGGCCGCGACCATTCCCAGCTCCGCCGACATCAAGCGCGCGGAGAAGTTCGTGCGCGAGCGCTTCCTGCACGAGGGCGAGGATCCCGCGGTGGCGCTGGCGCCGGGCACGCCGCGCCGGCGGGCGCTGGACCAAGCGCTGGCGGAGCTGAAGGCGAACCCGAAGCTGAAGAACCCGTCGACGGCGTGGCGGCGCGAGTTCTCGCTGCTGCTGGGGCTGGAGCGGCTGCTGTCGGACGAGGAGCCGAAGCTGGAGGACGGCACGACGCTGTCGGCGCACCAGGTGGACGCGCTGTCGGGGACGCTGACGGCGCTGCTGGCGGAGGCGCAGCGCAGCGCCGATGGCAACGGCCGCGGGTCGGCTTCGGCGTCGCCGGAGCTGCTGGCGTCGGCGGACATCCTCGGCCCGGCGTCGTCATCCACCTCCGATGACGACGCGAAGGTGGACGGCGCGCCGGCCAACGGCGCGCAGGCGGCGCCGGCGAGCGCGGAGGACGCCGATGCGGACGAGGATGCGCCGGAGGAGGACGAGGACGACGACGAGCTGGACGACGACGATGAGGACGACGACGAGGACGACGAGCTCGGGCCGGTGCAGCGCGCGGCGCCGGACGACGACGAGGACGACGACGAGCTCGACGAGGATGCGGAGGACGAGGACGAGCCGGACGAGGACGAGGACGAGCTGGAGCGGGAGAGCGAGTCGGAGGAGGAGCCGCGCGACTGGGTGGACGACGAGGACGAGGAGGAGTCGCTCGCGGACCAGCCGGAGGACCCGAACGCGGCGAAGCGCTTCTGGTTCGAGCACGCGACGGGCGCGGGCAAGACGGTGGCGGCGCTGGGCTTCGTGGAGGCGTCGCACACGGGCGGCGTGCTGATCCTGACGCACCGGCGCAACCTGGTGGACCAGTTCCTGGGCGAGCTGCGCGACCGCGGCTACTCCAAGCGCATCAGCCGTCCGCTGCTGAAGGGCGAGGACTCGGTGAACGGCCCGGTGACGGTGGAGACGTACCAGTGGTTCGTGCGCAACGCGGGCAAGATCTCGAGCGCGTACACGATCGTGATCTGCGACGAGGCGCACACGGCGCTGGGTGAGAAGACGAGCGCTGCGATCCGCGAGTGGACGGGCCCGATCTTCATCGGCATGACGGCCACGGGCGCGCTGATCGCGCGCCACGTGACGGACCTGTTCCCGACGCAGACGTCGCGCTTCGACCTGGCGCAGGCGGCGCGCCGCGGCGTGATCTCGCCGCTGCGCTGCGTGCGCATCTCCCCTGGCGTGGGCGTGCGCACGATCGCTAAGGTGCCGCTGCGGCGGGGCGAGATCGACACCGAGTTCGACCAGGACGAGCTGGCGAAACTGCTCGACCAGCAGCCGTTCAACATGGCGGTGGCGAACCTGTACAAGACGCGCTTCAACGGCGTGCCGGGCGTGGTGTACGCGGCGGGCGTGCGCCACGCGTACAACCTCGCGGAAGCGTTCCGCGCGGAGAACATCAAGGCAGAAGGGGTCTCAGGCGAGACGCCCAAGCGCGAGCTGGTGGACATACTGGCGCGCTACGAGCGCGGCGACATCGACGTGCTGATCAACGCGCAGCTGCTGGCGGAGGGCTGGAACAGCCCGCGCGCGACGGTGTGCGTGCACCTGGCGCCGACGGCGTCCAAGCGCATCTACCAGCAGCGCGTCGGCCGCGTCACCCGCCGGCATCCTGGCAAGGAGGCGGGGCTGGTCGTGGACTTCGTGCACCCGGCGACCAAGCACGACGATCCGGTCGTGACGCTGCACTCGCTGCTGGACAGAGATGTTTATAGAGGGGGAGCGATCGTGGTGGGCCCGGTGCGACGTGGGCGCGGGCGCAGGATGCGCGTGGAGCGCCGGGTGCTGCCTGTGTGCGCGGAGGAGGAGCGTCGCTTCCAGGTGTTCGAGCGCGAGCTGTGGCGGATCGCGGTGGAGCACCTGGACTATGGCGAGCAGCACCTGTGGGCGGCGCTGGCGGGCGCGCGGGTGGCGCCCAACGGCTGGCGCCGGGCGCGCGCGATGCTGCACTTCGACCGCACTGGGGAGCTGAAGAGCCGCTTCTTGATCACGGCGGTGAAGCGCAACAAGAGCTCGCAGCTGCGTCTGCGCGCGCTGACTGACATCGCTGCGCTGCGCGACCCGGACGCGTTCGACGAGGCGATCGACATCATCGGCGGCTGGTCGCGCGAGGAGCGCAAGGAGGCAACGAAGATCATGCTGCGCGCGCTGGTGGAGCGGCGCATCGGCCGCCGCGACCAGGCCAACGCGTGGATCTGGCGCCTGGCGGAGTACACGCGCGACGTGCACGAGGAGTACGCGGTGCAGCGCTGGCCGGAGACGAAGCGCCTGCTGGGCCTGCTGGTGAACTCGGCGGGCGGCGCGCACGCGCGCAACGCGCGGCGGCTGATCCACGCGGCGCGCAAGCAGGACCGTCGCCTGGCGGCTGCGCTGCTGGCTGCCGCGCTCGCGCACACGCCGGAGGCGGAGGAGGCGCTGCGCGGCGCGCGCACGCGCATGGCGCGCAAGCCGCCGGCGCTGGCGCGCGAGCTGCTGCGCAACTTCCCCAAACGCCGCGCGCGCAACCCCCGCCGCCGGCGCAAGGGCGCGAAGGGCAGCAATGGAGCGGGGCCGGACGCGGCGGGCCAGAGGATCAAGGCGGCGCGGGGCGCTGCGGCGGACGCGGGCGGCGCGGTCGCGACGGTCGAGGGCGGCCCGCCGTCCGAGGAGCAGCGGCAGCGTGCGGACGCGGCCGAGGCGCGGCTGAACAACGAGCTGCGCCGCGACGTGCGCGAGGCGCTCGACCCCACCGCGTAGCGCCGGTCGATCTCGCTGCCGGCGGGCATTCCCCGACGGTCAGGCGATCCCGCGAAGGTGCACCTCGCCGGCGCCGATCGTGGTGCGCGTGCCGTCGGCCAGCTCCACGATCAGCCGCCCCGTCGCGTCGATTCCCTGCGCGGTGCCGCGAGTCCAGGGCGCTTCGTTATCGGCGCCGTCCGCGCCGTCCGCAGGGGGCGCGTCCGTCCCATGCGTGCCCCAAGCGATCTCGCGCCCGAGCAGCGCGTCGCGTGCGCGCCAGGCGGTGAGCGTCGTCTCCTCGGGCTCCCGCAGTCGCCTTGCGAGCACGTCGAGCAGCTGCGCCAGCTTCGCCTCGACGTCGGCTGGCGTGAGGCCGAGGGTGGCGGCGGGCATGCCGCCGCCGGGCGCGCGCCCGTCCGGGCCAGGCTGCAGCTCGGCGGGCAGATCGTGCAGACGCACGGCGACGTTGAGGCCGATCCCGAGCACGGCCCAGCCCTGCTGCGGGCGGCCCTCGACGAGGATGCCGGCGAGCTTCGCCAGCGCGCCCGAATCGGAGGCTTCTACGACGACGTCGTTGGGCCACTTGATGCGCGAGCGCTCGCCTGCGTGTCCTCCCGCAGGGAGGGTGCCCTTCAGGGTGCCGGCGACGTCGCACACGGCGACGGCGGCGATCAGCGGCAGCAGCGGCGGCACGTCGCGCAGCAGCAGCGACGCGAGCAGCGCGCTGCCGGCGGGCGCGGACCAGCGCCGGCCGTGGCGCCCGCGTCCGGCGGTCTGCTCGGAGGCGGTGACAAGGGCGCCGTGCGGCGCGCCGGCGAACGCGAGCTCGCGGGCGCGCTCGTTGGTGGAGCCGGTGCGGCGCAGGTGCAGCCGCGGGTGGCCGATGCGCGTGGGGGTCTCGATGTCTGCGGCGGGCGGCTGGCCGCTCACGTGAGGCGGACCGTCAGCTCGTCGTCGGCGCCGGCGCCGAGCAGCTGCGCGGCGGAGCCGCGGTTGACGGCGAGCGCGACCATGCGCGTGGCGTCCTCGTAGATGAGCAGTTCGCCGGGCGTCACCTCGGCGAACGTGGCGGCGTAGCGGACGCTGCGTACGGCGCCGGCGTGGCTGATGGTGAGCGTGTCTCCAGGCATCGCGCCGAGCGCCGCGAGCTGCTCCTCGGTGGCGTCGAGGATCAGGTTGCCGAACGTGTCGCCGCGCAGCACGTGCACGGTGAGCGCGCCGTTCTCGAGCTGCGCTGTGGGCAGGCCGAAGCGGCGCAGCTGCTGCGGTTGCAGCGGCTCGCCGACGGAGCTGAGCGGCTCTCCCGCGGCGAGCGCGGCGGCGACGGGGGCGAAGATGTCGCGGCCGTGGAACGTGCGCGAGACGGGCTGCAGCCGCTCGGGCGACTCTCCTATGTCGACCGCCTCGGCGACGCCCGCGAGGCGCTCGGCGGCGGGCATCAGCAGGCCGTTGTCGGGGCCCACCAGCAGGTGGTCGCGCTCGACGGTGCGCAGCGCGACGGCGCGGCGCGCGTGCCGTCCGACGGCGCTGACGCCGGGGTCGACGATCGCGAGGTGCACGCCGGGCGGCAGGAACGGGAGCGCGGAGCGCAGCACGATCGCGCCCGAGCGCACGTCGTGGCGCGGGATCGAGTGCGTCAGGTCGATCACCCGCGCGCTGGGGCAGCGGCGCGCCATGACGCCATGGCACACGCCGACGAACTCGTCGAGCTGGCCGTAGTCGGAGAGGAAGGTGATGACGGGGGGAAGCGCTCTATCGGCCATCGGTGGCTCTGGCAGCCGCATCGCTGAGCAGCGCGGCGATCATACCCTCGACGTCGAACGGATCGGCCTCGACGCGCGGCTCGATGCCGTGCTCGCGCAGTGCTGCGCTGGTGACGGGCCCGATCGAGACGACGCGCGTGTGTGGGGACAGGCCGGCCTCGCTCTGGCCGGCGGCCTGCAGGAAGTAGCGCACGGTGGAGGACGACGTGAACGTAACGTAGTCGGCGTCGCGCACGGCGCTGAGCGCATCGGCGGAGAGCGGCTCGGCGAGCGTCTCGTACAGCTCGAGCACGTCCACCTGGGCGCCGCGCGCGCGCAGCGCGTCGGGCAGCACGTCGCGCGCCTCGCGCGCACGCGCGATCAGCGCGCGCTCGACGGGGATCTCTGCGAGCGCGTCCACGAGCGACTCGGCGACGGCGCGCTCGGGCAGCACGTCCGCGACGACGCCGTGCTCCGCCAGCGCGCGTGCGGTTGCGGCGCCGATGGCGGCGATCCGCGTGCCGGCGAGGGCCCGCGCGTCGCCGCGCGGGTGCACGCCGTCGTCGAGCCGCTCGAACAGGCCGGCGACGCCGTTGGCGCTGGTCACGCAGATGAGGTCGTATCGCGTGGGGTCGATCGTGGGCTGCGCCGGGTTTGATAGTTGCCGCACGCGGATCACGGGCGCCTGGATCACGCTCGCGCCGAGGTCTTCCAGTTTGCGCGCCAGGCCGCTCGCCTGCGCGCGCGCGCGGGTCACCGCGACCGTGACCCCGCGCAGCGGCCGCGGCGGCAGCCACGCGAGCTCCTCTGCGAGCGCCGCCACGTCGCCGACGATCGTGATCGCGGGCGCGCGCACGTCTTCGCGCCGCGCGGTCTCGGCGATCGTGCCGAGCGTCGCGCTGACGGTGCGCTGCGCGGGCAGTGTGCCCGCTTCGACGATCGCGGTCGGCTGCGAGGCGGGGCGCCCGGCGTCGATCAGCGCCTGGGCGATCTGCGCCAGACGGCGCACGCCCATGTACAGAACGAGCGTGCCGGGGAACGCGGCCAGGGCGTCCCAGTCGACGGCGTCGTCATCTGCGTCCGCGCCATTGGGCGTGCCCGCATCGGTGTGCGCGGCGGCATCGCGCGCCCCGTCCTCACGCGTCTGCCCGGTGACGAGCGCCACCGCGCGCGCGAGCCCGCGGTGGGTGACGGGGATGCCGGCGTAGGCGCTCGCGGCCACGCCAGCGGTCACGCCGGGCACGATCTCGTACTCGATGCCGGCGGCGCGCAGCGCGAGCGCCTCCTCGCCGCCGCGCCCGAACACGAACGGGTCGCCGCCCTTCAGGCGCACGACGGTCCTGCCCGCCTGCGCGCGTTCGACCATCAGCGCCTCGGTCTGCTCCTGCGGCACCGACGGCCCGCCGCCCTCCTTGCCGACGAACAGCAGCTCGGCGTCCGCGCGCGCGCCGTCGAGCGCGGTGCTGGGGATCAGGCGGTCGTACAGGATCACGTCGGCGCTCGCGATCAGCTCGAGCGCTCGCGCGGTCAGCAGGCCGGGGTCGCCGGGGCCGGCGCCGACGAGGTGGACGCGTCCGCTCATGCTGTCGCCATCTCCTCCGCCCGCCGCAGAAGCTCCGCCCCACCAGCGGCGCCGAGCCGCTCTGCCACCTGCCGCCCGAGCGCCTCCGGATCGTCGAAGCCGCCCAGTAGCTCATCGCCCACCCACTCAGAGCCGTCTGGCAGTCCGATCCATGCGCGCACGTGCAGTCGGCCGTTGCCCCCGGGCACGGCGTACGCTCCGAGCGGTGTGTGGCAGCTCGCGTCGAGCTCCCGCGCGAGCGCGCGCTCGGCGAGCAGGCACGCAAGCGCGTCCTCGTCGGTGATCGCCTGCACCGCTTCGCGCACCGGCTCGTCGTCGGAGCGCCCCTCTAGCGCCAGCGTCCCCTGCCCGGGCGCGGGCACGAAGCGCGCGACGTCGAGCACGCCGCCGGCCTCGGACTCGCGGCCGAGCCGCTGCAGCCCGGCGCGGGCGAGCACGATCGCGTCCAGGCCTTCGCCGGAGTCACCCAACTTGCGCAAGCGCGTGTCGACGTTGCCGCGAATCGCCACCACGTCGAGATCCTCGCGCGCGGCGCGCAGCTGCGCGAGGCGGCGGATGCTGCTCGTCCCGACGCGAGCGCCGGCGGGCAGCTCATCGAGGCCGGCGGCTCCGCAGAGCACGTCCTCGGCGCTTGCGCGTGCCGGTGCGCCCAGCAGCGCGAGCCCCGGCGCGAGCTCCCCCGGCACGTCCTTGGCGGAGTGCACCGCCAGGTCGATCTCGCCGGCGGCGAGCGCGGCCTCGAGCTCCGCCACCCAGCGCGACTTGTCGCTTGCCACCGCCGCCGCCGGCGCCGCGCCCACCGACGCGGGCGCGCTCCCCGCCGTAGCCTCGGCGCTGGTCGCATCCGCGTCGCCGCTCGCGAGCATCGGCACCAGTTCGGCGCCGCCGAGCATGTCGGCGACGAGCTTGGCCTGTGCCAACGCGAGCGCGCTGCGCCGCGTCCCGATCCGCATCAGCGGGACGGGCGGCCCCCGGGGCCGGACCGGCGTCGCCGTGCCCTCGCGGGCGCGCCATCTTGGGCGCGGGCGGGCAGGTCGCGCACTTCCGCCAGCTCCGCTGGGTCTCGCTCGCCGGCGTGCTCGTTTTCAGCTGTGTCCTCACGCAGCCCGAACAGCTCGCGCACCAGCTCGAGGCTCGCATGGCCGCGGTCCTCGCCGAAGCTGCGCAGTCGGATCGTGGGCTCGTGCAGCAGGCGGCTCATGACGGCGCGCGCGACCGCCTCCACGCGTGCGAGGTCGCGCTCGGAGGCGGTCTCCCAGCGCCCCGCGTTCTCGGCGAGCACCTGCGCCACGATCTCGTCGCCGTGGCTGCGCAGCGCGCTGACGGTCGGCAGCGCGTCGAGCTGGCCGAGCCAGCGCGCGAAGCGGTGGATCTCCTCCTCGACGATCTCCAGCGCCCGCGGCGTCTCCTCGGCGCGTGTGCTGAGGTTGCGCGCGACGACCGCCTGCAGGTCGTCGATGTCGTACAGGTTCACGCCCTCCAGCTCGCCGCACGCGGGATCGACGTCGCGCGGCACCGCGATGTCGATCAGCAGCAGCGCCCGCCCGCCTCGCTGCTCCATCACCAGCTCGAGCTCCTCGCGCCCGACGATCGGGTGCGGCGAGGCCGTGGAGCACAGCACGATGTCGGCGTGCACGAGCTGGTCGGGCAGTTTGTCGAGGCCCACGACCGAGCCGCCGAAGCGTTGCGCGAGGCTGAGCGCGCGGTCGGCGTGGCGGTTGGCCACAAAGATCGTGCCGGCGCCCTGCTCGGAGAGGGCGCGCGCGGTCAGCTCGCTCATCTCGCCGGCGCCGAGGATCACCACGTGGCGCTCCTCCAGGCCGCCGAGCACGCTCAGTGCGAGGTCGACGGCAACCGACGGCACGCTGACGCGGCTGGCGCCGATGCTCGTCTCCGAGCGCACGCGCTTGCCGGTCGTCAGCGCGGCCGCGAACAGCCGGTTCAGCAGCGGCCCGGTGCAGCCGGCGCGCATCGCGGCCTCGTAGGCGTGCTTGACCTGCCCCTGGATCTCGGCCTCGCCGACGATCATCGACTCGAGCCCGGCGGTCACGCGGTACAGCTGGCGCGCGGCGTCGCAGTTGCGCGGCGAGTAGATCACGTCGGCGAGCTCCGTCGGGCGGATCTCCGCGCGGCGGGCCAGCAGCCCGAGCACGTCGGACTCGGCGCGCACCGCGTCGCCCACCACCAGGTAGACCTCGGTGCGGTTGCAGGTGGAGATCACGACGGCCTCGCGCACCTCGTCGGTGGCGGTCGCCTGGCGCGCGAACTCGCTCGCGTCGCGCTCGCTGAAGGCGAGGCGTTCGCGCAGCGCCACGGGCGCCGTCTTGTGCGAGATGCCGAGCGCGAGCAGCTCGCTCATCGGCCGTGCCCCTCTGCTGGATGCGGGGTCGGTCCCCCGCGCTCGTCGAGCTCGCTCAACAGCTCGCCCAGATCGCGCTCGATGCGGCTGAGGCGCAGCGCCATGATCGCCACGTAGATCAGCACGAGCACGAACAGCACCACGTACGCGCCGGCGACGTACTTGCCGGCGGTGTGCAGCGGCAGCGCCGGGATCTCCGCGAGCAGCGCGGCGAGCATCAGACCGCCTGTCCTTCGCCGGCGCGCGCGGGCACTCCCGCGACGTGCTGCAGCGACGGCGCTGCGCTGCGCGCGCGTGCGCTCGGCGCGGTCGTCTCGCCGGACAGGCGCCGGCGCAGCGCGCGCACCTGCGCGCGCGTGTGCTTGGCGGTCAGCTCGTACTTGCACAGCGTCGCGAACAGCAGCGCCATCGCCACCAGCGAGACGAGGAACGTCAGCGCCATCGAGCCGGGCAGGTTGGAGGTGCTGCCGAGCACGCGCGGGTGCAGGTATGCGGTCGACAGGCGCACGGCGATGAAGTTCATCGGCACGAACGCGCCGGCGGTTACGGCGAACACGGACGCGTAGCGCGACTGGCGCTCGGGGTCTTCGATCGCGAAGCGCAGCGGCTGGTAGGTGGCGTAGAGCAGGAAGATGATCAGGAACGACACGAGCGTCGGCTCGCTCCACACCCACCAGTGCCCCCACGAGCCCTTCGCCCAGATCGAGCCCGTGATCAGCGTGCCCACGGCGAAGATCAGGCTCATGTGGATGACCACGTAGGAGCGCATGTCCCAGCGCGGGTCGCGCGTGCGCAGGTGCTGGATCGCGAGCAGGCCGCCGAGCACGAAGCCGCACAGCGCGACGATCGCCAGCGGCACGTGCACGTAGAAGATCTTCTGCAGGAAGCCCTGTTCGGCTTCCAGCGGCGCGTAGAAGAAGACGAGGCCGAGCGAGACCGCCATCGCGACGGCCGTGGCGATGCTGAGCGTGCGCAGGCCCTTGCCGTAGGCCGTCGGTCGTGAGGCGCTTTCCACGTGGTCAGTCCTCCAGGAGGAAGTCGAACAGGGCGTAGGCGATCAGCCCGAACACCAGATCATAGAGCCCGAGCGTAAGCAGCCAGCGCCCCGCGGGCGCCGTCGCATGGGTGTGGACGAGCAGCGGCGACACCGCGCGCGCGCCGCCGATCACGATCGGCACGAACAGCGGCAGCGCGAGCAGCGGCCCGAGCAGGTCGCGCGCGCGGGTCTGCACGGCGAGCGCGGCGACGAGCGTGCCGATGACGGCCACGCCGACGTCGCCCAGCGCGAGCGTCGTGACCAGGCCGGGGAGCGCTGGGCCGAGCGGGGCTCCGAGCAGCAGCAGCGCGAACGCCGGCACGGCGACGAGCTCGAGCACGACCAGGAATGCGAGCAGCGTGAGCGTCTTGGCGAGGAACATCGCGCTGCGGTCCACGGGTGCCAGCAGGAAGCCGTCGAAGCCGCCTTGGTCGGCGTCCGCGACGAACAGCCGGTTGACGCCGAGGATCGCCGCGAACAGCAGCGTCACCCACAGGACGCCCGAGGCGAGGTCGCCTTCGACGACGCCGCGGTTGAGCGCGAAGTGGAACACCACGAACGTGGTCACCGCGAACAGCGACATGCCGGGAACGGACTCGAGCGTGCGCAGCTCGACCAGCAGCTCCTTGCGCAGCAGCGCTCCGACGGTCTGCCACAGCCCGACCGTTCGCGCGTCGGGCGCTCGCGCGGGCTCTGCTGCGCGCTGCGGGGCCCGCACGCTGCTCACCGGTAGAGCCCTGCGATCTCCTGCGCATCGACGTCGCCGGCGGCGCGCAGGAGCGCCGGTCGCCCGCCGCGCAGCCCGAGCACGACGTCGGCCTCGGCCAGGCCGCCCGCCGGATCGTGGCTGCAGATCACGCGCGTGCGGCCGGACGCCGCGCCGATGAGCGGCGCCACGAGCTCGATCGCGGCCGGGTCGAGGTTGGAGTTGGGCTCGTCCAGCAGCAGCAGCTCGGGGTCGTGCAGCACGGCGCGCGCGACCGCCACGCGCTGGACCATGCCGCGCGAGAGCGTCCGCAGCGGCTCGTTGGTGCGCGAGCCCATCGCGACCGCGACGAGCAGCTCGCGCACGCGCTCCTCGCCGACGCCATGCAGGCGCGCGTGGAAGCGCAGGTTCTCGCTCGCTGTCAGCTCGCGGTAGAGCAGCGGCTCGTGCGCGAGCAGGCCGACGCGCCCGCGGATCGCCCACGCCTCGTCCGGCAGGCTGCGGCCGAGCACGTTGACGTTCCCGGCGTGCGGGCGCAGCAGCGTCGCCAGCACGCGCAAAAGCGTTGTCTTGCCGGCGCCGTTGGGGCCGAATACGACGAGCGTGCGGCCCGTGGCCAGCGACAGCGATACGTCGCTCAGCGCCTCGCGCTCGCCGTAGTGCCGAGCCAACCCCTCGACCTCGAGCGCGACCATCGGGCCATCGTACCCGCAACCCATCTGCGGCTCGCCGAGGCCGGCGGCGGCGTTTGCGCCAAAAGGGCCAATCGAAGACGCGGACTTTGGACGGGAAAGTTCGAGCAGGTGGCTACTCTAGACGTGTAAGTTCCGTTTTTTAGGACTCAACTGTTTTGTGCAATTCGGACAATTATCTCCTGCGCCATGGAACCCAGAGACTGGCCGCTTGATCCCGTTGCCGCCGAAGCGGCCGTCGTGCGCGCGATCGAAGACGTCGACAGGGGCAGCGAGGACGAGCGCGACGCGCTCCTGTACGAACTCGTGCGGACTGCGTGGGGGACCGTCTGGGCTCAGGATCAGTGACGCGTCAGGCCTGCGGCACTCGAGTCTCGCGGCATTCGAGGCCTACGGCGCTTCAGGCCTGCGCCGCTGAGACCTGCAGCGTGTGCTCGCGCTGGGCGCGTGCGATCAGCTCACGCACCGCCTGTTCGCCGGACCCCGGCGCGCCCGCGGCGCCGTCGCGCAGCAGCGCGATCGGGTCGGGGTCGCCGTTGACGATCCCCTCGAAGAACTCCTTGCGCTGCTGGTAGGTCGCGAGCGTCCCCTTGGCCCAGCCGCGCACCTCGTTGAGCAGAACGGCCAGCTGGGCGTAGGACTCGCCGAACTGCGCTTCGATCTCGCGCTTCATGCGCTTGGCCAGCGCCGGCGAGGCGCCCGCGGTGGAGATCGCGATCGCGAGCGGGCTCATCCGCACGAGCGCGGGCAGGATGAAGTTGCACAGCGGCGGCACGTCGACGACGTTGACGAGCATCGCGCGCCGCTCCGCGTCCTCGTACACGGCGATGTTGACGTCCGTGTCGTTCGTCGCCGCGATCGCCATGAACGCGCCCTCCAGGTCCGAGGCGCCGGCGTACTCGCGCCGCTCCCACGCGATCGAGCCCTCGCGCGCGTACTCTTGCAGCGCGGGCTCGGCGTCAGGGGCGATCAATGTCACCTGGCCGTCGCACGCGAGCAGCCCCTCGACCTTCTCCAGGCCGATCTCGCCGCCGCCGATCACCACGCAGCGCCTACCGGTGAGCTTCAGGCAGGCGATGTAGAAGGGGGTGTCGAGCATCCCCTGCACGCAGCTCTGGTCGCAGATGCCTCTGCGCAGCTGGCAGACGCACTCCTTGCCTGCGTAGGCCTGGGCGGGCATTGTCAGAGGTTAGCCGCCCCGGCCATCGCGCTTGGCAAGGGGAGAGTTTCGTCCCCGAGCGATGCAAACATACGTTCGATGTCATCCACAACGTCATCCAGGGGACCAGACCCGACAAGCGGCCCGCTGCTCCCGCGATGGCGTGGCTGGCTCTTCGTGATCCCCGGAATCTATGTGGGCGGCTGCGCAGCCAGCGTGCTTTATGGCACGCCTGTAAAGCTGCCAGGGGTGGCGCTTGGCTTCCCCGTGCTTCTCCATCTCGAGCGGGCCGGTGCTGTGCTTGCCGTGGTATCGGTCGTCTCGGTCTTTGCGTACATGACTTCGCTCGGCCATCTGCCCAGCCAGTTCGGCAACGTCATCGGATATACCGTGGCCGACCGGCAGCATGAGCTCGAGCAATTGACTGCGGAGGTCGGCCGACGGATCGAGCGCCGCCTCGTCCCACTCGAGGAAGGCAAGCGAGCGAGTGACGAAATGCTGCCCGTCGTCACGGAGCAGCTCACTGCGCTCGATCGCCGCGTCGATGCTGTCGAGACCAGGGCGCCCCAATGACTACACTCGATTTCATGGCGACACACGCAGAGCCATCCCCGCTGGAGCGACTGCAGTCGTTGGTTCACGCGCAGGCCGGACCAGCACGCGAGTGGCGCACCAAGCTTCCGACTCTACGCGCCCAGTCTTCTGCCACTTTGGCCGTGCTGGGAGAGCTTGCCCGGACGCCGTCGAGTACACCGCTACCACTGCGGGAATACGCCGATGTCGTGCTTGCCGCTCCTACCAGGGAATGGGCAGAGGATGTTGCGGATCGGCTGCGCAATGCCCTCCCCTCTGGGGTGCGGGTCGATTTCGGTGCGCCCGGAGAAGGTCTACGAGATGGCCCGCCGCTGACCGGCTTTACGGTTCGCTGCCAGGTGTCGCTGCCAGGAGTGCGCGGAGCGAAGGTGACCGAGCAGGTGCGCGCAGCGCTCGCGGACATGGAGGGCCTTGAGATCGACTACAGCGAGCCGCTCGATCTCGTCGTCGTGTCGCCAAGCGGCTGAGCCCAGCCGCTACCGCGGCAGCCCCCGCCCGAACGCCCGCGCTCCGACGCGCGCCAGCGCGAGCGCGCCCTCGCGCCACGCGCGCTCGCGATCGACGTCGCGCTCGGAGCGCAGCATCGCGACCGCGCGCATCGCCCTGACGCTGCTCGCGTCGTAGGGCCCCCACCACAGGCCGCGCATCGCCGGCGGATCCCACGTGATGAGCTTCTCTTGCGCGCACGCGCGCAGCCCCGCCTGTCCGAGCGTGCGCCCGAGTCCGCCGCCGGCGGCTGCGCCCCAAGGGCCGCGTGAGACGGTGGGACCGGGCAGGTGGTCGTTGAGCCACACCATGCCCGCGTGCAGCTCGCGCGCGATCCTGATCCCCTGGTAGCGGTCGGCCGTCCACACGGACGCGCCGAGGCAGTAGTCGCCGTCGTTGGCGGCGTCGATCGCCTCTGCGATCGAGTCGACCGGCACGACCACCAGCACGGGCCCGTCGATCGGCTCGCGCAGCACGCGCATCTCGCGCGTGGCGCCGGTGATCACGGCGGGCGCGTAGAACGCGCCGTCGCAGCCCGACGGGCTCACCGGGCCGCCGCAGTGCAGGCGCGCGCCCTGCGCCACGGCCTCCTCGACGAGCGCGCCCACGTGCTCGACGCGTCGCGCGGAGGCCAGCGGCCCGACCTGCACGCGCGGGTCCGCCGGGTCGCCGACCGTGAGCGCCTGCGCGCCGCCGACGAGCCCCGTGAGGAAGCGCTCGTAGATCTCGCGCACCACGTACACGCGCTCGACGGAGCCCCGCGCCTGCCCGGCGCCGGCGCATCCGGCCCACAGCGCGGCGGCGATCGCGCGGCGCAGGTGCGCGTCGGCGAGCACGAGCATCGCGTCCTTGCCGCCGAGCTCGACCGTGACCTCCTTCTCGCGCGACACGCACGCGCGCGCCACCACGCGCCCGACGGCGGGCGAGCCCGTGAACAGGATCTTGCTGACGGGCGCCTTGGCGAGCGCCACACCGACGTCGGCGCCGCCGTGCACGACGCGCACGAGCCCCTCCGGCAGGCCCGCGCGCGCGAGCACGCGCGCGATCCGCTCGCCCGCAAGGCAGGCGCGCCCGGCGGGCTTGAAGACGACGCCGTTGCCGGCCAGGAGCGCGCCCGCGATCTGCCCGAGCGGCTGCGCGAACGGCGCGCTGCCGGCGCCGATCACGCCGACCACCCCGTACGGCTCGAAGGCGATCCGCGCGCGCTTGGCGATCGTCAGCGAGCGGTTGATGCCGACACGGCGGGCGCTGAGCACGTCGGCGCCGTCCTCGGCGACCCACTTCAACGCGTCGATCGCGGCCAGCAGCTCGAGCGCCGCGACCTCCGCGCGCGAGCGGCCCTGCTCGCGCGCGAGCGCCTGCTGGTGCTCGTCGAAGTCGTCGATCACCGCCTGCGCCATCCGCCCCATGTAGCGCGCGCGGTCCTTCACGCGCAGCAGCGCCCACAGCGGCTGGACCTTGGCGACGGCGTCGACCACCGCGTCGATCTGCTCGGGCGGCGTGACCGCGACGGCGCCCAACACCGCGCCCGTGGCCGGGTCGCGCGCGACCAACTGCTCGCGAGCAGCGGCCTGCTCACGAGCGTCCGGGTCGTTCGCGGGGGCTGGCGTCTCGCTTGGCAGCGCGCTCATCGCGGTCCGATTATCGCGGCTCCACGCCGCGCGACCGGCGAATCTGCTGCAGGCGTGCCGCCAGCTGCGCCTCGGCCTCGTCGGGCTCGTAGAAGCGCTCGCCGGCGACGCGCTCGGGCAGCAGCTGCTGCGAGGAGACATGGCCCTCGTGCGCGTGCGGGTAGTCGTAGCCGATCGCCCGGTCCAGGTCCTGTCCCGGCCGCCGCCCGGAGCGCAGCCAGCCTGGCACGGGCGCGGCGCCGTGGTCGCGCACGTGGCGCTCGGCCGCCGACAACGCTACGCCGGCGGCGTTGGACTTGGGCGCGAGCGACAGGTAGATGGCCGCCTGCGCGAGCGCGTAGCGCGCCTCCGGTAGCCCGACGTGCTCGACCGCCTGCGCGGCGGCCACGGCCACCGACAGCGCGCCCGGGTCGGCGTTGCCGATGTCCTCGGAGGCGAGGATCACCATGCGCCGCACGATGAAGCGCGGGTCCTCGCCGCCCTCGAGCATCACCGCCAGGTAGTACAGCGACGCATCCGGGTCGGAGCCGCGCGTGGCCTTGATCCACGCGGAGATGTAGTCGTAGTGGCGGTCGCCGTTTTTGTCGTACAGCACGGCGCGCCGCTGCAGCGCGTCCTCGACGCGGCGCAGCCCCACGCGCTCCTCCCCCAGCTCGGCCGCCGTGGCGATCGCCAGCTCGAGCGCGTTGAGCGCGGTGCGCGCGTCGCCTTCGCTGCGGGCGGCCAGGAACTCGATCGCGTCCTCGTCGACCGCCGGCATCTCCTCCCCGCTCGCCGCCGGTGCCCCGCCGGATCCCTCGTCGCCGCTCTGATCCGCGTTCGCGCCGGCGGCTGCGCGTCGCAGCACCGTCGCCACCTCCGCCGGCGTGAGCGCCTGCAGCGCGTACACGCGCAGGCGCGAGAGCAGCGCGCCGTTGACCTCGAACGCGGGGTTCTCGGTGGTGGCGCCGATCAGCGTCACGAGCCCTTCCTCGACGGCAGGCAGCAGCGCGTCCTGCTGGGCCTTGTTGAAGCGGTGGATCTCGTCGAGGAACAGAACCGACTGGCTGCCGCCGAGCTCGCGCCGGTGCGCCGCCCGCTCGATCACCGCGCGCACCTCCGCGCGCCCGGCGGCGACCGCGCTCAGCTCCTCGAACGCAGCGCCCGACCGCTCGGCGACGATCCGCGCGAGCGTCGTCTTGCCGGAGCCGGGCGGCCCGTAGAGCACCATCGAGTGGGGGCGGCCGTGCTCGATCGCGGTGCGCAGCGCCGAGCCCGGGCCGAGCAGGTGCGCCTGGCCGACGAACTCGTCGAGGCTGCGCGGCCGCGCTCGCACCGCCAGCGGACGTCCGCCTGACTGTTGATCGTCGGGAATGTTACGTTTGGCCAGATCAACCCCTGAATCTTTGGCCAAATCGTTGTCCGGATCGCCGTCAAAAAGGGTATCCATGTAAACGAGTATCGCGACTGGCGGTTTGCACGTGTGGGAGCGGCGGGAGGTCGCCCCTGCGCAGCGTCGAAGTCTAGATTCCCTTGTCAACTTCCCAGGACCCAAGAATCCGCATCAGAGAGCGCCGAGATGGCCGCCGGCGCCGCTGAGCTGCTGCCGTCGGGAGGAGACGCGCTCGGATTTCTGGACGCCGGCGGCGACATCGTCGGGCGCTCTCCCCTGCAGCTGTTCTGGCGGCGTCTGCGCCGGGACCGCGTGGCGCTCGCGTCGCTCGCGTTCATCGTGTTGCTGATCGTCGTCGCGATTGCGGCGCCGCTCGTGGTCAGCCTGCTCGGGCTGCCGGGACCCGACGTGCAGAACCTCAACCTCACCGACTCGTTCGGCTCTCCGCTCGGTCCCACTGCCGCGCATCCCTTCGGCGTCGACCAGCTCGGCGAGGACGTGCTGTCGCGCGTGATCTACGGCACGCGCGTATCGCTCGAGGTGGGAATCATCGGCACGGGGATCTCCACCGTGATCGGGGTCGTCGTGGGCATCGTCGCCGCGTTCTACCGCGGCTGGGTCGACATGCTGCTGTCGCGCTTCATGGACATCGTGCTGTCGATCCCGATCCTGCTGCTGGGTCTGGGCCTGGGTGCGGCGTGCGGCGTGCGCGGGTGCGTGAAAGGACTCGTTCAGCCAGGCCTCACGACGATCATCTTCGTCATCTGCATCGCCACCTGGCCGTACGTGGGGCGCATCGTGCGCGGCCTCGTTCTGTCGATGCGCGAGCGCGAGTTCGTCGAGGCCTCGCGTGCGCTCGGGGCGTCGGACCTGCGGATCATGTTTAAGGAGATTCTCCCCAACCTCGCCGCCCCGATCATCGTCTACTCGAGCCTGCTGATCCCCACGAACATCCTGCTCGAGGCCGCGCTCTCGTTCCTGGGCGTGGGCATCCGTCCACCCACGCCGAGCTGGGGGGCGATGATCGCGCAGGCGGCGCCGATCTTCAACACCGCGTGGTGGTTCATGGTCTTCCCGGGCATCGCGCTCGTGCTCACGGTCTTGGCATTCAACTTGCTGGGGGATGGGCTTCAGGACGCTCTCAATCCTAGGAGCGCCCAGTGAAGCTCTTCGATACACAAAAAACAGGAGGCGTCTTGATGAGGTCGATCAGATCGGTCGCAGCGGCTGCGCTCGTGGCCGGGCTCGCGCTGCTTTTGTCAGCGTGCGGTTCCAGCAACTCGAGCAACACCAGCTCGGGCAGCACCACCAGTAGCGCCAGCGCCGCACTCAGCACCGGCGGTTACAAAAGCCCATTGACCGAGCCTGAGACCGGAAAGCGGGGTGGGACGCTCACGGTGCTCCAGGAAACCGACTTCGAACACCTGGATCCGGGGCTCGCCTACTTCTCGGTCGACTACGCGGTCGTGTTCGCGACACAGCGGCCGTTGTACTCGCAGAAGCCGAACGCGACCGTCGAGACGCCTGACATGGCCGAAGGGGCGCCGGAAATCAGCAATGGCGGCAAGACGGTGACGGTGCACCTGAAGGAAGGCATTCACTTCAGTCCGCCCGTCAACCGCGAAGTGGTCGCAGAAGACGTCGCCTACGCGATCGAGCGCGGCGCCAACCCGAACGTCGCCAACCCTTACATCCAGTCCTACTTCAAGGCGATCGAAGGCATGCCGAAGGCAGCGGGCGGGCCGATCAAGGGCATCGAAACGCCGAACAAGCACGAGATCGTCTTTCACCTGACGGAACCCAAAGGCCAGCTCGTGGCCGACGCGCTGCTGCTGCCGCTGACGGCGGCGGTGCCGAAGTCATACGCAGAAAAATTCGACAAGAACAAGCCGTCGAACTACGCCTCCTACGAGGTCGCCACGGGGCCGTACATGCTCAAGAACAACGCCGAAGGCAAGATCCTGGGGATAGGGTACGTCCCCGGCAAGTCGGCGACGCTCGTGCGCAACCCGAACTGGAACGCAAAGACCGACTACCGTCCCGCCTACCTGAACGAAATCGACGTCAAGCTCGGCGGCACGACCGCCGTGCTCGGGCGCCAGGTGCTGGAAGGGAGCGACATCGTCCAGAACGAATCGGCGGTCGCGCAGTCGATTGTCAGGCTCGCCGCCGAAAAGTACAAATCCCAGCTGCAGATCTCACCGGGTGGCGGGGATCACTACATCGGCGTCAACAACAAGGTCGGCCCGTTCAAGAACATCAACCTGCGCAAGGCGTTCTGGGCGGCGCTCGACCGCAAGGCGATGGACAAGGCGCGCGGCGGCGAACTCGTGACGACCGTCGCGAGCCACTTCATCTACCCGACGATCAACGGCTTCGCACAGGCCGGTGGCACGAAGGGTCCCCAGGGGCCGCAGTTCGACTTCGACGCGTATCCTGAAGGCAACCTGAAAGTCGCCGAAAAGTACATGAAGCTGGCCGGCTACCCGAGTGGGAAATACACGGGTGGCGAAACGGTGCTGATGGTGGGCGCGAGCGGCGACCCGTTCGAAGAGGACTCGCAGATCGTCGAGCAGACGCTGAAGAACCTCGGCTTCACCGTGAAGTACTCGGTCGAGGAAGCCTCGACGATGTACGCGAAGTACTGCAACGTGCCCAAAGAAGAGATCACGATATGCCCGAGCGTTGGCTGGATCGCCGACTTCGCGGACCCGCAGACGGTGCTCAACATCACGTTCAACGGCACCACGATCGTCTCCACGGGCAACCTCAACTGGGGTCAGACGAACGTGACGAAGATCAACGCGGCGATGGCCGCCGCCGAAAACGTGGTCGGCAACGAAGCGCGCGCCAAGGCGTGGGGAAAGATCGACGAAGAACTCGTCGAAGACGCGGCAGCGGTCCCGTTCGACTGGGACAAGCAGGCGGGCATCGAGGGCAGCGGCGTCAACGGCGTCGGCGACATCTGGGATGTCGGCGAGTGGGACTACAGCTACACCTCGTTGAAGTAGCCGTGAGCTGCGTGAGGGGGGCCCCGCCGCGCGCGGGGCCCCAGGCGATGCCGAGCGTCCGAAGATGATCCGCTACATCATCCGCCGCGTCCTGATCGGGGTGCTGATCCTGATGATCGTGTGCGCGCTCACGTTCGTGTTCTTTCGCGTGCTGCCGACGGGCAATCCCGCGCTGCTGCGCGCGGGTCGCGATCCGCACCCGAATCTGATCAAAGAAATCGAACGAGTGCTGGGGCTGAACAAACCACTGATCGTTCAGTTCTGGGATTACATGAAGGAGTTCTTCCTGCACTTCAACCTCGGCTACAGCTACTACAGCCAGGAGTCGGTGCGTTCGCTGATCGCGGAACGGCTGCCGGCCACGCTGTCGCTGACGGTGGGCGCGGCGGTGCTGTGGGTGCTCGGCGGGCTCAGCGTGGGGATCATCTCGGCGCTGCGCCGGCATACGATCGTCGACCGCCTGTCGATGGGCAGCGCCCTGCTGCTGTTGTCGATACCGGAATTCTGGCTCGGCTTCGTGATGTTGCTGCTGTTCGCCAGCGACATCGGCAAATTCAAGCTGCTGCCGGGAGCCGGCAGTTACGTGGGGCTCACGTACGACCCGTGGAAATGGTTCACCTCGCTGATCATGCCGTGGATCGTGCTGGCGGCCGGCTCGGCGGCGGTCTACGCGCGGCTTATGCGCGGCCAGCTGGGAGAGACAATGCGCGAGGACTACATCCGCACGGCGCGCGCCAAGGGACTGCGCGAACGGGCGGTCGTGCGCCAGGGCGTGCGCTCGGCGATCAACCCGATCTTCACGCTGCTGGGCCTGGAAATCGGCGTGCTGTTGGGGGGCGCTGTGCTCGTGGAGACCGTGTTCAACATCCCGGGGATCGGCGTGGAGAACTACAAAGCGATCAAGGCCTCGGACTTCCCCGTGGTGCAGGGAACCGTGCTGCTCGCCGCGTCCTTCATCATCGTCGCGAACATCGTCGTGGACATCGCGTACGCGTATCTCGATCCCCGCGTGCGCTACTCATGAGCACCGCCACGCCGCCGCCGGGGGAGCCGCTGCTGCGCGTGGAGGACCTGCGCGTCGAGTTCCCCACCGAGGACGGGGTCGTGCACGCCGTGGACGGGATCACCTACCAGGTGCACAAGGGCCGCACGCTGGGGATCGTGGGCGAGTCCGGCTCGGGCAAGACGGTCTCCTCGCTGACGACGCTGGGGCTCACGCGACGCCAGGGCGCGCGCATATCCGGGCGGATCCTGTTCGAGGGCAAGGAGCTCGTCACGCTGCCCGAAGACGAGCTTCGCTCGATCCGCGGCAACGACATCGCGATGGTCTTCCAGGACCCGCTGTCGTCGCTGCACCCGCTCTACCGGGTCGGCCGCCAGCTGACGGAGGCGGTGCGCACGCACCGTGACGTGTCCAAGGCAAAGGCGCGCGAGCGCGCGGTCGAGCTGTTGGGGCTCGTCGGCATCCCCGATCCGGACAGGCGCGTGGACCAGTACCCGCACGAGTTCTCCGGCGGCATGCGCCAGCGCGTGATGATCGCGATGGCGCTCGCCAACGAGCCCAAGCTGCTGATCGCGGACGAGCCGACGACCGCGCTGGACGTGACCGTGCAGGCGCAGATCCTGGCGCTGATGGAACGGCTGCAGCGCGAGCTGGGGATGGCGATCGTGATCATCACGCACGACCTCGGCGTGGTGGCGGAGATGGCGGACGACATCGCCGTGATGTACGCGGGACGGATCGTGGAGACGGCCTCTGCGGCGCGCGTGTTCTCTCGCCCCGAACACCCCTACACGTGGGGCCTGCTGCGCTCGATCCCGAGGCTCGACGGCACGCGCGACGAGGACCTGGTGCCGATCCCGGGCACGCCGCCCAGCCTCATCAACCGCCCGTCGGGCTGCCACTTCCACCCGCGCTGCCCGTATGCGCAGCCGGAGCACTCGCGCCTCGACCCGCGCCTCGAGCCGCTGCCGGACGAGCCGAGCCACCACGTCGCGTGCCTGCTCGAGCCGAACGTCCGCCACCGCCTGTGGAAGCAGCTGGACGCCGGAGGGACGCCCGAGGAGGCGCTCGCCGAGGTGGGCGTCCCGGGGGATCCGGCATGAGCGACGAGCAGGGGCCGCTGGTGCGCATCCGCGACCTCGTCAAGCACTTCCCGCTGACGCGCGGGATCATCGTCCAGCGCAAGATCGGCGCGGTCAGGGCGGTGGACGGAGTGAGCTTTGACGTGCAGCGCGGCGAGACGCTGGGGATCGTCGGCGAGACGGGCTGCGGCAAGAGCACCACGGCGAAGCTGCTGATGCGTCTGCTCGACGCGACCTCGGGCGAGATCGACTTCGAGGGGATGGACATCACGCGCGTCAAGGGCGCGCGCCTGAAGGCGATCAGACGCGACGTGCAGATGATCTTCCAGGACCCGTACTCGTCGCTGAACCCGCGCAAGACGGTCGGCTCGATCATCGGCGAGCCGTTCGCGATCCACGGCCTGCTACGCGAGAGGGGCGAGCGCAAACGCGAGGTGCAGCGGCTGATGGAGACGGTCGGGCTGAACCCCGAGCACTACAACCGCTACCCGCACGAGTTCTCAGGCGGGCAGCGCCAGCGCATCGGCGTGGCGCGCGCGCTGGCGCTCAACCCGAAGCTGCTGATCGCGGACGAGCCGGTGTCGGCGCTGGACGTGTCGATCCAGGCGCAGGTGCTGAACCTGCTGCGCGACCTGCAGCGCAGACTCGGTCTGACGGTGCTGTTCATCGCGCACGACCTGTCGGTGGTGCGCCACATGTGCGACCGCGTGGCGGTCATGTATCTGGGCAAGATCGTGGAGATCGGCCCGAACGAGTCGCTGTACGCGTTCCCCCGCCACCCCTACACGGGCGCGCTGCTGGCGGCGGTGCCGGTGGCCGACCCGTCGCTGCACGGCAGCGAGCGCCGGCCGCTCGGAGGCGACGTGCCGAGCCCCGCGAACCCGCCCAGCGGCTGTCGCTTCCACACGCGCTGCCCGAAGGCGCAGCCGCTGTGCTCGACGCAGGACCCGCCGCTGGAGGACAAGGACTCGGGCACGCTGGTGGCCTGCCACTACCCGCTCAGCCGCGAGGAGGTCGCTGAGATGGGCGTACGATCTGCGCGATGAGCGCGAACTCGACGGGAGCGGAGGCCGAGGAGCTGCTCGCGCAGCTGATCCGCTTCAACACCGTCAACCCTCCTGGCAACGAGCTGGCGGCGCAGGAGTACCTGGCCAACCACCTGGCGGAGGCGGGCTTCGAGTGTGAGCTGCTGGGCGCGCAGCCGGAGCGTCCCAACCTCGTCGCGAGGCTGCGCCCGGCGTCGGCGTCGGCGTCGGCGTCGGCGTCGGGCGCCGGCCCGCCGGATCTGGATGCGGCGGCCGCGGGCCCCACGCTTTGCTACCTCGGCCACGTCGACACGGTGCTGGCGGACGCCGCCGAGTGGACGCACGACCCGTGGTCGGGAGACGTGGCGGACGGGTACATGTGGGGCCGCGGCGCGCTCGACATGAAGTCGCAGGTGGCCGCGGAGGTGGCGGCGGCGGCGTCGCTGGCGCGCTCGGGCTGGCGCCCGGCGCGCGGCGAGCTGCTGATCGTGGCGGTGGTGGACGAGGAGACGGGCGGCTCGCTGGGAGCGGAATGGATCACGCAGAACCACCCCGAGAAGGTCCGCTGCGACCTGCTCGTGAACGAGGGCGGCGGCGCGGTGTTCGAGCACGGCGGCCGGCGCTGCTACGGCGTGTGCTGCGCGGAGAAGGGCGTGTTCCGCTTCAAGGTGCTGACCGACGGCGTCGCCGGCCACGCTTCGATGCCGGGCATGGGCGAGAACTCGCTGCTGAAGATGGGGCCGGTGCTGGAGCGCTTCGCGGCGCGCCAGCCGTCATATCGAGCGACGGAGGAGGCGCTGGCGTTCCTGCGCGGCGTCGGCGAGGACCCGTCCGACCCGGAGGGCGCGGTGGCGCGCCTGCGCGCCGCGGACCCGCGTCTGGCGATCATGTTCGAGCCGATGCTGGGCGTGACGTTCACGCCGACGCGGATCGCGGCGTCGGAGAAGATCAACGTGATCCCGAGTCGCACCGAGCTGAAGGTGGACTGCCGCGTGCCGCCGGGGCTCGGCGAACGCGAGGTGCGCGAGGCGCTCGCGGAGGTGCTCGGCGACGACGGGCTCGACCCCGGCGACGGCTCGGCCTCGGGCGCGCCGTGGCGGATCGAGTTCACCGAGCAGGTGGTGGGCAACCGCTCGCCGCTGGAGTCGCCGCTGATGGATGCGATCTCCGACTGGATCGCGGAGCAGGACCCGGGCGCGGAGGTGGTGCCGGTGGCGCTGCCCGGCTTCACCGACTCGCGCCACTTCCGCATGGCGTTTCCCGAGTGCGTCGCGTATGGCTTCTTCCCGCAGCGCCACCAGACGATGCTGGAGACCGCGCCGCTGATCCACGGCGCGGACGAGCGCATCGACGTGCGCGACCTGGCGTTCGCGGCGCAGCTGTTCAGCGACCTCGCGGTGCGCGTGCTCGGCTGAGCGGTTTCCCAGCGCTCGACAAACGCGGGACAAGCCCCCATAATGGGAGCGATGCCAAGGATGGCCAAGCAGGCAGCGGTGCCGACGACGAAGACTAAGACGAAGCCGTCGGCACCCGTGCACATCGTGCAGCCGTCGGCGCCGCGCGTGCCGTTCACGCAGGAAGTGCAGAACTTCGCGGTCAACTGGGAGCCGGTGATCGCGATCCTGTTCTTCGTCGCGCTGATTTTCATGATGTGGCGGATGATGAAGGTGATGCCGCGGGTCAAGCCGCAGCAGATCAAGCCGACATCCGACCAGTCGGTGACGTTCGCGGACATCGCGGGCGTGGACGACGCGAAGGCGGAGCTGCAGGAGATCGTGGAGTTCCTGCGCGAACCGAAGTCCTTCCAGGCGCTCGGCGCGAAGGTTCCCAAGGGCATCCTGCTGCACGGGCCGCCGGGCACGGGCAAGACGCTGCTGGCGAAGGCGGTGGCGAACGAGTCGGGCGCGCAGTTCTTCGCGCAGTCGGCGGCGTCGTTCGTGGAGATGTTCGCGGGCCTGGGCGCGGCGCGCATCCGCCGCCTGTTCGCGATCGCGCGCAAGCACGAACCGGCGATCATCTTCATCGACGAGCTCGACGCGGTGGGCGGACGCCGTGGCATGGACATCTCGGGCGAGAAGGACCAGACGCTGAACCAGCTGCTGGTGGAGATGGACGGCTTCTCCTCGAGCGGGCGCGTGGTGGTGATCGCGGCGTCGAACCTGCTGGACAAGCTCGACCCGGCGCTGCTGCGCCCGGGCCGCTTCGACCGCCAGGTGTTCGTGGTGCCGCCGGACGTCAAAGGCCGCCTGGGCATCCTGCAGGTGCACACGCGCGACAAGCCGCTGGAGAACATGGACCTGGGGGCGGTGGCGCAGCAGACGAGCGGCCTGACGGGAGCGGACCTGGCGAACATCTGCAACGAGGCGGCGATCTTCGCGACGCGGCGCGGCGCGAAGCAGATCGCGCTGAAGGACTTCGACTCGGCGATCGAGCGCGTGATCGCGGGCGTGCAGTCAAAGCGCGTGCTGAACGCGCACGAGAAGCGGGTGGTGGCGTTCCACGAGGCGGGGCACGCGCTGTGCGGCGAGCTGCTGCCGTCGGTGGATCGCGTGCACCGCATCTCGATCGTGCCGCGCGGACGCGCGCTTGGGTACACGCTGAACCTTCCCGCGGAGGACCGCTACCTGAAGACGCGCGAGGAGCTGCTCGACTACATGACGGTGCTGCTGGGCGGGCGCGTGGCGGAGCAGATCGTGTTCGGCGCGATCACCACGGGCGCGTCCGACGACCTCAAGCGCGTGGCGGACATCTCGCACTCGATGGTGCACGACTTCGCGATGGGCACGGCGGGCGTGGGGCGCTCGCCGGACGGCGACGTGCAGCTGTCGGAGCGCACGCTGCGCCTGCGCGACGAGGAGCGCCAGGCGCTGATCGAGGAGGCGCGCAGGGCGGCGCAGAAGCTGATCGTGGCGCACCGCAAGCAGCTGAACGCGCTGGCGGAGGAGCTGCTCGACCACGAGGTGCTCGATCGCGAGGCGATCGACACGATCATGGCGGGCGTGCCGCGCATGGAGCGCGCGCCCGGCGTGGGCCTGCGCGTGGTCGCGGCGGCGGAGGCGCAGCCGCCGCTGCTGGGCTCCCGCCCGTCCGCTCCGATCACGGTTCCGAACCCACCGGGCGGGACCGAGCCCAAGCAGCTATAGACTGCGGCTGGTGTTCAGCCGCATCGACCACATAGGCGTAGCCGTCGAGGCGATCGACCCCGCGCTGGAGCTGTATGCGAGCAGCTTCAAGCTGCAGGTGGCGCACCGCGAGGTCGTGGAGGAGCAGGGCGTGGAGGCGGTGCTGCTGGACGTGGGCGAGAACCACGTGGAGCTGCTGGCGCCGCTGGGCCCGGACACGCCGGTGGGCAAGTTCCTGGCGAACAAGGGTCCGGGGCTGCACCACGTGGCCTATCAGGTGCAGGACATCGACGCGACGCTCGAGGCGATCGCGCAGGCGGGCCTGCGCATGATCGACGAGCGTCCGCGCACGGGCATCCGCGGCTCGCGCGTGGCGTTTATGCACCCGCGCGCGACCGCTGGCGTGCTCACAGAGATCGTGCAACCGGCCGAGGGGGCGCACTGATGGCTTCAGCGTCGCGCCGCATCAGCCTTGGCTTCGACGGCGGCCAGGTGCTCGCGCTGCGCGTGAGCGACGAGCAGCTGCAGAAGCTCAACAAAGTCTTGGGGGAGGGCGGCTGGCACGACATCGAGGGCGAGGACGGCCCGGTGCGCGTCGACCTCGACAAGGTCGTGTACGTCAACGCGGATAAGGACGAGTCGAAGGTCGGCTTCGGTTAGGACGACCGCTGGCCTGCGCGATACGGGGTCCTCGCTCGCTCGCCTGTGTCCCGAACGGGGTGCGTCCTTGTCTCGCTTGACCATCGATCGTCCTAATGGCTATGCGAGTAAAGAGTCTCGACGAGCGGCTGCTGCTGTTGGCGCGCACGCGCGGACACACGCCGCAGGCGGATCGCGCAGTGGCGCGGTTCTCCAAGCTGGGTGAGCACGCGGGCATCTGGCTGGCGATGGGTGTCACTGGCGCGGCGCTCGATGGAGAGCGCAGGGCGCAGTGGCGCCGCGCGACGGCGACGGTCGCGGGGGTGTACGTGCTCAATACGGCGGTCAAGCACGTGGTGCGTCGCCGCCGGCCGGAGTTGCCGGGTCTGCCTCCACTGGCAGGCACGCTGACCGCGCTGAGCTTCCCGAGTGCGCACGCTTCGACGTCGTTTGCCGGCACCCGTCTGTATGCCGATCTCGGGTTGCCGAAGGCGCCGCTGTACGGGCTGGCCATCGGGTTGGCGTTGTCGCGCCTGTACCTAGGCGTGCACTATCCGTCTGACGTGCTCGCGGGCGCCGTGATCGGCTCCTTGGTTTCTCGGAAGACGACGGGTATGGAGTTGCGGGATGAGGTCAGGCGGTTGGCGGCTGATCCGGTGGATCGGGCCGAGCTGGCGATGCTGCGCGATGAACTCGACGAGCTGACTCCGCCCTGGCCCGCCGATTGATGGTCGCCGGCACTCAGGCCGCTACGCCGCGCGGCTTGTCGGGTCTGGGCAGCGCGTCGAGTATCGCTTGCGGCAGGCATTTGCTGGCAGCCCAGATCTCCACGGCCACGATCTCATCCGTGTCCTCGTCGTGATCGATCAATCCCCACCCCACCTCCTCGCTGACGACGCGCTCCGAGTCTCCGGTGGGAAGCCATGCAATGTCAGCCTCTGGGTCGTAGTACGAGTACATGACGGACATTCAGGATAGCTCTCCGTGGCCGTGGCGGCGCTTTGTGCGCCGCTGGCGCTTGCGCCACACACTGACAATCCGAACACCGTTGACTCCCGCTGAGCGGTCGTAGACCACTACGAAGCGGCCTGCATCGACACGCCACGCCGCTCGTCCTTTGTTGATTTCGCGGATTGGATGCAGCTCTCGCACGGCGCGCTCGACTCTCGCCCGAGTGAGCCCGCGTTGGGACAGGCGCTCTTCGGCGTGGAATGTCCACGTAATCCGCTCAATCGTCATCTCCGCTTGAAGCTACGGAGCGCTTGGGATGTCTGAGCTCGGTGGCCTCCCCGGCGCGTGGTGCTCTCCTGAGTTGCACTTGGACACACAGGCAAATACGATGGACGCATGAGTCGGGCACTTTCCGCATCGGCTGTGCGCCTGGGCTGTAGTGAGCGCACCTTGCGCCGCTACGTGAACGACGGGCTGCTGCGAGGGCGTCGGGTGGCGCGGCGTCAGCTCGAGCTGCCCGTTGCGGAGGAGGACTATCTGGCGAGCCACTGGGAGCTGCTGCACGGGCTGCGAACGTCGTTGCGTACCGAGCGCGGCGTCCGCATGGCAGTGCTGTTCGGCTCGACGGCTGCGGGCGAGGACGATGAGTCCTCCGACGTCGATCTGCTCGTCATCCACCGCAACCCGGCGCCGCGCGCTCTGGCCGGGCTGAAGCTTCGCCTGCGAGAGGTGCTCGAGCGGCGGGTGGACGTCGTGGGGCTGGAGCAGGCGGAGACGATGCCGACGCTGCTGGCGGACGTCTTGCGCGAGGGCCGCGTGCTCGTGGACCGCGACGGGCTGTGGGATCACCTGCTCGAACGCGAGTCCGAGATATCCGCGGCGGCGGCGCGTGAAGAGCGGGCGACGGCGCGGCGGGCGCGCGAGACGGTCGCGGCTGCGCGGGAGCGGATCGCGGCAGCCGCATAAGCCATGCCGCCGCTCTCGAAGGGGCAGCGCCGTCTCAACACGATCTTCGAGGCGATTCCCCGCGCGCGCGAGCAGCTGCTGGTGGCAGTCGAAGAGTTCGATCCCGACTTCGAGCTCGACGCGTTTCTGCACGCGGCGGCCTCGGCAGATGCTCACGAGCGCAACAAGGTTGCCGTGGTCGAGCGCGAGTACGAGGTGCTGCTCAACTGGCTGCACGAGCTGGCCGCCCGCTCGCTCGCCGAGGGGCAGCGCCTGGGGGTGCTCGAGAAGGCGCCGGGGCATCCGTGGGAGCGCTTCGCTGCGCTGGGGATCATCTCGCAGGGCTCTGCCACGCGCCTGCAGGAGGCGAAGGAGCTGCGCGACGATCTCGCGCACGCCTATCCGCCGGCCGGCTGGAAGGCGCTGCACGAGGGCGTGCAGATCCTCGTGGACGAGCTGGACCGCTACGTTGATCGCTGCGCCACCTGGCTGAGCGAGGAGGGCATTCTGGAAATGGGGTCGCAATGAGCACGCGCATCGGAATCGTGGGAATGCCCAACGCGGGCAAGTCGTCGCTGTTCAACGCGCTGACGAAAGCGGGCGCGGAGGCGGCGAACTACCCGTTCACGACGATCGAGCCGAACGTGGCGGTGGTGCCGGTGCGCGACGAGCGCATGGAGCAGGTGGCGCGGACGCTGGGCTCGTCGGAGATCGTGTGGGACACGGTGGACTTCCACGACATCGCGGGGCTGGTGGCGGGGGCGCACCAGGGCGAGGGGCTGGGCAACCGCTTCCTGGCGAACATCCGCGAGACGCACGCGATCGTGCACGTGGTGCGGGCGCACGGAGACCAGAACGTGATCCATCCCGAGGGCCGCGTGGACCCGCTGGCGGATATCGAGATTATTGAGACGGAGTTGGCGATGGCGGACCTGGAGGCCGCTGAGCGCCGCGTGGAGAAAGTGGGCAAACAGGCGCGTGGTGGCGATCGCGTTGCGGTCGCGGAGGAGGCGTGGCTGCGCGAGGTGATCGCGGCGCTGCAGGCTGGCCGTCCGGCGCGCACCGTGCCGGTGCCGGAGGAGGCGCCGAACGCGGCTCGCGACCTGGGCTCGCTGACGAGCAAGCCGGTGCTGTTCGTGGCGAACGTGGACGAGGGCTCGGAGGAGGTCCCGGCGGTGGTGGCGGAGCACGCGGCGTCGCAGGGCGCGCGCGCGGTGGCGGTGTCCTCGCGGATCGAGTCGGAGCTCGCGGAGCTGGAGGACGAGGACGCGGCGGCGATGAGGGAGGAGCTCGGCGTCAGCGAGTCCGGCCTGCAGCGCGTGGTGCGCGAGGCGTTCGCGCTGCTCGAGCTGATCTCGTTCTTCACCGCGGGCGAGGGCACGATCGCGCAGTCGTGGCACCTGCGCCGCGGCCTCACCGCGTGGCACGCCGCCGGCGAGATCCACACGGACATCCAGAAGGGCTTCGTGCGCGCGGAAGTGATCGGCTGGAAGGAGCTGGTCGACGCGGGCGGCTACGCGGGCGCGCGTGAACGCGGCACGCTGCGCCTGGAGGGCCGCGACTACGTGATGGCCGATGGGGACGTCATCACGGTGAAGTTCACGCCGTAAGGCTCTTCGCTATACAAAGTAGAGTCTATCGTGTAGCCTCTAGCATGTACGGCGGACGCGATGAGGGCAACGTGGCACAGCGGCAACTCAACATACGAGTCGATGCGGCAATGTTCGATGTGCTCGAGGCGGCGGCGTTCATCGACGGCATGTCTCTCCCCGAGCTCATCCGCCCTATCCTCGACGACCTCGCAAAGGATCTCGCCGCCGATCCCGCCGTGCAGTTGGCGCTGAGAGCGCGCGAGGAACGGAGCGCCACGCGCTCTGGCAAGTTGACGAGGCTCCCGGCCCGACAGGCGGAGGACGTGTGACCGATGCCCAAGCGCTCGGATGCCTTCGGAGTGCTGTGCGCGTTCGTCGTTATCTACTGCGTGCTGGAAGGGACCTGGGAGCCGTTGGCCTCTCTGGCACTGATACTTGCCGCATTTGCCGTTGCCCTACCGCGCATGGTCGGGCCGTGGAAAGTCGGAAGCACTGGTGCCGAAGGCAACTTTCCCTCGACCGTCGCAGGCGAGTTCGAACGCATCATGCCGCCGCCACCGTCGGATCTGGAACCTCCTCGAGAGAAAGGATCTCCCGCGGATTGAGAGCCAGCACGCGACCGCTGGCGTTGCGAATGGCGAACACTTCGTTCTCTGTGAGCGCTTGACTGAAAGCTTTTCTCACGTCGCTCAGCAGCGCGCCTCGAATGACGATCTCTTCACCGGAGCTGAGCTTGATCTTGATGGCCATGTTGAGACTCAAGGCTTGAAGCTACATTCTACATCGTAGCGGTGGGACCTTTCGGCGCCTGGGCGGTGCAGGAGTGCTGGCAGCACAACCGCCAGCGCCCCGCGAACGTTTTCTAAGCTAGGTTTCCGAGGGCGTTGAGTCGACTCGCGAGCCGACTCATTCCGATCTCGGCGGCGGCGAGAGCGCCCCCCGCAAAGTCGGTGGCACGGTCCACCGGCCGCTCGACGTGGATTCGCTGCAGCGTCGCGATCTGCTTGAACATCCGCAGCAACTCCGCGTTCTCGCGCAGGCTGGAGCTGACCCGCGGGCGCATCGCAATGCCCGCCCGGACGGCACCCGCGTCGGCTGCGGCAGTGCTGAGCAGTGCCTCCAACGAGCCGTGCGTCCGCAGCAACTCCGCCGCGGTCTTCGCGCCGATGCCCGGCGCGCCGGGCAGGCCGTCGGATGGGTCGCCGCGCAGGGCGATGAAGTCGGGCACCTGCCCCGGCTCGACGCCGTAGCGTTCGCGCACCTCCGCGGGTCCGATCTCGCCGTGCGCGCCGCCCTTCAGCAGCTCGGTCACGGCAACCCGCTCGGTGACTGCGCCGTACAGGTCGCGGTCTCCCGTCAGCAGCAGCGCCGTGCCGCCGTGTTCCTCCTCGGCGCGTGAGTAGGAGAACATCACGTCGTCCGCCTCCAGCTCGCCGCTCGTCGCGTACGTCCAGCCGAGGCTCGCCAGCAGCGCGGGCGCCTTTTCCCACTGCGTCCGCAGCTCTGGCGGCATCGGCTCGCGATGCGCGTGGTAGGGGGGATACAGCTCCACGCGATACGCCGCCTCCTCCGCGCCCATGCACGCGACGACGCCATCCGGCGCACACGCCGACAGGCGTGCATCAAAAAAAGTCAGGATCGCGTTGACCGTCCCCAGCAACGCGTTCACCGGCTCGCCGTCTGCCCCCACGATCGATTTGGGCAGCGCGAAGAACGACCGGTACAGCAGCCAGGGAACGTCCGCGATCAGCAGCGGGGCGGGCACCGGCTCAGATTATGCGCTGGCCGCATCAGCGGCTCGCCGCGGCAGGGCGCTCAACTCAGCGGTCGAGCATCCAGCAGTTTTCACTCCATACGAAGCGGTTCGAGCTGTCCAGCAGCGGCGTCGGCAGCTCGATCGTCGCGTCGTACCCGCGCACGATCACCGCCGACGTCGCGATCGCGTGCTTCTGCGCTCG
This sequence comes from Solirubrobacteraceae bacterium, assembly GCA_035483595.1. GTDB lineage: Bacteria > Actinomycetota > Thermoleophilia > Solirubrobacterales > Solirubrobacteraceae > Palsa-744. The sequence goes on from DATHPU010000026.1 coordinate 119,698, forward strand.
CAGGCGCGCGCGTCCGCCGGGCGCCCGCAACAGGCTCGCCAGGCGCGCGTCCCAGCGCTGTGCGCACGTGCGGTGGTGCTCGGTGCCTCGCAGCGACGCGTCCAGGATCCCGCACGCGCCCGCGCCGTTGCCCGCCAGCTCCGCGGTCACGAAGTTGGTTGCCGCGCGCCGCACCCATTCGACCTGTTCGCGGCTGCCCACGGAGTGCGCCGCCGACGCGCCGCCCGGCGCCGACAGCGCCCCAAGCGCGGTGAAGCACGCGAGCGACGCGACCCTGCTGCGATGGCTCATGCCTCGATTGTGGCCCATCGCGCGGCGTTGCGGGGCTCGGTGCCGTCCCACGCAGCAGAAAGCGGACGCATGTATGGCCTCCTGTGGTCTATCCCGCGCTCGCGCCGCCGGTGGCGCTCGTCGCCACGGCCGCGCCCGGCGCCTGTGCGCCACCCTGCGGGTTCGTGCTCGGCGGCGCCGGCGCCGCGGGCGGGCTTTCGGGTGCCGGCGGTGAGAACGGGTTGTGCCCGCTCACGTCGGGCTCGCGGCGCACGCTCGCGCCGCGCTTCACGCTGAAGTACGCCCACGTGCTCGTCAGGCCCAGGCGCGCCGCCAGTTCCGGGCCGCTCACCGGGCTGTTGCCGCGAGAGCCCAGCACCTCCGCCGCGACGATCCGCGGCGACACGCCGCGCCGTAGCACCTCGATGCCGCGGAACGAGCCCTTGACGAGGCCGCGCAGGCGCGCCGCCGCGGACGCGAAGCTCAGGCTCAGCTTCCAGCCGGCGGCCTTCGTTTCGTACGCGTCCGCCACGCCGCGCAGCCACGGCTCCGGCGTCGAGCCCAGGAACGAGTTCTCGTTGTCCTCCGTCATCCCGCCGGAGCTCGCGAAGTAGTACGTGATCGCCGGCTTGCCCTGGTACAGCACGATCTGCCCCGCCGTCGCCGCCACCGCCGCGTTCGTCGCCGCGGTTTCCGCCGCCGCGCCGACATACATCTGTGAGCGCGTGTCCGAGTACACGTCGAAGCGCGCACCGCCCGCGTCGTCCGTCAGCGCGTACGTGCGGCTCGCGATCGCCTGCGCCTCCAGCGCCGCCAGCGGCCAGCTCGACGGCATCTCCGCCGCCACCACGCCGCGCACGTAGCGTTCCAGCGGCACGCTCACCACGCGCGAGCCCTCCAGCACCTTCACCGGCCTGCTCGCCGGCGCCTGGCCGAGCGTTGTGCCCGTGTAGTAGTGCGCGATGATCGCCGCCGCCGTCCAGCCATGCTGCGCGTAGCCGAGCGCGCCGTCCTGGCTCATGCCCACGCCGTGGCCGTCGCCCGCGCCTTCGATCACCAGCGTCGACGCCCCCGCCTGCGCGGCCGCCGCGGCGCACAGCGCCAGCGCCGCCAGCGTGCACGCGAGCGCTGCTCGTGCGGGCCGGGCGATGATCGTCAGGTCGATCGACATCGTCGAGCGTCGCAACACGGCTTCGCGCCCGCGGTCGCGCTCCATGGCCGAGTGTCCCATACCCACTGCGTCGGGTCGTGCCACGCGGGGCCTGAGGGCTGCACGAGATGTGCCGTTTTGTACAGCGCAGACGCGGTTTGTGCTCGTCGACGCGGTGGTAGGTTGGGAGCGTGAGCGCTGTGAGCCCAGCCGCCCTGTCCGAGCCGGAGCGCGCCGTGCTCGAGCGCGTCCCCAAGGACCTCTACATCGCCGGCGAGTGGCGTCCCGCGAGCGGCGGCGGCACGCTCGCCGTCGAGGACCCCGCCACCGCCCAGCCGCTCGCGCACGTCGCCGACGCGCAGCCCGACGACGCGCTCGCGGCGCTTGCCGCCGCCGCTGACGCGCAGACCGACTGGGCAGTGCATCCGCCGCGCGAGCGCGGAGAGATACTGCGCCGCGCGTACGAGGCGATCGTCGCGCAGACCGACGCGCTGGCGCTGCTGATGACGCTCGAGATGGGCAAGGCGCTGGCCGAGTCGCGCGCCGAGATCTCCTACGCGGCCGAGTTCTTCCGCTGGTTCTCCGAGGAGGCCGTGCGCATACACGGCCGCTACATGGTCAACACCACCGGCAAGGGCCGCATCCTCACGATGCGCCAGCCCGTCGGCCCGTGCGTGTTCGTCACGCCGTGGAACTTCCCCACCGCCATGGGCACCCGCAAGATCGCCCCCGCGATCGCCGCCGGCTGCACGATGGTGGTCAAGCCCGCCAAGCAGACGCCGCTGTCGATGCTCGCGCTCGCCAGGATCCTCCAGGACGCCGGCCTGCCGGGCGGCGTGCTCAACGTCATCACCGCCCACAGCGCCGGCTCCGTGATCGAGCCGCTGCTCGCAGATCCGCGCACGCGCAAGCTGTCGTTCACCGGCTCCACCGAGGTGGGGCGCGCGCTGATCGAACAGTCCGCGCAGCAGATCCTGCGCGTGTCCATGGAGCTCGGCGGCAACGCGCCGTTCCTCGTGTTCGAGGACGCCGACCTCGACGCCGCCGTCGACGGCGCGATGCTCGCCAAGATGCGCAACGTCGGCGAGGCGTGCACCGCCGCCAACCGCTTCCACGTGCACGAGTCGCTCGCCGAGGAGTTCTCGCGGCGGCTCGCCGAGCGCATGGGCGCGCTCACCGTCGGCCGCGGCACCGAGCCCGGCGTTGATGTGGGCCCGCTGATCGACGAGGCCCAGCGCGGCAAGGTCGCGGAGCTCGTCGAGGACGCCGTCGGCCGCGGCGCCCGTGCGCTCGTCGGCGGCGGTCCGCTGTCCGGCCCCGCGTATCCCGGCTACTTCTTCCAGCCCACCGTGCTCGCCGGCGTGCCCGACGATGCGCGGCTGCTGCGCGAGGAGATCTTCGGCCCGGTCGCGCCCGTCGCCGCTTTCAGCTCCGAGCGCGAGGCGCTTGAGGCGGCCAACCGCACCGAGTACGGGCTCGTCGCCTATGTCTACACGCGCGACCTCCAGCGCGCGTTCCGCGTATGCGAGGGCATCGAGTCGGGGATGATCGGGTTGAACCAGGGGGTCGTGTCGAACCCGGCCGCGCCGTTCGGGGGAGTCAAGCAGTCGGGGTTCGGGCGCGAGGGCGGGTTCGAGGGGGTTGGCGAGTACCTGGAGACGAAGTACGTCGCGCTCGCGGTGTGACTTCCTGACCGCAGCGAAACCTCGCGGTCGACCACCGTTGCGGCGGTAGCTACTCGGCGCGCACGGTCGGCAGGCTCGCGCCGAAGACCTTCTCGAGCGCGTTCGCCGGCACCGGTTTGCCCATCATCGCGCCCTGGGCCATCGTGCAGCCCATCTCCTGCAGCGCGGCGATCTGGTCGAAGCTCTCGATGCCCTTGGCGATCACCGTCAGCGACAGGTCGCGCCCGACGATCAGGATCGCCTCCAGCAGCCACGTGCGGTAGTCCTCGTCCTCGGACGCAGCCAGCGAGGCCCGGTCCACCTTGAGGAAGTCAAGCGGCAGCCGCCGCAGGTCGGAGTGGTAGGCGTAGCCGCTGCCGCCGAAGTCGTCGATCGCGATGCGCACGCCCAGCTGCTTGATCTCCTGCAGGCGCTCCACCGCCGCGTTGACGTCGCTCATGACGGTCGTCTCGGGGATCTCGAGCGTCAGCATCGACGGCTCGACGCCGGACTGCTGCAGCGCGCGCCGCACGTCGGTCACGAAGTTCTCGCGGTTGAGCTGGTTGGCGGTCACCTCCACCGACACGCCCACGCCGAAGCCCGCGACGTTCCAAGCGGCGGCGCGGCCGCACGCCTCTTCCAGCGCCCAGCGGCCGATCGGCACCGTCAGCCCGGTTTCCTCCGCCAGCGGGATGAAGTCGTCGGGCAGCACGACGCCCCGCTTGGGGTGCAGCCAGCGGATCAGCGCCTCCAGGCCCGCGACCTTGCCCGTGCTGAGGTCGTAGATCGGCTCGTACAGCAGGAAGAACTGCTTCTCGGCGAGCGCCGCGTTCAGCTCCTGCTCGAGCACGCCGCGGCCCTCGATCACCGAGCGCATGTTGGCGTTGAACAGCGTGTAGCGGTCCTTGCCCGCGGACTTGGCCGCGAACAGCGCCAGCTGCGCGTCGCGCAGCAGGTCCTCGGGCGTCTCATAGCGCCCGAACGCGACGCCGATGCTCGCCGTCAGGAAGAAGCTCGGCCCGAAGCCGTCCAGCTCGAACGGCTTGTGCAGCGCCTCCACCACGCGGCGCGCCAGCGAGTCCAGGCGCGCCCCGCGCGCCGCCGTCTCGACCAGCAGCACGAACTCGTCGTCGCCGAGGCGTCCGACCGTGTCGCCTGCGCGCACCACGCCCTCCAGGCGCTCCGCGACGATCTTCAGGATCTGGTCGCCCGCAGCCTCGCCGAGGCGCTCGTTGACGTCCTTGAACCAGTCGACGTCGATGAACAGCGCGCCCACCAGCAGCCCCGACTGGCGCCCGGCGCGCGCGAGCATGCACTCGGCGCGGTCCATCATCAGCGCGCGGTTGGGCAGGCTCGTGAGTGGGTCGTGCAGCTCTTCGGCGGGGGTCTTGCGCGGCTGCGGCACCGGCATCCGCACCGGCTCGCGCTGCTCGCCCGGCTCGCGGCCGGGGCCCAGCACGAAGATCAGCACGCCCGCCAGCCCGCTCAGCACGCAGCCCACGATCAGCAGCGCGAGCGCGCTGCCGTCGCCGAGCACGCTCGTGCTCGGTGGCGCGGCGAAGCTCTGAACCGTCCAGCCGCCGTTGCGCAGTTCCGTCGTGCTGCTCTGCACGCCGGATGGCGTCGTGCCGTCCGCGAACGCCAGGTGGGTGGCGCCGGCGTTGTAGCTCAGCCGCACCGCCGAGGCTTCGTGGCCGCGCAGCGCTTCGCGCAGCACGACCGCCGGGTTCAGCACCTCGCGCAGCCAGCCCACCGACGCGGCGTCGCGGCCGAACACGGTGTGCGGCGTGGCGTTGCCCCTGTACACGGGCACGTCGATCGCCAGCGCTTTGCTGCCGCCCGCGAGCACCGTCGTGTAGCTGCTCAGCCCCGAGTCGCGCGACAGCAGCAGGCCGGGCGTCACCGCGCAGTAGTCCAGGCCCGCCGGTGGGCTCTTGGCGGGGCCGCGCACGAGGTTGGCGATCGCCAGGCAGTAGTAGCCGTGGTCGGTCGCCGGCACCACCCGCAGCGCCGGCCGCGCGGGCGTGGCGGGCGACGTCGTCGAGGTCGGTGAGGGGGTTGCGGGGGAGGAAGCGATCGTGGCGGTTGACGTTGGCACCCGCTTGACCGCCTGGCCGGTGATCCGTCCGTCGAAGGCGGCCAGTTCGCTCGCGTGCACGAGCGTCACGAGGCTGAGGCCGTCGAGCTCGGGGTAGCGGCGCAGCGTGCGCGCCCATTTGACCCACGTGGCGAATTCCTTGGGCGAGGTCTTGGAGTTGCCGGCGAAGTACGTGGCTGCGCCGACCGCGATGTCTTCCTCGTGGCGGAGCGAGAGCTTCACGGTCGAGGCGATCGCCGCGGAGGTCTGCTGCGCGCTCTGGCGCGCCGCGGTGGCGTCATTTCGTGCGACCGCGTGGGCGCCGACGACGGAGGTCACGGCGCCTGCCGCCGCGCACACGAGCGCCACCACTGCCCACACGAGCTTGTGGTTGTCGAGCAGCTGGATACGCGCCGGGCTCCAGCGCTTGCCGGAGGACGCTGTCGGCGCCTGGGCGCCCGTGCCGGCGCCGTTGCCGTTCGCGGCCGCCGGACCGCCGTTGGGCGCGGCTGGACGTGCCGAGGGGATGACGGTTGCGGCGGCGGGACGCGGGGCGCCGCCGCCCGAGCCGCTGGCGCCTGAGCCCGTGGGGGCGCCCGGGGCGCCCGCGCCATCGGGACCGGCAGCACCGTGGCCGGAGGCGGGGATGGCCGGCCGCGCGGGGCGGGCGGGGGGGATGCGCTCGGGGTCGTTCTCTTGTGGGGTTTGACTATCTGGCATTACAACCTCGTGTGCGCGCAGCGTGCACCCCCGCGCTGTGCTCGCTTGATCGAGCGTGGAGCGGGCGAGCCGTCGGCGTCGTGCGGTCATCTCGACGAAAAGCCGAGCGGGGTTTACCTGTGCAGCCGCGGGTGCACGATCGCTTGCAGCGCGAGGCCCCGATATGGGCGCTCGTCGCGGATATCGTCTTGCCCATGCGGCCCGCGCGCGAGGTGCACGATCTGTACGGGGCTCCCGATGGCTGACGGCGCCCGCGTGGTGTGGATGCCGGGCCGCGTGCGCACGGAGGTGCACCTGGCGGCGGAGGACACCGGCGGCGCGTTCTGCATGCTCGTCGACCATCCGCCGGCGGGCTGGTCGCTGCCGCGCCACCGTCACCTGCGCGAGGCGGAGACGATCCACGTCGTGGAGGGGGAGTTCGAGATGGAGATCGACGGCGAGCGCTCGCGCCTGACGGCGGGGCAGACGGTCCACGTGCCCAAAGGAGTGATGCACGCTGGCGCGAACGTGGGGCAGGGCCCCGGGCGCCGCGTGCTGCTGTTCAGCCCCGCAGGCCTCGAGCGCTTCTTCCTGGAGGTCGGCGCGCCGACGCCGGAGCAGGACGTCGACGCTGCGGCGGCGCTGACGCTCGCGAAGAGTCTCGGGTGGGAGTTCGCCGAGCGCGGCTGACGGCGATGCGCCCCCGGCTCGCGCTCACGGCAGCCGCGCTCGCGGCTGCGTCACTGCTCATCGGCTGCGGCGGATCGGAGCCCTCGGGCAACGCACTCGCGTCGATGACGCCGGCGCAGATCGCGGCGGCGGCGAAAACGGCTGCGGTGAGCGCTACGAGCGTCCACGTTGCAGGCTCAATTGTGAGTCGCGGGAAGCCGATATCACTCAATATGGAGCTCGTTGCCAATAAGGGCGGGATGGGACACGTCGCGCTGGGGGGCGTCGGTTTCAGCATCGTGGGCGTCGATCGCGCGGTGTTCGTGAGCGGCGGCACAGCGTTCTTCACGAGCCTCGCCGGCGCCACCGCGGCGCGGATCATGCGCGGCAAATGGCTCAAGGGGGCCGAAACCGGCGTGCTCGCGCCGTTCGCCTGGCTGACGCGCATGCGCACGCTGCTGGGCAGCGCGCTCGCGCCGCACGGCACGCTCTCGCGCGCTCCCGCCACCACCGTCGAGGGCCGCCCGGCGCTCGCGGTCAGCGACGGCGCGGACGGCGGCACGCTATATGTGGCAAGCACAGGGACCCCGTACCCGCTGGAGCTCGTCAGGCGTGGGGCGGCCGCCGGCAAGCTCGTGTTCGACCGCTGGAACCAGCCGGTGGAACTGTCTGTGCCCGCAAACGCGATCAACGTCAAGCAGCTGCAAAGCGGCCGCTAGAGCAGCTTGGGTCATACGTCTATGAGCACTGAGATCGAATCAAGCCAGCATTCGCGCCCGTCGAGTCGAGAGGTGTCGGATCCAGTTACTCAGGATGGAACAGAGACACGAGAGACTTCAGTGAACGGAGCAATCCAAGCCAGCTTCCTCCGGCGCCCGGCGGGGACCGGAGCTGATGTGGATCGCCCAGGCTCGACGACCGGGTTCGGCGAGCTGATGCGCAGGCGCGCGGGCGGGCAGGGTCACCCGCGCCACCGGCCGCCGCGCCGTCCGGCTCGTCGCCCGCGCACGCTCGCCATGCTGCCGTGGGCGCTGCTCGGTGCGATCGCGATCGTGGGAGCGCTGCTGGCGGGCGTGTCGCTGCCGGTGGCCGGCTGCCTGGCCGTGCTGGCGATCGCCGCGGCGGCGCTCGGCTGGCAGATCGGCGAGCGCGGCAGGGTGGCGCTGGAGGACGAGATCGAGCACCGTACGAGCGACCTCAAACGCGCCCTCTCGGAGCTAGAGATCGCGCAGGCGGAGACTGTCCAGCGCCTGTCGATGGCGGTCGAGTTCCGCGACGAGGACACGGGCGCGCACATCGAGCGCATCGGGCGCTTCTCGGTGCTGCTGGCCGAACACATCGGCATGGACGCGGACTTCTGCGAGCGACTGCGCCACGCGGCGCCGTTGCACGACGTCGGCAAGGTGGCGATCCCCGACGCGATCCTGCTGAAGCCCGGCCCGCTGACGCCGGAGGAGCGCGCGATCGTCGAGACGCACGCCGAGGAGGGCCACCGCCTCGTGCGCGGCTCCTCCTCCTCGATCCTCGACATGGCTGCCACGATCGCGCTGAGCCACCAGGAGAAGTGGGACGGCAGCGGCTACCCGCGCGGGCTGAAGGGCGAGGCGATCCCGATCGAGGGGCGCATCGTGGCCGTGGCCGACGTGTTCGATGCGCTGACCAGCGACCGCGTGTACCGCAAGGCGTTCTCGATCGAGGACGGCGTGCAGATGATGCGCGAACAGCGCGGGCGCCACTTCGACCCGGTGCTGCTGGACGCGTTCATGGAAGTGCTTGGACGCACCGGCCCGGACGCGCGCGAACAGCTGCGCTCGGACCCGGCGGCGCTCGTGGAGAGCACGCTGGAGACGTTCGCCACGGCGCTCGAACGCGGCGACGCGGAGATGGCCGAGGGCGCGATCGCGACCGCGATCGAGGACGGCATCACGCCGACGACGCTGCACGCCGAGGTGATCGGCCCGGCGCTGCGTCGCATTAGCGTGCTGTTCGAAGCGGGCGAGATCGACGCGGATCGCGAGCATCGCGCGACGACGATCACGCGGCGCGTGCTGGCGACGCTGTACCGCTACATGACCGGCTCCACCGAGCCCACGCGCGAGCGCGTGCTGCTGGCGGGCGTGGAAGGCGACGAGCACACGCTGGGGCTGCAGATGGTCCACGACCAGCTCGCGGCGGCCGGCTTCCACACGATCTTCGACACCGACCTGTCCGCCGACCGTCTCCTGGGGATGGTCGACAGCCAGTCCCCCGATCTGGTGGTCGTGGGCGCGACGCTGCCGATGGGCGCGGAGTCGATCGAGCTGGCGCTGCGCGAGCTGCGCGCGAACCGGCCGGAGCTGCCGATCGTGCTGGGCGGCCCCGCGGTCGGCGGCAGCCTGCCGCGCGAACGCCGCGGCATGCGCGTGCTGGAGCGCATCGACGAGTCGGTGGAAGCTGTCGAGGAGCTGCTCGCCACCGCCGCGTCGACCGCGCCGGTATAGATTTCCCCCGTATGAGCACTCCCGCGATCGTGACCGGCGGCGCCGGCTTCATCGGTTCGCACGTCGTCGACGCGCTGCTCGCCGACGGCTACGAGGTGACGGTCGTCGACGACCTGTCCTCGGGCGACGCCGCACGGGTGCCCGATGCCGCGCGGCTGGTGGAGCTGGACATCGTCAACGCGCCCGCGCTGGAGGCGCTCGTGGCGGAGGTCAAGCCGCGCGCGATCTTCCACCTGGCGGCGCAGTCGAGCGTGATCGTGTCGGTCGAGAACCCCGGCCGCGACTGCGAAGTCAACGTGCGGGGCACGCTCAACGTGCTGGAGGCGGCGGGGCGCTGCGAGGCGCCGGTCGTGTTCACGTCGACGGGTGGCGCGCTGTATGGAGACGAGGCGCCGATGCCCACGCCGGAGGACCGCATCCCCGCGCCGCTGTCGCCTTACGGCGCGTCGAAGTGGGCGGCGGAGGCATACGTGAACACGTGGTCGCTGTCGTCGGGCATCCCGCACGCGGTGTGCCGGCTGGGCAACGTGTACGGGCCGCGGCAGAGCCCTCACGGCGAGGCGGGCGTGGTCGCGATCTTCTCCAACCACCTGTACACCGACAGGGCGCCCAAGCTGTTCGGCCACGGCACGCCCACGCGCGACTATGTGTACGTGGGCGACGTCGTCAGCGCGCTGCTCACTGCGTCGGGGCGCTCGGGCACGTACAACATCGCCACGGGCGTCGAGACCGACGTCGCGAGCATTTGGAGCGGGCTGAGCAAGGCCGCTGGCAAGGACATCCAGCCGGAGCTCGCGGACCTGCGGCCGGGCGAGCTCACGCACAGCCGGTTGGACATCTCGCGCGCGGAGCGCGAGCTGGGGTGGCTGCCAGAGGTGCCGATCGCGGAGGGGCTGCGGCGGACTTACGAGGCGCTTGTGCGGGAGTTCGAGAGCCAGTAGCCGATAGCATCCCCTGCTGCGGCGAGATAGCTCAGTTGGTAGAGCACACGACTGAAAATCGTGGTGTCCCGGGTTCGAATCCCGGTCTCGCCATCCAATTTTTGCCTGCAAATCCGCTGTATTGAGCCGCGCGAGTTCGTCTTCTCCGGCGGTGGTTTTGGACCACGTTGTCCAATTGGTTGTCCAAAACCCCCGCTTTACGCCGGGTCTGCGCTCATTTTGACCGGGATAGTGAGTCGGCGAGCCTCGGAAATTGGCTTGGTTATGCGGTTTCTGCGTGGAAAGTCCTGGCATAAGAATTTGGGAACACGAGCGGGAATCGTGATCCCTTCAGTTCGATTCTTGGGCCTTCATCCGCGCCCCTCCGTGGAGGCCCGGGGCCGCGCAGTGGTTTTGGCCCACCACCCCTCGCAGTGGTCTCAAACCGGCCGGCATCTTGACGCCCCAGTCCTCGGTAAGCCGCGCGGCCCACGCCGTCCACCTCGGGCTTCGTGGCCCGCTGAACGATCACGCTGCGGCTACAGCGACGCTCTAGCGCCGATGTATGGACCAAGTCGCCCTCTCGCGGAAGTACTGGTCGTCGGCCATCTCGGGTTCACGGTAAAGAGCGTCTTCAAGTACCGCGATCGAATGGCCTAGGCGGCGCTGTCTAGGCCGCCGCTTGTAGTGGGGGGCTGCCGGGGGTCTGCCTGAGCTGGGCAAAGGACTCCACTGAGAGCACGACTGCTCGCATCTGCCCGTGCTTGGTGAGCACGAACTTTTCTGAGTCTCCGCGCTCTAGGAGATCAACCATTCTATTGAGCTCCCGCATCGCGTCTCGTACTGTCCGCAGCTCCTCGTTGGAGACCTCGACCTTGCCCAATGTGCCCTCCCCGTGTAGCGGCGTTTGTGTTGACAGCGGCATCGTAGGGCCCGGCCTGGACGCCACACTGGACGCCGTGACGCCGACGTCGCACTTTCCGTCCGATGCTTCGTCCAGACTACTCAGTACGCGAGAGGCGGATTGACCGAGGACTGCCAGCGGAGAGGAATCGTAGGCACTGACATGGGATACGAGATCGACTTCCTACCCGTAGGCGAGGGGTCCAGGAGCGGCGACGCGATCGCGGTGCGATATGGGAACCTATTCGGGGAGCGGAGCGAACAGACCGTGATCGTGATCGACGGTGGGTTCACCGCCAACGGAGACGCCCTCGTCGAGCTGCTCCGCAACCATTACGACACCGATCGTGTCGATGTGGTCGTTGCGACGCACCCCGAGCAAGACCACATCACTGGCCTCGAGGTCGTGCTCAAAGAGCTCTCCGTCGGAGAGCTGTGGATGCACCGGCCCTGGATGCACTCCGAGACGATCGCTGCCGCGCGCAGCGCGAGCTTCAAGACGCTCCAGCTCAGCGAGCGAGTCCAAGAGTCCCTGAGCGAGGCCTCAGACCTCGAAACCTTCGCCGACGAACTGCAGATCCCGATCATTGAGCCCTTCGCCGGTCACAGCACACCCGACGGCTGCTTCACGATCCTCGGTCCCGACATCGGTTACTACGAGGAACTGCTCAGCGAGATCCCTGGCTCGATCGCGGCCGCGGCGGCGAGCCTGGTACGTAAGCTTGCGGAGGCGGCGGCGAGCCTCGTTCCCGAGTCGCTGTTCGAAGAGACCCTGACGGACGCCGGAAAAACGAGCGCCCAGAACAACACGAGCGTGATCTCGATGCTGAACGTCGAAGGGTGGAGAAGCATCCTCACCGCGGACGCCGGGATGCCAGCGCTCGAACGGGCCGCTAACCGTCTCGAGGGCGAAGGGTACGAGCCCGGAGACTGCAAGTTCATTCAGATCCCACACCACGGGAGCCGAAGAAACGTCGGCCCCGCGGTGCTCGACCGGCTGCTAGGGGACATGGGAACCGAACAGACCCGAGGATCAGCGTTCGCGTCGGCAGCCAAGGAAGGCGCCCCGAAGCACCCTGCGAAGAAAGTCACAAACGCCTTCCACAGACGCGGCTACAAGGCGCGCGCGACACAGGGAAAAGCATGGCTCTATCACCACGAAGCTCCACCCAGACCCAACTACTCTCCCGGTGAGGCGCTGCCACTCTACGGCATGGTTGAGTCGAGCGACGATGAATAGCAATCCGATCAGCCGATCGCAGAAACGGTAATTGAATGGACAAGCTTCCTTTCAGCGTCTATGACTTCTTCGGATATCTATCCGCTGGGTTTGTGCTCTTGGTAGGTCTCGCCGCCGCGTTCACTGATAGCGAAGCGTGGCAGCGCACACCGGGGGCCGGTGTCGCACTGCTACTCGTCGTGGTCGCCTACACGGCCGGCCATGTGATCGCGAACACCTCCGGTTACCTAATCGAGGGCACGCTTGTGCGCAGGATTCTCGGCGCGCCGAACAAGGTTCTGTTTGCCGAAAGCAGGCCGCGATGGGCGTGGCTGCTCCCCGGCTATTATCGCCCGCTCCCGGTCGAGCAGCGCGAACGCGTGCTCGCACGTGCCGCGCAGGCGGGAATCAGCGGACCAGGCGAGGGGCTCTTCTACCACTGCTTCGCAGCCGCGAAGGAAAGCCCGACAACGCAAGCACGGCTCGACAGCTTCCTAAATCTGTACGGGTTCTGCCGCAACATGACGATCTCCACTCTGATCGTCGCGGGCGCGCTGCTCGCCGGCACGCTTCTCGGCACGGCTAAGACTGGGATGCTCGTCGCCCCTGGGTGGTGGGCCGCCGCCGCGTTCGTCGCATCGGTCGGCCTGCTCTACCGCTACCTGAAGTTCTTCCGCCATTACAGCGTCGAGGTGTTCGTCACCTATGCGGAGGCAGCCTGAACCTAGGCGTAAACGACGATGCTCAAAGACCTGATAGCCAGAATCTTCTCCCGCGAGGTCGGGCGCAGGCTGCGGCGCCTCGGGATGCTTGGAGCAGTTTTCGGCGCGTTCCTTGCGATTTACGTCGAACTCCCGTTGGGTATCGCGATCGCAACCAGAGAGGCGCAGGCTGAGATAGCGGCTTTCGACCTGTCGCTCGAGAACGCAGTGGCCCGATTGAAACACCACGAGCTCGGGATCCACGCGGCCCAGCCACACCAAACGAACCGCAACCACTTGAGCAAACCCAATCAAAACACCCATTGAGTGCCCTATGACAGCTCTATATTCGATTGAGACGACTGCCAGTAGGCGGGAGGCGCACCGGTATGGCTGAATTTGAGGTGATATTCGTTGATGTGGGCCAAGGGGATTGCACTCTGGTTGGCCTTCCTGATGGTGAGTACATGCTCGTCGATGTCTATCGCTGCCCCGACCATGGCATCGACGTCTTCAAGCTCCTTGACGACGTGCTGCCCGACAACGGCGATGGACGCAAGCGCCTGAAGTATCTGGTGATCACCCATGCCCATGACGACCACATCACCGGGATCGGCGATCTGTACGACCGCTACGCCGTGGAGTGGCTGTGGGTGCCGCAGTATGAGGATCGCAAGCAGGTCGCAAAGAACTTTGGTGAATACCAGCGGGTGCTTGACGAGCATCCCGAGGAGAAGATCAAGCAGCCCGAAGGGAGCCGCACCCCGCTCGGCGAAAAGGACGCCGATCTCGATCTCGGCGAAGAGATCACGCTCCGGTGTTTCTCACCGCCCGGCTACATCGAGATCGAGAAGACCCTAAGCGCGGAGGACGCCAAGCAGCTCGTGCACGAGAACTGCCTCGTTCTAAAGCTCGCGTTCGAGGGCACCTCCGTGATCCTCACTGGCGATGCGAACCTAGCTTGCTGGGAGCGCATCCTTGACTACTACGAGGGCCGCGCCGAAGAGCAAACCGGGGTCGAGGTGCTGAAGGCCGACATCCTGCACGCGAGCCACCACGGCTCGCGAACCTTCTTCAAGGATGGCGATGAGAACTCCGAGGCCTCGCTGGAGCCGCTCGAGACGATCGCCCCCGACGCTGTCGTGATCTCTGTTGGTGAGGACAATCGTCACGGGCACCCTCACGCAGACATGCTCTCCGCCTACGTGGATCAAGTCACGTCTGAGCACGTACTGCAGACCAAGGACGACGGCACTCTGGTGTTGAGGGTGACCGGCAAGGGCTCCTTTGCGCTTGCGGCCGATGGAAGGTACGCCGAAATCTACGGATGGGAGGAGGACGACGACACTGAAGATAAGCACGGGGGATCCCCACCGCCCCCGCCTCCGCGTCCGCGTCCGAAGCCGAACCCGGACCAGGGACGGACCTACGGGTGAGAGGCCGCCGCTGGTGGGAGCACGGGACGCGCACCATTGAGGACGAGGCTCGCTGGTACGAGGAGGACGGCCTGGACTTCACGCTGGACCCGAACCTGTTTGATGCCAGTGAAGCGGTGGTCTTCCAGGGCGAGTTGCGCCTCGGCGAGCGGCGCTGCCCCGCGCGGGTCATCTACCCAACCTCCTACGGGGCGGACGGGCATCCAGTGGTGCTTTCCCCAGAGCTGCCCGTCCACCGGCACCGCTCGCCATCCGGCGCGCTTTGTCTTGACCATCGAGCGCTCGGGGAGACTCGGCCGATGTGCGGCGCGGAGGCGGTGCTTCGCGCCGAGCACCTGTGGGAGCTCTGGGAAAATGACCGTGAGAAGCTCGCCGAGGAAGAGGCCGACGCGCCCGACCCGGCCGCGAACTACTACCAGTACCAACCCGACTCCGGAGTAGTGCTAATCGACGTGGAGCTCGAGGGCGCCGAGAAAGGGTTCTTCACGCTCGCCGCCGACCAGATTACGCCGCTGCACGGCGCCATCACCAGCGTCCGTGTCTCTCACCCGGCGCCCAGACAGATCATGCCTCCACCGGGGGTAAACGCGCTGCTCGGCGCCATCGAGTTGACCGGCCCATTCAAGCGCGTGGACACGCCGCCACCGTTCAGGGCAGAGGAGTGGGGGGCGTGGCTGGGGGAGCATCACGAGCAGCTCGTTAACCGCCAGCTGCGCCACGCCCGCGATCAGGGCCGCATACACGGGATGACGGTTCCTGCGCTGGTTGCGTTCGTCTACCCGGACGAGGGACCCGGACGTGGAGAGACCCATGATGCATGGCTGCTGATGACGGTTGATCCGAGTACCAGACAGGTCCAGGTCGCGCGCACGTTCCATGTGCGCGAGGTAGAGCGTTGGCTGCGTCAGCCGCAGCTCGCGGGGCTGGCCGGCAAGCGCATCGCCGTGATCGGCGCGGGCGCGCTCGGCTCCCAGGGCGCGGCGCTGCTCGCACGCGCTGGGACCGGATACCTTCAGCTCGTCGACTTCGACATAGTCACCCACGGAAACCGGGTGCGTCACGAGTTGGACCTGCGCGACGCAGGCCGGACGAAGGTCCTAGCGCTCGCTCGGCGAGTGACGGCGATAAACCCGTGGATCGAGATCGCGGCTCGACTCGAACGAGTCGGCGGCGCGTGGGGAGACGCCGAAGCGACGATCCAGGTACGCGAGGACGAACTGCTCGAGGACATCGTTGCTGCCGACCTGGTCATCAATACGTCAGCAGACGGCGTGACCGGCAAGCACATCTCGCGCCTCGCCGCCGAAGCGGGTACGCCCGTCGTGCATGGGTGGGTTTCCGCGGGCGCGTGGGGCGCACGGATCCTGGTGCAGCGCCCCGGCTTGAGTGGATGCTGGAACTGTCTGGCGCTCGCACAGGCCGAGCCTGATCGCTACCCGGCGCCTGTGGACGTGCCCGCGATCCCGTCTGACCCCGACCGCAGAGAGGTCAGCGAGCGGGGGTGCGCCGACCCGACATTCACCGGCCCCGGCTTCGAGGTCACGGCCGCCGCCGCGGCGCTCGCCCGCATTGCTGTCGGACTATTGCTCGATGGTAGCGGTGACTATCCGCCTGTGGAGTTCGACCTGGCAACTCTCAACTTCCGTGACGCCGAGCACGCCCTTCCTGGCGCGCAATACACGTCGCTGCCCGTCCACCCCGACTGCGAGTTCTGCGGCGCCGGCGCGTGACGACGAGCCTGTTCGTACACGAGTCAGTGCGCGCGCACCTCATGGGTGTGGCGGCCAGACCGTACGAGGTGGGGGGTTGGCTGCTCGGCTACTGGGCCGAGGACAGCAGCTCCGTACTCATCACTCACGCCACACCACCGGCGTCTCGTGGCACGCCCTACGGGGTTCGCATCTCCGGTCGTGGCCATCGTCCGCGGTTCGAGCAGGCGTGGGACGCTAGCGGTGGCATTGTCACCTTCCTAGGTGACTGGCATACCCACCCGGGTTCCCCGCCCTATCCGTCAGCGCGCGACGAGGCTGCTCTGGTGAAGCTGGCGACTGGCGTGAAGTTCGGGACACCAAAGCCACTGATCGCGATTGTCTCAACCCCGCGATATCCGTGGTGCCGTGGCTCGGTGACAATCGGCTTCTATCTAGGAAGTGGAGACGAAGCTGCAAGGAGCGCGGAAGCGCATGTGACATCGCAGCTGCCGCCAGTCGCCCTGGGCGTCCCCACTTGGCGCTGGCCTAAGGACCAAGCCCGTCGGAGGCGACCTAGTGCGGGGCGTTCGTGATCACCCAGTTCGTCTGGCCATTAGTCTCCGGCTTCCAGGTCCAGAGAGAAATCATATGCTCGACCCAGTAGATATCGACCGATGCTAGATCCTTTGGAACAGTCAGTACTGCTTGCCGTCAGACGTCTAACCGCAGACACGTATAACCCGACCGACGGACAAGCGGTCGCTGAGGAGCTTGAGCGCCAAGGTTGTCGGCCCGAGGACGACATGACGCTCATCCATCTCCTGATGCGACTGAGGGACGACGGTTACATCAGTCCCAAAGCCTACTTCGGCGCAGAAGGCCTCAAAGCTATCGTCTCGGTGGATCTCACGGTCCAAGGTCGAGACATCGCCGACCAGAGCGATCAACCCCAAGTCACATCTGATGCCGAAAGCACCGACATTGGTCAGACCTCGGCCGCTGATCCCACAAAGGTCATGGTTGTACACGGCCGGGATGACGACGCTCGGCGCGCGATGTTTGGCTTCCTCGAAGCCATTGGCTTGATGCCGCTGGAGTGGGGCGAACTAGTTGCCGAGACCGGCAGTGCTGCTCCATATATAGGCCAGGTCCTGAAGAAGGCATTCGAAACGGCGAAGGCAGTCGTTGTGCTCTTTACACCCGACGACGAAGCCTGGCTCAAGGAAGCATTCCACAAGCCGGACGATCCGCCCGATGAGACACAGCCCACGCCCCAAGCGCGGCCGAACGTGCTCTTTGAGGCAGGAATGGCGCTCGGTGTGCACCCTGATCGCACTGTCTTGATTGAGCTAGGCAGGCTGCGACCGTTCAGCGACATCTATGGCCGACATGTCATCCGCTTGAACGGCACAGACGGACCGCTCCGAGAAATCGCGCGTCGTCTACACACGGCTGGCTGCGCAGTAGACGACAGCAAGATTGACTGGAACGCTGTCCAATTCCCCGATCCTGCTGTCAATGGTGATACCGCCGCGGAGAGCAGGCCGGCGGAGTCGCCCGTCGCGTCTAGCGTCAGCCAGACACCGTGGCTACCCAACCAGCTCGTTGGCCACTTCAAGATCCAGCAATACGCGCCTCCACTGGCACACGACGATAAGGGAACCGTCTTCCGAGTTGTTGTCGCCGCCGACTGTGAGCGGACCATTGGTGAATTGAACTCGGCGATCAAGGCCGCTCTGAAGGACGCGCTTGCCGGCTCAAGCCTTGAGAAGTGGGGCCGGTCGGCGAGTGGCCTGCTGTACTCGAACACAGCGACGGACTGGACACGTGCGAGCCCTAGTATGGGTCAGGTCGCGACATTCGAGCGCGACTGGGGACCCTCCACAACACAAGGATCCGTGCTCAACGGGAGAACGACGCTTGAGCTTCCACCGGGATTTCAGTTTGGAACGCGGCCCGTGCTGGTACTCGACGTGATTGAGCGACCCGCAGATGCCGGCTATAGCCAGCGTAGGCTGTCGCTTTCGCTCACGGAGCTTCACGAGTTCTTGCATGTGCTCGGAGGGGCAGCTGTAGACGAGATCGCCAGCCTAATCTTTCCGATGCTTTGCGCGGAGGGCGTGCCCGCGATCGTCGGGCCAAACTACGAAATTAACTTCGGTGATCGGTCTCTGAACACAACAGTGGCCCTTCCCAGCAGTTTTGAGCGTCCAACCGACGCTGTGAGCAATCCCTGGGCAGAAATCAACACGCCTGAAGACAGTGACCCGCGCGACATTGCGGCACGTGATGCGATCATCCGCAACGGTCTCGAAAAGCTCCTTCGGAGCAATGAATACGACGGGATCGAGGATGAGATCGCGAAACTGCCCGCTCCTACTCCGAATGTATAAACCGAACCGGGAGTCGACCCACCTCCAAGATCATGGAGAAGAGAAATGAGCTTCCAGGCCTTCTCGAAAAGTGATGCGGCAAGGTTTCGCGAATTCGCCGAACTGTTCGCCGCATGCCGGCAGGCATTCCGAGACACGGTCAACGGTACGAACGAATGGAGACCGAGTCCTGGCTCGATTGCGGCGCAAGATCGCGAGGCGGCCCTTAGCGACAGCGAGTACGCGGAGAGCAATGGCAGTCTGCCGGCTGTGGTCGTGATCCCCTTCCTGTTTGTGGCAAGTGAACAGCTTGGCGCTCTCGGAACGTTGTACGAGCGGGAAGAGGTTCTGGTTCCCTCAGGAGCGTGTATGCGGAGTGCCTTGGAGCATTGCGCTCATGTCCTATGGGTCCTACAGCGGGCAGACACCGAACCATTTGAGCAGCGGCTTGCTCGTGCTTCGCTTGAGATGCTGCGGAGCGTTGAGGAACGCAAGATTGTTGTCTGCAATCTTTTCGGCGATAGTAGCCCTGAGTGTGCGCAATGGAAAGAGCGGTTCGTTGCAGAAAAGCAAAGAATCAAGGGCAGCTTCCCGGGGGGTCTTACATACGATGGCCACCTACCGGTACTGCTCGAGCAGAAGATGCCGGGTCCCGAGGGAGTAGTGGCTTGGATGTTCGAGTTCCTGGTCGACACGTTGACCACTGAGGTGGGTAAGGGGGTCTACGGGTTTCTTGCCAATCTCTCCCATCCGACCGTTGACGCGATCATGGAACTGTGGGGCAAGCGACCTCGGGCGGAGGAGCAGCAGCGTCAAGTTGAGTACGTCGTCGTGGGCTTCTACAACGCTCTGTCTGCCGTGATCGACTATCACGGGTGGCCACGTCCTCGATTCGATGAACTAACCACGAAAATTGACCAAGTGCTGCCGGAGTTGCTTGCCGCGCGCCGCAGTTGAGCTAAGCGACCCGCTCTCCTTGATGAGCCAGCCGCGGGTTGGGTGGCGCTCGCACTGCTGCCCGGGCGAGCCCTGCCGCGCCTCGCTTCTGACCATCCGCGCAGCCGTCGCGGTCTTGCGCGGCAAAGGAGTTCTTGTCTCGCGGCCGGCGGTTGAGACGCTGGTCAGCCCTGGCGTCGGGCGTTGCGCAGCAGATCCTCGATCGAGGTGAGTCCTGTCTGGTCTCTCAGCGTGTCGAGTCGCATGTCGCTGCGAACGCCGAAGTCCACGCCGTACTCCCGCTCGATGTTGCCGACGAGCGTATCGCCGCGCTTCTGGCGCAGCTCGCCGTTGTCATCGCGGGCGCGGTCGGTGTGCATGCCTGTCGCGCGCTGGTGCTGCTGTCCCATGGAGCCGCCTTCCGCCGAGGGTTTGTCTACGAACACCAGTTCGTATTCTAGCTGCAGATGCCACGGATCGCCCATACCGTCGGTCGGCCGCGCTATCAAAGCGGCCCGATACCTGAACGACCCCGGCGGCTGTCCTCTTCGAGCCTAGGCCGAGAGATGCATCTTTTCACGGTCGATGACAACGCGCGCATCGCGGCGGTTCTCGACGCCAAGCTGGCGGTAGATGTTGCGGAGATGGCCCTTCACGGTGCTGAGGCTGAGGCCGAGGGTATCTGCGATCTCTGTGTTGGTTCGGCCGTTTGCGAGCTGCTGGAGGATTCGCCGTTGGCCGGTTGTGAGCTCTTCCGGCACGTGACCAAGCAAGGCGTTCCCTCCGTCGCTGTCGGGTGGCGCGAGCGGCGTCGAGGACCCGTGGTGTGCGGCGTGTGTCAACTCGTAGCTGCGTCCTGAACCGAGGGCCCATGCGACTCGTGGGTCTGCGCTCGCCCACTCGCGTGGCCCGGTACGGCGGACCAGACCATTGAGATGCAGGCGGGTCATCGCGGGCGCGATCTCCGAGGCGGCGATCTCCGGTGTGGCCTCATAAGGACCGAGGCCCTGCACGATCGCCAGCAGCAGGTGGGCGCCGAGCCGGTGTACGGAGCGGGCATGTTGCACGTAGCGACGGGCAAGATCGCTGTGACGCTCCGCCATGGCGCCGATGAGTGAATCGGTGTCGCGTACCTGCTGGCCTTCCCGTTGGAGTTCTTCCAGTAGCTCGACCGTCGCTCGGGGGTGTCCGCCAGTGCGCGCGTGGACTGATTGGCAGAGGGTTATGTCGGCGCCCGTGGCGTCGCTGAACGCTTCCGGTGAGGGCGGATCGAGCGTTAGCCAGCGGCCATCCAGCCGGTAGGCTGCATCGGGTCCGGCGGCAAGGTCCTGTGCCGGAGGTCTTGTGCAGAGGAGGAGGTGCAGGTTCGGCGTGTACTGGCCGCCTGAGCGCACCCGCCATAGGAGTTCTGCGACGTCGGGGGAGCCGATGCCGGCTGCACGCGGCGCCTCAAGATGGTCGAGAACGAGTAGTAGCGGCTTCTGTTCGGCGAGCCTGCGGGTCGCCTGGACTGGCCCGTCCAGCACGGCGGGCTTGCCGACCCCGCGCGGCGGCCCAGGCGCCTCCGCCAGCGCCGCCACCTCGCGGCCGAGCTGCGCGGGCAGCTGCAGCAGCGTGCTGCGCGTGCTCGCGGGCCACATTTCTGGGCTCAGCGCATCTAGATGGGAGAGCGCGACCGTGCCGATCACCGCACGGGTAAGCTCGCGCGCCCACCGCCAAGCGAGGCGATTGGGCGACCAGGCGCCGTCGAGATCGAGCATGACGACTGTGAACTCATCTGACAGGCGAGCGACGGCCGCATGAAGCAACGCGCTCTTGCCGACGTCAGCCTCACCAACCAGGCCCGCGAACGACTGCTCTTGCACGGTCTCGATGATCCGGTCGACCGCGGGGTCCCGTGCCCGGGTCAGACGATCCCAGACGCTCACGGGAGGCTCCAGGAGGGGTGGCGTTCGGCGTCTTTGATCGCACGCTCGACGGTGTCGACAGTAACGGTGTCCTCGAACAGCCAGTCGAGCGTGTGGGCACAGATCAGCATCGTGCGCAGCGGATGCCCTTCGCTGTGGTAGACGATCTGCTGGACCTGATTGCGCTCGATCGTGATTCCGCAGCGCTCAAAGCGCTCCCGTAGGCCGGAGTACCAGTCATCGTGGCTTATCTCGGGCAACGCGAACCGCCGACCGAGACCGTGCAGCGGGGCCTTCGCGTCTTCGTAGAGCGCGAGCAGGGTGCTCTTTTCGCTGCCGCTGAAGACGAAGTTCACCGTACTGCCGGGGCGCTTGATCGCGTTCGCGAGCTCCTGCTGAACCTGGTCGGAGTCGCTCCAGCGCACCAGGTCCTGCGCCTCGTCTAGCACGATCACTGTCCGCTCACCCGCGGCGCGCCCATTCGCGTCCAGCGCGAGCAGCGCTCCGCGAAGGCTGGCCCCCTTGGGCGCCAGCAGATCCATGAGCTTGCTGACCGCCGCCGCGTCGTCCTGCTCGCCGAGCAGCACGCCTGCCGCCCGCACCCCGTCAGCGGCGCTCGGTGCTAGCGCTTTCTTGAGCAGTCCTTTCGCCGTCATCGCTTTGACCTTCGCGCCCGCCCCCTGCTTGGCGGCCTGCGTGAGCAACGTCACGGCCAGGACACCGGAGTCGGTGATCCCGTCACGGAGGTCTACCGACAATGCCATCGGATCCTCCCCGTCGCGCAGGATTCGGTCGGTCATCGCGAGCAGCATGCTCGACTTGCCAAGTCGACGATCCTCGGCGAAGATCAGTGTGGTGCCGCCTTCCGCGGCGCTCGTCATGTCGCCGATCGCCGACGCCCGGCCGATCTGCAGCTCCTCAGGGATCGCGCCCCTCGTCGGGAACAACGCCACCGCTGCGGTTCTGGATACTGGCATAACGACCGGTATGATACCGGCTTTAGCGCCGGTATATCAATGTTTGGATTGAACGATCAAAGCAGGCTGCTGATGCTGCCGCGCATGCTGACGGTTCGTCAGCAGTCGGCGCCCTGATTCGGTCAGACGGAGCATCTCCTGGGTCTCGCCGAAGATCCCGAACGCCTGGATCGCGCCATTGAGCACGTCGGGATCCGTCGGGTGGGTATCGGTCAGATCACGCACGAGGGGCAGGAGATCGGGGCGGCGGGCGCGCCGAACCGCGAAGATCACCTCGCCGGGGTAGTCACCCGACATGAGCCTAACGTCCTGGTCGTATCGGGCCTCGAGCAGCGTCTGCACGATACGCCCTCGCCAGTAGAACTGGGGGATGCGAGAAAGTAGACGCGGGACATCGACCTGACACAAGATCGCTGCATCGCTCGCCACCAGGCGGACCAGATCGGGGTGCGGTAGTTGGTCGGCTTCTTCGGCTAGATGAGTGGCGAGCGCGGGATCGATCTGATGGCCTCGGTAGAACCGCCAAGCGGCGCGGCGCCGCTGCAAGCGGCAAGAGCGCGCGCACACTGCCGCCAGCAAGCTCGCATCCTTGCCGGTCACCGCGCACAGCAGACGGTGCAGTAGCCGGTCGGCGTCTTGCGTGAGGCGCCCGGGAGCGCGGTGCGTCTTCTCGAGTCGGCTAAGCGTTCGCGCGAGCGCATGCTGGCGAGCCGCTGGCCAAACGGTCAAGCGCCGCTCGATCTCGCGGAGCACCTGCTCACGCGCCGCGCCTTGGAGGCCAACGTTGAGCTTCTCGAGCAGCTCATCGTCGCTGAGCGCCCAGCCGCTGGCGTGCTCGACCGACCATTCGAGCCAGCGCCAGCGCTCGAAGTCCTCTATGTCCATGAACATCCAACCAGGATTGCGCAAGACCAGGACGGTCTCCCGCGGCTTGGCCCGGCTCCTGCAGCCTCGGTCTCTGTGCGGTGTCCTCGGTTCGAGTCTCGCCATCGCGAAATAGGCTGCCGGAGGGGCCGCTAGGGTTTTGGACCACGAACCCTACCCGTGGTCCAAAACCCGCCCGCAACCGCCGGCAACCAGCGGTATCTTGATCCGCCACATGCTTAGGAGCACGGAGTTCACACCAGCGAAAGCCCTGCAAATCTGCCGGTTTTCGACGGCCTCCCCTCGCCCCTCAGTCGCATCGCATATCCCCTGAAAATCGTGGTGTCCCCGGTTCGAGTCCGGGTCTCGCCATCGGAAAATCGCTGCAAATAGGGGGATGTTGGGATAGCTGCGCCATCTCCGTTAGGTCGATGAGCGCCGTCGTCGGCACAAACCTCGGCACAAACCCTTGACAATAGTGCCATGTTCCGGGCCCAGTTGGCCGTCTCGAGAAGCCTTACGAGGAGCATGCTTGGGCGGCAAATGGCTTATCTATGCCGTATCGACATGGAGAACCGAACTTCATGGGCGAGCCTCGAATCAAAGACAACATCAGTTCGAGTCGTGATGTCCTCAGTTCGATTTCCTGGGCGTTTGACCGAGTTTTACAGGGTTTACGCGATCTCGATAACCCCCACTAAACCCCTTATAACACGTCTGGGATCGATACGGGATCAGGCGGAGCTGAGCGTTGTGTATGCGTTGGCGACTCGCTCGGCAAGCGTGAGCCGCAGGCAGCGGGCACGCCAGCCCCACGGCTCGCGGTGAACCTGCTGGCGCAGTTGCGACTGCTGTACCGCACGGATCGTCCTCCAGGGTCCGGATGAGCTATCGCTGCACGAGGCCCAGCGCTGCAGACGGTCGCGAATCCCTGCAGTGGGTTCTCCCGCAGTGACGTTGATCGTCCAGGTCTCGCATTCGCGTGCGTAGCGTGCAGAGCAGTAGGCGACCATCGCTTCCCACTGGCCGGAGTTGACGAAGCTTGCGAGCAGGATGTCGAGGTCGTATAGCTGGCGGGGTATCGCATCGCCGCGGCGTTCTTCATCGATCCCGACCGGAGAGGCCGCCAGGGTCATCAGCTTCAGCACGAATTGGTAGGGCAGCTCGGGCATCCGAGCACGGATCGTGCGTTGAGTGGGGCCGACGTTCCCGCTGACTGTCTCGGCCGGTGGCAGGTCGGACTCGAAGTGAAACTCGACCTTGACCGTGTTGTTCGCCGCCATGCCGTGGTCCAATAGCAGGGCGACAGGGACGAGGTAGGTGATCATGTTCAGCTCGCTCGTCGGATTTTGGGGTTCATATACCTCGGGTTTGAACAGAGGATGAAGCGCCTTGAAGCGCTCGGCGAAGACGTCCATGAGCCGTCCGATGTCGGCGTGGCTCGCGGCCGTGAGGTAGTCGTTGTCACGGGAGCCGCGCTGTTGTATGGCGTCGAAGCGCAGGGACGCTGCGTTGCCGCCCGTGAGCAGCAGCTCGACGCCGACGGTGTCCTCCAGGTCATGGAGGTGCTCGTGCACCTCTGCGCACCACGCGGCCAGCTCGGCAGTGAAGAGGTCGTTGTACTTGTGGTGGCGGGCGAGCGCCTTCAGACGGTCGGGGTCGCCGATCCAGTCGGCCTTGAACAGCGAGAGATGTTCTGTGGGAATGCTCACGCGGCGTAGCCTGCCGCGAGGCGGCGTTGCGCTGGTCCATCGGGCGGGCGCTGGTCGATGGTGGCAGCGAGCCAGTCCTGGTAGCCGAGCCTGGCAGCGTAGGAGCGAAGCGCCCGGAGGTTGAGTGTCTGCTCGCTCATCGCACGCAGCAGCCGTCCGAGCTCGCCGTAGTCAAATGGCGCTGTGCTACGGCGTGTCTCGCGCAGCAGGTCAACCCATGCCTTCTCGGGTGTCGCGATCGTGCCCTGCACCAGCGTACGAGAGTGGATCGCGGGCTGGCGGCGGAGCAGCACCGTCTTCTGCAGTGCGGCGTCGATCGCCGCGCCAGGCCCGGCGGATAGCACGACGAACTTCTTCTTCGCCAGCGCGGCGCCGAGACCGTCGGCGTGTGATGGGTGGCAGCAGACGAGGTGCGGGTAGTCGAAGACGAACTGGTGGGTGAAGCCGGCGAGCACGTCGTAGCCCGAGAGGTGCGCGTCGGCTTCCAGGTGCTTGATTACACGCACGATCTCTTTCGCTGGCGCGCTGCTGGGCGAAGCGCCCGATGCCCGGTCGGCGTATCGGTCGCGGCTCAGACGAGAGATCTCGCCGGTCGCAACCAGGCGGCTGAGGGCTCGTTGAAGGGTACGCTCGGACAGGCCGAGCTTGTCGCGGAGTTGAGCGACCGTCACGGCACCCCCGTGCTCGGTAGCCAGCGCTCCGACGGCCCGTGCTACATCGTCTATGTCCACTATAGAGTTTGGCACGATCATCAGAATATAGAGGAATCCTGATCTTCACGCCACCGCTGGAGCTTTCGTCTTCCCGTAGGGGTGGCCATGCGTCCCTTCCGCCGAACCGGCAGTGCGGCTTGGCGAGCAACGCGGCACGAGTGTGGATCTCGCTATGCGGGGCCGTCTAGCTCGCCTACGTGTTGGCCCTCCGGCGAGGAGGAGTAGGCTCGCCGCGTGGCTTTCTTGGATGGAACCAACCCGGCCCTTGCTGGCGCGCCCCGAGTAGATCAGGCTGCGCTCGGGCTGGCCGCTCGCCAGCACGCGCGGTCGCGTAGCGGAAAGTTCCTCTATCGCGGCACGCGATCCTCTGCGCCGATGATGATGAGCACCTCCTCGAGAACCTCTTCGAGATTGCGCCACGTGCTATCTGGAGACGAGCTGGACCGTGTTGGGACACCGGCGAAGGCCAGATCACCGCTGACGCGCTCGAGCAGGTCGCGGGCCATGCTCGAGCGCAGATAGTTCGACACGGTTGCGAGCTCGCGCTGCTCCAGCCATCGCAGCACGTGTCTGAGGACGGCGAGTAGCTGTGGCCAATCGCGGTGAGCCGGCAGTTCATCAGGCTCACTTCCGAGCAGCGCTGCCCACGCGAGACGATCCGCTGCATAGCGCTGTTCGACCCCGACGGTGAATGTCGTCACGACCCCGGCGGCGCTCAGCCCGGCGAGCGCGTCGTGGACGTTGCGCTTCGCATACCCCGTCGATCGGGCGAGGGCCTGGGCGTTCATCCACGGCGCTTGGCTGGTCAACAGGACACGGACCGCCTCCGCACGGACGCCCACACCGAGAATCTGGCGCAGCCGAAAGGCTAGGCCGATGGACGCCATGAGGTCGGGGGGCTGGGACTTATGAGACGGTGAGAGAGGCGATCGCAGCCAGCCGGCGGAGGCGAAGGCCTGGTCGGAATCACCAACGCTGATGGTGGGTTGAAAGAGCGGTTGGAGGTTCGATGGGGCGGCTGTCTCCGTCCCGGCGCCGAGGCGTGCCCGGGGGCGCTGATGGGCCAGCCATGCCAGCGACGCCGCTGTAAGCGATCGATCGATCTCGTCGATGCACATCGCGCGGAGCCGCCGGACGCTCAGCAGGGGCTCGTTGACGAGCATCCAGTCGAGCAACTCGTCGAACAGGCGCGGCTCGGCTCGGGCGACCTCGAGCGTAAAGACGATCAGAGCCTCGGGGTCCTGCGCCCATGGGCTGCGCCGATGCGGGGTTGCGAGTAGCCCCATCTGTGCCCACTCGCCCCAGGCAAAGGCCACGAGTTGGTCTCTGAGTTGATGGCTAAGCGCCGAGGCTTCCATAATCGACTCCGAAGTGGGCGAGGACGCTGGCCAACACGCTGCGATATCCGTCTGACGGATCGTGAGTGCGGCTCCAACAGGCGGCGTCGAGCAGCTCCTGGTGGGTCGGCGCCAGTGCTTCAAGGTCCGCGAGGTGCTTGCCGCCGCCCTGGTCGACAGCTGCGTACAGCTTCAAGGAGATCTGGTCGACGCGCGATGCGAACAGGACCTCAAGTCCCGGTCCAAAGCCCGAGCGCGAGCAGTGCTGAGCCCCCGACCACGGCGAGGGTGTAGCGCTTGCCGTGTGCTGCAAGCTGCTCGCCAAGAGCCAAAAGAAGCTCGGAGGCTGTGTCTGCGCTGTCGATCGGGCTGTCAGTCATCCTGGTTCAGGATGTTAGGCATCGCGCAAGGATAGGTCAAGGCATATGGCTACCGGCCTATTGCTATCTCTATGTGCAAACGCAGACAAAGCCAGATAATGAGGCCGCGCGACCGCGTTACACTCGCCCCCGATGGACTTCGGCATCGGCTACTTCCCGACCCACGACGGCATCGGCCCCGGCGCTCTCGCGCGCCTGGTCGAGGAGCGCGGCCACGAGTCGCTGTTCTTCCCCGAGCACACGCACATCCCCGCGAGCCGCGCAACCCCCTACCCGGCGGGCGGCGACCTCCCGCGAAAATACTTCCACTCGTACGGGCGGCTGCTGCGACGACGAGCAAGCTGCGCATCGGCAGCGGCATCTGCCTGGTGATCGAGCGCGACCCGATCATCACCGCGAAGGAGGTCGCGAGCATCGATCACCTGTCGGGCGGGCGCCTGGAGTTCGGCGTGGGCGCGGGCTGGAACCGCGAGGAGATGGAAAACCACGGCACCGACCCGCGCGTGCGCATGGCGGTGATGGCGGAGCGGGTGGAGGCGATGAAGGCCATCTGGACGCAGGACGAGGCCAGCTACCACGGCAAGCACGTTGACTTCGAGCGCATCTGGTCGTGGCCGAAGCCGGCGCAGCGGCCGCACCCGCCGGTGCTGGTGGGCGGCAACGGCCCGACGGTGCTCGACCGCGTCCTCAGCTTCGGCGACGCGTGGATGCCGAACAACACCGGCGAAGACATCCCCGCACGCGCACGCGAGCTGTGGGCGCGCGCGGATCGCCGGATCGAGGTGATCGTGATGGGCGCGCCCGCGAAGCCGGCCGTGCTCGAGGAACTGCAGAAGGCCGGCGTGCGGCGGGTGGTGCGCTGGATCCCGTCGGCGACGCAGGGGCCGGTCGAACGCGCGCTGGAGCGCTGGGAGGACGCGATCGCCGAGCTCAACGGCGAGTAGCCGTCGCGGGCCGAAGTCTATGGGTTTCTATCGACTAATAAAGGGTCCATAGAAAACCCTAGAATAGGGTGATGCAGAAAGCGCGAGAACCCCTACACGCCCGGTGCCGGGCGGAAGCCACCCAACCTCGCTGGGCGTGACGGCGAGCTGGAGAACTTCCAGGTGCGCACCGAGCGCCTTGCCACGGGCGGCTACGAGCGTAGCCTCATCTACTCAGGTCTGCGCGGTGTCGGCAAGACAGTGCTGCTGATGGAGTTCGACGTGCTCGCGACCGAGGCCGGCTGGGCGACTACCGACGTTCAGGAGGTGGGATCTCAGCCCGACTTCCGCGTCACCTTCGCGCGCATGGCGGCGAGACTGCTGCGCGAGATGAGTCGCAGGCACCGCGTCAAGGATCAACGTGGCGTCTCGATTCACCGTGACGACCTGATCCAGAAGGGCTCATCTGGGCGCCGCGTCGGGGTCAGCTGGACTTCACGGTTCCCCTGTTCGCCGAGTACCTGCGCGAGAATCACCCCCTCGCGAGCTTTGACGAGGGGTAGCGGCCGAGCCACCCGCGCCCATCTCCCCGATCCAGTCGTCGAGCTCCTGCCAGCGCTCGTACAGCCACACGATCAGCGCCTCGCGCTCGCGCGGCACCTCGGCCGCGGGAAAGCGCCAGAACTTCATCCGCACGGTCGTCCCGACGAGCCCGCCGGACCAGATGTCGCTGACGTACTCGAACCCATCGAGGCCGTGGTGGCCGAAGATCACGACGTCTGAGCCGCGCGCGTTCTCGAGCAGCTCGACGGTGCCGCCGAGCCGTGGCGGCAGCAAATTGTGCAGGCGCTCTGCCAGCGGCGCGATCTGGGGCTGGCGCTCGGCGATGATCTGCTTGGCGCGCGCGAGCTTGGCGGGCGTGGAGCGCGTGCCCTCGGGGTAGATCAGCAGCCCGTCGCTCGCTGACATGTTGACGGTGAGCGCGCGCATCCGCTCGAGCTCGCCCTGGGTGTCGCTGGACGCACGGCGCACGAACAGCGTGGGCACCCAGCGCCCGCCGATGTCGATCGTGGGCAGCATCTGCAGCTCGCGCTTGATCACGAAGCGGAAGCCGATCCCGTGCGCGCCGCCGATGATCACGTCGGGCAGCGCGTTGTCGATGATGCTGGCGTGGCGGATCAGCACCAGCACGGGGCCTGGCCCGGCCAGCTCGAGGTCCTCCACCTCGAAGCGCAGGTTGAACAGCGCGCGGATGCCCGCCAGATGGCTGCCGAGCCAGCGGCGCTTGAGCCGAAACACGCGGTCGCGCCGGCGCGCGCTGTCACGGCCGCCGGAGGCGATCCAGATGCCGAACAGTCCGACCAGCCCATACAGCTCGCCAACCAGGAACCACCACAGCATCGCGAGCAGGCGCACCGCCATCCACGGCTTGCGCCGCCGCAGCCACAGCGTCACGTCGACTGCGAGGGCGCCGATCAGCAGCACGGGCGAGAGCACCGTCACCAGCGCGAGAACGACGACCTCCACGGTGATGCCGCGAACGCGACGCCAAACTCGCGCGATGCGCGCACTGTCGTCGGGGATCAGCGGGCCCAGAGCCTCAAAGCGTACACGCGCCCACGCTCGCGGCATGCTCCCGAATCGCCGCGTTGACCACCTCCGGCCGCTCCTCCGGCAGCCAATGCGTGGCCCCCTCCACCTCCACAAACGTCAGCTCCGGCACGAACCGCTCGAGCCCCGCGTGCGACGCCGGCCGGATCCACTGGTCTGCCGTGGGGTACATGACAAGCGTGGGCGCGCTGACGGTCTGCGGCGAGATGTGCCTGGCGATGTTCGCGCCCGCTGGCGCTCGCCTGCTGCTGCTCTGCGTCCTCGTGCAGCGCGCGGTCGAACACCGCCGGGTGAGGGGTGTCGAGCACGACCAGCGCGCTCAGCATCTCGGGATGGTGAAGCGCGAACGACCACGCGACTGCGCCACCCACGTCGTGGCCCACGAGCACGAAGCGCTCGTGGCCCAGGTGCGCCACCAGCTGCCTGACGTCCTCCACCAGCGTGCACGTGGTGTAAGCGTGCACGTCGTCGGGCTTCGACGACAGGTTGTAGCCGCGCAGGTCCGGCGCCACCGCCAGATGATCCCGCGAGAGGTCCGCCAGCTGATGCGAAGCTCGCGGGTTTCGGCCCTCTTCAACCGCCCCTACCATCCACGTCCGATTTCCGCTAGACCAGCGGGCGCGCATGTGCGACGGTGTGCGCATGGACCTCGACTCCGATCGCGTGTGGCAGGCGATCGCCGCGTGCGACCCGCGCTTCGACGGGTGGGTGTTCTGCGGAGTGAAGACAACCGGCATCTACTGCCGCCCCAGCTGTCCCGCGCGCACGCCCAAACGCGAGAACGTGCGCCTGTTCGCGTCCGCCGCCGCCGCGCAGGGGGCGGGCTTTCGCGCGTGCAAGCGCTGCCGCCCCGACGCCACGCCCGGCTCGCCCGAGTGGGATCTGCGCGCGGACATGGTCGGGCGCGCCATGCGGCTGATCGCCGACGGTGTCGTCGACCGCGAGGGCGTGCGCGGCCTCGCGCGAAGGCTGGGCTACGCGGAGCGTCACGTGCACCGCCAGCTCGTAGCCGTCGTCGGCGCCGGTCCGCTCGCGCTCGCCCGCGCCCAGCGCGCGCAGTCCGCGCGCATTCTGCTTGAGACCACCGCGCTGCCCATCACCGAGGTCACGTTCGCCGCCGGCTTTCGCAGCGTGCGCCAGTTCAACGCCACCGTGCAGGAGGTGTTCGCGCTCACGCCCAGCGAGCTGCGCGCCCGCGCGCGCCTGGGCGGGCGCCCCGAGGACAGCGGCTCGCTGTCGCTGCGGCTGCCCTACCGCGCGCCGCTCGACGCCGCCGGCCTCGTCGCGTTCCTCGGGCTGCGCGCCGTGCCAGGGGTGGAGGAGGTGTGCGACGGCGCGTATCGGCGCAGCCTGCGCCTGCCGCACGGCGCCGGCGTCGTCGAGCTGCGGCCCGCCGACGGGCACGTGCACGCGCGCTTCCGGCTCGCCGACCTGCGCGACCTCGGCGCCGCCATGCAGCGCTCGCGCGCGCTGCTCGACCTCGACTCCGACCCCGCCAGCGTGGCCGACGCGCTCGGCGGGCGCCCTCCGCTCGCGCGGCTCGTGCGCAAAGACCCCGGCCGGCGCGTGCCCGGCGCCGTCGACGGCCACGAGCTCGCCGTCCGCGCCGTGATCGGCCAGCAGGTGTCCGTGCGCGGCGCGCGCACGCTCGCCGGGCGGCTCGTCGCCGCGCACGGGCAGCCGCTCGAGCGCCCGCTCGGCGAGGTCACGCATGTGTTCCCCACCGTCGACGCGCTCGCCGACTCAGACCCGGAGAAGCTCGCCATGCCGCGCGCGCGGCGCCGCGCGCTGCTCGCGCTCACCGGCGCCCTCGCAAGCGGCGAGCTCGTGATCGACATCGGCGCCGACCGCGCCGACGCACGCCGGCGCCTGCTCGCGCTCACCGGCATCGGCCCGTGGACCGCCGAATACGTCGCCATGCGCGCGCTGCGCGACCCCGACGCGTTCCTGCCCAGCGACCTCGGCGTGCGCCACGCGCTCGAGCGGCTCGGACACGACGGGCAGCCTGCCGCAGCCACCGCGCTGGCCGAGCGCTGGCGGCCGTATCGAGCGTACGCTGTTCAGCACCTGTGGGCGACGCTGTGAGCAGAGGGGGCGAGCCGTGAGCAGCCAGGCCGACAAGGCCGCACGGTTCCTCGAGCTGCACCGGCAGCAGCGCCCGCTGCTGCTCGCGAACGCCTGGGACGTCGGCTCCGCCGCGCTGCTGCAGTCACTCGGCTTGCAAGCGCTCGCCACCACCAGCAGCGGCTACGCCGCCAGCCTTGGGCGCCTCGACTACGGCGTCAGCCGCGAGGAGGCGCTCGCGCACGCCGCGCAGCTCGCAGCCGCCGTCGACGTGCCCGTGTCCGCCGACATGGAGGAGTGCTTCGCGCTGGACGCAGCCGGCGCCGCCGAAACCGTGCGCCTCGCGCTCAGCACCGGGCTCGCCGGCTGCTCCATCGAGGACTGGGACCCGCGTGAGCAGCGCCTGTACGACATCCAGGAGGCGGCCGAGCGCGTCGCCGCCGCGGCCAAGGCTGCACACGCGGGCCCCGTGCATCTCGTTCTCACCGCGCGCGCCGAGAACCACCTGCGCGGCAACCCCGACGTCGGCGACACCGTCAAGCGCCTGCTCGCCTACCAGCAGGCCGGCGCCGACGTGCTGTACGCGCCCGGGCTCGACCAGCCGGAGGACCTGCGCGAGCTGCTCGCCGCCGTCGATCTACCCGTCAACGTGCTCGCGCGCGCCACCACGCCGCCCGTCGCGCAGCTCGCCGAGCTGGGCGTCGCGCGCGTGTCCGTCGGCGGCAGCTTCGCGTTCGCCGCCTACGGAGCCGCCGTGCGGGCGGCACGCGAGCTGATGGACGAGGGCACCTACGGCTTCACGGAGCTGACGGCTGCGGGTGCGCAGGCCGTGCGGGCGGCCGCTACGCGGCCTGACCCCGCCGCCTGAGCACGCGCACGCGCGCGCCGCCGCGCGGGCGCAGCGTCGGGCCGCCCGGCACCGCGCGCGCCGTCGTCTCAGACACCCGCTCCAGCTCCACGCGCTCCAGCAGCTCGCGCAGCACCACCTTTATCTCCAGCAGCGCCAGCGACGCCCCCAGGCACCGGTGCGCGCCGCCGCCGAACGGCAGGAACGCGTAGCCGTCGGGCGGATCCTCCAGGAAGCGCTCCGGTCGGAACGCGTGCGGCTCTGGGTACGTGCGCGCGTCGTGGTGTACGCCGTACGCGTCCACCAGCACCGCCACGTGCGGCGGGATCGTCCACGGACCGATCTCGAACGGCTCCAGCATGTGCCGCGCGCTCGTGATCGGGATCGGCGAGCGGATCCGCAGGATCTCCTTCACCAGCGCCTCCAGGTACGCGTCGTCGTCGTCGCGCGCCCGCGCCATCACCGCGGGGTGGTGCACCAGCAGCTCCGCGCCCCACGCCGTCGCCGTCGCCGTCGTCTCGTGGCCCGCCGCGATCAGCGTGATCAGTTCGTCGCGCAGCTGCTCGTCCGTCAGGCCCTCCCCGTCCTCGTCGCGCGCCGCCACCATCATCGCCAGCACGTCCTCGCGCTCGTCCAGCCGCAGGTCCGCGCGCGTCGCCGCGATGTGCTCGAACAGCACCGCGTCCAGCTCGTCTTTCAGGTGCCACGCACGCCGCGACAACAGGTTCCAGCGCGCGCGCAACCCCAGCTGCGGCACGAACATCGCGAAGCTGTTCAGCGGCGTGTTCAGCGCGTCGAAGATGCCACGCAGGCGCCCGCGCATCCCCGCGTCGGAGACTCCCAGCACCGCTTGCAGGATCACATCCAGCGTCAGCGCCTGCGCGATCGGCTGCACCTTCACCACCTCGCCGGGCGCCAGGCGGTCCAGCTCCGCTGCCGCCAGCCGCTGCATCAGCCGCGCGTAGCCCTGCACGCGCTCGCCGTGGAACGGCGGCAGCAGCATCTTGCGCCGCCGCAGGTGCTCCGGCGGCTCCAGCAGCAGCAGCGATTGCGAGCCCAGGAACATGCCCAGCAGGTCGTTGCCGTGGCGCTTGCCCAACGGGTCGCCCGTGTACAGGCGCCGGATCACCTCGCGGTCGCGCGTCACCACCGCCGTCGGCGCGGTGCCGATGCGCGCCGTGAACGAGTCGCCGTAGCGCTCGTGGCAGCGGTCGCTGTACTCCGGGAAGCGCCACAGGCGCGCCACCGCCTGCGCCGCGCGCGGCATGCGTGAGCCCGGGGGGAGCATCAGCTGCGCGCGGCCACGCTCAGGCCGCCGTCCGCCACGAGCGTCTGCCCGGTGACGTAGGAGGACTCGTCGCTGAGGAGGAACAGCGCGCAGCGCGCCACCTCCCACGCGCTGCCCTGGCGGCCGGCGGGGATGTGCACCTCTGAGCGCGTGGGGCTCTGGCGCGAGGCGAGGCGGCCGAGCGACGTGTCGATCAGCCCGGGCGCCAGCAGGTTGACGCGCACGCGCGGCGCGCCCTCCACGGCGGCGTTGCGGCACAGCGCCTCCAGCGCCGCCTTCGACGCGGCGTACGCGGGGATCGGCATCGACTCGCGTGCCGCGAGCGAGCCGATCAGCAGAATCGTGCCGCCTTCGTCGAAGCTCGCGAGCGCCTGCTTGCAGCCGAGGAAGTACGAGCGCAGGTTGATCGCCATCACGCGGTCCCAGTCCTCGACGCTGGTGTTCGCGAACCCCAGCCCGGCGCCGATGCCGACGTTCATCACGA
The DNA here is from genome assembly GCA_035483595.1 of Solirubrobacteraceae bacterium. Classification (GTDB taxonomy): domain Bacteria; phylum Actinomycetota; class Thermoleophilia; order Solirubrobacterales; family Solirubrobacteraceae; genus Palsa-744. The sequence goes on from DATHPU010000026.1 coordinate 153,992, forward strand.
GCCCGTCCAGGCCGCCGAACGCGCCCCGCGCGCGCTTGAACATCGCTCGGATGCCCTCCTCGTCGGCCGCGTCCGCCGCTACGCCCGCGCATTCGCCGCCCTCCTCGCGCACGAGCGCTTCCGTCGCCGTCAGGGAGTCGGCGTCCACATCCGCGAGCGTCAGCGCCGCGCCTTCGCGCGCGAACAGCGCCGCCATCGCGCGGCCGTTTCCGATCGGCGCGTCCTCCAGCCCGTGGTCCTGCTGGCCGGCTCCCACGATCAGGATGCGGCGCCCCGCGAGTCGTCCGGGGCGCATCCCCATTGCGCTGTGCGACTCCATCGCGGCCATCCTATGCCAGCGTGCGGCAGCCGTTCGACGGTTCGGCTGGCTGGGCGCGTCGGCGGACCACACGCTTGACACCCGCTGGTAGGATCGCCGGTGCGTCGGGTGATCCCGGCGTGACGTCGAGCGCAGCGAAGTCCGGTTCAGATTCCGGCGCTGTCCCGCAACGGTAAAGCCCCCTCGGGGGACGAGCCCGGTCGCCTACCTTGGCGTCGCGAATCCAGTCCTCGGATGAAGGGCGGTTCGTGCGCTTCGGCGCAGGGGCTCCTTCGTCCTCCAGACCCGATGGAGGATGAACATGATCGGAACAGCGGCACGAATAGGCTCGGCATGGCGATCGTCGAGCAGTGCCGAGCGCGCACGCATCGGCGCGATGCTGGCGGTGATCGCGATCGTGAACGCGCTCGGCTGGGGGATCTTCGCGCTGGCGATCCTGCCGCACCACTTCCGCTACGACGGCCTCGGCGTGGGCATCGGCGTGGCGGTGACCGCGTGGACGCTCGGCCTGCGCCACGCGTTCGACGCGGACCACATCGCGGCGATCGACAACGCCACGCGTAAGCTGATCGCTGACGGCGGGCGCCCGCTGGGCAGCGGCTTCTTCTTCGCGCTCGGGCACTCGAGCGTGGTGATGACCGTCGGCGTGGGCGTCACCGTGGCGGCAAAGGCGGTGTTCAAGGCGGTCGTGGACCCCAGCTCGGGCTTCGAGACGGCGGGCGGCGTCGCCGGCACGATCCTGTCGGCGAGCTTCCTGTGGATGATCGCGGCGCTCAACCTGGTGGTGCTCGTGGGGATCGTGCGGGTGTTCCGCGACATGCGCCGCGGCGTCTACGACGAAGAGGAGCTCGAGGCGCAGCTGCTCGCGCGCGGGCTCATGTACCGCTTCTTCGGGCGCATGATGCGCTCGATCGAGCACACGTGGCAGCTGTTCTTCGTGGGATTTGTGTTCGGACTGGGCTTCGACACGGCCACCGAGGTGCTGCTGCTGGCGGGCACCGCCGCGGCGGTCACCGAGGGGCTGCCGTGGTATGCGGTGCTGACGCTGCCCCTGCTGTTCTCCGGCGGCATGATGCTGTGCGACAGCGTCGACGGCCTGTTCATGAACTTCGCCTACGGCTGGGCGTTCGCGCGTCCGGTGCGCAAGGTCTACTACAACATCACGATCACGGCGCTATCGATCGGCGTTGCGTTTCTGGTGGGCGGCGTCGAGATCGTGGGGCTGCTGTCCACCGAGCTGCACCTGCACGGCTGGCTCGTCGACTACCTGGCGGGCTTCGACCTCAACACCGCCGGTTACCTGGTCGTGGGATTGTTCGTGCTCGTGTGGACGCTCGCGCTCACGATCTGGCGCTTCGGCCGCGTGGAGGCGCGCTGGGAGGCCGCTGCCGCGCGCAGCGCCGAGCAGCGCGGGGGGACGTGATGGCGATTGCAGACCGGGCGCGCGCCGAGGGTCAGCCGGCGGTCGGCGGTCGTGCGCGCGACCCCGCGATTGCCGACGCGTGCCCTGGCGTGCTGCGTCTGCACGAGGCAGCCGACGGCCACCTCGCGCGCGTGCGCGCGCCGGGGGGGCGGCTGGACGCACGCGCGCTGCGTGCGCTCGCCGACGGGGCGGCGCTGGGCAACGACATCGTCGAGCTGACGTCGCGCGCGGGGCTGCAGGTGCGGGGGCTGCCGCCGGACTGCGGGGAGACGCTCGCGGGCGTGCTCGCACGCGGCGGCCTGCTGCCCTCGCTGGCGCACGACCGCGTGCGCAATATCGTCGCGGCGCCGCTCGCTGGTCGCGCTCCGGGGGCGCTCGCGGACGTCGCCCCGGTCGTCGACGCGCTCGACCGAGCGCTGTGCGCTGACGCGGCGCTCGCGCAGCTGCCGGGCCGCTTCCTGTTCGCGGTCGACGACGGCACGCGGGCGCTCGGGGCACTGCGTGCGGACGTGGAGCTCGTGGCCGAGCGCGACATGGGCGCTCGCGCCGTGTCACGCTCCGACCGTGGCGGCGCCTTCCGCCTGCATCTGGACGGCCTGGCGACGAGCCTCGTGGCCGATCCGGCGGACGCGCCCGACGCGGCGCTGCGCGCGGCGCACGCGTTTCTGGTCGCGCGTGCCGAGGACGGCGACGGCGCCTGGCGGGTGCGCGAGCTGGATCGAGGCGCTCGACGGCTCGCGCAGCACATGGGCCTCACGGTCGGGAGCGCACCGGCGTCGGCGCCCGCGGCCGCTCCCGTGTCCGCACCCGGATCCGCGCGCGTGGTGCGCCGCCTCGGCGCGCGGATTCAGCGCGATGGCCTGCTGGCGGTGACGGTGCTGCCGCCGCTGGCGCGGCTGGGGCGGGCTCAGCTACTGCGCCTGGCGGACCTTGCGAGCGCGCCCGGTGCGCTCGAGGCGGCGCCCGCCGCGGGCGTGCGTGTGTCGCCGTGGCGAACGCTGACGTTTGTGGATGTGCCCCCGTCCGCGGCGGCGGGCCTGCTCGGCGAGCTGCAGGCCCTGGGCCTGGTGGCGTCGGACGCGTCGGGCTGGGCGGGACTGTCGGCGTGCGCGGGCCTGGGCGCGTGCGCGCGGGCGCTGGTGGACGTGCGCGCGCGGGCGGCGGAGCGCGCGGCGGAGCGCGACGGGACCTCGCCGACAGAGCACTGGTCGGGCTGCGAGCGGCGCTGCGGCGAGCCGGCGGACGCGGCGATCCGCTTCGTGGCGAGCGAGCGGGGAGTGGTGGAGCTATGACGGAGTACGTGCGCGACGGCGCGGAGATCTACAGGCGCTCGTTCGCGACGATCCGCACGGAGGCGGACCTGGAGGGCCTTGACCCGGTGCTGGAACGCGTGGTGGTGCGCATGATCCACGCGTGCGGGATGGTTGACCTGGCGGGCGACGTGGCGGCGTCCGCCGGCTTCGGCGCGGCGGCGCAGGCGGCGTTGCGCGGCGGCGCGCCGATCCTGTGCGACACGGCGATGGTGGCCAGCGGCGTGACGCGCTCGCGGCTTCCGGCGGCGAACGAGGTGGTGTGCACGCTGTCGGACCCGCGCGTGGCGGAGCTGGCGGCGCAGATGGGCACGACGCGCACGGCGGCGGCGCTGGAGCTTTGGCGCGGGCGGCTGGACGGCGCGCTGGTGGTGGTGGGCAACGCGCCGACTGCCCTGTTCCGGCTGCTGGAGATGCTGGAGGAGGACGTACCCCACGACGGGGCACACCCTGGCGGGCGCACCCTGAAGGGCACACCCTGGAGGGCGCAGGCAGGCAGGCGGGCGGGCGACGGCGCTGTGGGCCGCCCGGCGGCGGTGATCGGTGTGCCGGTGGGCTTCATCGGCGCGGCGGAGTCGAAGGTGGAGCTGGCGCAGCACCCGGCGGCGCTGGAGCACGTGGTGGTGCACGGCCGCCGCGGCGGCAGCGCGATGGCGGTGGCGGCGGTCAACGCGCTGGCGAGCGAGGCGGAGTGACCGAGGCGAGCACATCCGCGGGCAGGCTGTTCGGCGTGGGGGTGGGTCCGGGTGACCCGGAGCTGATGACGGTTAAGGCGCGCGAGGCGATCGCGGCGGCGGCCGTTATTAGTTATCCGAACGCGCAGCACGGGCGCAGCGTTGCGAGGCGGATTGCCGCGAGCTGCGTGCGCGCTGATCACATCGAGCTGCCGTTGGCGTTCCCGGTGACGACGGAGATGACGGACCATCCGGGCGGCTACGAGGCGGCGCTGGGCGAGTTCTACGACGAGGCGGCGGCGGCGCTCGCGGCGCATCTGGATGCGGGGCGCGACGTTGCGGTGCTGTGCGAGGGCGACCCGTTCTTCTACGGCTCGTACATGTACCTGCACGAGCGCCTGGCGGACCGCTACCAGACGACGGTGATCCCTGGGGTGACGGGCTTCAGCGCGGCTGCTGCGGCGGCGGGCACGCCGCTGGTGAAGCGCGACGACGTGTTCATGGCGCTGCCGGGGACGCTGCCGGCGCAGGAGCTGACGGCGCGCCTGCGCGCGGCGGACGCCGCCGTGGTGATGAAGCTGGGGCGCACGTTCGCGAAGGTGCGCGGCGCGGTGGAGGCGGCGGGCTCGGCCGCGCGCGGCATCTACGTGGAGCGCGCGAGCTCGGACGCGGAGCGGATCGCGCCGCTGCGGGACGTGGACGGCGAGGTTCCGTACATGTCGCTGGTGCTGCTGCCGACGCGAGATCGTCATGAAGTGGTGCGATCCTCGGGTGCGAGTTCTGGCGCGGATGCCGTTTCCGGCGCGGGCGTCGGTGTGGAGGCGCAGCGCGGCTCGGTGGTGGTGGTCGGCCTGGGCCCCGCGGGCCCCGAATGGCTGACGCCGGAGGCGCGCGCGGAGCTGGCGGAAGCGGACGAGCTGGTGGGCTACGACACGTACCTGGCGCGTGTGCCGGAGCGTCGCGGGCAGCGGCGCCACGCGAGCGACAACCGCGTGGAGGCGCAGCGCGCGCTGCACGCGCTGCAGCTGGCGGCGGCGGGCTCGCGCGTGGCGGTGGTGTCCTCGGGCGACCCGGGGATCTTCGCGATGGCGGCGGCGGTGATCGAGGCGCAGGAGCAGGCGCCGGCGCTGGCGCACGTGGACGTGCGCGTGGTGCCGGGCGTGTCGGCGATGCAGGCGGCGGCTGCGCGCGTGGGCGCGCCGCTGGGCCACGACTTCTGCGTGCTGTCGCTGTCGGATCAGTTGAAGCCGTGGGAGGTGGTCGAGCGGAGGCTGCACGCGGCGGGCGCGGCGGACCTGGTGCTGGCGCTGTACAACCCCGCGTCGCGCACGCGCCGCGAGCAGCTGGCGCGCGCGGTGGAGGTGCTGCGCGGCCACCGCGAGGACGCGACGCCGGTGGTGGTGGCGCGCGCGGTGGGCTCGGAGGACGAGGCGGTGTCGGTGACGACGTTGGGCGCGCTGGCGGACGTGGGCACGGGGCAGCTGGACGCGGTGGACATGCGCACGCTGCTGATCGTGGGCTCCTCGACGACGCGCGCGCTCGACGTCAACGGCGGCCCGCCGCGCGTGTACACGCCGCGGCGCTACCCGGCGTGAGCGCGGTGCACAAGGCCTGTCGGCTATCCGGCGCGCGCCCGGTCTTGACCCGTCGCCCAGGCGAGCGCGTCCTCGACGGTGGCGACGGTCGCGACGTCGGGGCGCGGCGGGCGGCGCACGACGATCACGGGCAGCCTGCGCAGACGGGCGGCCTCGAGCTTGGCCTCGGTGTGCTGGCCGCCGCTGTCCTTGGTGACGAGCAGCTCGACGCGATGCCGGTCGACGAGCGCGAGCTCCCCGTCGACGGTGTAGGGGCCGCGGTCGAGCAGCAGCTCGTGGCGCGGCGGCAGCGGCGGGTCAGGCGGCTCGACGCAGCGCACGAGGAACCACGCGTCGCGCACGCCCGCGAACGCGGGCAGGCCCTGGCGCCCGGTGGTGAGCAGCACGCGCTCGCCGAGCCGCGGGATCGCAGCGGCGGCCTCGTCGAGGTCGTCGACCCAGTGCCAGTCGTCGTCCGGTCCCGCATCCCAGCCGGGGCGCTGCAGGCGCAGCAGCGGCACGCCGGCGCGCGGGCACGCGGCGGCGGCGGACGCGGAGATGCGCTCGGCGAACGGGTGCGTGGCGTCGACCACGCCCGCGACGCCGCGCTCGGCGAGCCACCGCGCCAGTCCGTCGGGCCCGCCGAAGCCGCCGATGCGCACGGTGCCCGCGGGCAGGCGCGGCCGCGACACGCGGCCGGCGAGCGACGAGGTCACGTGCACGCCTGCGGCGTCCAGCGAGCCCGCCAGCTCACGCGCCTCGGCGGTGCCGCCGAGCACCAGGATCACGGAGTGCTCCCGGTGTGCCCCACGTGCACACCCCGGCGGGGTCGCGGCGGTCGCGCGCGATGAGACGCGTGCTCGTCATCGGCATCGGCGCGGGCGATCCCGAGCACGTGACCGTGCAGGCGGTGGGCGCGCTGAACGAGGTGGACGTGTTCTTCGTGATCGAGAAGGGTCATGAGACGGACGAGCTGGTGCGCCTGCGCAGGGAGATCTGCGAACGCTACATTCGCGAGCCCACGTACAGGTTCGTCGAGATCGCCGACCCGCCGCGCGATCGCACGACGCCGGCGTACGGCGAGGCGGTCGAGGAGTGGCGCGCCCGGCGCGCCGAGCTGTGGGAGCGCGCGATCGCGGACGAGCTCGGCGAGGACGGCTGCGGCGCGTTCCTCGTGTGGGGCGACCCGTCGCTGTACGACAGCACGATCGCGGTGCTCGAGCAGATCCTCGCCCGCGGCACGGTCGCGTTCGAGCACGAGGTGATCCCCGGGATCAGCAGCGTGCAGGCGCTGACCGCGCGCCACCGCATCCCGCTGAACCGCGTCGGGCGCCCGGTCGAGATCACCACCGGCCGCCGGCTTGCCGAGGGCTTCCCCGACGGCGTCGACGAAGTCGTGGTGTTGCTCGACGCCGACTGCTCGTTCCGGCACCTGCACGACGACACGCTCGAGATCCACTGGGGCGCCTACCTGGGGATGGACGACGAGATCCTCGTGTCCGGCCGCGTCGGCGAGGTCGGCGACGAGATCCAACGGCTCAGACGCGAGGCGCGCGAGCGCAAGGGCTGGATCATGGATGCATATCTGCTGCGCCGTCATCCCTAGAGGGGGGCAAAATTCGACCCCGCGACGTTCGGGTTATGAGCCCACTTCGGGGGTGTCGTGGGGTGATGTCGGACCGCATGTTTGGCTCTGTTGAGGGTGAATCGGATGGACCCTGGCAAGCGCGATGTCGCGCAGTGGCGAGGTGTCTGTTTGCACTCTGTTTGCACTTCCGAGACAGCAGCCCAATTGGAAGCCGCGGCCTCGGATGGGGACGAACGCCGGGTGATCCCGGAGCATCGTGCGTGCCGCGACGGCGACAGGTGCGGTTGGTGCCACGAGTCGCACGCTGAGCGCCTGCTCCGCCCGTGCCCTCTTCAGCAACGCATCCGCCGTCCACGCCATGAGCGTCTCGATTAGGGTTCGATCCTGGCCCACGCTCCTTCGGCAGCTGGACGAAGTTGATGGCGAAAGTAGATCACAGCGCCGACGGTGATTCCGATCACGAGGCCAACCAGAAGATTCGAGCGCGCGAGCTGTCGGCCAACGGCACCGACCGCGAGTCCAGTCAGATAAAGACTCAGCCGTGCGGCGCGACTACCGCCCCAGAGCATCCCGTCGAGCTCGGCAAGCGCCCCGAGCAGATTGAGCGTCGTGAGCCAGTCGGGATCGCCAATCCCTGCGCCCGTCAGGTGTCGATCTTTCGTGAGGACGACCGCCGGTCCCAGCAGCGTCGCAAGGTGCGCCAGCTGAGCGCCGTCTCTGTCCGCACGTTGCGAAGGAATGTCATCGCCGAAAAGTCCGACCGAGTGCGGCGTAGCACGTCCTCAATCAGTGCGTTCGCGTCGACAACCACCGGATGGCGACGCATCCATGGTGGCCTATTGAGCACATCCGGGAGTGACGACGGAGGCGCCAAAAGCTCAACAGAGGGCGGCGATGGCTGCATGGCCCCTAAAGGTAGGCGAGTCGTCGGCGCTCATTCAAAATTGGCGTCACGACCCGGCTCGGACTCGCGCGTCGTCCCCAGAGTCACCGCGCAATCCGGCGAGGATGGCATGCCTTATGGTCGTCACCAGCACCTCGGACGCGGCGATAGTCGGCCTCTGAGAACCTGGTCCGCCACGGCTTGCGCATTCCCGTGATGACAGCGATGGCGGGCTTCGTCAGGCCGCGCCTCACGAGCTCTTCGTCGGCCGCGTTCTCAAGGAGGCAGAACAGGCGAAACTGCTCGCGCGACGGGCCGGTCAGGCGAATCTCGTGCCAGCCGCCCATGTTGCCGTGCATCGCCTCCCACTTCCCTCCTCCCGAGAACTGAGGCGGCGGCGCCGCAGCCACGGCGTCGAGCACAGCGGCAAACTCGGCGTCGATCTTGCCCGGACACTCGTCGAGGAACTTGAGTGCGGGCGCAGATCCATCGGGCGCCTCGTAATAGACGATCGCCCAGGGCGGGCTGCGATCGACGCTTGGCGCTCCTACGGCAGCCTTCCTGCCGCTTTGCGTGCGCCGCTTGGACATCAAGCCGAGCGTACTGGAGCTATCGACGAGACTACGCGGCGGCCGGCTCGCGTCGCTGGTGCGTCGAGCGCTTCGATGCTGGTGTCTTGGGTATGACGCGAACCTCGGCACCCAACGCATCGGCAATCGCAGCGATCAGCGGAAGCTCCGGCCGGGAGCTGCTCGCAGTAAACAGGCGGCGGATGCTCGACGCGTTGCGGTTGATCCGACGGGCGAGCTCCGCCTTCGACATCCCCAGATCGACCCGCAACGCATCGAGCTCGCGGATGACCTGATCGGTCTGCTCGATTTCCCGCGTGGCGCGCTCGTAGGCAGCCCGGAACTCCGGGTCTTCCATGCGCTGCGACCGACGGCGATCGTGAAGGCTCATATCTAGAGCATTCTTGCTGGACATACGCCAACTCCCTCCAAAAACGTTGCGTAGAAGATACGCCGAGAAGTGTAGCATCAGCTCAGCGCCTTCGGCCGGGGCAGCCTTCACTGGCGCATCTGTCCCTTTTCTTAAGGTGGGGGGGCCATCAGCTACTGCCTGTATGGCCTGCTTCAGCGCGGGCGATCGCAAGGGGCTGGATTATGGACGCGTACCTGCTGCGCCGTGGTGTCTGAGGGCGCCAGCTACGCCTCGATCTCGACCTCCGGCGGCGGGAGCATCTGAAGGAAATCGGCCGGCAGCTTGCAGCTCGCCTCCCAGAACTCGAGCCCCAGATCTTCCCGGTGCTCGGATCGAGTTCTCGTAGCCCTGTGTCGGTCTGCTCGGTGACAGCGGTGTGCGGGTCGTAGCTCTCGAAGCGTACCCAGGCGATGTCTGCCTCAGCGTCGTAGTGCCCGTCGATCCTCATTTCCACAGGCTAGCGCTGCCGCCATACGGTGACAATCCGCGCGACGTGCAGATCCTCGCCGTCGGGGTGCTCGTAGGCGGTTACGAGACGACCAGCGACGACCAGTCAGCGAGCTTGACCCCTGTTGCGCCTTCTGCCGCGATGACCGTCCAACAGCTCCGACTCGACGTCCAGGCACGTGAAGCCGAGCCGCTGCTCCTTGCCGAGAGCGTGAACCGTCAGCGGAGGGAGGTGGGGTCTGTCGGCACACCGGCAGGCTAAGGACACGGCCGTCGCCTCCGCCGGCTCGACGGTGATTCCTCGCTTCCTCCATCAAGGGGGATCTCCGATGTTCCACGGATCACGACGACACGTTAGGATGGGCGCGATGTCGGCTAGTCAGCCCCCACTGCAGCAGCAACTCGAAGCCCAGCGCCAGAAGGTCGATGTCGATCACTTCGACCTCACGGTACGGGAGCTCGCGCGGATGTCCGAAGTAGGCGAGCTCAAGCGCGCGCCGGTGTATCAGAGAAAGTTTCGATGGGACGAAGCCACCGAGAACCGACTTATCGAGTCTGTACTTCTCGGACTGCCCATTCCAAGCATCTTCGTTGCAACCAACGAGGATGGGTCTTGGGAGGTCGTAGACGGCCTTCAGCGGATCTCGACACTAATTCACTTCACATCCGATTCCCTGACGACGCTTGAGACTATTGGTAAGGCTGAACCACTCCGTCTCTCCGGCCTCACCGACCTCACGGCCTTTAATAACTTCACTCTCGCCGATCTTCCTGCGCCGGTTCAACTCGCCTTCTTCAAACGCGGCTTTAGGGTGACTGCGCTTTCCGACAAGAGTAACCGCGAGACGCGCTTCGAGCTTTTCGAGCGATTGAACGCCGGGGGCGTGGCGCTGAGCCCGCAGGAGGTCCGCGCGGCAATTTATCGTGGTCCATTCAACGATATGTTGCGTGAGCTGGCCTACTCTGACCCGTTCAAGACCCTCGTTAAACTGCAGAAAGGTCGCGAGGATGACGGGACTCGAGAGGAGCTAGTGCTTAAGTTTTTTGCCTATCTCGAAGACCGTGAGAGCTATGAGGGCCCCGTCACGGAATTCCTTAATCATTTCATGGAGCGGCAGACGGATACAACGACGTTTCCGGCCAAGCGAACTCTATTTATGCAGGTTGCAGAACGGATCTATGCAATCACGGGCGGACCCTTTCGGCGTTCGGGATACGGGCCGACGCCGCTGGTTGAGCTGGAGGCGATTCTTGTCGGTGCTGCCGAAATCCTAACCGAGGGCAAAGAAATCGTCACCCCTCCCAAAGGATGGCAAAGTGATAAAGCGCTGGTGGTGGCTAGTACAGGAGGTACTAACACCCGTACTATGCTCCGGTCCCGTATCGGCCGCGCCAAGGAATTGCTATCAACCTAAGTCGTTAGCGATGCACGCTGCCGTACACTTCGAGGCCCCGCTCCTCGCGATAGGAGACCGACTTGATGAGCTACGCCTCCTTCTCGGCCACCTGGACGTGCAGACGTCCCACCCGCGTTCAGCCGAATTGTCTCAACTAGGCCGTGCCTGGACCTATGTTGGCCTGGGCGCAGCCCTTGAGGACTACGTGAGGGCTTTTATCGACGAACTTACACACAGTATAAACAGGGCTAAAGTGCCACTTGCAGAGCTCCGGCTCGGGATAGTCTCGCTGGTTCAGGCGCCAGCGTTTGATTCCGTTGCTACCCGGCGGCGTCAAGAAAAGTGGGATAAGCGCGCTGCCATACTGAAGTTTGCGGCCAGCACGGATGACGCAGAATTGGCGGTTGGCTTGCGACCACTAGATGGCCGGACGCTCAGACCGGGCCATCTAGAATCGCTTTGGTCGGTGTACGAGTTGCCGGGCGATCCGATGCCGTCGGCTCTTCACGCTGTTGCGTTGCGGGATCTCAGCGACGGGCGGAACTCGGTCGCACACGGGACTACCAACCCGGCCAGCTTCGGGCGCTCAAAGGCCTACATAGATGTTCTTCGGCGGATTGGGCACGTTGAAGACATCGCTATACACATAGCGGCGGTAGGAAGTATCTATCTGGAGTCGCAGGGGTATCTGCGATAGGCAGCGCTACGGACGAGGGCCACTGCGCTTACCGGTTATCCAGCGAGCTAGCTCTTTCTCCGGACCGGCCGTTTCCGCGCGTGCGAGTACAGGTGGCTGTCGCGGAAACCATCGGGGGCGAGTGCCGGCCCGACGAGGATTGTTGCGGTGCGTTGGATGCCGGCCGCGTGCATATTGTCTGTGATCGTGGCGAGCGTGCCGCGCAGGACCATCTCGTCCGGCCAGCTCGCGCGGGCGACGACCGCGACCGGGCAGTCCTCGCCGTAGTGGGGGGCGAGCTCCGCGACGATCTCATCGATCGCCTGGGCGCCGAGGTGGATCGCGAGCGTGGCGCCATGCGTTGCCAAGTCGGCCAGTCGCTCGCCGGCTGGCATCGCCGACGCGCGCTTGCTGTAGCGGGTGAGGATCACCGTCTGGGCGACCTCGGGGATCGTGAGCTCACGGCCGAGCGCCGCCGCGGCGGCCGCGAATGCGGGCACGCCGGGCGTGACGTCCCAGGGAATGCCGAGCGCGTCGAGGCGGCGCATCTGCTCGGCTGCCGCGCTGTAGATCGACACGTCGCCCGAATGAAGCCGAGCGACGTCATCGCCGCGCTCGTGCGCCGATTGCAGCTCAGCGAGGATCTCGTCCAGCTCTAGGTGCTGGGTGTCGATCACACGCGCGTCCGCCGGCGCATGGGCGAGCACCTCGCGCGGCACCAGCGCTCCCGCGTATAGGCACACCGGGCACGACGCGATCAGTCGCTGCGCGCGCAGCGTTAGCAGGTCGGGCGCGCCGGGGCCCGCGCCGATGAAGTGCACCGTCATACCGCAGTTCCGCGCGTGCGTGTCGGCATCGTCAATCGCGCTCCTTGCGCGCGCTCCACTGGACGACCGGCAGCTGCGGGCGCCACGCGTCGAACGTTCCCAGCGGCTCGGCGTGCGCGATCTCGATGCGCGCCAACTCACCGCCGCAGCGTTCGCGCGCAAAGCCGAGCACCCGTTCCCCCTCGAGTGTCACCGCGTTGGCCACGATCGTGCCGCCGGGGCGCAGCGAGTACCAGCAACGCTGGATCACACCAGCCGAGGTCAGGCCGCCGCCGATGAAGATCGTGTCCGGGCCCGGCAGGTCGCACAGCGCCTCCGGGGCGCTGCCCAGCACCACCTCCAGCTGCGGCACGCCCAGGCTGCGCGCGTTCGCTCGCGCCCGCTCCGCCCGCTCCGCGTGGCGCTCCACCGCAAACGCCCGCGCCGTCGGCTCCGCGCGCAGCCACTCGATCGCGATCGAGCCGTTGCCCGCGCCCACGTCCCACAGCAGCGCCCCCGGCGTCGGCGCCAGCGCCGCCAGCGTGACCGCGCGCACGTGGCGCTTGGTCAGCTGGCCGTCGTGCTCGTACGCGTCGTCGGGCAGGCCCGGCACCAGCGACAGCGTCGGTGCGTCAGGCTCCGCGGCGCACTCGATCGCGATCGCGTGCAGCGGGTCCGCGTCGCGCTCGCCCCACTCCTCCGCGCTCGACTCCTCCAGGCGCTCCGCTACGCCTCCCAGCTGCTCCAGCACCACCAGCCGGCTCGCGCCGAAGCCGCGGTCTCGTAGCACCCGCGCCACGTTCGCCGCGCCCGACGCGCCAGCGGCGTAGACCACCAGCCGGCGGTCCGGCTGCAGCAGCCGCGCCACCGCCTCCGGCGGCTGCGCCACCGCGCTCACCAGCTCCACCTCCGCCTCCGGCCAGCCCAGCCGCGCGCACGCCAGCGCAAACGCCGACGGATGCGGGTGCACGCTCAGCGCGCCCGCCGGCAGCCTTCGCGCGAGCGTCGCGCCGATACCGTGCAGCATCGGGTCGCCGCTCGCCAGCACGCACACCGCGCCATCGCTCGATCCGCCGACGGCGCTCGCCGCGGCTCGCGGGGGCGACGCCGCCGCAAGCGCGCGATCGACCAGCTCGTCCACCAGCGCGTCGATCGGCGACGGCCACGGCCGCCTCGCGGCCTTCACCTCATCCGGCAGCAGCGCCAGCTGCCGCGTCGAGCCCACGACCTCGCAGGAGGCGAGCACCGCCGCGCGCGCAGGCTCGCCCAGCCCCGCCCAGCCGTCGGCGCCGATCCCCACCACCACGATCGGCGCGCTCACCGGGTGGCCTCCGCGAGCGCCGCCACCAGGCGCTCGTTCTGCTCGGGCGCACGCGCCGTCACGCGCAGGTCGCCCGCTCCCAGTCCCGGGAACGACGCGGCGGCGCGGATCGCCATGTGCCGCTCGCGCAGCGCCGCCAGCACCGCCGGCCCGTCCGCCACCTCCACCAAGCAGAAGTTCGCCACCGAAGGCCACGTGCGCACGCCCGGGATGCGCGCCAGCCGGCATTCCAGATCCTCGCGCTCGGCCGTCGACCGCTCCGCGATCGCCGCCAGCGCGTCCGGGCGGCGCGCCGCGGCCGTCAGCGACGCCAGCGCCAGCGCGTTCGCCGACCACGGCGGGCGCACCGCGCGCAGCCGCTCCGCCAGGGGCTTGGCCGCGACGGCGTAGCCCGCGCGCAGCCCCGGGATCGACAGCGCCTTCGTCACGCTGCGCACCACGATCACGTCCTCCAGGCGCTCGCGCACCAGCGTCGCCGGCTCGCCCGGCACCAGGTCCATGAACGCCTCGTCCACCACCAGCACGCGCCCCGGCCGGCGCAGCGCCAGCAGCGTCGCCGCCGCGTCCAGCGTCCCCGACGGCGACGCCGGGTTGCCCACGATCACCAGGTCCGCCTCCGCCGGGACCGCGGCCGGGTCCAGCATGAAGTCGCGCTCGCGCTCGCGCAGCACGCGCGCCACCGGCACGCCATGCGCGCGCAGCGCCGCCTCCGCCTCCGTGAAGCCCGGATGCACGCACGCCGCAAGCGCAGGGCGCAGCGCCGCCGGCAGCAGCCACAGCGCCTCCGCGCCGCCGTTCGTCGGCACGATCTCCTCCCGCTCGCGGCCGTGCAGCTCCGCCAGCGCATCCACCGCCGCGCGCTCGTCCGGGTAGCGGCTCGCGTCGCGCTCCAGCGCGCCCTCCAGCTCCGCGCGCAGCCACTCCGGCGGGCCGCCCGCGATCACGTTCACAGCGTGGTCCGCATCGCCCGCGCGCACCGCGCGGTCGCCGTGCACGCGCAGGCCATCGACGCCGACCTCGTGCGCTCCGCCCAGGCTCAGCGCCCGCCCCGCCACCACCAGCTCTACGCGCGTCGCGCGCGCCGCCAGCTCCTGCGTCGCGCGGCCGAGCGCGTCCAGCCACGCGCGCGAGACGCTGTCGCCCGGCAGCAGACCCTCGCCCGCCTGCTCCGCCACCACGATCAACTCCATGCCCGCCGTCGCCTCCGCCGCGCGCAGCAGCTCCTCGATCTGCGCCCGCACGTCCTCGCCCGCGTGCATCGCCGCCGCGATCCACACGCCCAGCCCGTCCACCAGCACGCACGTGTCACCCGCGTTCGCCAGCGCGTCCGCGAGCTGCGGTCCCGCCTCGACCGTCGTCCAGCTTTCCGGCCGGCGCGCCACGTGCGCGCCGATTCGCTCCGCCATCGCCGGGTCGCGCGCGTCCGCCGTCGCCACGTAGCGCACCGGCAGCGCGCTCGCCAGCGCCAGGCGCTCCGCGTGCGCGCTCTTGCCCGAGCGGGTCCCGCCGATCACCAGCGCCAGCCTCATGCCACGGCTGGTTGCGCCGCTTGCGCCGCCCGCGCCGCGTGCACAAAGCGCGCCGCCAGCTCCGGATGCGCCGCCCAGTGGACGTGCAGATAGCTCGCCTGGACGCCGCCCGCCACGTAGCCCTCCGCGCGCTCGCTGCCACGCGCCGACAGCGTCCACGCCGGACGCGGCGCGACGCCGGCGGCCTGCGTGGGCTCCACGTACGCCGTCCGTCCGCGCTCCGCGTGCGCCCCCTCCGCGCTCTCGTCTGCCGGCTCGACGTGCGTGTAGTGAAACTCGTGGCCGCGCACGCGCTCGCCCGCGTCCAGCCACGGCGTCGCGGTGGCCGCCGTCGCCTCGCGGTATCCCAGCGTCAATCGCTGCGTCATGCGCGCGCGGACCGGCAGCGCGCCGCACATCTCATGGCCGTCAAGCTCTCGCGACAGGTACAGCAGGCCGCCGCACTCCGCCAGCACCGGGCGCCCCGACGCCGCAAACGCCGCCACCTGCGCCCGCAACGGCGCGTTCGCCTCCAGCTCCGCGCCGTACACCTCCGGGAACCCGCCCGCCAGCAGCAGCGCGTCCGTATCCCGCGGCAGCGCCCCGTCGCTCAGCGGGTCGAACGGCACCAGCTCCGCGCCCGCCCCGCGCAGCAGCTCCAGGTTCTCCTCGTAGTGGAACGAGAACGCCGGGCCCGCCGCCAGCGCGATGCGCACGCTCCCCGACGGGGCCGCCATCCGCGTCGTTGAAGCGCCTGCGGCCCGCGCGTCGTCCCCCAGCGCGCTCCAGCTCGATCCCGCCAGCCGCGGCGCGCCACGCGCGATCCTCTCAATCCCATCCAGGTCCACGCTGCCGGCCATCGTCTCCGCCAGCGCCGCCAGCGCCGCGCGTGCGCTCGCCTCGCGCTCGCCCGCCGGCACCAGGCCCAGGTGGCGCTCCGGCGTCGCCACGCGCTCGTCGCGGCGCAGCGCGCCCAGGACCGGGATGCCGAGCGGCGCCAGCGCCTCCCGCAGCAGCTGCTCGTGGTGGTCCGAGCCCACGCGGTTGAAGATCACGCCTGCCACCCGCACCTCCGGGTCGAACGTGCTGAAGCCGTGCACCATCGCCGCCGCCGAGCGCGCCATCGCCCGCGCATCCAGCACCAGCAGCACCGGCGCCTGCAGCAGCTTCGCCACGTGCGCCGTCGACGCCAGCTCGCCGCGGCCCGACGCGCCGTCGAACATGCCCATCACGCCCTCGATCACCGCCACGTCCGCGCCCTGCGCGCCGTGGCGGACCAGCGGCGCCATCAGCGCCTCGCCGCTCAGGAACGCGTCCAGGTTGCGGCCTGGGCGCCCCGACGCCAGCGCGTGATGGCTCGGGTCGATGTAGTCCGGGCCCACCTTGAAGCCCTGCACCGTCAGCCCACGCGCACGCAGCGCGCCGATCAGGCCGCACGCCACCGTCGTCTTGCCCGCGCCCGAGCTCGTGCCCGCGATCACCACGCGCGGGATCACACCGGCACCGCCTGCTCCCGCTCGCGCCTTGCCATCCGAGCCGCTTCCGTCAGGTCCGCCAGATCCGCCACGTCCGTCACCTGCAGGGCCGCCACCGCGCGCTCGGTCAGCCTGGGGCTGGGGCCGGGGCCGAAGCCGAAGCCGGGGCTGTGGCTGGGGTCCGAGACGCGGCTCGTGTTCTCGGCTGGCAGCTCGGCGCTCCACACCACACACGGAACCGGAGCGGCATCGTGGCTGCCCGTCCGCGGGTCGCAGCCGTGGTCCGGACACACGCTCAGCGTGCCGCCATGCTCGCGCAGCTCGTCCGCCAGCGGCGCCAGCAGCAGCTCGTCCGCCGCCTCGATCGCCGCCACCTTCGCCTCCGCGTCGCGCTCATGCGCCGCCTCGTCCGGCGCGCCCACGTGCACCACCACGCGTTCCGCGCCCTCGTCGATCGCCGCCAGCGCCGCCGCCGCCTTCGCCGCCAGGTCCGTGCCCGGCCGGCCCGTCGCGCCCTGTGGCAACACCGTGCGCGCCCCCATCAGCCGCGCGATGCCCACCGCCGCGCCGCGCGCGCCGATCAGCACCGTGCCCGCGTCCAGCAGCCGCGGTGGCACCGCGCCCGCCGGCCACACGTACAGCTCGTCGCCGAGTCCCCCCATGCGGAGCGCGCCCGAGCGCAGCTCCAGCCCGAGCAGCTCGCCTCCAAGCGTCGGTGCAGGGTTCGGTCCCACAATCAGCATGCGGTGCCCCGCGAGGTGGTGCACACGGTGATCCGCAGTCGCGCGGCGCGCGCCCAGGCGCTCCGCGAGCATGCACGCCGTCGCCGACGCGTTCGCCCGGTCACGGCGATCCACGCGCCAGGCGCGCTCACCGTCGCCGAGCTCGACCCCGTGCGCCGCCGCCTCGATAGCACCGCGATCGACAGGCGCGTCCGGCGCCCACCCGAGCAGTGCCGGGATCGCGCTCTCCGAACCGGCGGGGAGGCCGCGCCCGACCGTCTGAAGGCGCAGAAGCGCACCGTCGGCGGCAAGGCCGTCCAGGGTGTGCGTATGCGCCCGCTCGAGGCTCGTCCGCGCCGCGCCCAGCGGCTCGCTCGCCCCGTCCAGGATCACCAGGACGTCTACCAATCGATCTACCACTCGATCCCCTGCTGCGCGCGGATCCCCGCTTCCATCGGGTGCTTCACCTTCACCACCTCCGACACCAGGTCCGCCGCGTCGATCAGCTCCTGCGGCGCGTCGCGGCCCGTGATCACCACGTGCTGGAAGCCCGGACGCTCGCGGATCGTGCTCACCAGCTCCTCCACGTCGATCCAGCCCCACTTCAACGGGTACGTGATCTCGTCCAGCAGCAGGAACTCGTAGCGCTCATCCGCGATCGCGCGCTTGACCTCCTCCCAGCCCTCGCGCGCCAGCGCCTCCGACTCCTCCAGGTCGCGCGACAGCCACGACCAGCCGTCGCCCATCTTCTCCCAGTCGATGCTGCCTCCGTCCGCCGACGCCGCCAGCGCCGCCGCCGCCTTCGCCTCGCCCACCTTCCACTTGCCCGACTTCACGAACTGGAACACGCCGCAGCGATAGCCGCGCGCCCACGCGCGCAGCAGCATCCCGAAGGCTGAGGTGCTCTTGCCCTTGCCGTGGCCCGTCACCACGATCAGCAGCGGCTTGTCGCGCGGTTTGCGCCGCTTCGGATCTGCGCTGCCCAGGTCAGTCATGCTGCGCTCCTCTTCGGCCGTGTTTCGCCCAGCAGCCGGTGCAGCTGCGCGCCCGCTGCGCTCGCCACGGCGGCCGCCAATCCGAGGCGCACCGGACCGTCCTCGATGTCGATCACGTGCACCGCGCTCGCCACTCGTCCCAGGCGCGCCGCCGCATGCGGGATCTGGTGCTCCGGGTCCTGTGCACGGCCATCCGTCAGCACCACCGCGATCGCGCGCCGGCCCGGCTCGCGCAGCGCCTCGTTCGCGATCAGGCGCTCCGCCGCGTCCAGGCCAGCCGCCAGCGGCGTGCGCCCGCCCGCCGGCAGCGCGCGGATCGCCTCCGCCGCGCGCTCAAGCGGCGCGCCCGGCGCGATCACGATCTCCGCCGAGCGGTCGCGGAACGCGATCAGCCCCACGCGGTCGCGGCGCGCGTACGCGTCGCGCAGCAGCTCCAGCAGCGCGCCCTTCACGCGCGCCAGCCGCCTGCGCGCGCCCATCGAGCCGCTCGCGTCCACCACCAGGCACAGCAGCGCGCCCTCCCTGCCCGAGCGGATCGGCCCGCGTATGTGGTCCGCCGGCGCGCCCAGCAGCCGCGCGTGCAGCGTCGCCACGATCGCCACGTCCTCCCCGTCGGTTCGGCGCTGCTCGTCGGTGGAGGCCGGGCGGCTGTCGATCGCGCCCGCCTGCGGCCCGCTCGTGCGCGCCCGGCGACCCAGCGGCCCCGTGCCGTTGCCGATCAGCTCAAGCGCCGCAGCTGGCAGGCGCGCGGGCGCCGGCGGGTCGTGACGCTGCGGGGGCGCAGGCGCATCGGGCTGCTGGCTCTCGGTCGACGGCTCGCTCGATGACCCCGGCGGCGGGGCGCCCCCGGGCGGGTCGTCCTCGGGCGGGTCGTCCTCGGGTCCCTCGTCACCTTCGCCGGGTCGGCTGGCGCCGCCGGGCGCGGCATCCAGCGCGCGCTCCACGTCCTCGGGGTCCGGCTGGCGGCCGTCCAGGGGGTCTCGGCGGCGACGATGCGCCAGCGCCAGCGCGGCGGCGCGGCGCACGTGCGTCTCGTCGACCTCGTCCGCGCCATCGAGCGCTGCCAGCGCCCGGGCTGCTCTGGCTGTCACGAGGTCGCCGCGCACGCCGTCCACGCCCAGCTGCGCGCACGCGCCCGCGATCCGCAGCAGCTCGCGCTCGGGCAGGCGCACCGCGTCCAGTCGCTCGCGCGCCGCCGCGATGCGCGCTGCCAGCTCGCGCTCGTCCTGTGCGAAGCGCTCCACGAACGCCGCGGGGTCGCGCTCGAAGGCGAGGCGGCGGCGCACGATCTCCGCGCGCTCGCCCGCCTCGCGCGGCGCGCGCACCTCCACGCCCAGGCCGAAGCGGTCCAGCAGCTGCGGGCGCAGCTCGCCCTCCTCCACGTTCATCGTGCCCACCAGGATGAAGCGCGCGTCGTGCTCCACCGACACCGCCTCGCGCTCCACGCGCGCCACCCCCGACGCCGCCGCGTCCAGCAGCGCGTCCACCAGGTGGTCCGCCAGCAGGTTCACCTCGTCCACGTACAGGATCCCCTGGTGTGCGCGCGCGAGGATGCCCGGCTCGAAGCTGTGGTCGCCAGCCAGCGCCTGGCGCAGGTCAAGCGCGCCCACGAGCCTGTCCAGCGTCGCGCCCAGCGGCAGCTCCACCAGCGGCGCAGCGCGCTGCTCCGTCTCCACGCCCGCCGCCACCACGCCGCCCGGCGCCGCGTGCCCGGGGCCGAACGCGTACGTCTCGCCCACCGCTGCGTGCACCGGCGCCAGCAGCGGCGCCAGCGCGCGCACCGCCGTCGACTTCGCGGTGCCGCGCTCGCCGCGCACCAGCACGCCGCCCACCTCCGGCGACACCGCGTTCACTAGCAGCGCCTCGATCAGCGGCCGTTGGCCGACGATCGCGCTCAGCGGGAACCGCGGGGCGGACGGTGTCGGGCCGGTCGGTGTCGGGCCGGTCGGCGTGTGCGATGGGGACCCCTCGCCGCTCATGCGCCCGCCTCCTCCAGCTCGCCCTCGAGCGCCAGGAAGCGGTCGCGGATCTGCGCCAGCGTGTCGTGCTCCGGCGCCGACCACATGCCGCGGTCCGCCGCCTCCAGCAGGCGCTCCGCGATCGCGCGCGCCGCCCACGGGTTCGAGCGCGACATGAACGCCGCCACGTCCGCGTCCAGCAGGTAGCGCTCCGCGATCTGCTCGTACATCCAGTCTTCCGCCACGCCCGCCGTCGCGTCGTAGCCGAACACGTAGTCCACCGTCGCCGACAGCTCCGCCGCGCCCTTGTAGCCGTGGCGGATCATCGACGCGATCCAGCGCGGGTTCGCCACGCGCGCGCGGAACACGCGCCGCGTCTCCTCCGCCAGCGTGCGCGACACCACGCGCGAGGGGTCCGAGCTGTCGCCCAGGTACGCCGCCGGCTCGCGGCCCGTCAGCGCGCGCACCGTCGCCACCATGCCGCCGTGATACTGGAAGTAGTCGTCCGAGTCCAGGATGTCGTGCTCGCGCGAGTCCACGTTCTTGACCGCCGCGTCGATCCGCGCGAAGCAGTCGCGCATCGACTCGCGCGCCGGCGCGCCATCCAGGCCGCGGCCGTACGCGTAGCCGCCCCACGCCTCGTACACCGCCGCCAGGTCCGCGTCGTCGCGCCAACCCGACCCGGCTTCCGGTCCGCCACCCTCGCCGGGGCTGGGGCCGTCGATCAGCTGCAGCAGCCCCGCACCGTACGTCCCCGGCTTGGAGCCGAACACGCGCGTTGTCGCGCGCCGCCACGCGCCGTCCGCGCCCAGCTCCGACGCCAGGCGCTCCGCGTCCGCGCGCGCGTGCGCCGCCACGAAGTTGACGTCGTCCGGCTCGTCCAACACCGCCACCGCCGCCACCGCGTCGTCCAGCAGCCCGATCACGTGCGGGAACGCGTCGCGGAAGAAGCCCGAGATGCGCACCGTCACGTCGATCCGCGGGCGCCCCAGCTCCTGCAGCGGCACCACCTCGATGCCCGTCACGCGCCGCGACTCCCGATGCCACTTCGGCCGCACGCCCAGCAGCGCGAAGATCTCCGCGATGTCGTCCCCCTGCGTGCGCATCGCCGACGTGCCCCACGCCACCAGCCCCACCATCCGCGGCAGCTCCCCCGTCTCGCGCCGGTGGCGCTCAAGCAGCGCGTCAGCCAGGCGCTGCCCCACTTCCCACGACAGCTCCGACGGCAGCGAGCGCGGGTCCACCGAATAGAAGTTGCGCCCGGTGGGCAGCACGTCGAGGCGGCCACGAGTAGGGCTTCCCGAAGGCCCCGAGGGCACATGCCGCCCGTTCAGCGCCGCCACCACGTGTGTGAGCTCCTCGCCGCTCCGGCGGATGCGAGGCACGACCTCGGTCGCGGCAAAACGCAATGCTCGCTCCACCCCCGCGTCCCGGCGCCCGAGCACGTCGCCGCAGATCTGCTCGACCGCCCCTGCATCCCACTCGCGCGCGGCCAGCCCGTCGAGCAGCGCCATCTGCGCCGCCTCGAGCAGATCGATGACATCGCCGCCGCTGGTCGCGGCCCCAGCGTCCAGCAGCGCCCCCTCGGGTAGCGACGAGTCCTCGGTCACGGGCTCGCGCTCGGCTAGAGAGCGCTGGTGAACGAGACGGCCGAAGAGCGACAGCAGGTCCTTGGGGGCGGCGACAGCCGCGCCCAAGGAGCCTGCGAGAGCCTCCTCGTCGACCCCGAATGCACCCCCCACCGCGCGTCGCAGTCCAGGCACGTCCCCCGACCCCAGCCGCAGCATCGCCGCGGCCAGCCCCCGCAGCTGCTCGCCTTCAGGCGCGTGGCCGAGCACGTGCAAGCCGTCCTTGATCTGGATGTCCTTCACCTCGCACAGGTAGCCGTCGATGTGATTCACCAGCTCTGCCAGGTCGTCCGGGCGCTCATGCACGTCCAGGTCCGCCTGCAGGTTCGCGCGCTCGATCGCCGACCAGATGCGCGCCGCCAGCGCGGGCAGCTTGGGCGGGTCCAGCAGCTCCAGGCGCGCGTACTCGTCCAGCAGCGCCTCCAGCTCCGCCAGCTCGTCGTACGTGTCCGCGCGCATCATCGGCGGCACCAGGTGATCCACGATCACCGCGTGCGCGCGCCGCTTCGCCTGCACTCCCTCGCCGGGGTCGTTCACCACGAACGGGTACACCAGCGGCACGTCGCCCAGCGCCGCGTCCGGCGCGCACGACGGCGACAGCGCCAGCATTTTGCCCGGCAGCCACTCCAGCGTGCCGTGCTTGCCCAGGTGCACGATCGCGTCTGCCCCCCACACCGCGTCCAGCCAGCGGTAGCACGCCAGGTAGTGATGCGTGGGCGGCAGCTCCGGGTCGTGGTAGATCCCCACCGGATCGTCCCCATAGCCCCGCGGCGGCTGGATCGCCACGAGCACGTTGCCCAGCTCCAGCCCCGCGATCACGAAGTCGTCCCCGTCCACATACGGAGCGTCCTGCGCCGTCGTCGACGAGGTGGGCGGCGGGGGGGGCGGGCCCCAAACCCGCTCGATCGCCTCGCGCAGCTCCAGTGGCAAGCTGCCGTACCACTCCGCGTAGTCCGCCAGTGGGTAGCGCAGCGTCGACGCCGCCAGCTGCTGGTCCGTGACGAACTCCGGGTCGTGCCCGCCGCCCGCGATCAGCGCGTGCATCAGCTCATCGCCGTGTGTGAACGGGCGGTCCACCTGCATCCCGTCCTCGTGCAGCGCGTCCAGCAGCGCAAGCGCGCTCGCTGGCGTATCGAGGCCCACCGCCATCCCCACCTTCGCGTGCTTCGTCGGAAAGCTCGTCAGCAGCATCGCCACTCGCCGCCGCTCCGCCGGCACGTGCCGCAGTCGCGCGCTGCGAACCGCCACCCCCGCGACGCGAGCGCAGCGCTCGAGGTCGGACACATACCGCGGCACCGCAGCCCCCACCGGCGACCCGTCGGCGTCGCGCTCCTTGAACGAGATCACACCGCCCAGGATGCGCCCGTCGAACTCCGGAATCGCCACCTGCGTAGCCGCGTCAAGCGGTGAAAGCCCAGAGTCCGACTCCTGCCACACAGCTCGCGAAGCGGTGGCGCAAACCGCCTGAATCACAGGTACGTCAAGCTCGGCCAGCGCCGAAGCGTCCCACTCCTGCCACTGCTCGCCAACCCCCTCGCCATCCCCCGCAGCAGCGTCCGCAGCCCCCGACCCCCCGGTCGCAAGCATCGTCACCACCAGCGCGTCCACATGCCCGTCGAGCAGCTCCAAAGCCGGCACGCGCCCGTCCGCGTCCCGCCGCAACGTGTAGCTCCAGACCGCGAGCGCATTGGCACCGGCCGTTTCGATCGCCGCGCACAGCGCATCCACGAACGCCGTGTTCCCCGTCAGTCGATGTGAGCGATAGAAGCAGACTGCGACAGTGGGCTTGTCACTAGCCAGGCCGTCCAGCGCTCGCTCGAGCTCCACGTCGCCAACCCCCGGTATATACACCCCCAGATCAGCCACCTCATGCGGCGGCTCGAACCCGTACCCCTCCAACAGGAACGTGTCCGCGAGGAACCGCAACAGCTGCTCCACGTTCTCCACATCCCCATGTCGCAGATACTCGCCAGCCTGCGCAACCGCCCCCGCCGGAGCTAGCGACAGCCCCGTCATCTCCGCGTCCGGCGCCGCCTCCCCGCCCAAAGCCAACAGCGCAACGCCCTGCTCGCGACACCGCTCGCGCAGCAGGTCGAACCCGTCAGGCCAGCCGCGGCGCCCACCGAGAATCCGGCACAGCACCACCCGCGCGCCGTCGAGAACATCATCGATTAGAGCCTCCGCTGACGCTCCGGCGGGGTTCACGCAGCGAACCTCCGGGAAATCGCCCGAGAGACGTTCCACCGCGCTCGCAGTCGCCAGGATCTCCGTATCCGCCGTCGTCACGAAGCGAAGCAAGGTCCCACCTCCCATCTGGCGTGATGCGGCGTCACGAAACGCACGGACGCACCTCCGTCGCAAGGCTCGGCAGATCCGAGGGGACGCCGCCTTCGATCAGCGAGGCCAGCCCCTCAGTGTCGAGGTGCTTCTCCACGAGATCCCCCAGCACATCCAGCCGAGCCTCCCGGGCTGCCGCAAACGACCCCGTCCCCGGCACAAACCTTCTTCCGCGCAGCTCCGCCACATGCGCCAGCAGCGCCCGCCGAAACCCATCGTGCTCGAGCACCCCATGCCAAGAGGTCCCCAGCACGGCGCCATGACGACACCCATCCGGCTCGCCGTCGCTCGCGATGAAAAGCGCCTCGCCGGGAGAGTGGCGGCGATCTTCCCGACCGCGACGACAGTCGCGAGCGGGAACGTCGCTGACGCCTGACACCCGCCCATGCCGAATCTCATAACCGCCAACCTCCGCTCCGAGCCACCCGCAGTGACCGACTCGCCGCCGAAGAACCTTGTCTGGCTCAAAAGTCGTGGTGACCGGGAGCAACCCCAATCCGCTCACCTCGCCATCCCCAGACTCATAAAAATCGACGATCCGTTCTCCCAGCAGCTGGTATCCCCCGCAGATCCCCAGTATCGGCGCCCCCGCCTCGGCTCGCTCCGTCAGGGCGCGGTCGAGGCCCGCGCCGCGCAGGCGCGCCAGATCCTCGACCGTGGCCTTCGTCCCCGGCACCACCACCAGGTCCGCGCGCTGCACGTCCGCCACCGAGCGCGTGAAGCGCACGCGCACGCCCGGCTCCGCCGCCAGCGCGTCCACGTCCGTGAAGTTGCTCATCCAGCGCAGGCGGATCACCGCCACGTCCAGCGTGTCCCCCCCCGCCGTCTCCTCCGGGCGCGGCGCGTCCAGCGCCAGCGAGTCCTCCACGTCCATCCACAGGTCCTCCACGTGCGGCAGCACTCCCAGCGTCGGGCGGCCAGTCTGCTCGCGCAGCTGTGCCAGCCCCGGGTCCAGGATCGACTGGTCGCCGCGAAACTTATTAATCACAAAACCCGCCACGTGCGCCTGGTCCTCCGCCTCCAGTAGCGCCAGCGTGCCGAACAATGACGCGAACATGCCGCCGCGGTCGATGTCCGCCACCAGCAGCACCGGCAGCTCCGCCGCCCGCGCCAGGCCCATGTTCACCAGGTCCGCGTGGCGCAGGTTGATCTCCGCCGGGCTGCCCGCGCCCTCGCACACCACCACGTCGAAGCGCGCCCGCAGGTCCGCCAGCGCGCTCGCCACGATCGGGCGCAGCTCGTGCTTGAGCTCCTGGTAGGAGCGCGCGTTCGCGTCCGCGTACGGCCTGCCCATCACCATCACCTGGCTGTGGCGCTCGCCCGACGGCTTGATCAGGATCGGGTTCATCGCCGCCTCCGGCTCGGTGCCCGCCGCCTGTGCCTGCACCGCCTGCGAGCGGCCGATCTCGTGGCCGTCCTTCGTGACCACCGAGTTCAGCGCCATGTTCTGCGCCTTGAACGGCGCCACGCTCACGCCCTTGCGGTGCAGCCAGCGGCAGATGCCCGCGGTGACGACTGACTTGCCGGCGTCCGATTGCGTGCCGCAGATCAGTAGCGCGCCGTTCATCGCGCCGGGCTCCATGACTTTGACTCACCTTGCGACCGGTGTATAGCCATGGTATTGCGGCGGCATGACTTTGACTTGCTTTGCGGCTGGTGTATAGCCATGGTATTGCGGTGGCGGGACTTTGACTCGCCTTGCGGCTGGTGTATAGCCATGGTTATACGGTCACCGCGATGGGAGTGAAAGTGGAGCCGCCGGCCCGACCGACCTTGCCGGCCCCGCCGACGTGGCCGGAGCGCGAGCGATCGACGACTGTTGCGAGCGCCGCGCACAGCGCGACGGTGGCCGCGCCCACTGCCAGCGACAGGCGCGCCGCGCGGTGCACGTCCGCGACGTCCGGCGTCCGTCCGTCGCCCAGCCGCGGACGCGACTCGGTGCGGCCGTCATACGCGAGCGCCCCGCCCAGTGAAACGCCAAGCGCGCCCGCGAACGCCGCCTCCGCGCGCCCCGAGTTGGGACTCGGATGCGCGCCCCCGTCGCGGCGCGCGATCCGGGCCGCCGCCAATGGCGAGCCGCCCACCAGCGGCGCGCCCACGCACGCAAGCGCCGCCGCCATGCGCGCCGCCGGCCAGCTCATCGCGTCGTCCAGTCTCGCCGCCGCCCAGCCGAACTGCGCATAGTGCTCGCTGCGGTGCCCCACCATCGCGTCCAGCGTGTTCGCCGCGCGGTACGCCGCCACGCCCGCCGGGCCTGCCACCGCGCCCCACAGCAGCGCGCCCACCACCGCGTCGCCTGTGTTCTCCGCCACCGACTCCACCGCCGCGCGGCACAGCTCCGGTCCGTCCAGCGCCGCCGCGTCGCGACCGCACAGCGCGCGTAGCGCTCGGCGCGCCTCGTCCAGCTCGTTCCGCTCCACCAGGTCCGACACGTTCAGCGCCTCGCGCGTCAACGAACGCCCACCCAGCGCCGCCCACGTCAGCACCGCCAGCACCGTGCTGCGTCGCACGCGCCCGCTACGCCCGGTCCTCCTGGAGCCGCCAAGCCTCCCGCCGGCCACGCCGCGCGCCAGTGCCTCCGCGGCGAGCGCCGGAGCCGCCACCAGCGCCGCCGCGAACATCGCGCCGCGCATGCGCGTCGGCGCGTACGCCCCGCGCTCCAGCAGCAGCGCCGCCCGCCCGAAGCCCGCCACCGGGTGCCAGCGCCGCGGGTCGCCCAGCACCAGGTCCGCCGCGTAGCCGCACAACAGCGCCGCGCCCGGCGCGCCTGCCGTTGCGACAGCACCCGTCACAGTCGCGGCTCTCACGCCTGCCCGGCGGGGCGCTGGTCCGTCTTGCAGTGCATCTCGCGCCTCCTCGGGATCGTGCGTCCCGTCGTCGGAAGGGTTCGCGGCGGCCAAGTCTCTGGCTCCCGGAACGCGCGCCGCTCCGGTCACAGTGGCGCGACCGCCCCGGTCTCTCACCGGGTTCCTCGCACCGCCACGCTGACACCGCGATGCTACCTGCTGTCGCGTGGCGCAGCGCGGCGCCTGCGTCTAGTGTTGACGGCGGTGTCAACCTCCGAGCCCACCACCACTCACGCGGAGCGCTTCGAGCGTCCGCCCACGCCCACCGGCTTCGACCCCTCGCGCGCCGCGGAGCGCGCCGCCGACCCCCGCGGCTGGCGCTACCACGACGACGAGCGCGAGACCGTGCACCGCGTCATCGCCGAGCGCCGCGACGTGCGCCGCTTCCGCCCCGACGACGTGCCTCACGACGTGCTCCAGCGCGTGCTCGCCGCCGCGCATCGCGCCCCGTCCGTGGGGTTGATGCAGCCGTGGCGGCTGATCGTCATCCGCTCGCTCGACACGCGCATCGCCGTGCGGCGCCTCGCCCAGCGCGAGCGCCTGCGCCAGGCCGACCGCTTCGACGAGCGCACCCGCCAGTTCCTCGACCAGAAGGTCGAGGGCGTCGTCGAGGCGCCGCTCGGCGTGTGCGTGTGCTGCGATCACGGCGACCCGGACGTGGAGGTCCTCGGGCGCGGCACCATCTCCGAGACCGACATCTACAGCGCCGCCTGCGCCGTGCAGAACCTGTGGCTCGCCGCGCGCGCCGAGGGCCTCGGCGTCGGCTGGGTCAGCTTCTACCGGCCGCCCGACCTGCGCGCGCTGCTCGGCATACCCCAGCGTGTCGATCCCATCGCGTATCTCTGTCTCGGCTGGCCCGACGAGCGGCCCGTGCGCCCAGGGCTCGAGGCCGCCGGGTGGTCCTCGCGCATGCCGCTCGACGCCGTCGTCATGGACGAGCGCTGGCGCGACGACGACGCGTCCCCACGCGATCGCGGGGCGCAGGCCGGCGGTCTCGCGCCGCGCGAGGATGCGCCGCCGCCCGACGCGGCGTTCCCTGTGCGCCCGAGCGTGCCCGCCGCTGGCCCCGATTGCGCCGGCCTCGACCGCGCCGCCGCGATCGCCGCGCGCGATCGCCTCGACCAGCTCGTCAAGCCCGCCGGCAGCCTCGGCGCGCTCGAGGCTGTGATCGAGCGCTGGGCTGCCGTCACCGGCCACGCGCCGCTCGCGCACGTGCGCGCGGGCGTGCTTGTGTGCGCCGCGGATCACGGTCACGTCGTGCACGGCACCAGCCTGTTCGACAGCGAGGTCTCCGCGCAGGTCACCGCCGCCGCCGCTCGCGGCGAGACCGCCGTGGGCGTGCTCGCGCGGCGTGGCGGGCACCCGCTGCTCGTCGCCGACGTCGGTCTCGCTGGGCCCACGCCGCCGGGCGTTCGCGACGCCAAGATCGCCGCCGGCAGCGCCGACATGACCATCGGAGCCGCGCTCACCGACGCGCAGCTCGACGCCGCGCTCGAGACGGGCGCCGTCCTTGCTCGCGAGCTCGTTGGCGGAGCTGCGGGCGGATCGGCTGGACCCGCGGGTGGCTCCGGGGGCGCGCGCGGTGTGGACTGCCTCGTGCTCGGCGAGATCGGCATCGGCAACACCGCCACAACCGCCGCGCTCACGTGTGCGCTCACCGGTGTCTCCCCCGAGCTCGCCGTCGGGCGCGGCACCGGCGTCGACGCCGCCGGGCTCCAGCGCAAGCGCGCCACCGTCGCCGCCGCGCTCCAGCGGCACGCGCCGCTTGCCGCTCCCGGGGGGGCGCCGGCGCTGGCTTCGGGCGCGCCGTCCGCTGCGCGCGAGGCGCTGCGCTGCGTCGGTGGGTTGGAGCTGGCTGCGCTCGCCGGCGCGATCGGCGAGGCCGTGCGGCTGCGCGTGCCAGTGCTGCTCGACGGCTACGCCGTCACCGCCGCAGCGCTCGCCGCTGTGGGGCTCGACCCCGCCGCCGGCGAAGTGCTGTTCGCGAGCCACCGCTCCGCCGAGCCCGGACACGGCGTCCTGCTGGCCGAGCTCGGCCTCGAGCCGCTGCTCGACCTGCGCCTGCGCCTCGGCGAGGCGTCCGGCGCGCTGCTCGCGCTGCCGCTCGTCGAGGCCGCCGGTGCGCTGCACGCGGGCATGGGCACGTTCGAGGAGTCCGGCGTTGCACGCGCGCGCTGACGGGAGCGGCGCAGCGACGCCAGGCGCCGGCTCGCCGACGGTTGCAGCCGTCGCCCGGCGGCCGTTTCGCCCGTGGAGCGGTCTTGCCGGCGCGATCACGTTCCTCACGGTTGTGCCGATGCCGTCGGCGGCCGTCGGCGACGCCGGGCTGGGCAGCGCCGCCGTGTGGTTTCCGGTTGTCGGCGCGGCCGTTGGTGCGCTGGTGGGCGGCGTGCGGGTGCTGGGCGGGCACGTGCTCGGCGCCGGCGTGTCCTCGGCGCTCGCGCTGACCGTGCTCGTGGCGGTGACCGGCGCGCTTCATCAGGACGGGCTCGCCGACACCGCCGACGGGATCGGCGCGCGCGGTGGCGGTCGCGCCCGACGCCTCGCCGCCATGCGCGACTCATCCACCGGCGTGTTCGGCGTGCTCGCACTGATCGCCTGGGCGCTGCTGCTGTTCACCACCGTCTCCGCGCTCGACGGCGACCGCGCGCTGCGCGCGCTTGTGGTCGCGTGTGCGCTTGGGCGTTGGGCCGCGCTCGTGCACGCCGCGACCACGTCACCGGCGCGCGCGGATGGGCTCGGCGCTTCGCTTCACATGGGGCGCGTTGCGCTGGGTGTTGCCACGGGCGTTGCTCTCATCGTCGCGCTTGCCGTGGGCGGGCTGGTAGCCGGTGCCGCGGCTGTTGCCGCCGGGATCGTCGTCGCCGCGCTCTCGGCTGGGTTCGCACGCAACACGCTCGGCGGTCGCACCGGCGACACGCTCGGCGCGACCGTGGCCGTTGTTGAGGTGGCTGTTTGCGTGGTGCTTTTGGGGGTGTGGCAGGGTTGACGGGCCGTTTTGCCACACGCCTCAGTCTCGGGGCGGAGCTGCGTTTATCGCCGCGAGCGCCGCCACGAATGGCGCCCGCGCCTCGGCGTCGCAGTGCTCGGCTTCGAGCGCGATCAGCTCCGCGTGCGGATCGCCCGCCGCCGGGAAGTCCCGCCCCGGCCCGCACACCGGCTCGACCGACGTCAGTCCGTCCCACGGCGTCGCCGGGACGCTCGCATCCACCGTGACGCGCTGTCCCTCCGCCACGACCGTCAGATACCTGTGCACATCGACAAGCCCCTCGTCCGGCACCGCCTCCGCAACCGCCTCGCCGAACAGTTCCCGTGCGCGATCACGCTCCAGCCGGTACACGCGGTGCACGAGCGCGGGCTGCGTCTCGGGATGGCGCTTCGCCAGCACCTGTGCGAGGAACAGGTTCTTCGTGGCGCTCGTCCCACGCGCCTCCAGCAGCATGCTTTCCACGCTGCGCCCGCTCGGCAGCCCGGAGGGGATCGCGCGCACCGCTTCCACCAGTTCCACCGGCGAGCTCTCCACCCGGAACAGCGGCCCCAGCGCTGCGCGCTCGCTCGCGCTCAGGTGTGGCCACAGCGCCTCGTAGCCGATGAACTCGAACAGTTTCACTCCTGTCCGCAGCGGCGACGGCGGCACCGTCAAACGGTTCGTGCCCACGCCGAACGGCGGCGCCTCCGCGAACGCAACCTCCGCGTAGCCGGCGCGCTCGAACGTCTCACGGATCTGCGGGACGAGATCCGGCGGGCGGCGGTGGCGCGTCCAGATGACCGTCGCGCCGGGCGCACACAGCTGCGCCAGCTGCTCGATCGTGCCGTCGATATCGGAGGCCGACAGGTTGCCAAACACGCCGCACACGAGCACCACGTCCGCTGGCACCGAGCCCGCGTAGGAGTCGGTCAGCGACGCGTCCGCCGCGACCGCCTCCACGGCGTCGAGCCTCGCCGCCCGCGCCGCGCCGTTCGCAAGCGCCACATTGCGCTCGTCCAGCTCCACCAGGCGCGCGCTCACATCCGCGCGGCGCGGGTGATCGACCAGCACGCCGATCGCATCATGTCCCTGGCCGGCGCACACGCTCACCAGTCGGATCGGCCCTGCGGGCGCGCCGTCCAGTGCGTCGCGCAGCTGGCTCTGCACCAGCGCGAGACGTCGTCCCAGCTCGGAGCCGGGGTCCTCGTAGCTCACGTGCCAGGCCTGCCAGTCCACGGATGCCTGTGAGGCCACGTCGCGACTGTAGCGCGACGCTCCGGCGGGATCGGCTCAGCCCGGGCGCTCGGTGCTCCGCGGCCGCAGCAGCAGGTACGGCCGACTGTAGGAGAGCGCCGTGGGCGACAGGCGAAGGCCGTTGAACGCAGCGGTCGGCTCCGTGGTCGCATCGCCCTGTGGGCCCAGCCTGGCGAGCTCGCACAGGACCTCGCGCGCCCAGTCGTCCGGCGACGCAGAGTCCAGCATGGGTCCACCGGCGGCTGCGGGATCGGACGCGGCCACCGGACCCTCGATGACGTAACCGTCGAGCCCCTCGGGCAGCGCTGCGCGTGTGAACGAGACCAGCGTCGGGACGATCGCGGCCACGTTCGCCGCGAGCGGTCGTGACGACCACGCCGGGCCGCCCCATAGGCGCGCGCGATCCACGTCGGCGCCCCACGGGGTCGTCCTGATCTTGCGGAATCGCTCCAGGCACGGCGCCGTGCTCGGGTCGTGCTCCGACTGCGCGAAGCGCTCCGAGTCGCGTACCGGGATCGCGCCGAGCTTCTCCGCCACGGCTGCCGCCAGGTCAACCCCGTGCGCGTCCGCCACCGTCGCGAGCCGTGCATGGAGCTGGGCCACGGTGTCGCTCAGCGAGGGCCAGCCCGCAAGCGAGCGCGGCGTCTTCGGCCCGTCGTAGTAGTTGACGATCCGCGCGATCTGCCCGGCTGTCGCCACGAGACCTCGGAACGGGTCGCCCTGGGCGGGGTCGCCGCCCATGGAGTCGCCGTCTGCGAGGTCGCTCCGCACGGCGTCGCCGGGCCCAGCCGCCGCGCGCGCCCGCGAGCCGGGCTCGGCCACGTCGCCCAGGAACTGATCCGCGATGGCGGTCGTGATGATCCACAGGTCCGCGAGCTCCGACGCCAGCTCCGACGGCGGCTCCCGGCGGTCGTGCGCGGGACCCGCGAGGAGCTCCGCGAGCTCCCCGAGCTCCTCCAGCAGGCGCGCCACGGCGGCCAGCGGCCGCCAGTACCCGCCCACCCCCGCGATCGTGGCCCGGACCAGCTGCTGTGAGGTTCCGCCCGTCAACCCACCTGCACGATCTCGACCCCCGCCGCCTCCAGCACGTCCTGGCCGTCGAGCACCGCGTAGCCCTCGCGGAAGTACAGCTTCGCCACGCCCGCGCCCGCGATCAGCTTCGCGCAGGGCGGGCACGGGAAGTCGGTGACGTACATCGTCGAGCCAGCGGTGGACACGCCGTCGCGGGCCGCCTGCGCGATCAGGCGCGCCTCCGCATGCGTGGCCGTGGACAGCTCCAGGCCGACGCCTTTGAAGAAGTTGCTGCGCGGGTCGCCCGCCGCGTACGCGCTCAGGCGGTGCGGGTTGTGCTCGTTGGCAGCCGCCACGACCGTGCCGTCGGCGAAGCGGATCGCGGCTCCCACCTGCCGCCACCAGTCCACGCTCGTGTCAGCCTGCGCCTGGGCTGCGGCGACGATGTCGGCGATCTCCCCGGTGGCGCTCGTTCTGTGGACCTCGTCGACCACCGCAAGCATCCGCACGCTCCTCGACTTGTCCCATCTGAGGAACACCGTGTCGTAGCGGACCTCGCAGCGCGAGAAGAAGCGCTCGACCACCTGGTGGCTGACGTCCTCGTCCGGCAGCGTGATCCGCGGGCTCTCCCGCGCCAGGCGCGCCGCCGCCTGCGCGTCGAGCACGCTCACCTCCGAGGCGATATCCCACGCGGCGATCGCCTTCGCCGCCAGCTCCGCGTCGAGCGCCCGGATGTCCTTCGCCAGCGGGCGGTAGTCCGCGTACAGCTCAGGGCCGATCAGGAACAGCGGCCGGCCGCGCCCATGCGCCTCCAGGAACCGCTGGTAGCCCTCGTGCAGGACTGGGATGTAGGCGACCACGACCTCGCTCACGGCGGCCGCTCATCCCCGCTTGAGGATGCTGTCGATCAGCCCCGGCAGCACTTCCGCGAGCTTCGGCCCGAGCCGCTCGCCGAGGTTCATGTACATCTGGCGGATGCGCTCGCTGGTCGTCACCGACGCCTGACGCTCGATCACCTCGATCGACTCGCAGATCTTTTCCAGAGCCTTGAGGTCCTCGTCGCTGTAGGAGTGGTCGGCGGTCAGCACCAGCACGTTCGGCTGCACCGCCTTGATCAGCGCCCAGCGCGCTTCGTCGTCCTCCTTCAGGAAGATCAGGTCGACCGGGCGCTGGTAGGCGAGCATCTCCAGGCGCTCGCTCTGCGGCACCATCGGCCGGTCCTCGCCCTTGCGCCGGCGGATCTTCGCGTCGCTGTCCACGCCCACCGCCAGCACGTCGCCGAGCTGCTTCGCGCGCGCCAGGTACTTCACGTGCCCCAGGTGGATCAGGTCGAACGAGCCGGACGTCAGCACCACCCGGTAGCCCAGGCCCTTCAGGTGCGTGACCGTGCGCGTCATGTCCTCGAGCGAGCGGATCAACCGCTCCTCGTAGTTCACGTCCGCGCTTAGGATTCCGCTGCTGGCTGCCATACGGTCCACATCATGCCTGACTACCTTCCCTACGCCGAGCGCGCTCCCAGCACCGCCTACCGGGAGATGCTGCGCGCGATCCGCGAGCAGGGCACGCGCGTGCACACCAAGCAGGGCGAGGACGCGTTCGCGCTGGCGGGGCACTGCATGCGCTTCCCCATGGCGCACGGCGCCGCGGTGATCACGGAGCGCTCGATCGAGGGCTTCGTCGGCAAGGCGATCGGCGAGCTGTGCGCGTTCATCAACGGCGCGCGCACGCTCGAGCAGCTGGAGGAGTTCGGCTGCAACTGGTGGGGCGCGTGGGCGACGCCTGAGAAGTGCGAGGCGCGCGGGCTCGCCCCCGGCGACCTCGGGCCGGGCTCCTACGGGCATGCATTCAAGAACTTCACCACCGACCTCGACGGCGACGATCCCGGCTTCGACCAGCTGCCGCACCTCGTCAGGAAGCTGCGCGACCTGCCGCTCGACAGGACCGCGGTGATGAGCCCGTGGATCCCCAACGCCAACCACCGCGAGGCGGGCGTGCGCTCGCGCAACACGATCGCGCCGTGCCACGGCTGGATCCATGCGCTGGTGCTCGACGACAAGCTGCACGTGATCCACAACCAGCGCTCCGGCGACACGCCGATCGGCGTGCCGTCCAACATGGCGCAGTACACCGCGCTCGGGCTGATGCTGGAGCAGCTCACCGGCTACGAGCTCGTCGAGTACGTGCACTGGATCCAGTACGCGCACATCTATGCCAACCAGCTGCCGCACGTGGAGGAGATGCTCGCGCGCGAGCCGCGCGCGCTGCCGACGCTGAGCCTGACCGCCGCCGGCCGCCAGATCGACGACATCCACGACTTCCGCGCGGAGCACTTCGAGCTCACCGACTACCACCCGCACCCCGCGATCGCCCGCATCCCGGTGGCGACCTGAGATGGTGGCGATCGTCGTCGCGCGCGCAGGCAACGGCGTGATCGGCCGCGACGGCGGGCTGCCGTGGCGCCTGCCCTCCGACATGCGGCGCTTTCGCGAGCTGACGAGCGGCCACACGGTGGTGATGGGCCGCAGGACCTTCGAGTCGATCCCCGACCGCTACCGGCCGCTGCCCCACCGGCGCAACCTCGTGCTGAGCGCCAGTCCCGACTGGCGGGCGCCGGGCGCGGAGGTGTTCGCGGATCTCGCCGGCGCGCTGGACGCGTGCGACGGCGACTGCTTCGTGATCGGCGGCGAGCGCACCTACCGCGAAGCGCTCCCGCTCGCCGACCGCGTGTACGCGACCGAGGTCGAGGGCGATTTCGACGGCGACGTGTTCTTCCCCGGGCTCGCGCCGGGCGAGTGGCGGCGCGTCGAGCAGAGCGAGCGCGTCGTCGAGAACGAGCACGGCTTCACCTTCTGCGTCTACGAGCGCGAGCGCGCCCTTGAGCCCGCTGTATAACCTCGACGCCGCGCGCAGCGACGAGCAGCGGCGCTACATGGAGGAGCTGGAAGACGCCGGCGTGTGCGTGTTCTGCCCCGAGCACGTCGCCTCACACCACCGCGAGCCGGTCGAGCACTCGGGCGAGCATTGGTATGTGACGAAGAACGACTACCCCTACGACGGCGCGGCGGCGCACTACCTGGTCGTGTCGAACAGGCACGTGACGTCGTTCGACGAGCTTCCCGACGAGGCCGGCGCGGAGCTGTGGGCGATCAAGCGGATGCTCAAGGCGCAGCTGGAGCCGACCGCGCTGGCGACGGTCGAACGCAGCGGCAACATGCTCTACAACGGCGGCAGCGTCGCGCACCTGCACGTGCACGTGGTGGCGCTGGAGGAGCAGCCCACCGCGACTGTGCGCTTCCGGGTCAGCGCCAATGCATGAGACGAGCCCGCGGGTCTTCCTGATCGCGCGGCCAGCGGTCGACCTCGATGGCATGCTCGCGTACCTGCGGTCGGTGGGCGGCGCGGAGTGGCTCGAGCGGCGTCGCGGGGAGCGGCCGGTGGATGCCGGCCCGGCGGACGCCGAGCCGGTGGACGCCGAGCTGCTCGTCGAGTTCGCCGGCCGCGCGTGTTACCGGTCCTGGGCGCCGGGCCTCAACGCCAACGTCTCACGAGTTCGAGCCGACAGCCGCGACTACCTCACGAACCTGATCGCGTCCGGGCATGGCAGCGTGCTCGAGCACGTGAGCTGGACGTTCGCCTTTCGCGACGTCTCGCGGGTGTTCACCCACGAGCTCGTGCGTCACCGCGCCGGCTCCGCGTTCAGTCAGGAGAGCCTGCGCTACGTGCGCGTCACCGACATCGGCTTCCGCCTCCCCTCGGCGCTCGAGCCGCTGCGCGATCGCGTCGTGAGCCTGGTCGAGCAGCTGGAGGAGTTCCAGCTCGACGCGGCGGCGGCGCTCGGCATCGACGACGACGGCGTGCCGTTCGACGTCAAGAAGGAGATCACCTCGGCGCTCCGGCGCCTGGCGCCGCTCGGCCTGAGCACGGACATCGTCTGGACGGCCAACGCGCGCACGCTCAGGCACGTGGTCGAGATGCGCACGGCGCCCGCGGCGGAGGAGGAGCTGCGAAGCGTGTTCGGCGAGGTCGCCGAGATCATGCTGCGGGAGGCGCCTGCGCTGTTCGAGGACTTCGCGCGCCAGCCGGACGGCTCATGGGTGCCGGCGCATCACAAGGTGTGAGTACGGGCGCCGCGCATCGAGTGCAGCAGCGCTCCGCGGGTCGCGTGCTCAGCGGCCCGAGCTACCCAGGCCGTCGAGGTGGCGCTCGGTCTCCGGCAGCTCAGGCGAGACCACGAGCTCGAGGTCGTGCGCGGCTGGGACGACCAGCAGCTGGGCGATGCGGTCTCCCCGCCGCACCTCGTAGCTCCCCGGGGTCACGCGATGCAGGATCACCATGATCTCGCCGCGGTAGCCCGAGTCGATCACGCCGGGCGCGTTCACGACGGTGATGCCCTCGCGCAGCGCAAGCCCGCTTCGCGGGCACACCAGCCCCACGTGGCCGGGTGGAATCGCGACCGCGAGACCGGTCGCGACGGCGACCGGGCCGCCGGCGGCGTCGAGCGTGGCGCTGGTCCGCGCCGAGAGATCGAGGCCGGCGTCGCCCGCGTAGGCGCGCGCGGGAGCCTCCATCTCGTCATCCAGTATCTGCAGCCGAAGCTCCACCGGCGAATAGTGTCAGACGGCCGTCCGGGGTCGTGACGCGCGCCGCCAGCGGCAGCCCCAGCAGCGACACGGCGCCCATCGCAAGGAACGCCGCGAGCGGGTGATGCACGAGGATCTGCACGAGCAGCGCGACCGCGAGGCCACCGAGGTTGCCGGCCATCCATACGATCGCGCCGGCGGTGCCGGCGGCTGCGCCCGCGAGCTGCTCGGCTGCCGTCAGGATCACCGGCAGCGCCGGCAGCAGCATCGCGCCCATCACCACCAACGCCAGCGCGCGCACGCCCAGCCACGGCACGGCGCCAAGCGTGACGCAGCCGACGCACGCGACGAGCACGACGGCGCGCATGAAGCTGCGCTCGGAGTCGTTGCGGGCGACCAGCGGCGGCAGCACGGCGCAGCCGACGATGCCCGCGATCACCATGCCTACGAGCAGCACGCCCGCCGTCGTTTCGGACACGTGGTCGGGGTGCAGCAGCGTCTGCAGCCACGTGGCCAGCGCGACGAAGATGCCGAAGCCGAGGAACACGAGGCCGCACATCGTGCGCATCGCCGGCAGCTGCCAAAGCGCCCGCGCCGCGCTGCCCTCGATCGCCGCGTGCTCGTCGCCCTGGTGCGCGGGGCGGCGCAGCACGACCGCGAGCGCCACTGCGGGAACGACCGCGAGCACGGCCTCCACCGCCAGCAGCCGTTCGAGCTGTCCGTGCGCGCCGAGCGTCGGTCCCAGCAGCAGCGCCAGCAGCATGCCCACGAAGTTGCCCGCCGATCCGATCGCGATACCGGTCGCGCGCCGATCCGCGGGCAGGTACTCGCCGGCGAGCTTGCTGACCCCGCTCAACACCACCGGCTGCGCGACAGCGACCAGCACCTGGCCGGCCATCGCCCACGCGAACGTCTCGCCGCCGAGACGTGCCAGCCCGCCCAGCGCGACCAGGCCGCCGCCCGCGGCGAGCGCGGGGCGGAACCAGCGGTCGAGCAGGATGCCGGCCGGTATCGCGAGCGCCACGTACAGCAGCGGGAAGATCTCCGCGAGCCAGCCGACGGCGCTGACCGACACGCCGTAGCGCCTTGCGGTTTCGGTCGTGATGGCTGCATACGTGAGCCACAGGATCTGCGTGGCCGCGCACACCAGCGCGTATGCGGCGATCACTGGCCAGCCAGTCGAGCTGCCCCGCCGTGGAGTCATGCTTTCCACCCGCCTCAGCATAAGTAAGCTGCGCTCATGCCCGCCGGCTGGCCCACACTGCCCGCCTACGACCGCTGGAGCGCGACGTGCGACACGCTGCACGCGCACACGCAGGTGCTGGGCAAGCTGGCCGTGGCGCTGGCGCCGCCGGAGCCCCAGCTGCAGCATGCGGCGCTGCGCCTGACGGCGCGCGGCTGGGAGACGCCGGCGCTGCCCGCGCCGGACGGCTCGGGCGCGCTGGTGGCGGCGCTTGACCTGCGCAGCCACGAGGCGCTCGTGGAGCACAGCGACGGCCGCTCGCAGCGGATCGCGCTGGCGCCCAACCGGGCGGTGGGGCCGGTGGCACGCGAGCTGCTGCAGGCGGCGCGCGAGCTTGCGGGACCGGTGGCGATCAACACGACGCCCCAGGAGGTGCCGTGGACGGTGCCGCTGGACGAGGACGAGGAGCATGCGAGCTATGACCCGGAGCAGGTGGGCGCGTACTTCGCGGCGGCGACGCGCGCGGCGCTCGCGCTGGCCGAGTTTCGCGCGCCGTACCGCGGCCGCTCGACTCCGGTGAATGCGTGGTGGGGCTCGTTCGACCTCGCCGTCAACATGTTCTCGGGGGCGCCGGCCGATCCGCCGTCGCAGGACTTCATCATGCGCAACGCGATGGACGCGCAGGAGGTGGCGGTGGGCTGGTGGCCGGGCGACGCGCGCTACGCCAAGCCGGCCTTCTACGCCTACGCGCACCCGGCGCCGGACGGATTCGGCGACGCGGCGCTGTCGCCGCCGCCCGCCCGCTGGGAGGGGGAGCTGGGCGAGTACGTGCTCGACTGGCACGACGTGGTGGCGAGCCCCGACCCGCACGCGATCGCGGTCGAGTTCGCGCGCTCGGCCTTCCTTCACGCGTGTGCAGTGTGCGACTGGGACCCGGCGCTGGCCGCGAGCGCTGACGGCACGCCGCCGCCGATCGCCTAACGCCGCGCTTTGAGTTTCGACCACTCCGCCTTGTGCAGGCGCTTGGCGGCCTGGTACTCGGCGAGCGCCTGCGGCGAGTCGACGTCTCCGAGCGTGGGATGCCCGGGCACGAGCCCGTCGGCGACGCCGACGCCGTAGCGCTTTGCGAGCACCGCGCTCAGCGACTTGACCTTCATCTCGCCGAAGCCGGGCAGCGCGGCGAGGTTCTCGCGCAGGCCGCTGGAGTCCGTGGCGTCGGTCCACACGCGCGCGGCGTCGCCGCCGTACTCGTCGCGCACGTGCGCCGCCAGGTCGTGCACGCGCTGGGCCATCGAGCCGGGGAAGCGGTGGATGGCCGGTTTCTCGCGGAACAGCGGCTCCAGGTCGGCGCGGGCGATGGCCGCGGCGTCGAGCGTGCCGAGCCGTTCGCGCAGCACGAGCGGACCGGCGAACGCCTTTTCGACGGTCACCTGCTGGTCGAGCGCGAAGCCGATCAGCAGCGCCATCGGGTCGGCGGCGATCAGCGCGTTGGCCTCGTCGGAGTCGGTGAAGTAGAGACGGTCTGGCATCGGGCAATCGTATCGGCGGTTGGGCAGAGTCGAGCTTCTCGACGTGCGCGCGGTCAAGTCAATCGGCCGTGGCCGCGCTCGTGGCGGTGCCGGCGGACGTGGCGGTGCCGGCGGACGTGGCGGTGGCGGCGGCGCTCGTGGTGGCGGCGGCCACGTACAGGACCGCCTGGGTGCGAGCGACGGCGCTGACAGCGTCGTCGGGGGGCAGCAGCTCGGGGTGGTGCAGCGGACGCTGGGCGAAGCCGTCGGCGCCGTCGAGACCCACGAACGCCATCGCCAGCGGCGCGAGCGCGCCGAAGAACGCGAAGTCGTCGGAGCCACACGAGCGCCACGAGGCGGTCGCCGCGAGCCCCGCGCTCGCAAGCAGCTCGCGCGCGAGAGAGACGATGCGAGCGTCGTTCTCGAGCGCGGGCTCGCCGGGGACCAGCTCGACGCGCGCCGTGCAGCCGTGCGCGCTCGCCACGCCGCCGGCGACCTCCTCGACCAGCGCGCGCAGTGCTTCGCGGTCCTGCGGCAGGTGCGCGCGCAGCGCGCCCCGCGCGCCGGCGCTGGCTGGGATCACGTTCTCGGCGCTGCCCGCGTCCAGCACGCCGACGGTGAGCGACGCGGCGTGCAGCGGGTCGATGCGCCGGCCGAGCTGCGCGTGCAGCGCGACCACCACCTCTGCGAGCGCGAGCACGGGGTCGCGCCCGTGATGTGGATAGGCGCCGTGCGACGGCTCGCCTGCGATGGCGATCTCGAACGCGTCGCACGAGGCGTTGACGATGCCGGCGTCGAGCGCGACGGCGCCCCACGGCAGCTCAGGGTGCACGTGCGCGGCTACCACCGCCGCGGGCTCGAGCTGCGCGAGCTCCCCGTCGGCGAGCTGCTGGGCGCCCGACGGGTACGCCTCCTCGCTCGGCTGGAACATCGCCAGCAGCGGCACCGGCAGCTCGTCGCCGAGTGCGTGGGCGGCGCGCGCGAGCGCCACGAGCGCGGCCATGTGGACGTCGTGTCCGCATGCGTGCATCGTCTCGTCGCTCGCCGCGAACGGGGCGCCGGTGCGCTCGCGCAGCGGCAGCCCGTCGAGCTCCGCGCGCACGGCGATCGGCGCTCGGCCTGGCGCGGCGTCGCCTGGCTCGGGCGCGCGGCCGCCGCCGTCGATCAGCGCCAGCAGCCCGGTTCCGGCCGCCGCTCGGCAGGGCACGGGCAGCTCGGCGGCGACGCTCGCGGCGGTCAGCTCCTCTTCGTGCGCGAGCTCGGGGGCGGCGTGCAGTTCGTGTCGCAGCGCGACGGCGCGCGGCAGTTCGCGCTCGATGCCCTCGAGCAGCCGTGCGAGCAGCGGCGCGGCGTCAGTAGATGGCGGCATAGCGACGGCAGACCTCCTGCAGCTCCGCGTCGGCGGCGGCGTCGATCTCGGCGCGCTTGACGCTGACGTACGCGTCGTACAGCAGCGGCGCCAGCCACGCGCGCGCGGTGTCGTCCTCGGCGAGCGCCTGCAGCGCCTGCGCGAGCGTGGTGGGCAGCGCGCCGACGCCGAAGCGCGCGGCCTGCTCGGCATCGAGCTGCGCGGGGTCGCGGTCGAGGATCGGCGGCGCGGGCAGCTGCGCGCGCAAGCCCTCGAGCCCGGCGCGCACGATCGCCCCGAGCGCCAGGTGCGGGTTGGCGCTGGCGTCGGCGCCGCGGTACTCGAGGCGCAGCTGACCGGCGGGGCGCGCGCCCGCCAGCTCGACGACGGGCGGAATGCGCAGCAGGGCCTCGCGGTTGCGCTCCGCCAGGCACACGGCGCCGGCGCTCCAGCGGTGCGGCTGCAGGCGGGCGCCGGACACGGGGCTCGCGGCGGTGAGCGCGCTGAGCGCGCGTGCGTGGCGCAGGATGCCGGCGGCGAAGCGCTCGCCGAGCTCGCTAAGGCGGCCGGGCCGCGCGGCGTCGTGGAGCAGCGGCCGGCCGCCGGCGTCGACGAGGCTGAGGTGGATATGCACGCCGTTGCCCGCCTGCTGGGGGTCGAGCAGCGGCGTGAAGCTCGCTCGCAGCCCCTGCCGCCGCGCGATCTCGCGCACGACCTCTCTGAGCAGCACCGCGCGATCCGCGCTTGCGATGCCGGTGGCGGGCGCCACGGGGATCTCGAACTGGTCGGCGGCGTACTCGGCGAAGAACCGCTCGGGCTCGATCCCGGCGTCGACGAGCGCGCCCATCACCCGCGCGGGGAACGGCTCGACGCGGCGCTGAGCGTCGAGCGTAAACGGCAGCGCGGGCGCCTGCTGATCGCCGCTCGGCGGCGCGGGCTGGCCGGCGCCTTGACCGGCACCCGACGGTTTGGCTCCGGTCCCGCCGGACGGCAGCAGCTGGAACTCGTGCTCGAAGCTGGCAACGACGCGAGCCCCGAGCTCCCGCTCGAGCTCGCCGAGCGCCTCGCGCAGGAAACTGCGAGGGCAGCACTGCCATGGCCGCCCGTCGAGCTCGACGATGTCGCACAGCAGCAGCTCCATCGCGCCGTGCTCGCCTTCTGCGCTCACGGCCGTGCGGGTGTCGACGTCGGGCAGCAGCCGCAGGTCGCCGGTGGATCCGAACGGGTTGGGCTCGGCGACGGGTCCCAGCGGCGTGAGCGCGTGGTTGGCCGGCACCCAGCCGATGCCCGCGCGCAGGTGCTCGTCCAGCTGCGAGGCGAGCACCGAGCGCCCGCGCACGATCGCGCCGAGGTCGCAGCACACCAGCGCGACCAGCTCGGCGTCGCTCACCCGATCGACTCGCCGGTCACGCTGCCGTTGTCCCAGATGCCCTCCGCCAGCCCCAGCTCGGCGGCGCCGGCGCGCACGGCGGCGGCGTCGTCGGCGGACACCACCGCGAACATGCCGCCGGCCACCTTCGATGAGGACCCGGGCATGTCGCGCCGCTCGAGCGCCGCCGCGAGGTGCTCCTGCGGCTGCAGGTGAACGCCGCGGTCGCCGAGTGCGGGGTACGTGTCAGCGACGGCGTACATGCTGCCGCGGGGGCCGCTGACGCGCGCGAACACGCACGCGAAGTGGCCGACGTCCCAGTCCGGCGGCGGCCCTTCGGCGTCGCCGCCGAGCAGGTAGCCGAGCAGCTGATCGACGCGCGGCCGCGCCCCCCACAGGTGATGCGTGGCGAAGTTGGCGAGGAGGCTCGCGGGACGCTCGAGCGCGGCCACGAGCTGGAACAGCCCGGCGAGCGTGTCGGGGTTCCAGGGGCCGGTGTACGGGAGCGCCTCGACGGCGCCGTCGGATAGCGTCGCGAGCGCGTTGCGCAGGCCGGCGGCGTTGGTGCCGGAGGCGTCGTGATCGTCGATCGCGGGGATGCTCAGGCGGTAGTCGCGCCGGCTGGGTTCGCCGTGCGGCAGCGTGCCGGGCTCGCGCGCGCCGGAGACGGTGCTGCCGGCGGCCAGCGCGACGGCATCCTGGTCGACGACCTCGCCTCCCCGCCGTTCGATGCCGGCGGCGCGAAGCGCGAGCGCGCCGCAGAACGCGCCGCACAGGTCGTCGCGCTGGGGAAGCTCGCGCGCGTGTGCCGTGAGCAGCTCGCGGTAGCCCGGCAGCAGTGTGATCGAAAGCTGGTCTGACGTCGGCATATGGCCAATCTACACGGGTCGCAGAAGCCGTTCGATGGCTCTGCAATGCGGCCTTCCGACCAGTCGATTATCGCGCTTCAAAGTCAGAAACATTTTCGGCGAAACGCAAGTGCGAACAGTTGTCTGCTTCCGCTTGACAGAACTGTAGGCTTCTGTGATAGTACGGACCGTATGGCCAGCAGAGCGAATACTCCTAGTCAATGACTACAGTGCGCACAGGCGTTTTCGATCGACAAGCTCAGCAACCTGCGGCCGGTCATCTAACGACAAAGGAGCGGTGAGACAACCCCATGCAGCGCATAACGTTGTTCGGAATGGTCCTGCTGTCGGCGTTTGCAATAGCCGGCGTCGGCGCCGTCTCGGTCTCTGCGTCGGGCCATGAATTCGTCGTCAGCAAAACTGGCAAAACCAAAAGCAAAGGCACCAGCGTCGGGCAGGTGTTCAAAACGGGGGCCGGCACGATCGAATGCACGTCGGTCACCGGCACGGGTGAAATGACGGAACTCAAATCCGTCACCCACAAAGAAGTGCTCACCTACAGCAACTGCTCGGGCTTCGGGATGGGCATCAAAGTCACGCCCGCGCACTTCGAATTCAACGCGAATGGATCCGCGAGGCTCGAAAAAACGGTGTTCGTCACACCGGAAGGCGCCGGATGCGAAGTGCTGATCGAACCGCAGACGCTCGAAGCCATGACGTACTCCAACTCGAGCGGGAAGGTCACGGCGGAAGCGGCCGTCATGAACATCCGCTCCAGGGGGACGGGCGGCTCCTGCGGCGGGGAAAACACGGAAGGGTCCTACAGCGGCAAAATCCAGGGCGAAGTCGAAGGCGGCACCGCCGAATGGAAATAGCGCCCTGAGGAAGGCCGCCCGCAAGGGCTGAGGGGGCGAGGGGGGTCGGAGCCGGCGGATGCCCGGCGGCTCCGATCCTCAAGTGGGGGTTGACTCCGGTGGAGCGCAACGGCGCCGTGGTTATGGCACGCGGGTAGACTACGGCGCGCCGAGGAGGTGCGAATGCGCGGAAAGCCGCTGCGCGACGGATCGATGAGCAACCGGCTCCGCGTGCGCGGCGCAATTGGGCTCGTAGTTGCAGGCATATGGCTGGGCAGCGCCGCGATGGCGCCTGCGGCTGGCGCGTGCCCCAACGCGTCGTTTCGCTCAGGCGCCTCCGAACATCTACCCGACTGCCGCGCCTACGAGCAGGTCTCGCCCGTCGAAAAGGGCGGACAGGACGCCGCTTCGCTGCAGCCGCTGGAGCCCGCAGAGAGCTCTGGATGCTACGGCGGCGAACCATGTACGATCGCGTATATGAACGTTGGCGCGGCGTTTGATGGCGCGCCCGGAAACGAGTTCGACGATGCGTATCTCGCAACCAGAGCGGTCGCTGGCTGGCAGACCACGGCTCTGTCGCCTCCGACGGCTGAAGCGCCCGCCAACAGCATCGCCAAGATCTCGTACGCCTTCTCGCCGGACCTGTCGCGGGCGGTTCTGCGCGTGCCGCTGCAGCGGTTGACCGAAGGCGCACCGGCGGGCGTCTACAACCTGTTCGTCCGCAACGCCGCCGGCAGCTACTCGCTCGTGACCGCGAACGCGCCGCCGGAACCGCCGCCGCTTGGTTGCGGACGCTGCTTTGAACACCAG
The DNA here is from genome assembly GCA_035483595.1 of Solirubrobacteraceae bacterium. Taxonomy (GTDB): domain Bacteria; phylum Actinomycetota; class Thermoleophilia; order Solirubrobacterales; family Solirubrobacteraceae; genus Palsa-744. Next base: position 198,593 of record DATHPU010000026.1, read on the forward strand.
GACCTGCCCGCGTTCGCGGGCGCCTCGAGCGACTTCAGCCATGTGATCTTCGAGGCGAGCGACAGTCTCGTCCCCGGCGCGCCCGGCGGCGGCGTGGAAAACCTTTATGAAACCACCGACGAACGTGTGCGCTTGGTCGGGGTCCTTCCCGACGGTGCGATCCCCGCCGCGGGCGCGACGGCAGGTGGCGGGATCGAAGTGGCCGAGGAACATGCGCACGAGCTCGAACGGGCCGTGTCGCAGGATGGATCGGATGTCGTGTTCGAGGCCGCCGCCGATGGCGGTGCTCCCGATGCCGCACAGGCCGGCATGACGGAGGTGTACATACGCGTCGACGGCTCCACGACGGTTGAGGCATCGGCGCCGGCTGCAGGTGCCCGTCCGGGGAGCTGCGAAACGACGAGAGCGGTCTGCAACGCTGAGTCGGCGCAGTTCTGGACCGCCTCGGCGAGCGGCTCGGCGGTCTACTTCACGAGCAAAGCCTCGCTGACGAAGGCATCCAACACCGGTGTGGAACCGACGTCGGGACCGGAACCGCGCGAAAACCCGGGGAACGACCTCTATCGCTACGACGTCGCCACCGGTGGCCTCTCGGATCTCACCGTCGACACGAACGACCCCGACGGCGCTGGCGTGCTGGGTGTCGTCGGCGCGTCGACGGACGGCTCGTATGTGTACTTCGTGGCTGAGGGCGGGCTCGGCGAATCGGGCGACGGCGCAAAAGCCGGCGAGCCGAACCTATACGTCTGGCACGAAGCGTCCGCCGGCGCGGGCACGGTGAAGTTCATCGCCAGGCTGGCGGCGCCGAGCGAAGAAGAAGCGGAAGACCTCGAAGCGCTGCGAACCGGACCCGCGTTCCCCTATCAGAGCGATCTTGCCGACTGGACAAGCCGTCCGACGGCGTCCCAGGCATACGTGACGCCCGACGGGACGCATCTGGCGTTTATGTCGGTCGAGCCGCTGACCGGCTACGAAAACACCGATCGGACCACCGGAGAACCCGATCATGAGGTGTTCGAGTACAGCGCTGAAGACGGCCGGCTCGTGTGCGCGTCGTGCGATCCCGGTGGCGCTCGCCCGCTCGGCAGCGCATTCATCGGCGCGCGGCTGAGCGAACGGACCAGCAGCCCCTTCCACCAGCCACGGAGCTTGAGCGACGACGGGAGCCGCCTGTTCTTCACCTCTCCCGATCCGGTCGTGCCGGGCCTCTCCGGTGGAAGCCAGAAGGTCTTCGAGTACGAGAGCGGCGCCGCACAGCTGATCTCGGGCGCGGGTGGCGGAGGCGAAGGAGTGTTCCTGGACGCAAGCTCGAGCGGGGACGACGTCTTCTTCGCGACCCGGGAACGCCTGGCGCCCGGCGACGCCGACGAACTGGTGGACGTTTACGACGCGCGTGTGGACGGAGGGCTGGCGGCGCCTACAGCGCTGGCGCCGTGCCAGGGCAGCGCCTGTCAAGAACCGTTCGACCAGCCGCCGGCGATCCCGGCGCCTCTCTCCGCGTCCTTCCTGGGTAGCGGCAATCTCGCCGCGCCGCGCGCGCAACCAACGCGGCGGCAGCTCCTGGCTCGCGCGCTCTCGAGCTGCGCGAAGCTCAAGGCCAGGGCCAGGCGCGCGAGGTGCATCGCCGCTGCGCGCAAGCGCTACGCGCCCAAAGCCGAGGGGACTCGTCGCGGCGGTGTAGCTGGACGCCGTCGGTCGCGCCGGTGAGCGGCATCGTTCGTGTGCGCGCGGGCGACTGCGCCCGGAGGATCAGACGGGCCGCGCTGCCGCTGGCCGTTGCGTTCGTCTCGTGCGCGATCGAGGCGGGCTCCTCGAGCGCGGCGTCCGCGAGCCCGCATTGGAGCATCCTGTCGGAGTCCGAGCCGACGTACTTCAAGGCGGGTGACCCGGCCGACGCATACGTGCTGATCGTCCGCAACGACGGCGGCGCGCCGACCGCCCATGGCAGCGTCGTGACGGTCACGGACATCCTGCCCGCGGAAGTCACCGCCACGAAGGTCACCGCCGTCGGCGAACCGGCCAATGGAACGGGGCTGCCGAAATACGAAATGGCATGCCCGACGGGCCCCATCACCGGGACCGTGACCTGCACCTACGAAGAAGCACCAAGCCGCGGACGCGTGCCGGCGGGAGCGATGATCGTGGTGACGATCAGGGTGGCGATCGGCGAACACCCAGGTGTCCCTCTGGGTCCGAACTCCGCGACGGTCTCCGGCGGCGGGGCGCCAGGCGCGTCAACCAGCGCGACCACGCCGATCGACGCCGACACGGCTCCGTTCGGGCTGTCTCTGTTCGACATCGACGCGGCCACGGAAGCTGGCGAACAGGCTACCCAGGCCGGTTCGCATCCGTATGCGCTGACCGCCAGCATGGCGTTCAACGTAAGCTCCAGGGAAACGCCCTCCGCCGGCAACGGCGGCGCGGAATCGGCGCTGGCGAACGCCTCGCCGAAGGACATCGAAGTCGCGCTGCCGCCCGGGCTGGTCGGAGATCCCAACGCCGTGCCGCGCTGCAGCCAGCAGGCGTTCCTCGAACGCGAAAGGCTCAACTGCCCTGTCGACACCCAGGTCGGGACCGTGAAGCCGCTGTTCTACGGCACGTTTCAGTCGGCGTTCTTCCCCGTGTTCAACATCGTTCCGCCTTCCGGCCAGCCGGGCGAGCTGGGCTTCTCGGTGGCCGGGATCGGCCACGTACCGCTGTTCTTTCACGTGCGCTCCAACGGCGACTACGGATTGACGGCGCAGCTCGACGACATGCCTGAGGCCGGTCCCCTGCAGGGGGCGATCCTGACGCTATGGGGCGTGCCGGCCGCGCCCGCCCACAATCTGGAACGAGAAGGGACGCTTGGAGAAGGCGCGCAGAACGACGGTGAATTCTGCAAACCATCGGTGAAGGTCATAGGCGGCGTGGAAGAAGCCAAAGGCTGCCCCAGCGGCGTGGCGGCGACACCGTTCCTGACGCTGCCGGGCAGCTGCACGGCGGAACTCCCCGTGCTCGTACAGCGGGACTCGTGGCAGAACCCGGAACCGCAGAACCCGCTGGAACCGGAACCGCCGGGTCGCTTCAACGAGATGGGATCGCTGCCGGCGACCACCGGCTGCGAACAGCTGTCGTTCGTGCCATCGCTGTCGCTCCAGCCGGAAACAACGCAGGCGGGCGCGCCGAGCGGCTACACGGTCGACGTGCACGTGCCGCAGAACGAAAGCCCGACGGCGCTGGCGACGCCGGACCTGCGCGACGCGTCGATCACGCTGCCGCCGGGCGCGGTGCTCTCGCCGTCGGTGGCGAACGGCCTGCAGAGCTGCTCCCAGCAGCAGTTCGGCCTGCACTCGCTGGCGCCCGCTGCGTGTCCGCCGCGCTCGCAGATCGGCACTGTGACGATCGCCACGCCGTTGCTGTCGAGCCCGCTGGAAGGCCACGTGTACGTGGGCGAACCGGAATGCGCGCCGTGCACGCCGAGCGACGCGCAGCAGGGCAGGCTGATCAGACTGCTGCTGGAGGCGCAGGGCTCCCCCCAGGACGGGGGATACCTTGAAGGGCACGGGCAGGCGGGCGTGACGGCGAAGCTGGAAGGCGCGACGTCGATCGACCAGGCGACAGGGCAGCTGACGGCGACGTTCACGCAGGCGCCGCAGCTGCCGTTCGAAGACCTGAAGCTGACGCTGGACGGCGGCGCGAACGCGCCGCTTGCGAACCCGACGAGCTGCGGCGCCCAGCTGCTGGCGACGTCGCGCCTGACCCCGTACAGCAGCGAAGCAGCGGCGCAACCGTCGAGCGCGCCGTTCCAGGTGACGGGCTGCACACCACCGCAGTTCCATCCGTCGTTCGTCGCTGGCACAACCAACAACCAGGCGGGCGCGTCCAGTCCGCTGACGGTGACGCTGTCGCGCACGGACCAGGACGAGGACCTGAGCGCGGCGACGGTGCGCCTGGCGCCGGGACTGCTGGGCATGCTCTCCAAGGTCCAGCTGTGCCCGGAAGCGCAGGTGCAGGCGGACGCATGCTCGCCGCAGAGCGAAGTTGGCACGGCGAGCATCGACGCGGGGCCGGGCGCGAACCCGACGTTCATCGGCGGGCGCGTGTACCTGACTGGCCCGTACGAGGGCGCGCCGTTCGGCCTGTCGGTCGTGGTGCCGGCGGTTGCGGGCCCGTTCGATCTGGGCACGATCCGCGTGGGCGCGAAGATCGAGGTGGACCCGCGTACGGCGGCGCTGACGATCGTGAGCGATCCGCTGCCGCAGACGCTGGACGGCATTCCGTTGCAGCTGAAGACGATCGCGCTGGACATCGACCGCGCGGGCTTTGCGTTGAACCCGACGGACTGCCGGCCGCTTGAGATCGAAGGAGCGCTGGCGGGCATGGGCGGCGCGACGGCGGCGGTGTCGTCGCGTTTCCAGGCGGCCGACTGCGCGACGCTGCCGTTCAAGCCGCGTCTGAGCGCGCTGACGCACGCGAAGACGAGCAAAGCGGGCGGCGCGTACCTGCACATGCGGCTGGCGATGGGCGCCGGCGGGGCGAACGTGGCGGCGGTGAAGGTGGATCTGCCAAAGCAGCTGTCGACGCGGCTGCGCGCGCTGCAGAGCGCGTGCGCGGCGGCGGTGTTCGACGCGAACGCGGCGGCGTGCCCGCCGGCGTCGGCGGTGGGCAGCGTGACGGTGCTGACGCCGGTGCTGCGCCATGCGCTGGTGGGTCCGGTGTACCTCGTCTCCCACGGCTCGAGTGCGCTGCCGAATATCGAGCTCGTGCTGCAGGGCGAAGGCGTGACGGTGGTCGTGTCGGGGCAGACGAGCATCACGCACGGCATCACCTCGGACGTGTTCACGTCGCTGCCGGACGTGCCGATCTCGACGCTGGGACTGGTGCTGGGCAGCGGCGCGCACTCGCTGCTGGCGGCGAACCTGCCGGCGGGCGCGCACCGCAGCATGTGTGGCCGGCGCCTGACGATGCGGATCGCGCTGACGGGCCAGAACGGCGCGGCGCTCCACCAGGCCAAGAACATCTCTGTTTCCGGTTGTCCGCGGCAAAGGCGTAGGCTGAGGGGGTGAGCTGGGACTTCTCCACGGACCCTGACTTCGAGGAGCAGCTGGACTGGATGCGCGAGTTCGTGCGCGCGGAGATCTGGCCGCTGGAGGCGATCTGGCACGAGCTGGGCCTGGAGGGGCTGACGCGCGCGATGGCGCCGCTGCAGGGGCAGGTGAAGGCGCGCGGGCTGTGGGCGACGCACCTGCCGCCGGAGCTGGGCGGCCAGGGCATGGGCCAGGTGCGACTGGGGCTGATGCACGAGATCCTGGGCAGCTCGCCGCTCGCGCCGCTGGCGTTCGGCAACGCGGCGCCGGACTCGGGCAACTCGGAGCTGCTGGCGCTGGCTGGCACGCAGGAGCAGAAGGACCGCTGGCTGCACCCGCTGCTGGCGGGCGATCTGCGCAGCGCGTTCAGCATGACGGAGCCGCACACGCCGGGCTCGGACCCGACGCAGCTGCAGACGCGAGCGGTGCTGGACGCGGCAGGCGGCGGCGAGGAGTGGGTGATCGACGGGCGCAAGTGGTTCTCGTCGAACGCGTCGATTGCGGACTTCCTGATCGTGATGGCGGTCACCAACCCGGACGCGCGCGCGGCGCAGCGGGCGTCGATGTTCGTGGTGCCGGTGGATACGCCGGGCGTTGAGATCGTGCGCGACGTGCCGACGATGGAGCACCCGTGGGAGCAGTTCGGCGCCTACGGCGGTCACGCGGAAATCGTGTACGACGCGGTGCGCGTGCCCGCGGGCGCGCTGCTGGGGGCGGAGGGCGAGGGCTTCCTGCTGGCGCAGCACAGGCTGGTGCCGGGTCGCATCCATCACTGCATGCGCTGGCTGGGCGTGGCGCGCAGGGCGTTCGACATGATGTGCGAGCGCGCGACGTACCGCCACGCGCACGGCTCGCTGCTGGCGGACAAGCAGACGGTGCAGAACTGGATCGCGGACAGCGCCGCGGAGATGCAGGCGGCGCGGCTGATGACGCTGCATGCGGCGTGGGTGATGGACACGCAGGGCGCCAGCGCGGCGCGCACGGACGTGGCGCTGATCAAGTTCTACGGCGCGAAGGTGCTGCACGACGTGGTCGACCGGGCGCTGCAGGTGCACGGCTCGCTGGGCTACTCGACGGACATGCCGCTGGAGCAGATGTACCGCTTCGCGCGCGCGGCGCGCATCTACGACGGTCCCGACGAGGTGCACCGCCAGTCGGTGGCGCGCCACCTGCTGCGCGGCTACGCGCCGCCGGAGGGCGACATGCCGACGGAGCACCTGCCGACACGCCGTGCATACGCGCGCGAACGCTTCGCCGAGCTGCTCGAGGCAGTCACCGCCAACGACTGATTTGAGGGGGGCTCGCCTACGGCTCGCCCTGGGGGCGGCGTGGTGGCCCGTCCGGCGTCTACGCTGAGACGATGGCGGTGGACACGACACGCGCGCAGGCGAGCTTCGAGCGGGGCGCGTTTGAGCGCTTTCGCTTCACCTCCCGCGAGCTGGACGCGCGCGGCGGCGTGACGCTGCGCTACGCGCTGGACGAGCAGATCGCGTTCGCGGAGTCGTTCGAGCTGCCGCTGCCCGACCGCGCGGGCGAGCTGTCGGGCGCCGACCGGGAGCGCGTCGACGGCCTGCTGGCTCTGCTGCACTGGGTGGCGGGCGTGAGCTATTTCAAGACAGCTCTGCCACCGCAGGTCAGCTGCGAGACGGGCGCCCCGCCCCCGGCTGTGGCGGCGCTGCTCGAAGCCCTGTACTCCGAGGGCCTGGCCGAGCTCGCGTACACCAATGACCTGCAAGGGCTGCCCCGCCCGAGGTTCAACGGCGGAGCGTCATCGACGCGGCCGGACCCGGCCGTGGCGAGGAGCGCGCAGCCGTCAACCACGCCCGCAACCACCCCGCAAGGGACCCTGGTCCCGATAGGCGGCGGCAAGGACTCGGCGGTGGCCCTGGAGATCGTGAGGGGCTCCGGCTGTGAGCTGTCGCTGTTCTCGATCGGCGACGCGGCCCCGATCGCGCGCACGGCGGCGGTCGCTGAGCTGGCCCATCTGATCGCACGGCGCAGGCTGGACCCGCGGCTGCGCGCGCTGAACGACGCGGGCGCGTTCAACGGCCACGTGCCGATCACGGCGATCGTGACGTGCGTGGCGCTGCTGACGGCGGCGCTGAACGGCTTCGATGCGGTGGCGATGGCGAACGAGCGCTCGGCGTCGGCGGGCAACGTGGTGTGGGACGGCGTGGAGGTCAACCACCAGTTCAGCAAGGGCCTGCGCGCGGAGCGGTTGCTGAGCTCTGCGCTGGCGGAGGTGGCTCCGGAGATGAGCTGCTTCTCGGTGCTGCGCCCCGCGTCGGAGCTGGCGATCGCGCGGGCGTTCGCGCGCATGGAGCGCTACCACGGCGCGTTCACGAGCTGCAACGCGCTGTTTCGCCTCGACCCGAAGCTGCGCGCGAGCTCGTGGTGCTGTGACTGCCCGAAGTGCCGCTTCGTGTTCCTGGCGCTGGCGCCGTTCAGCGAGCCGGCGCGCATGCGCGAGATCTTCGGGCGCGACCTGCTGGACGAGGACGCGCAGTTCGAGGGCTTCGCGCTGCTGACGGCCACCGGCGGGCACAAGCCGTTCGAGTGCGTGGGCGAGGAGCAGGAGAGCCTGGCGGCGATGCGCCTGCTGGCGCGCGATGAGCGCTGGAGCGAGCAGCGGGTGGTGCGGCGTCTGGCGGCGGAGGTGCTGCCGCGCTTCCCCGCCGACGCGGGCGACCCCGAGACGGTGCTTGCGCTGAGCGACGAGCACGCGGTGCCCGCTGCGCTGCTGGCGGAGGTCGGTGCGGTTCTCGGAGCTTGACGGCGCCAGCATCGGCGTGTGGGGCGCCGGCCGCGAGATCGGCTCGCTCGCCGATGTGCTCGCGCGCCGGCTGCCGTCGGCGCGGATCGCTGTGGCGGCCTTCGATGCGCCCCCCGCGGGCGACGTCGCGCGCATGCTGCACGCGCCGGGGCTGCGCGTCGTGACGGCCGATGCCAGCCTCGCTGCGGGCGCCGCTCCCAACGCGGGCGCCGTCCCCGCGGCGGGCGCCGCCCCCCATGCGGATGCCGCCGCCGCCGCCGGCGACGAGCTCGTGGCGGCGCTGAGCGGCTGTGACGTGGTGGTGCGCTCGCCGGGCGTGTCGCTGTACCGGCGCGAGCTGCTGGCGGTGCGCGAGGCGGGTACGCCGGTGACGACCGCGACGGCGCTGTGGCTGGAGGAGCGCGGTGGCGAGGGCGTGATCGGGGTGACGGGCACGAAGGGCAAGAGCACCACGGCGGCGCTCGCGTGCCACCTGGTGCGCGCGGCGGGGCGCACGGCGCAGCTGGCGGGCAACATCGGCGTGCCGGCGCTGGCCCTGCTCGAGCAGCCGCAAGCTGACGTGACGGTGGTGGAGCTCTCCAGCTATCACACGGCCGATCTGCGGGCGGGCCCGGAGGTGGCGGTGGTGACGAGCCTGTTTCGCGAGCACACCGACTGGCATGGCTCGGAGGCGGCGTACCGCGCGGACAAGCTGCGCCTGCTGGGCCTGCCGGGGGTGCGCGCGGCGGTGGTGAACTGGCGCGATGAGCGGCTGCGTACGGAGCTGGCCGGTGGTGCGTGCGACGGCGCCGGCGCGACTGCGGGCGCCATCCAGGACGTGCCGACGACGCCTCGGATGCTGCGCTACGGCGTGTCCGACGGCTGGGACGTGACCGCCGGCGGTGTCGCGTTCGACGGCGAGCTGCGTGTCGCAAGCGAGGAGCTGCCGCTGCTGGGTGAGCACAACGCGCTGAACCTGTGTGGCGCGCTGGCTGCGCTCGAAGCGCTGGGGATTGCCCCGCCGCTGCCGGACGCGCTCGCCGGTTTCCGGCCGCTGGCGCACCGGTTGGAGACGGTGGCGGAGCGCGACGGCGTGCTGTGGGTGGACGACAGCATCTCCACGACGCCCGAGTCGACGCTGGCGGCGCTTGCGAGCTTCCCGGGGCGCGAGCTGGTCCTGATCGCGGGCGGACAGGACAGGGGCCAGGACTACTCGACGCTTGCTCGCGTGCTGGCCGAGCGTGCGGCCGCTGTCATCGGGGTCCCCACCACCGGCCCGCGCCTGGTCGCGATCGCACGGGACGCCGGCGTGCCGCCTGCACGGGCGGTTGAGGTGGCCGACATGCGGGAGGCGGTGGAGCGGGCGCGTGCCGTGGCCGGAGGGAGTGCCGTGGTGCTGCTGTCGCCCGCTGCGCCGAGCTATGACAACTATCGCGACTTCGAGCAGCGCGGCGAGCGCTTCCGTGCGCTCGTGAGCTCCTGAGTCCCGCACGAGAGCGGGTCGGCGCGGCAGCGGCGGGCAGCAGCTGCCCCGGAGCGCTGTTGCTCCAGGCGGACCGGTGGGAAACAGAAGCTTGCCGGCGGGTGCACGAAGTTCTATGGTTGTTCGATGAAACTCCAATTACTGGAGCTTTGCTTTGATGCGTGACAATGGTCGTGCTCTGAGCCTGCGCATCGTGGCGTGACCGCTCGGTGCGACCGCAACCGTTTCTCGGGGAGCCTCGTGTGGCGTCGTCACCCGAGAGGAAGGAGCAGGCGGCATGAGGAAATCGATGGTTATCGGGGCGCTGCTGGCGGCGCTGGCGGCTGGCGTGGTGGCGATGGTCTATGTGACGGCCTCGAGCGCAGAAGAAGAAACACAGTACTTATGCGCCGGTGAACCGATCCGCGCGCCGGGCGAATGCTTTGCCCAGGGGAGCAACTTAGAGACGGTGGTGATGCAGGATCGGGGTAGCGACAGCGAGATCGAATGTGCTCCGGAAGCGGTGTTAGAAGAAGGCACGGAGGGCCCCGGCGCCGAAGACGAAGTCAGCGCGATATCGTTCAAAATCTCGGCGAGCGGATGCAAGGCATCTGCCAAAGCGTTAAACGCAAAAGAAGAAGAAGTGACAAACGGCTGCTCGTCGCTCGAAAAAGTCGTAGCCGTAGGGCTTCCGTGGAAGACGTTACTCGAATTGATCAGCGGACACTTCTACGACAGGACTTCGCCAGGCCCCAAAGGTGAACAGCCCGGATTCGCGATTACCTGCGGAGGCATAACCGACACGTGCCGTACGGAAGTGAAACACAATGCGGCGTCTGAAGTGGCCAACTTAGACGAAGTGGAAGGGGGATTGTTATTAATCAGCGTGATCCTCCCGGGTGCGAAAGGCCCGGAAGGGGAATCGGAACTCGAGACCTGCTCGATCGGCGGCAAAAAAGAGGGCTTTGTAACAGGTGAAATCTTACATGTTGGCGTGCGCAACGGCGTCACGGTGAGCTTGGACGTGGACTGACGGCTTCACCCGCGACGACGCCGCCGCCTGTCGAAGGTGGCGGCGTCTGTCGCGGCCCTGCACCGGCGCTGCCGCGGCCTGGGGCTGACTCCAAGGCCACGCCGAGAGCCGATGAGGCGCGCGAGTCAGATCAGGCAGCGTGCGGTCGTGATCGCGATCTCAACTGCTGGGCGGCGAGCTGTCGGCCGGGGTCTCGGCGGACGACTCCGGCGGGTCTTCGGCAGCGGTCTTCTGCGCGTCCTGCGGCGATGCCTTGGGCGGCTCCGCGGGCAGCGCGTCGGCCGTCGCTTCGGCGGCGGCGCGGTTCTCCTCCTTGACCGCCAGCCAGATCTCCTCGCGGTAGATCGGCACGCCCTGCGGCGCGGCGATCCCCAGGCGCACGGTGTGGCCGCTGACGCCCATGACGGTCACCAGGATCTCGTCGCCGATGACGACGCGCTCTCCGGGACGACGCGTCAGGATCAGCATCAGTGCTGATTATGAAGCAAGTCGCGACTCCGCGGGCATCGTGAACAGCGGCGCCTGGAGCGTGGCGTCCTCGTGGACGTTGATCACCTGGTATCCGAGGCCGCTGCGGATCACGAGCGGGGCGCGCAGGTTGGCGGTGATGTCGAGCGGATTGGGCGTCGCGCGCACGGTCACGTACAGCTCCTCGGCGCTCGCGTGCTCGACCCCGGTGCGCTCCACGTCCTCGGGCGCGATCTCCAGCGCGAACGCGGCGAAGAACTGGTCGGGTTTGACCACGGGCAGCGCCAGCGCGGGCTCGTCGACGGCGTGCAGCCACAGGAACCCGGTGCCTGGGTTGCGGTCGAGCAGCGTGTAGCGCAGGCCCCCGAGGCCGATCAGCCCGAACGGGAACTCGATCACGTCCTCGGGCTCGATCTCGACGGTTCCGAAGCGGATGCTCTCGAATTTCACGGACATGACGGGGGGTCTCCTTGGGTTTGGCTACTGCAGGAAGTTGAGCAGCGATTCCTGGACGATGCTGGCGCCGGCGCGCAGCGCCGCCTCGTACGCGGCCTGCTCGTTGGCGTACTGGATCGAGACTTGGGCGACGTTCGTGTCGAGCGTGTTCGACAGCGCCTCGGTGATCGAGGTCTGCACGCTTTCGTTGCGCGTCAGCGCCGCGCGCAGCTGGTCGGTGGCGCTGCCGGCGACCGCCTGCAGCTGGCTCAGCGTTTCGAGATTGCCGTCGAGGTTGGCGAGGTCGGTCGTGCCGAGCGCTTCGCGGCCTTCGGCGGTGCCGCTGCGCAGGTGCCCGACGATCGTGCGCAGCGTGTCGAGCAGCTTGCCGTCTTTGGCGGCTTCGCCGCCGCCTAGCAGCGTTGCGATGTTGGTGCTGATCGACACCGTGGCCGCCGGTCCCACGGCACGGCTGACGGTTTCTTCGTTGCCTTTGTATTCGTCAGCCCCGGCGCCGGCACCCTGTTCGTAGGGCGGGGTGGTGGCGGTGCCCGAGAACACGTACTGCCCGGCGTACTGGGTGCTGGCATCCTGCTTGACGCTTTCGGTCAGCTGTTCGATCTCGAGCGCGATCGTGTTGAGGTCGCCTTGGTTGTTGGTGCCGTTGGCTGACTGCACGACGAGCTCGCGCACGCGCTGCGTGAGTTCGTTGATGTTCGACATCGCGCTGCTGGCGGTGTTCTCCCACGCGATCCCATCCTGCGCGTCGCCTTCGTAGTTGGTCAGCCCTTCGAGCTGGCTCTGCAGGTCGATCACGCGGCTGGCGCCGTACGGGTTGTCCGACGGCGCCAGGATGGTCTTCCCGGAGGACAGTTCGTTGGTGCTGCGTTCGAGCGCCGCGAGCGAGCTGCCGAGGTCGGCGAGCGTCGAGCTGGTGACCATCGCCGGGGTGATGCGGTCGCTCATCGCTACAGCCCCACCGTTCCGGTGTGCTCGATCAGCTGTTCGAGCATCTGGTCCATCGCGGTCAGCGTGCGCGCGGATGCCTGGTAGCCGCGCTGGAAGGTGATCAGGTTGGTCATTTCTTCGTCCAGCGACACGCCCGAGACGGCTTGGCGCTGGTCGTTGATCGCGGTGACGGTGCCCTGCAGCGTGGTCTGGTCGTCCTTCACGCTGCGCACGTCGCTGCCGACCTGCTCGACGAGCGAGGCATAGCCCTGTTCGGCTGCGCCGCCGCGCAGCGCCGCGATCGCGCGCGCGACTTCGTTGCCGCCGGCGGCTTTGCTGCCGGAGGCCTGGACTTCGGCCGATTTGACGGCCACCGTCAGCGTGGCCGCGGTTGCGCCCGAGAAGAACGGTTTTTCGAGGTGTTCGTTGACGGTGGTGGCGAGCGTCTTGGCGACTTCGTCGAGGTTCGCGCGCAGCGACGTCAGCGCGCCTTTGGGACCCGTGAGGTTGAGCAGCGCTCCCAGTTCGCCGCCAGCGGCTTCCGTCATCGCCTGCGGCCAGTTGACGGTCGTGCCTTCGACGAGCGGTTTGGCGGCGTCGCCGAGGCTGATCGTGTCGACGTGGTTGGGCCCTTCGACGACTGTGACGTTGGCCAGCCCGGAGAGCTTGTCGAGCAGCAGGTCGCGCCGGTCGAGCATGTCGTTGGGCGGCTGGCGCGCTTCTTCTGCGAGCTTGATCTGGCCGTTGAGCTGCGCGAGCTGGTTGGCGAGGTTTTCGACTTCTCCGGAGGGGCCTGTGAGCGAGTTGTACTGTTCGCTCGCCTGCGTGGAGATCAGCGTGAGCTGCGCGCTCAGTTCGTTGAACGCGCCCGTCAACTGTTCGCCCGCGGCCACAACGCCCTGTTTGGCGGCTTCGTCGGTGGGCGACTTGGCGAGTTCGTTCCATGCCGTCCAGAAGTTCGACAGCTGCGTGGCGAGCCCCGCGCTGGACGGTTCGTTGAACGCTGTCTGCGCCAGCGAGAGGATTTCCGCCTGCGCCTTGGCGGCGCTCAGCTCGCTGTTCTGGCCGCGGTACTGGGCGTCGAGGTAGCTGTTGCGGATGCGGGTGATCGTGGCCACGGTGACGCCCGTGCCGAGCTGCGCGCCCTCGCCGGTGTGGCCCGAGATCGCAGGGATTTCCAGCGGCGTGTTCGGTTCCAGCAGCGCGGTCTGGCGCGAGTAGCCTTCGGTGTTGGCGTTGGCGATGTTGCTGCCGGTGGTGTCCAGTGCGGTCTGCTGAGCGATCAGGCCGCTGAGCGCCGTCTGCAGTCCTTGAAGGGTGGGGATCGACATCGCTGCTAGGCCTGCAGATCGAGGACGTGCAGCCCGCCGCTGGGGCGGGACCGCGTGATTGCCTTGGACGAGCCGTGCGTGTCGTAGCCGTTGACCCCGTCGAGCGACAGCATGCCCATCAGGTGGTCGAGGAAGCCGAGCTCGATCTGCATCACGGCGCGGTTGGTCGTGTGCTCGCGCTGCAACTCGTGCAGCAGGCCGCGCAGCTCGGCGCTGCGGCTGCGCGCGAGCTCGGCGTCGGCGTCGTCCATCAGCGTGCACAGCTGCGCCAGCGTGACCGCCTCGGAGGCGACGCCCAGCCGCTGGCCGCTGCGCGCCAGCAGCACCGCGCGCTGCTCCTCGAGCAGCTGGCGGCGGCCCATCTCGCCGCGCAGGATGCCCGCCAGGCGCACCACCGTGTGCACGTCGCGCGCGCGGATCGCGGCGCCCTGCTCGAGCACCACCTCCAGCAGGCTGCGCGCCGAGGCGATCTGCGCGTCCAGGTGCGCGAGCACCTCGACGGTAAGCGCGTGGTCGCGCTCGCGGCCCTCGTGGGGGATGAGCGAGGTCGGGATCATGCGGCGCTCGTTCCGCCGCTGCTCTGAATGTGCGCCGCGCCGTGGACGCCTTCCAGCTGGCGCGTCATCTGCGCGGCCATGCCGAGGCCGCCGGCGCTCATCACGCTGCTGGTGAGCGCCTGGGGCAGCATCGAGGTCAGCTGCGAGGCGCCGGCTTCGGAGCCGCCTTCGCCTTCAGCGCCGCCTGCGCCTCCGCCGCTGCCTTCGCCGCCGAGCCCGCCGCTGGCGGCCATCGACTTGGCGAGCTGTTCGACGAGCGTCTGTTCGAACGCGAGCGCGCTGTCGTAGGACTTCTGCGTGGCAGCCGAGCCGTGGCGCACCCACGCCGGCTCGAGCGCCTGGTTGATCGCCGGCAGGCCCGTGGCGGCTGCGGCGCCGGCGGCGGGTGTGGTGGGCTGGATGCTCATCCCGTGCGCAGCTGGTTGGCGATCGACATCATCTGGCTCTCGTCCTGGATCGCGGTGCTGGTCAGCTGGAAGTTGCGCTGGGTGCTGACCATCTGCGCCATCGCGTTTGCGATGTTGACGTTGGAGGCCTCGAGCGCACCCTGGTGGATTCTGCCGGTGGCTGGGTGCGGGGCGCCGCTGGCGGCACTGGGCGTGAACTCGCCGCCGCCGTCCGCGATCAGGTGTTCGGTCGAGGTGACGGTGACGAGCTTGATCTGGCCGAGTTTCCTTTCGCCGGCGGTGACGGTGCCGTCCGGCGCGATGCTGACTTCGCTCGCGGACACGCCCGCCGGCACTTTGATTGGCGGCGAGAGCTGGCTGCCTTCCGCGTTGACGAGCGTGCCGGCGGCGTCGATGCCGAAGGTGCCGTCGCGCGTGAGCGCCTTCTGCCCGTTCGCGCGCGTCACCTCGAAGTAGCCTTCGCCTTCGATCGCGAGGTCGAGCGGGTTGCCCGTTTCCTGGATCGCCCCCTGCGCCTGGCTGCGGCCGATCACCTGGGCGCGCGCGCCGGCGCCGGCCGTGGTTTCGGTGCCGGCGAACTTGACGGGGTTGTAGAGCAGGTCGCTGAAGGCGACGCGCTCGGACTTGTACCCGCTCGTGGAGACGTTCGCGAGGTCGTTGCTGATCGCGTTGAGCTGTTCCTGCTGTGCTGCCATACCTGCTGCTGCGGAATAGAGACCTTCGAGCATGGCCCGTCCAGTGGTCGTTGTCGTCCGCGAACCGGGCTTTCCGCATGGCGGTCCAAGCCGGGCTCGAGCTTTTCGTCCTAAGTGATCGGCCGCCGGCCCGCGGACTTGAGCCCCGGGTGCCGCTAGGCGTTGGGGTTCAGGGAGCCGACCTGCGAGGCGGCCTCCTGCAGGGTCTGGCTGATCGACTGGATCGCCTGCTGGCCTGATTGGAAGCTGCGCATCGAGGTGATCATTTCGATCATCGTCTTGGCGGCGTCTACGCCCGAGCCCTCGAGCGAGCCTTGGCGCGCGGTGCCCGTCGGTTTGCCGGCGGCTGTGCCCGTGTAGAGGTTTTCGCCCTGCTTGGCGGCGCCCGGCACTTCGAAGACGCCGACTGAGCTGGCCGGCACGGTGCCGGTGGCGCTGACTTTGATCGTCGCGCCTTTGGCGTCGAGCACGGGGTTGCCGCTGGCGTCGGTGAGCAGGCCCGCGGCGGAGGTCGTGAACTGGCCGTCGCGGGTGTAGCGCACGCCCGCCGCCGTCCTCACGCCGAAGAAGCCGCTGCCCACGATCGCGAAGTCGAGCGGTTCGCCCGTTTCCTGCATCGTTCCAGGCGTCATGTTCGTGTAGGCCTTGCCCAGCGAAACGCCATCGTTGACCGAGCCGACCGGTTCGGCGCCGTGCGTGTTCGCCAGTAGGACCGCGCCGAAGCTGTGCTGCGGCGTTTCGTCGGGCTTGAACCCCGGCGTGGACGCGTTCGAGAGGTCGTTCGCGAGCTGATCCTGGCGGGTCTGCTCGGCGACCATTCCCGAGGCGGCGATGTCGAGACCGAGGTCCATTCTCCCGGGGTGATCGGCCGCCCTGGCCCGGTCTTGAGCGCCTCAGCCCACGGCGGTGAACAGCGGCAGCTCGCCCGAGAGCTGCTCGTACAGGCGCTTGCGCAGCTGCGTGTGGATCTGCGAGACGCGGCTCTCGGACACTCCGATGCGCACGCCGATGTCGCGCAGCGTCCAGTCCTCCACGTACAGCAGCACCGCGACTTCGCGCTCCTGCTTGCTCAGCCGCGCGAACGCGCGCCGAAAGCGCTGCTTGGCTTCACGGCGCTCCGCCTGTGCGATCGGGTCGCAGTCCTTGTCGTCGCTTTCCAGTGTGTCGATGCGCTCGATTGTGGCGCTCTCGTCGGAGCGCACGATCCGGTTCAGCGAGCCGACCTCCGACAGCACCACCTGGTCGAGCCGGTCGGTCAGCTGCCGTGCGCTCATGCCCACCTGCGCCGCGAGCTCTTCGCGGCTGGGTTGGCGTTCGTGCTGCGACAGGAAGCTTTCGCGGGCGGTGTTGATCGTGCGCTCGTCACGGCGCAGCGAGCGCGGCGCCCAGTCGTGGCGGCGCAGCTCGTCGAGCACCGCGCCGTGGACCCGCGTCCATGCATACTGCTCGAGCGAGGCGCCCTTCTCAGGGTCGTAGCGTTCGATCGAGCGGATCAGCGCCTCGAGCCCGCAGGACAGGAAGTCCTCCACTTCGCACTGCGCCGGCACCTCGCGAACCTTGCGATAGACGATGTAGCGGACCATCGGCATGAACATGAAGATCAGCCGGTCGCGCAGCTCGCGCTCGCCGCTGCGGTTGTATTCGCGCCAGAGCGTCAGCACCTCTGCTGCCGGCGCCCTGGCGGCGCGCTTTCCGATTATTTCCATTCTCCTGCTCTGTTATCGAGGGAACTGACAGGGACATTGCTGGTCGCCATCGCTGTGTGCTCGCGTCCGAGCGGCGATCGTGCGGCGCTTGACCGGGCACTAGATTCGCGGTTGCCACGACATTCCCTGCTGCCTTCCTAACCCTTCCTAACGTCAGGTGCGCGCGCGGTGTGCACGCGGGTTGTGGCGAGTTGTGGAGGGTCGCTCAGATTTCGCCGGATGCGGTCGATCACCGGACCGGAACATGACCGTCTGCTCTCAAGGCTCTGCCCAGCGGGCCGGCACGCCGCCGGCCACCGACGTGCCCCTTCGCGCCGAGCAGCTGCTGGCCGCCGACGACCTCGACGGCTACCGTCGCCTGTTCGCGCGGCTCGACTCGATCGAGGATCCCCACCGCCGCTACTGGGCGGCCGTGAACGTGGTGGAGCTGGGGCTCGCGTACGGCGCGAGCGCGCCGGCGGCGCGCCTGCCCGCGCTGAACTTGGCGCTGGCAGCGGACGTGCTGGACGTGCTGGAGCGCGAGCCGCGCGAGCCGAAGCTGCTGGGCTACGCGGGCATCGTCATGCACGAGCTGTGGGGCCTGGATGCTGCCGAGGCGCTGTTCGAGGCGGCCGCGCGGCTCGACCCGCAGGCGGTGGGCGTCGAGCACAACCTTGCGGCGCTCGACGAACGCCGGCGCGTGCTGCGCGACTCCACCGGCTGGGCGCCGCTGCGCGCGGCGCTGCCGGAGCTGTCCCGCCGCGCGATCGAGGTCGCCGCGCGCGCGCAGCCGGCGCAGGGCCTGCGGCTGAGCCTGTGCATGATCGTGCGCGACGAGCAGCAGATGCTGCCCCGCTGCCTGGACGCGGTGGCGGGCGTGGTCGACGAGCTGGTGGTCGTGGACACGGGCTCGAGCGACGCCACGATCGAGATCGCGCGCTCGTTCGGGGCGCGCGTGATCGAGCACGAGTGGACGGGCTCGTTCGCCGACGCGCGCAACGTGTCCTTCGACGCCGCGACCGGCGATTGGCTGATGTACCTGGACGCGGACGAGCTGCTCGTGCGCGAGGATGCGGCGCTTCTGCGGTCGCTGACGGGGCGCACGTGGCGCGAGGCGTTCTACGTCGCGGAGACGAACCACACTGGCGAGGAGCAGGACGGCACGGCCGTCACGCACAACGCGCTGCGCGTGTTTCGCAACCGGCCCGAGTACCGCTTCGAGGGGCGCCTGCACGAGCAGATCGCGCACCGGCTGCCCGGCTACCTGCCGGAGCGCATCGAGGCGACGGGCGTGCGCGTGGAGCACTACGGGTACATGGGCGTGGTGCGCGACGCGCGCGAAAAGTCGCGCCGCAACATCGAGCTGCTGCGCCTGCAGCAGGCCGAAAGCCATCCGACGCCGTTCCTGCACTACAACCTCGGCTGCGAGTACGCCGCCGCCGGCGATCGCGCGGCGGCGCTGGTGGAGCTCGAACGCTCGTGGCAGCTGCTGGAGGCGGCCACCAACCGCGACAGCTACAAGTTCGCGCCGGCGCTGCTGAACCGGCTGGTGAAGGCGCTGCGCGTATGCGGCCGCCCGCAGGAGGCGCTGGCGTTCGCCGAGCAGGGGCTGGGGCGCTTCCGCGGGTTCACCGACCTGGTGCTCGAGCAGGCGCTCGCCGCGATCGCGCTGGGCCGCGAGGACGACGCGATCGAGCTGTGCGAGCGCTGCATCGAGATGGGCGACGCGCCGCGCCAGTACACCTCCACGGTCGGCTGCGGCACGTACCTGCCGCGCTTGCACCTGGCGGAGCTGAGGCGCGGCCGCGGCGAACTGGACCAGGCGATCGAGCTGCTCGAGCAGTCCCTGCGCGAGCAGCCGCGCTTTGTCGGCACGGTGCTGCCGTATGCGAGCGCGCTGCTCGCGGACGGTGTGGAGCCGGATGCGGTCGTGCGCGAGCTCGAACGCCGGCTGCCGGACCCCTCGCCTGCGGCTCGCTTCATGCTGGGCATCGCGCTGTACGAGGCGGGCGAGGCGGGCGCCGGCGAGGCGCAGTTCCGGATGGTGCTGCGCCAGCAGCCGCGCTCCGGCCGCGCGCGCGTGGCGCTGGGCGAGACGCTGCTCGCGCAGCGCCGCTACGAGGAGGCCGCGGCGGAGGCGGCCAAGCTCGCGGGCCACGATCCGCTGGCTGTCGCTGCGGCGCGCACGGAGCTGTTCGCGCGCATCGCCGGCGCTGACGTGCCCGGCACGGCGAGGGCGCTGGTGCGCGCGCGCGCTGCGGGGATGCCCGCCGAGGAGCTCGACCTGTTCGTGGCGTGGAGCGAACTGGCCACCGTCGGGCGCACGTCGATCATGCTCTCGTGCGAGGCCGTGGCGCCGTTGACGGTGATGCTCGAAGCGCTGCTGCGTGTGCAGGACTTCGAGTCCTTCGAAGCGCTGCACCAACTGCTCGAATGCTGCCCGCTGGACGAGCGCGAGCGGCGGGGGCTGCTCGCCGAGGTCTATCTGCGGCGCGGTTTCGTGGCCGCCGCGGCGGAAGAGTGGATGGCGGTGTGCCGGCGCCAGCCGGACGCGGAGGCGCTCGTGGGCCTCGCGCGCGTCGCCGTCGCCGGGGGAATGCCGCGCGAGGCGGGCGAGTTCGCGCAGGCCGCGCTCACGCGCGATCCCGACAACGAGGTCGCGGCGAGCCTGCTGCTGCAGGCCGCCGCCGTATAGCCGATGCTCGCTGCGAGCGCCGGCCGGCGCAACGCCTGTCGCAGTGGCAGGACATTCGTAAAGTTTCGACGAAGGGCGTCGATGACGAAGGTGCACATAAAGCGCGGGGCGGCCCATGGAATGGGCTGCGTCACATGTTTTCAGGGAGAAAACGCCAAATGAACTCGCCGATCCTGCCCGTCAAGGGCCACCCAGACCTGTCGAGAGCAACTTCGTCCGCACTCGACGACGTCCCCGACGTGAGCGCGCTCGTGACCGAGCTGGCCGCGCGCGAAGAGGCGTTTGCGCCGCTCGCCAGCAGGGGCCTGCCGCCGTCGCGCGTGCTCGAGCAGATCGCGGCCGCGGCCTCCATTCACGAGCAGCTGTGCGAAGGCGGCCACCAGCTGCGCTTCTTCGCCGGCGCGCCGGGCGAGCGCACCCGGATCGAGCTGCACGACAGCCAGGGCAACGCCGTGCGCACGCTGTCTCCCGCCGAGGCGTTTGAACTGGCGGCCGGAAGGTCCCTGGGGTAGGCGATGTCCAGCTCCGCGGTCAACGTCGGCTCCAGCTCCAGCGCCCCGATCACGATCTCCGGCCTGGCGTCGGGGCTGAACACGAGCTCGATCATCGCCGCGCTGATGGCGGTCGAACGCGAGCCCGTCACGCATCTGGGCAACGAGGAGACGAAGCTGAGCGCCGAGCAGTCGCAGCTGCAGGGCATCCAGGCGAGCCTGCAGCAGCTGTCCTTCGCGGCCGCGGAATTCGCGCTGCCGTCGCTGTACGAAAGCTCGCAGACGGTCACCTCCAGCGAACCCACGCGCGTCGAAGCGTCGGTCAGCGGCGGCGCCGGCATCGGCGGCTACGAGGTCGAAGTCACGAAGCTCGCCAACTCGGCGCAGCGCACGTTCACATTCAAGAGCCCCGCCAAAGAAGAAACGCTGTCGATCGACGGCCACGAATTCACGGTCAAGCCCGGCGAGAGCGCCAAGGAACTCGCGAGCTCGATCAACACCAACGGCAGCGCGACCGTCTACGCGGCCGTGCTCGAAGGCGAAACGCTGGTCCTGTCCAACCGCGCGACCGGCAGCACCGGCGGCGAATTCATCAAAGTCACGGGTGGCGCCCTGACGGAAACCGGCACCGCCAAGGAAGGCCAGGACGCCGAATACACGGTCGAAGGCGTCGCCGGGACCTCCAGCTCCAACACCGTCACCAACGCGATCCCGGGGGTCACTCTCACGCTCGCGGGACTCACCCCCAAGGGCCCCGTGACGATCGACGTGCAGCCGCCCGGTGTCGCCGCCACCGCGGTGGAAGCGCAGCTGCAGTCGTTCATCAAGCTCTACAACTCGACCGTCAGCACGATCGAGACGCAGCTCAGCACCAAGGGCCCCACGCGGCCGCGGAGCGGAGCTGAATTTGCGGTCGGCACGCTGTTCGGCGACCAGGAACTGTCGGGACTGCTCGACCAGATGCGCCAGGCCATGTACGAACCGGTCGCGGGGCTCTCCAGCGAAATGTCGAGCCCGGCGGACATCGGCTTGAGTACCGGCGCCGCGAACGCGTCCGGCGCGTCGCAGTCCGCGCTCGAAGGGCAGCTCACGCTCGACCCGCAGAAGCTCGCTGCGGCGATCAAAACCAACCCCAGCGGCGTGCAGCAGATGCTCGAGCAGTGGTCCAGCAAGCTCCAGGGCGTGGTCAACGCCGCGGCCGAGCCGGGCGGGTCGCTGGAAACCCGCGCCAACGGCGACGGCGCGCAGGTCAAGGAGCTCTCGCTTCAGATCAACAACCTCAACGAACTTCTCGCGCAGCGCGAAAAAGCGCTGCAGGCGACGTACGCCAAGCTGGAATCGGTGATCTCCAAGAACACCTCGCAGAGCAGCTGGCTGACGCAGCAGACCGAAGCGCTCGCCAAGTCCGGCGGCTAGCCGGCGGTGCTCAACTTTGGCCGCGCGCGGTCGATCAAGGAGGTGATATGAGCAACGTCACCGCATCGCACGCCGCCTACCGCAGGGGTGAGGTGTTGTCGGCGACGCCGGGCCAGCTGGTGGTGATGCTCTACGACGGCGCGCGGCGCTTCATGCGCCAGGCTGTCAAGGCGATGAGCTCGGGCGAACCCGAGCGCGCGCACACGACGCTGCGCTATGCCGAACGGATCGTCAGCCATCTCGACGGCACGCTCGACTACGACCAGGGAGAACTGCCCCAGCGCCTGCACTCGATCTACGTGTTCTGCCTGTCGCAGCTCAACGCCGCGCGCATCACCCAGGACACGGGCAAGGTCGAAGCGGTCAGCGCGCTGCTGGGCGAGCTGCGCGAGGCGTTCAGCCAGGTCGCGGCGGAGGTCGATCGCTACGCGCAGACCGTCGCCACCGCGGAGCACGTGTGAGCGCGCTGGAGCGCTACGAGGCGATCCGCGCGCACGCCGAGCTCGAACTGGAGCTCGCCGGCCACGGCGACGTAGCGGGCCTCACCGCTCTCGGCACGCGCTGGGAGGAGCTGATCGCGGGACTGCCCGAGCGCCCGCCCGCCGCCGCCGCCGAGGTGCTCGCGCGCGCCCGGCTGATCCACGAGCGCACGCACGTCGAGCTGGCGCGTCTGCGCGAGGCGCTGCTGGCGGAGGTGTCGAACACCACTCGCGCCAGGCGCGCGTCCGACGGCTACGCGGGGCAGCTGCGCCGCCGCCCGCGGCTCGACCAAAGCGCTTAACGCCGGATTCGCAGGCCCGGCGCCGGAGTCAGGCGCTCCGGCGCCGACGGCCCGAGGCTCAGAGCGCGAAGCTTTTCGCGCTCGTGACTTTGCCGAGCGGCGCGGCGGTGTTGGTGACGCTGATCTGACCGCTGCCTTCGGCGGGCACGATCACCTTCAGTTTCGTCGCCGACACGGAGGTGATGGTGGCTTTGACGCCGCCGATCGTGACGGCGGAGCTTTCGTTGAAGCCCACGCCGGTGATCGTGAGCGGCTTGCCGGCGACGGCCTTGGCGGGTGAGAACGAGGACACCGACAGCGTCGTCGCGAACTTGGTCGAGCTGGTGCCGGTCTTCACGGGTGTCGTGACCGTGACGGTGCCGGTGAGGGCTCCGTCGGGCACGGTCGCTTCGATCTGCGTGGCGGACTTCAACGTGAACGTCGCCGCGAGTCCGTCGATGTGCACCGCCGTGGCGCCCGTGAATGCCGTGCCGGTGATCGTCACGCTGCTGCCGGTGATGCCGGAGCTCGGCGTGAAGCTTGCGATCGCCGGCACGTTGGAGAGCACGGTGGCGGTCCGCGCGGACACTGCCGGCGAGGACTTCCCGGAGGCGTTGCTCGCCGTCTCCTGCGCGCGGATGGTCTTGCCGACGGCGCTCGCGGCGATCGTGTACGTGGCCAGGGTGGCCCCGGAGATCGCGGCGCAGCTTTCGCCGGCGGAGTTGCACAGCTCCCACTGCTCGCTGTAGGAGCTGGGGCTGTTGCTCCATTCGCCGTGGCTGAGCGTCAGTTTCTGGCCGACTTCGGCGGTGCCGGAGATCGTCGGCGCCGAGGAGCTCGCGGGGCTGGCCGCCGGCGCGAACGCGCCCAGCCCGATCGGGCTGCCGACGCCTGTCGGCCCGTCGTAGCCTTTGGCCGCCTTGCAGGCGGTGGCGCCGGCGCACGAGCCGTTGCTGCCGGAGACGACGTCATACAGCGCTTTGCTGTTGCCGAGGTTGGAGTACAGGGTCTGCGCGGGGAATTCGACACCGTGCGAGCCGCCCGCGAGGCCGAACTCGGCGGCGACGATCGGCGATGCCGCCGAGGTGCCGCCCCACACGCCCCAGCCGGTCGGGTAGCCCTCGGTTGAGGGCGTGCTGTCGTAGACGTCGACGCCCGTGTAGGGGTTGGCGTCGGCGGCCACGTCGGCGACCGAGCGGCCGGTGTCGCAGGCGGTCGCCGAGAAGCCCGCCACCGAGCTCTGCCACAGCGGCGCTGTGAAGACGGCGCTGCAGCCGCTGCCGCCGCCTTCCCACACGCTGCTGCTCCACGACCCGCCGCTCTGTGCGAGCGTGGTGCCGCCGACGGCGACCACGTCGGGCGAGCTGGCGGGGAAGTTCGCCGCTTCGGCGCCGCCGCAGCCCTCGTTGAAGTAGCCGCAGTCGCCCGACGACACGGTGATCACCACGCCGGGGTGGTCGTAGGCCGCGTTGGCGCCGGTGTCGAACGACCCCTCGGCGCCTCCGTAGGAGTTGCTGATCTCGGTTGCGCCGAGTTTCACGGCCGTGTTCACAGCTGTGCCGAGGCTGGTGAAGGTAGTGTCGTTGGCCTCCACCAGCATCACGTGGCAGCTCTGGCAGATCGCGTGCGCCATCTGCACGTCCAGCGAGATCTCCGTCGCCCAGCTGCCGTTCGTGATCGGCAGCGGGCTCGTCTTGCCTTCCTGGTCGAGCTTCTTGAAGCAGCCGTTGCCGGTCGTGCATTCGGGAAGTCCAAACTGTTTGTCGTAGACCGCCAGGTCGGCTTCCGCGGTGGGGTCGTTGTCAGCGTCCACGACCGCGATCGTCTGCGCGGTAGGGGGGAACGTCGAGGTCGGCAGCTGGTATGCGGCGTGCAGCTGTTCGGGTGTGAGGCCGCCGGAGATCGGCGAGGTGTTGGTCACCGCCGGCTGCGCGCCGTGGGCCGTTTCGGCGGCCTGTCTGACGGCGTTGCTGTGGAGGTCGGCGTGCGTCACGGACGTGGAGACGAGCCTCAGCCCCAGGCAGCCGGCCGAGCCGGCGGGGGGCAGGGCGCACGGGTCTTCGGCGCGGTAGGCCGACGGCGACAGCGATGCGGAGGCGGCCGGGCTGATGCCCAGTGCGAGCGCCGCGGCGCCCGCGAGGACCGTCGCGATTCGTGCGCCGCGGGCGCGGCGACCCTTCCCCCGTGTGCGTGACATTGGCTGGCTCCCTGCCGATCGTTGGCAATTTCCGTACTGCCTGTTCCGCTGCCGTGTCGGTTCTGCGCAGCACCGCCGTGAGCCTCTGCGCGCGAGGCTGGACGCGTGGGCGAGCGAACGGGCTAAAGATCGGCGGCCGGCGGCCGATCAAGTGAGCGGCCCCTCGATGGCCAGTAGTGAGCGACCTCAGGGAGAGCGTCGACTTCAGCCCAGGGAGGGCGGAAAGGACAGGGCGGGCGGACACTTAGACATGGCTCTCGTCGATTCGACACAGCAGCTGCTGGAGGCTGCGATGCGCGGCTCCTGGCAGCGTGAGACGGCGCTGACGAACAACATCGCCAACGCCGACACGCCCGGCTACGAGCCGCAGGAAGTCAACTTCGAGTCGGCCCTGCAGGGCGCGATGAACGGCGAACAATCGCCCGCTGGGCTGCAGTTCGAGACGGTCACGCGACCCGCGTCCGCCGGTCCCAACGGCACCGGCGTGAGCGTCGACGAAGAATCGGCCAAGCTCGCCGAAAACGGCCTCGACTACCAGGCGCTCACACAGGTCGCGGGCGCGCGCGACAGCATCATGCGCTCGGCGATGGGGATCGTCGCCTGATGGGCCTGTTCGACGCGATCGGGATCGCCGGCAGCGGCCTGGCGGCGGAGCGCATCCGCATGGACGTGACGGCCGAGAACCTCGCCAACGCCGACACGACCAAGGCCGCCAACGGAAAGCCGTACCAGCGCCAGGAGGTCGAGCTGGCGCAGGTCGGCCAGAGCGACTTCGGCGGCGCGCTCACGGGCGCGCTGGCGCAGAGCAGCAGCGCCGCGACTCCCGGCGGCGTGCAGGTCACGGGGATCGTGTCGGACGCGACGCCGGACCAGCAGGTGTACGACCCGGGCAGCCCGGAAGCGGATGCGCAGGGGTACGTGAAACTGCCGAACATCAGCACGGTCACGGAAATGACCGACCTGATCTCCGAGTCGCAGACCTACCAGTCGGACGTGACCGCGATGCAGACGTCCAAGTCGATGTTCACCGCGACGCTCGGGATCCTCAAATGATCGTCCCGCCGGTCGGCGGCCTCGGCGTCCATATCCCTGTCGGCCAGCCCGAAGGGCTGACGCAGGCCGCCCAGCTCGGCCAGACGGGCGGCGCCGGCGCGACCGCGCCGGCGGGCGGCGACGCGTCGAGCTTCGGCGGCCAGCTGACCGAAGCGATCTCCTCGCTTGAGAAGACGCAGAACAGCGCCACCAGCGCCTCGCAGGCGCTCGCGACGGGCACGGCCGCCGACCCGGAGAGCGCGATCACGACGGTCGAGGACGCGCAGCTGGCGATGGAACTCGCCTCGCAGGTGCGCAACAAGCTTGCCGAAGCAACCCAGAACATCTTCCAAACACAGGTCTGATAAATGCCCCCAGCAGCCCAACTCGCCTCACGCCTGACCCCCCGCGGATGGCTGATCGCCGGCGGCGCCACGATCGGCGCGATCATGTTCATCTACCTGTTCCTGCACATGGTCTCCCAGCCCAGCTACACGACGCTGGTGAGCGGCGTGGAACCGTCGCAGACGGGCAAGATGACGAGCACGCTGAGCGCGCAGGGCATCGGCTACCAGCTGCAGAACAACGGCACCGCGATCGCGGTGCAGGCCAACCAGACGGCGAAGGCGCGCGTGGCGCTCGCGGGCGCGAACCTGCTGGGCAACAACCAGCCGGGCTTCTCGCTGTTCGAAAAACAGAACATCGGCGAAAGCAACTTCCAGCAGCAGGTCACCTACCAGCGCGCGCTGCAGGGGCAGCTGGCGGAAACGATCGACAGCGTGCAGGGCGTGTCGGGCGCGCAGGTGGAGCTCGTGCTGCCGAGCTCCCAGAACCAGATCTTCGGCGAAAACCAGAACGCTTCCTCGGCGGCGGTGCTGCTGTCGGGCACGAGCATGCTCGATCAGGCGTCCGTGCGCGGGATCGCGCAGCTGGTCGCGTCGAGCGTGCCGGGCCTGACGCTGAGCAAGGTCACGATCACGGGCGCCTCGGGCCAGCTGCTGTGGCCGCAGGCTGGCGGCGGCGCGGGCGGCACGGGAGGCGAAGTGCAGGAAGCGCAGCAGCGCTACGACCAGAGCATGGCGGCGAGCCTCGACGCGATGCTCGCGCAGACGCTCGGGCCGAGCAAGGCGCAGGTGCTCGTGTACGCGAACATGAACGTCAACCAGGCGACCAAGGAATCGCTCGAATACGGCAAAGCGGGCACGCCCACGCAGCAGAGCAAGAACATCGAAACGCTCACCGGCAGCGGCTCGGGCGCGGGTGGCGTGACGGGCACCGCCAACCTCACCACCGCGGCCACGGGCGCGGGCGGCAAATCGAATTTCAAACACGAAACGACGACCTCGACGCTCGGCGTCAACAAGACCGTGACGCACACGACGATCGCGCCCGGCACCGTGGAAAGCCAGCACGTGTCGGTGCTGCTCGACAAATCGGTGCCCGCCGCGGCGCTGCCGGCGATCCGCGAAGCGATCACGAACGCGGCCGGCATCCAGACCAAACGCGGCGACACGATCTCGATCGGCCAGGTGGCGTTCGCGAAGACGACCGCCACGACGCCCGCCGCGAGCCCACTGGGCATGGCCAAGTACGCGCTGCTGGGCATCGGCGCGCTGATCTTCCTGTTCTTCACGACCCGCTCGATCAAGAAGCGCGAGAAGGGCCCGATCGAGGAGCCGGTGTGGCTGCGCGAGCTCGAGGCGCCGATGCGCCTGTCGGAGCTCGAACGCGAAACGGCTCCCCGTGCAGCGCCCATGATGGCCGCGGCGGCGGCGCCGAATGGGCCGGGCATGGGCGCGAATGGCGGCATGGGCGGCGACGGCGGCGGCAGCATCCGCCGCCAGGTGGAGCAGCTGGTGGACACGAACCCGGACCGCGTGGCGCAGCAGCTGCGCAGCTGGATGCAGGAGGGCTGAGCCGAGATGGACGGCGACGCTCCCGCGGGGACCCTGCCCGCGCTGTCGCCCGCCGACAGCGACCTGCTGCCGGCGACCGTCTCCTCCCCGGACCTGCGCGGGATCCGCAAGGCGGCGATGCTGATGACGGCGCTCGGCTCCGAGCGCGCCGCCAACGTGCTGCAGCGGCTGGGCGAGGCGGAGATCGAGAGCCTGTCGCTGGAGATGTCCACGATCAGCTCCGTGGCGGCGGAGACGACCGAGACGATCTTCGGCGAGCTGGCGGAGCTGGCCAAGCGCGAGGCTGACGTCAACGGCGGCATGGACTTCGCGCGCGGCGTGATCGAACGCGCGCTCGGCCCGGAGCGCGCTGCGGAGCTGCTGGACCGCCTGTCGGCGCACACGGAAGCGGCTCCGTTCGAGTTCCTGCAGCGGGTTCCGCCGGAGCGCATCGCGGCGCTGCTGCGCAGCGAGTCGCCGCAGACGATCGCGCTGATCCTCGCGAGCGTGCAGACGTCCCTGGCGGCGCAGGTGCTGGCCAGGCTGCCGGAGCCGCAGCAGCCGGATATCGCGCTGCGGATCGCGCGCATGGGCGAGACGAGCGCGCAGGTGGTGGAGCAGGTGGAGGAGGTGATTCGCCACAAGCTGACGGCGGTGGTCGAGCGCGAGTACTCGGCGGCGGGCGGCACGAAGACGCTCGCGGAGATCCTCAACCACTCCGACCGCACGACCGAGCGCGCGGTGCTGGAGAACCTCGCGACGACCGACGAGGAGCTGGCCGAGGAGGTGCGCGGCATGCTGTTCGTGTTCGAGGACATCGCCAAGCTCGAAGAGCGCGCGATCCAGCAGGTGCTGCGCGAGGCCGACCAGAAGGACCTTGTGCTGGCGCTGCGCGGCGCGCCGGAGAACGTCAAGGAAATCATTCTCACGAACATGTCCGAGCGCGGCGCGGAGATGATCAAGGAAGAGATGGAGATCCAGCCGCCGCAGCGCAAGCGCGACATCGACGCGGCACAGAGCCGCATCGTGGCGGTCGTGCGCAGGCTGGAGGAGTCGGGCGCGATCGTGATCGTGGGCGACAGCGAAGACGAGAGCGACGCGGTTGTCTGACACGGTCGTCAGCTACGACTTCGAGCAGCTCGAAGCGTCGGAGCCGCCTCCTCGGGACGCGGGCGCCCGGCTGCTGGCGCAGGCGCACGCGCAGGCGGACGCGATCCGCGAGCGGGCGCGCGCGGAGGGCTTCGAGCAGGGCCGCGCGGAGGGGCTCGAGCAGAGCGCCGCGGAGGTCGCGGGCGCGACGTCGGCGTTGGCCGACGCGGTCCATGCGATCGATGCGCTGCGTGTCCAGACGGCCGAAAATGTTGAGAGGGATGCGATCGATCTGGCTCTGATGCTGGCCGGGAAGATCCTCGCGGGTGCCTTTCAGGCGCGTCCTGAGCTCGTTGTGGAGGTCGTTCAGGGGGCGTTGCGCCGCCTGTCGGATCGCCGTCGCATCACCGTGCTGGTGAACCCCGCGGATCTCGAGGTGGTGAAGGCCGCGCTCGGCGAGCTGACGGCGCAGGGCAGCGGCGTGGAGCTGTGCGACCTGCAGTCCGACGAGCGCGTGGCCGCCGGCTCGGCGATCGTGCGCACGGCCGAGGGCGAGGTGGACGCGAGCGTGCACACGCAGCTGGAGCGCGCGCGCGAGGTGGTGGCGACGTCGCTGCAGAAGGACGAGCAGACGGCGTGAGTGGCGCGCCGGCCAGCGGACCGCCGGCCGGCGACGCTGCGATCGGCGACGCGCTCGCCGGCGGCGCCCGCCTCCCCGCGCTGCTCCCCAAGGCCGCCGAGGCGATACGCGAAGCGGACCTAGCCAGGCGCCACGGGTTCGTCACGAACCTGATCGGGCTGATCATCGAGGCGACGGGCCTGCAGGCGGAGGTCGGCGAGGTGTGCATGGTCGGCACGGACCGCAACCGCGCGGCGGTGGCCGCCGAGGTGGTGGGCTTCCGCGACGGCCGCACGCTGCTGATGCCGCTGGGCGAGCTGCACGGCATCGGTCCGGGCACGCGCGTGCTGGCGACGGGCGCGCCGTTCCGCGTGGCGGTCGGCGACGCGCTGCTGGGGCGGGTGCTCGACGGTCTCGGCAACCCCGAGGCGGGTGAGCGGCTGCTGGGCGCGCCCGACCCGGCGGCGCCGGGCGCGGGCGAGCCGGCGCCGCTTTTGGCGCGCTCGACGATCGCGAACCCCCCGAGCGCGCTGTCGCGGCCGCGGATCCGCGAGCGCGTGGGGCTGGGCGTGCGCGCGCTGGACGGCCTCGTGCCGTGCGGTCTGGGGCAGCGCCTGGGCATCTTCGCGGGCTCGGGCGTCGGCAAGTCCTCGCTGCTGGGCATGATCGCGCGCTCGACGAGCGCGTCGATCAACGTGATCGCGCTCGTGGGCGAGCGCGGCCGCGAGGTGCGCGAGTTCATCGAGCGCGACCTCGGCGACGCGCTGGAGCGCTCGGTGGTGGTCGTGGCGACGTCCGACCAGCCGGCGCTGGTGCGCATCAAGGCGGCGTTCACGGCGACGACGATCGCCGAGTACTTCCGCGACCAGGGCCACGACGTGATGCTGATGATGGACTCGGTGACGCGCTTTGCGATGGCGCAGCGCGAGGTGGGCCTCGCGATCGGCGAGCCGCCGGCCACGCGCGGCTACACGCCGAGCGTGTTCGCGCTGCTGCCGCGCCTGCTGGAGCGCGCGGGCACCAGCTCGGCGGGCTCGATCACGGGCCTGTACACGGTGCTGGTGGACGGTGACGACATGAACGAGCCGATCGCGGACGCGGTGCGCTCGATTCTGGACGGCCACGTGGTGCTGACACGCTCGCTGGCGCACGCCGGCCACTACCCGGCGATCGACGTGCTGCACAGCGTCTCGCGCCTGATCGGCGAGATCGTGCCGCCGGAGGTGGAGCAGGCCGGCCAGCGTCTGCGCGCGGCGATGGCGGTGCTGCACGAGAAGGAGGACCTGGTGTCGATCGGCGCCTACCAGCCGGGCACCGACCCCCCCTTGGACGTGGCGCTCGCGCACCGTGCGCAGATCGAGCGTTTCCTGCGCCAGCCCGTGTACGAGCGCAGCGACCCGGCGCGTACCGACGCGCGCCTGCTGGAGCTGGGCGACTCGCTGGCGAGCGAGCTGGAGCGCCTCGGCGGCGAGATCCCGGATGCCGAAGAGGTCGTGTCCGAGCCCGATCCCGCGGCCGCCCGCGCGGGCGAGTTCGGCGCCGGCGGCGAGCCCGCCATCCCGGCGCTCGGGCTGAGCATCTGACGCTCAAGAACCGCGGGCCGCGTCCGATAACCCGGCCGTGACCGGTCCCTCGTTCCGCTTCCGCCTGGAGCGCGTGCGCGTAGTGCGCGAGCGCAAGGAGAAGCTGGCCCAGCGCGAGCTGGCCGACGCGCTGACGCGCCGCTCGAGCAAGGTGGCGGAGCTGCGCACGGCCGACGCCAACCTGGAGCACGCCCGCGACGAGCAGCGCATCGTCGCCGCGGGGGCCAGGGCGATCAGCGCCGCGGACCTGCAGGCCCGTCAGGCGTTCCTCGAGCGCGTCGAGGCACAGCGGCGTGCACACGCCCGCGAGCTGGAGCAGCGCGAGGCGGATGTCGTCGCGCGCGACGCCGAGCTCGCGACCGCTGCCAGCGAGCACGAGATGCTGAACCGCCTCAGGGACCGCCATCGCGGCGAGCACGACCGCGAGGCCGAGCGCCGCGAGCGCAACACGCTCGATGAGATCGCCGTCACCCGCTTCCGCCGGAGTACCGCATGAGCGCCCAGGCGCTGGGTGGCATCTCCGCCGGCGTGACCGCCTCCGAGCTAGCCGCCTCGCAGCGCGTGCAGCAGCTGCAGTCGCTGATCGAATCGGCGCGGCAGGTCGCGGCCGGCGGCGTGCTGTCCACCGGCGCCGCCTCCACGGGCACGACGGCGACGGCCGGCTACAGCGGCTCACCGGCCACGGGCGCAGACTTCGCCTCCACACTGCAGGCCGCCACCACGGCCGACGCAGCCAGTGCCACTGGAGCGGCCGGCGCCTACCCGTCGCTCGTGCAGGGCGCCGCCGGCAGCGAATCCGCCAGCCAGTACGACGCTCTGATCGAACAGGCGGCCGCGCGCAACGGCCTCGACCCCGCTGTGCTGCACGGCCTGATCCAGCAGGAGTCCGACTTCAACCCGAGCGCCGGCAGCAGCGCCGGAGCGCAGGGCCTGACCCAGTTGATGCCGGGCACCGCATCCTCGCTGGGCGTCGCCAACCCGCTGGATCCCGCCGAATCGATCGAAGGCGGCGCGCGCTACCTGAGTCAGATGATGGCCAAGTTCGGCGGCAACACCGAAGACGCGCTCGCCGCCTACAACGCCGGCCCGGGAGCAGTGCAGCAGTACGGCGGCATCCCGCCGTACGCGGAAACCCAGAGCTACGTCGCCAATGTCCTCGGCTATGCCGAAACCTACCGCCAGTCCCATCCCTCGACCGTGACAGGAGCGCTCGCATGAACCTCGTACCGGCGTTGCCGCCGCAGCCGCCAGCTCCATCCGCCACCTCGGGCGCGCCACCCGGCGCCGCTCCACCGGGTGCGCCGCCCTTCCACAGCGCGCTCGAAGAACACTGGGCCCGGACCGCAAACGCGGAAGGCCAAATCAGCAAGAGCTCCGAAGCGAGTCGCGAGGAGCAGTCGATCGCGCGTCGCCGCGAACGCGTCGGCCAGCCGCACGAACGCGCGTCTGAACAGGCCCCGCCCGCCGCGCACGCTGACGCTTCAGCGAGCGTCGCCGCGCGCGCTGCCGCGGGCTCCTCGGTCTCCGGCACGGCCGCCGGTGAAACCGTCGGCGAAGGCCCCGCGGACGCGGAAGCAGGGGCGAATGGCGAAGAAGCCGCTGGCGTGTCGGTCGCGGGCCACCCCGGGGGCAGTGCTGCGGCAGCCGCCGTCAACGCGTCTGTGCAGGGTGCGCCGGCGGTGTCCGCTGCGCTCGCCCAGGGCTCGGGCGCGCAGGGATCGGAAGCGCAGGGATCGGAAGCGCCGGGATCTCAGGCGCAGGGAGCTGGCGCGCAGCTGTCCGGTACGCAGACCGGCACGGCCGCGTCGGCGGCCGCACTCGGTGGCGCCGACGGCGCTTCCGTCGCGCTCTCCGCGGCCGCACCCGATGCAGCGGCGCTGGCCGAAGCCGCCACAGCCACGGCGGGCGGACAGGGCGCGGGCGCGGGCGCATCCACGTCAGCGGCGCCCGCTTCGAGCCAGACGTCTGCGGAAGCCATCGAGAACACAACGGCTACTGCCGGCGAGGGTCTGAGCGGCAA
Organism: Solirubrobacteraceae bacterium; assembly: GCA_035483595.1. GTDB lineage: Bacteria > Actinomycetota > Thermoleophilia > Solirubrobacterales > Solirubrobacteraceae > Palsa-744. Next base: position 231,229 of record DATHPU010000026.1, read on the forward strand.
TGGCCGGCCGGCCGGCGCCTCTGCCGCGATCGCTCGCGAACTGGGCTCGCCGGGGACCATCGCCGGTGGGAGCGACCTTGCCGCCGGCAGCTCCACGACGGGCGCGGCCGGGACGAACGGGACGGCTGGAGCGAATGGGCCCACCGCGGCGTCCGCGGTAGCCGGCGCGGCCGGCGTAGTGTCCTCCGGGATGGCGGCGTCCGGCGTCGGCTCGGTGGTCGCCGCCGAAGGCGCGCAGGCCGCGCAGGCACAGCAGGCCGAAATCACCGAACCGCAGAATGCCGCGCTCGCCGCCGGCGGCACCGCCGCCACCGCAAGCCAGACGCAGGGCGCGCAGGGGCGCTCCCCGGGCACCGCGGCCTCGCCCACGGCTGTAGCCGGGGAAGTTGCGACCGCGACGGCTGACGGGCGCTCGCTGTCAGGCGGCGCCAGCGGCCACGGCGGCGAGGGCGACCAGGATGGCGCGGGCGTCGGGTCGACCGCGGGCGGTCCCGCGCTCGCGTCGCGCACAGCCCGTGTGGGCGGCGCCGCGCCGGACTCCTCCGGCGCAACGACAACTCTGCCGGGCGTGTTCTCGCAGTCCGTCGCCAGCGCCACCAGCTCGGAAGCCGGCACGCTGTCCGGCTTCGTCGCGCAGGTGCAGGCGGGTGGCGCCACGGCCGGCTCGAGCGCGCCGGCGCTGCCGGGCGCAGGGGTGAACATGCAGGACATGATCGAGTCGATCCACGCCACCATCGCGCTCGCCGCTCGCCAGGGCTCCGCGCAGGCGAGCATCGCGCTGCACCCCGAAGAGCTTGGGCACATCAGCATCCGCCTCAGCCAGACCAGCGACGGCCTGCTCGCGCGCATCAGCGCCGAGACGCCCGCCGCCGCGCAGGCGCTCGCGGCGGGGCGCGGCGAGCTGCACCAGTCGCTCAGCTCGCTCGGCGTGTCGCTGCTGCGGCTCGACATCAGCTCGTTCGGCCAGTCGCAAACGGGACAACGCCAGGAGAGCTTCGCCGGCGAAACCGGCGGCTCGGGCGCGTCCGGCGCGTCCGGCAACCTCGAAGAGCAAGACAGCACCCAGACGTCTGGCGTTGCCGCTGGCGGCGCTCCCATGGCACCGATCGCGGGCGGCGAGCTCGTCGACGTGCTCGCCTGAGACCACCGAAAGGAATCCATCGCCATGACCACCAGCCCACTCACAGCCTCACCCGCAGCCGCCTCGCCGGCTGCCGCCGCGCCCGCGGCCGCCCCGGCGGCTGAAGGCTCGACGGGCTCCAGCAGCTCGCAGGGCGCAAACGGCATCCTCGGCCAGAACGACTTCCTCAAGCTGATGGTCGCGCAGCTGCAGGCGCAGAACCCGCTCGAACCTGGCAACAGCAACGAATACATCAACGAGCTCGCGCAGCTCACCCAGGTCGAGCAGACCACCAACCTGGCCAACGCCAGCGAGCTGTCCGGCGCCGTGCAGCTGATCGGCCACAAGGTCTCCTACAACAGCCCCTCCGGCGCGGCCGCCACCGGCACCGTGCAGAGCGTCCAGTCGAGCTCCTCCGGCACCACCGTCACGGTCGAAGGCGTGCCCGGCATCACCCTCACGAGCATCACGGAAGTCGAATGAGCCCCAACCCCGCACTGATACCCCCCGGCGGCCTCGTCGGGCCCGCGTCGCCCGCAGCCCCCGCGGGCGGGGTCAAGGGCACGGGTACGCAGGACGCGCGCAACGCGACAGGCGGACCGTCGTTCGCCGACACGCTCGCGCAGGCCGGCCACAGCGCCGACGGCCTGTCGTTCTCCAAGCACGCGCTCGCGCGCGTCGAACGGCGCGGCATCGAGCTCGACCAGGGCACGCTGGGGCGCCTCTCGCAGGGTGTGCAGCGTGCCGCCAGCAAGGGCTCGCGCGACTCTCTCGTTCTTGTCGACGGCACCGCGTTCGTGGTGTCCGTCAGCAACCGCACGGTCATCACGGCCGTGGGATCCGAGCACATGAAGGACAACGTGTTCACCAACATAGACAGCGCCGTAATCGCATGACGCGAGCGGTTCAGACCAACAACGGCCGGACCTCATCGAGGAGGCCGCGAAAGGAAGGGCAGTCACGATGATGGCTGGAATGTATGCCGCAATCAGCGGCCTCGATGCGAATCAGACGATGCTCGACGAGACCGCCAACGATCTCGCCAACGTCAACACAGTGGGCTACAAGTCGGTGAGCGTCACGTTCGCGGACTCGCTCACGCAGGTGTTCCGTGGCGCCTCCGGCCCCACGCCCTCCAACGGCGGCACCAACCCCGTGCAGATCGGGCTCGGCGTGCAGGTCGGCGCCACCATCAACGAAATGACCGAGGGCTCCTTCCAGTCCACCAACAACCCGCTCGACGTCGCCATCGAGGGCAAGGGCTTCCTCCGGGTAGGTCCCGGCGCGCCCAACCCGGAAGAACCCACCAAGAACCTGCCTGCCAACGTGTCCTACACGCGCGCCGGCGACCTCACCACCAACACCAGCGGCTTCCTCACCACGCAGGGCGGCGAATACGTGGTCGGCCGCAACGCCGAAATCACCGCCGAATCGGAAACCGGCAACACGTACGCGCCGGGCAAAGAAGACAGCTACATCAGGATCCCGCCCGGCTCCAGCAACGTCTCCATCGGCCAGGACGGCTCCGTCAGCTACACCGACGAGAACAAAGAATCCAAAACGTATCTGCAGCGGGTAACCGCCGGCTACCTGTCGCTGGCCACGTTCCCCAACGAAACCGGCCTCGAACGGCTCGGCGGCTCGCTGTGGGCGCGCACCACCAACTCCGGCGCGCCGATCGTCGGCACGCCCGACACGCCCGGGTTCGGCTCCACCATCGGCGGCGAGCTCGAGATGTCGAACGTCGACATGGCGACAGAGATGACCAACATGATCACCGCCGAGCGCGGCTATCAGGCCAACTCGCGCACGATCACCACCGCGGATGAAATGTTGGGCACGCTGGTCAGCATGGTCCAGTAGCCGTAGGAGATAGCTGATCCAGCAGCCGGAATCCGCCGCGCACGCAGCATGGCGGCCAAGCGTCGATCGCTGGGAAAGGACGGTGACGAGCAGGTACGAGCTCCGAGGAGCCGCGGGGTGGGATGGCAGCCGTGTCATCCCACCTCTTGGCTAATGTGTTGCATGTGCTGCACGCGTTGCAAGAGGGGGTAGGTCGATGATCACGCTCAACCGGCTCGGTCACAGCGACGAGCCGTTCCATCTGAATATCGACATGATCGTCACGGTCGAATCCACGCCCGACACGGTCATCACGCTCGCCACCGGCGCCAAGGTCGTCGTCGCGGAGACGCCCGCCGAGGTCGCCGCCGCGGTGCAGAGCTACCGCGCCGCGGTGCTCGCCGACGCGTTCCGGCGTCGCGGCGCCGGCCGCCAGCCGCCGCTCGGCCCGATCCACCGCGAGCCGTCCCGCGACGCGCCGCACCTCACCGCCGTCGAAGACGACCCGGCGTAGCTCCCGCCGAGGGTGCCGTGCGTCCAGCGAGACTGGACGTAGTGCGGGCCGACCGCATGTAGGGCCAAACGGGCAGCGCACGTCGGCCAAATCGACGTTTGTGCACGTGTTGCGGGCAAAACTGAAGGATTTCTCGGGGCAGCCGATGTAGGGGAGCAATGAAGGCTTCTACGGCCATCGGAATCGGGTTGGCCTTCGGCTCCCTGCTCTTGAGCTCAATGATGGACGGGACCAGTCCCGCATCCTTCATCAACATCCCTGCGCTCATGATCATCATCGGGGGGACCGCGGGCGTGACCATGGCGAGCGTCGGCATGGCGCCGATGAAGCGCGTGCCCAGCCTCTACAAGCTCGTGTTCTCCGCCGAACCGCCCGACATGCGCGGCCAGCTCGACCGGCTAGTGTCGCTCGCCGACAAGGCGCGCCGCGAGGGCCTGCTCGCGCTCGACGCGATGCTCGGCGAGATCGACGATCCGTTCACCCGTAACGCGCTGCAGCTGGTCGTCGACGGCACCGACCCCGAGATGGTGCACGCGATCCTCGAGGCCGAGGTCGACGGCATGGCCGCTCGCCACGAGGCCTCCGCCGCGCCGTTCGAGAAGGCCGGCGGCTTCGCGCCCACGATGGGCATCATCGGCACCGTGCTCGGGCTCGTGCACGTGCTGCAGAACCTCGCCTCGCCGGCCTCGCTCGGACCCTCCATCTCCGCCGCGTTCATCGCCACGCTGATGGGCGTCGGCTCCGCCAACGTCATCTTCCTGCCGATCGCCAACCGCCTGAAGGCGATCTCCGCCGAAGAGATGGAGCTGCGCATGATGACGCTCGAGGGCATCCTCTCGATCCAGGCCGGCGACAACCCCAGGCTGGTCTCCGAAAAGCTGATGTCCTACCTGCCGCCGATCGAACGGCCCTCCGACGACGAGGACAACGTGGCGAGGCTCGACGTCGCCAAGGCAGCCTGATCATGGCCGGCGCAGGCGGTCGCAGGCGCCGAAAGGGCGGGCACGCAGAGGAGGGCGGCAACGAGCGCTGGCTGCTCACCTACGCGGACATGATCACGCTGCTGATGGCGCTGTTCATGGTGCTGTTCTCGATCTCCTCGGTCAACATCTCCAAGTACGAAACGCTGCAGAAGTCGCTCAAGGCCGCCTTCTCCGGCCAGATCCTCCCCGGCGGCAAAGCGATCGCCAAGGAGGGAGCCACCAACAACTCGGCGCAGACGCCCTCGAGCGTCGAACTGCAGGCGATCGAGCCGGTCGCCACGCAGGGCGCCAGCAGCACGCAGAGCGGCAGCTCGCACTCCAGCGCCGCCGCGGCCGCCGCCCAGCAGGCCGCGCAGAAGCAGGCCGCCGAGTTCGAACGCATCAAACGCGAGCTCGAAGCGTACGCCTCCTCGCACGGCTTCGCCAAGAGCGTCAAGGCGACGATCGAAGCGCGCGGCCTGGTGATCCGCGTGCTGACCGACGACCTCCTGTTCGCCTCCGGGCAGGCGGAGCTCAACCCCAAGGCGGACGGGCTGCTGGGCGAGATCTCCAGGCTGTTGAACGTCGATCAGACGCACCCGATCTCGGTCGAAGGCAACACCGACGACATCCCCATTCACTCGGCCCTGTACCCCAGCAACTGGGAGCTCTCCACGGCTCGCGCCAGCACCGTCGTGCGCTTCCTGATCGAACACGAAGTCGGCGCCAGCCGGCTGACCGCCTCCGGCAACGCCGACCAGCGTCCGGTGGCCAGCAACGCCACCGCCGCCGGGCGCGCGCGCAACCGGCGCGTGGAGATAGTAATGCGACGGCTCGCTTCTGCCGAAGGTGAAGGCGAAGGCAACCTTTAGTCAAGGACGAACCGGATCATGCTCAAGAACAAGAAGCTAATGCTTGCGGTGGCCCTGCCGATTCTCATACTGGGGGTCGGCTACAAGATGACCCGGCCCAAGCCCGTCAACAAGGACAAGATCAAGGGAACCATCTACGTGATGCCCGCGCCGTTCCTGCTCAACCTCACCGATGGCCGCTTCGCCAAGATCACCGTCGGGCTCGAGCTAGCGCCCGGGCAGAGCGACGGCGCCTCCGCCACCGCCGCCGCCGCCAGCGGCGAAAACGCCGCCGGCACGCTGCCCGAGGAACCGCTCGTGCGCGAAATCGTGACCAACGCGATCACCAACCAGAACGGCGAAACGCTCATCTCCGGTCAGAGACGCGCCGTCATCAAGCACAAGATCCTGCAGGCCATCGCGCAACAGACCGACGACAAGGTCGAAGCCGTGCTGTTTCCCGACCTGACCGTGCAATAGGAGCCACCGTGACCGAGACGATCGAGTACGAGCAGTTCGACCAGGGCGCGCCGATCAACGGCGCCGGCGACTCTCAGGTCGATCTCAGCCGCCTGGCCGAGATTCCCATGGAGCTCAGCGTCGAGATCGGGCGCACGCACATGACCGTCGGCGAGACCCTTGACCTGCGCGTCGGCTCGGTCGTCACGCTCGAGCGCCTCGCCGGCGAAACCGCCGATCTGCTCGTCAACGGCAGCGCCATCGCGCGCGGCGAGGTCGTCGTCATCGACGAGCAGTACGGTCTGCGCATCACCGAGATCCTCGACGGTCAGCCCGACGCAGCAACGTCCTCGGAGAGGGAGGCCGAGCCGCGCGATGAGCGTCAGCCAGGATGACAAGCAGGACGACGTAGCGGCCGAGGTCGACGAGCCGGCGCTCGAGGCCGCTGTCGAGCAGATTCGCGCGCTCGACTTCTCGCAGCCCACCAAGTTCACCACCGAGCTCAGGCGCCGCATCCTGCGCTCGCTCGAGACCTTCTCGGAGGCGCTCGCCTCGTGGCTGGGCAGCGAGCTCAACTCCGAGGTCTACCTGTCCGTCGGCGACGTCAGCCAGCACACGTGGGCCGCCGCCAAGGCGCAGCTGCCCGCCGACTCGATCGCCGTGGCGGTGCACGCCGACACGATCGAGCGGCACATGCTGATGAGCATCGAGCGCCCGCTCGTGCTGCAGGCGCTGGAATGCCTGCTCGGAGGCGAGGCCTCCCACGCTCCCGCCGAGCGGCACCTCACGGAAATCGACTGGGTGCTCACGCGCGGCGTGCTCGACGGCATCGTGCGCCAGCTGTCCGTCGCGTGGGACGAGCTCGGCGGGCCGCCGCTGTCGCGCGGCGACGTCGACACCGAGGGCGACGCCGGCGTGCTCACGCCGATCGGCGAACCCACGCTGTCGCTCACCTTCGACGTCAAGATCGACGGGCTCGGCTCGCGCATGGCGCTGCTGATCCCGTGGGGCGCGATCGAGCCGATCATGGAGCGCATCCGCGGCAACGGCGCCGAGTCGCTCGGCGCCGACCCCCGGGGCGCCGACGCGCTGCACCGCGGCGTCGCCGGCGCGCAGGTGCTGCTGCGCGCCGAGGTCGGCTCCGTGCAGATGCCGATCGAGCGGATGCTCGAACTGACCCCAGGCGCGCTCGTCGAGCTCGAAGATCGCGCCGAGGACGGCGTGCTGCTGTTCGCCGAGGGCGTCTCGCTCGGCCGCGGGCGCCCCGGGCGCAGCGGCGCCAGGCGCGCCGTCAAGCTCACCGCCACCGGCGAGCCGCCCGTGCGCGCCGACACCTACGCCAAGCTCGGCCGCGCCGAGCTTGAGCGCGCGCGCGCCCACCTGCACGAGACGCGCGAGCGTCCCGAGGATCGCGCGATCCTGCGCAGCATCTTCGTGCGCGTGTGGGCCGAGCTCGGCAGGACCCACCTTCCCCTCGGCGAGTCGCTCGAACTCGCGCAGGGCGTCGTCGTCGAGCTCGACCAGCGCGCCGAGGCGCCCGTCGAGCTGTTCGCCAACGGCCTGTGTTTCGCCAGCGGCTCGCTCGTCGTCACCGGCGAGGGCGCCTGGGGCGTGCAGCTCGCCGAGCTGATCCAGTAGCCGCGGTCCGTACTCCGCCGCACGGACCATCCCTACGGTGCTGCGCGGATCATCCGTACGGTGCCGCGCGCGGCGTAAGTAGAACCTCAAGTCCGCCGTATCAGGGCCGATAACGAGGGCGACTCTTCCTCGGAGTCGTCCCTCGATGACCAAGTTCATATTGCTTTCCCGTGCGGTCGCGACGGCGACCGCGGCGCTTGGCGCCTGCGTGCTCGCCTACGCGAGCCCCGCGTCTGCGTTCACGCCCTCTTCCAAGACGGGCGGCGAAAACACGCCCCTGAACCTCGGCGGCTCCGCCGCCTCGCCGCACGCCGCCACGACCAGCAGCGGCGGCGCCAGCATCGTGCGCACGATCGTCGGCCTCGCGATCGTCATCGCCGTCATCTGGGGGCTCTCGTGGATCCTCAAGCAGGTCAAGGCCGGCAAGGAGGGTGGGCGGGACTCAAACCAATCCAGCGCCGGCCTCTCCAGCGTCGCCGCGCTCACGCTCGGCTCCGGGCGCTCTGTGCACCTCGTGCGCGCCGGCAGCGACTACGTGCTGCTCGGCAGCACCGAGCACGGCGTCGCGCCGATCCACCGCTACACCGAGGAACAGGCGCGCGACGCCGGCCTGCTCGGCGAGCCCGACGACGACCAGGCCCGGCACAGTCCCGTCGTCGGCCACCGCCCCGACCCGATGCGCATGGGCTCACCGTCCTCAGCCGTGATCGGGCGCCTGCGCGAGATGACGGTCAGGCGCTGATGCTCGCCGCGGGACTGAACGTCAACTCGAGCAACGCCGTGCAGATCCTGCTGCTCGTCGGCGGCCTCACGCTCGTGCCGGCGATCCTGTTCACCGTCACCGGCTTCAGCCGCATCCTGATCGTGCTCGGCTTCATCCGCACCGCCGTCGGCACCAACACCGCGCCGCCCAACCAGGTGCTCGTCGGCATCGCGCTGTTCCTGACGATCTTCGTGATGGCGCCCACCGTCGGCGCGATCAAGCGCGACGCGATCGAACCGCTGGACGCGCACCACATCAGCACCACCACCGCGATCGTGCGCGCCGAGCAGCCGCTGCGCGAATTCATGTTCCGCCAGACACGCGTCGAGGACATCTCGCTGTTCGTCAGCCTCGCGCACGCCAAAACGCCGCACAAGCGCGCCGAAGTGCCCACCGAGGTGCTGATCCCCGCGTTCATCGTCTCCGAGCTGAAGACCGCGTTTCAGATCGGCTTCCTGATCTTCCTGCCGTTCCTGATCATCGACCTGATCGTCTCCTCCGTGCTGATGAGCATGGGCATGATCATGCTGCCGCCCACGTTCATCTCGCTGCCGTTCAAGATCCTGCTGTTCGTCCTCGTCGACGGCTGGGATCTCGTCATCAAAGCCCTCGTCCAGAGTTTCCATCCCGTCTAGCGCGGTCGAGCATGCACGCCATCCCGTCTTCATATAAATCAAAAAACAGCGGCCGTATGGCCATGGCTATGCAGCGATGAACCAGGACACGGTAGTCAACCTCGCCTCCCAGGCGATGAGCCTCGCGCTCAAGATCGCCGGCCCGCTGCTGCTCGTGGCGCTCGTCATCGGCCTGCTGATCAGCGTCTTCCAGGCCGTCACGCAGATCCAGGAGCAGAGCCTGTCGCTGATTCCCAAGATCGCCGGCGTCGCCGTCGTGATCGTGCTGCTGGGGCCGTGGATGCTCGGCCAGCTCGTGTCCTACACGACCGCGCTGTTCACCTCGATCCCGACGATGGTGGGCTCGTGAACAAGATCCTCGCAGAGCTCGCCGGCAACCAGCTCGTCGGCTTCATCCTCGTGCTCGCGCGCGTGACGCCGCTGTTCGTGATCGCGCCGCTGTTCTCCTCGCAGCTGATTCCGCCGCGCGTGCGCGGCCTGATCGCCGTCGGCATCTCCGTCGGGCTCGCGCCGATCGCGCTGCACGGCCAGCACATCCCCACCGATCCGCTCGCGATCGTCGGGCTCGTCGTCGAGGGCCTGCTCGTGGGCTTCGGGCTCGCGTTCACGCTCGCCGTGCTGCTGGGCGCCGTCGAATCCGCCGGCTCGGTCATCGACGTGCTCTCCGGCTTCTCCTACGGCAGCCTCATCAACCCCATGAACCACGAGGAAAGCGCCGTCATGACGCGCATCTACTCGCTCGTTGGCACGCTCATCTTCCTCGTCATCGGCGGCGACGCGTGGACCCTGCGCGGGCTCGCGCGCACGTTCCAGCTCGTGCCGCTCACCAACGGACCGCGGCTGTCCTCGCTGCTGGGCGGCGCCGAGCAGGTGTTCGGCAACGTGTTCGCCGCCGCCCTGGAGGTCGCCGCGCCGGTGCTCGTCGCGCTGCTGATCACCGACGTCGCCTTCGGCATCGTCTCGCGCGTCGTGCCGCAGCTGAACGTGTTCGCGGTCGGCTTCCCCACCAAGGTCGCCGTCGCCCTGCTGGTCGTCGGCGCCTCGCTGCCGTTCACCGCCAACTGGATCTCCAACCAGCTCTCCATCAGCGTCGGCGACGCCCTCGGCGTCATGCACGTGGCATAGGCGATGGCAAACGACGACCGCACCGAGAAGGCAACACCCAAGCACCGCAAACGCGCGCGCGAGAAAGGCCAGGTGGCGCGCAGCCACGACCTCGGCGGCTCGATCGTCGTGATCACGGGGCTGTTCATGATCGGCATCACCGGCCCGCAGGTCGCCTCTGCCGGCTTCTCCGCGTTTCGCAGCATGTTCGGCGAGATCGCGCAGTCGCACGCCGCCACCACCGGCGCCGGCCTCAACAGCCTGATGCACTCCGCCACATCCGCGATCCTGCTCGGCGTCGCCCCGATCGCCGGCGCGTGCTTCGTCGCGGCTGCGCTCGCAGGCGTCGCGCAGGTCGGCTTCAGGCCCAGCGCGCAGGCGCTCAAACCGGACTTCCGCCGTCTCAACCCGGCCTCCGGCCTGAAGAACCTCGTCGGTCCCAACGCGCTGTTCGAAGCGCTCAAGACCGTCGTCAAGGTCGGCGTCGTCGGCGCCGTCGCCGCGCTCGCGCTGCTGCCGGGGCTCACCAAGCTCGCCTCCGACGTCGGCATGTCACCGGCGGCGCTCGCGCGGCTGTCGGGCTCGAGCGCGCTTGCCGTCGCCGAGCACGCCGCCTTCGCATACCTGCTCGTGGGGTTCGTCGACTACGCGTGGAAGCGCCACCGCCACGAGAAGCAGCTGAAGATGACCAAGCAGGAGGTCAAGGACGAGGTGCGCCAGTACGGCGTCTCCTCCGAGGTGCGCATGGCGCTGCGCCGCCGCGCCATGCAGGCCGCCCGCGCGCGGATGATGGCCGCCGTGCCGCAGGCCGACGTGGTCGTCACCAACCCCACGCACTACGCCGTCGCGCTCAAGTACGACGGCACGCGCACCGCCCCCGAGGTCGTCGCCAAGGGCAAGGACCTGATCGCAGCGCAGATCCGGCGCGTGGCCGAGGAACACGACGTGCCGATCGTCGCCGACCCGCCGCTCGCGCGCGCGCTGCACGCGTCCGTCGAGATCGGCCAGATCATCCCGCAGGAGCTGTACGCCGCGGTCGCGCGCGTGCTCGCGTTCGTCTACCGGCTCGCCGGCCGGCGCACCGCCACGCCGCCCGCTCAGCGCACCGCCACGCCGCCCGGCCCGCGCACCCCGGCGGCGCCCGTCCGCCAGATCGCCCCGTCGCCCAGGAGGCTCGCGTCGTGAACGCCCCAGGCCTGCGCAGGCTGCTGCGACACACCGACCTGCTGGCCGCCGTCTCCGTGGTGATGGTCGTGACGATGCTCGTCGTACCGCTGCCCTCGGCGCTGCTCAGCCTGATGATCACCGTCAACATCGCCGGCGCGCTGACGGTCGTCGCGACGACCATGTACCTCGGCAAGGCGCTCGACTTCGCCGCGTTCCCCAGCCTGCTGCTGCTGACCACCATGTTCCGGCTGGCGATCAACGTGTCGGTGACGCGCCTGATCCTCACCTCCGGCGACGCCGGCAGCGTGGTCAAGGCGTTCGGCGAATTCGTCGTCGGCGGCAACGTCGTCGTCGGCCTCGTCATCTTCCTGATCCTCGTCGTGATCCAGTTCGTGGTCGTCACCAACGGCGCCGGGCGCGTCGCCGAGGTCGGCGCGCGCTTCACGCTCGACGCGATGCCCGGCAAGCAGATGGCGATCGACGCCGACCTGAACTCCGGCCTCATCAACGAAGAAGCGGCCCGCAAGCGCCGCCTGGAAGTCTCCCAGGAAGCCGAGTTCTACGGCTCGATGGACGGCGCCAGCAAGTTCGTGCGCGGCGACGCCGTCGCCGGCATCCTGGTGCTCTTCATCAACCTGATCGGCGGGCTCGCCATCGGCACGCTCGGCCACGGTCTCTCGCTCACCAACGCGGCACGCACCTACACCCTGCTCACCATCGGCGACGGACTCGTGGCGCAGCTGC